>JBBSLI010000009.1:0-124714 GCA_038255395.1 Solirubrobacterales bacterium
GCGCCGATCACCGCCTGGCGGCGTCCTCGGACGCTCGATGTGGCTGAGCCACACCTTCGGGGCGGGCGGGGATCGGATCTTGCCAGGCGGCGCCGGCATCCCGGGTTTTCCAGCGACCTGTTACGAGACGGGCCACTAGCAGGCCTACGCCACGTCGCCGCGCAGCGGCAGCACGACCTCGAAGCGCGCGCCGCCGCCGTCCGCGTCGGCCGCCGCCGCGCGGCCGCCGTGCGCCGAGACGATGCCCGCGACGATCGCGAGCCCAAGCCCGGCGCCGGCCGGTCCGCGCCCGCGACTGGGATCCGCGCGCCAGAAGCGGTCAAACAGCTCGCTCGGGTCGTCGGTCGGCAGGCCCGGACCGTGGTCGCGCACGGCGAGCCTCGCGTCGCCGTCGAGCGAGCCGACGGTGACCTCGATCGGCGTGCCCGCCGGCGTGTGCACGAGCGCATTGCGCATGAGGTTGGCGAGCACCTGGCGCAGCTGTCCCGGGTCGCCGTCGACGACCGTGCCGCCGGCCCCGTCGAGGGAGATCGTGCGCTCGGGCGCGACGGCGCGCGCGTCGTCGACCGCGTCGCCGGCGAGCGACGCGAGGTCGACGGGCTCGCGGATCTGCTCGCGCAGCTCGTCCAGGCGCGCGAGCGCGAGCAGGTCCTCGACGAGCACGCCCATCCGCGCCGACTCGTCCTCGATCCGCGTCATCGCCTTCTCGACGTCCTCCGGCCGCGAGGCGGCGCCGATGCGAAACAGCTCGGCGTAGCCGCGGATCGACGACAGCGGCGTGCGCAGCTCATGCGACGCGTCGGCGAGGAAGCGGCGCAGGCGCTCCTCGCTCGCGCGGCGCTCGGCGAACGCCTGCTCGAGGCGGGCGAGCATCGCGTTGAGCGACAGGCCGAGGCGCCCGACCTCGGTCCGCGGCTCGGCGGGCTCGACGCGGCGGCCGAGGTCGCCGGCGGCGATCGCGCCGGCGGTCGCGCCGATCGCGTCGAGCGGGCGCAGGCCGATCCGCACGATCCACCAGGCGCCGAAGCCGAGCGCGAGCAGGACGCCGCCGTAGACGAGGCCCTCGGTCAGCAGCAGCCGCGACAGCGCGGCGTCGACCTCCGTCAGCGGGATCGCGGCGAGCACGAGCCCGCCGCCGGGCATGCGCTCGGTCACGACGCGGTAGCGCGGCCCGCCGTCGGAGTCGACGGTCAGCCGCTCGCCGCCGTCGAGGACGGTGGGCAGCTTCGGCGGCGCGGGCGCCTCCTCGCCGGCGGGCAGCCGCGGGGTGACATGGCCGAGCACCGTGCCGGACCCGTCGCGCGCCTCGCCGTAGACGGCCGAGGGCAGGTTCGCGCCGCCGCGGTCGCCGCCCTGCCTGCCCTGCCCGCCCGGACCGTCGGGCCCGCCTGGACCGTCGGGCCCGCCCGGCCGTTCGCGCCGATCGTCGAGCCCGATCGGCCTGCCGAGCGCGTCGCGGTGCGCGACGACGCCGGTCTCCTCGAGATTGCGCGTGACGATCGGCAGGGCGGCGTCCGCCTGCTGGTCGGCGCGACCGAACTGGAAGTCGCGCTGCTGCGCGTACGTCAGGCCGCCGGCCACGAGCAGGCCGACGAAGGCCAGCGCCACGACGCCGATGATGAGGCGCCCGCGCAGCGACATCGGCTCACCCGCCTCGCGGCAGCCGCAGCGCGTAGCCGACGCCGCGCACCGTCTGGATCAGCGGGGCGCCGTGCGGGTCGAGCTTCTTGCGCAGGTAGCTGACGTAGGTCTCGAGGATGCGCGAGTCGCCGTCGAAGTCGTACTCCCAGACGTGGTCGAGCAGCTGCGCGCGCGTCAGCACGCGGCGCGGGTTGAGCAGCAGGTAGCGCAGCAGCCGGTACTCGGTCGCGGTCAGCTCGATCGGCTCGCCGGCGCGGCTCACCTCGCGCGTGTCCTCGTCGAGCTCGAGGTCCTCGAACGTCAGCCGCGACGAGGAGGGGGAGGCGGCGCCGGTGCGGCGCAGGATCACGCGGATGCGCGCGACGAGCTCCTCGAGGCTGAACGGCTTGGTGACGTAGTCGTCGCCGCCGCTCGTCAGGCCGCGGATCTTGTCCTGTGTCGCGTCGCGCGCGGTGAGGAAGATGATCGGCACCTGCGCGCGCTGCGCGCCGAGGCGCTCGGCGACCTCGAAGCCCTCCATGTCGGGCAGCATGATGTCGAGCACCATCAGGTGCGGGTCGAAGCTGCGCACCGCGGCGAGCGCGTCGCGGCCGGTGCCGGCCGACGCGACCGCGAAGCCCTGGTAGCGCAGGGCCATCGAGACCACGTCGACGATGTTCGGCTCGTCGTCGACGACGAGCACACGGTGTTGCTCGGCCGAGCCGGGGGTGGCGTTCATGGGGACATTGTCGGCACGAAGGCTGGGAAGTTGCTGAGAGCCTGCCGCGCGGGCCGGTCGCGTCTCGGAGCGCGCCGTCACTGGCGATCAATCGTGACTGGTGGTCTCGCGGCGAATGGCAGGGTGTGGAGACCGATTGGCGAGCTCGAGGGGATCCACGAGGACGTCCGGCTCGACTGGGCGGGCACCGAGGCGCTCGTCGCGAGGTTCCGCTCGACCTGTACAGCACGTCGCATCTGTGGCGCTCCAGCGAGGACGCGCTGGCGGCGGCAACGTGTTCGTGTCGGTCGACCGACGCACAGGCGTGGCCGAGCGAGCCGACGGTTTCGCGACGATGACGCGTTCCGCCGGGCGGGCCGAACTCCCCCGCCCGGCGGCGCTTCCCGTGTCCGTCAGCTGTAGGTCCCGCCGGGCGGCACGAGCTGCGGCGCCGCCTCGCCGGGCGCCAGCCCGCCGGGGCGGACCGCGCCCGGGGCGGGCATGCCGCGCTGGCGGCCGCCGTGGCGGCGCAGCTGCAGCGCCTTGCCCGACGCGATCGCCTTGAGCTTCTCGTCGACGTGCTCGAGCATCGCGTCGGCCTGCTTCTGCGTCAGGTCGCCGTCCTTGACGGCCTTGGCGAGGCGCGTCTTGACCGATCCCTTGACGGCGGTGCGCACGTCGGCCAGCGACGCGCCGTTGGCCTTCGCGATGGCGGCGATCGACGTGCCCGACCGCAGCGAGGCGAAGAGCTTGGCCGGCGTCGTGCCGAGCGCGGCGGCGATGTCGTCGAGCAGGCCGTGGCGCACGCCGAGCCCAGGGCCGCCGGGGCCGCCGCGACCACCGGGGCCGAAGCGCTTGCCGTGCAGGCCCGGTCCGCCGAGCGGCCCGAGCACGCGACCGGACTGCTTGCGCGCGGCCGTGATCCTGTCGGCCTGCGCCTGCGTCAGTTTGCCGTCCTTCACCGCCTGGTCGAGCTGCGCGTCCTGTGCGGCCGCGAGCGCGCCGCGCAGCTTCTCGGGCGCGACGTCCAGCCGCTTGGCGGCGTCATCGAGCACCGCCTGCTCGGCCTTCCTGCTCTCGTCCTTGCCGACCGCGGCAATCGCCGCGCCGGTGCCGCCCGCCACGATCGCGCCGCTCAGCGCGATCGCTGCGATTCGCCGTCCACCCATGTCGCGTCCTCCTTCATCTGGTGGCAGGACGATTCCAGCCGAACATAAGAGCCGCGTACGAAATCACTCTCGGCGCAGCCTTCTTAAGCCTGCCTTGAGGCGCGCGCGCTGCACTGCCTACACGTGTCCGCGCTCGCCCATGACCCGCACCCGCTCGACGATCCGACCGCCGCCCTCGAGGCCGCCCCGCACGGCGACGACCACCGCGGCGATCCGGGCCTGCAGCTCGAGCCCGGCCGCTACCTGCTGTGCGGCAGCGAGGCCTTCGCGCTGAAGGCCGCCGTCACGCACGTCGGGCGCGGGATGACCGCCGACGTGCGCCTCGACGACCACACGGTCTCGGCCCGCCACGCGATCATCGTCGTGCGCGGAGACCGCCTGCGGATCCTCGACGACCGCAGCACGAACGGCACCGTCGTCAACGGCCGCCGCGTCGACGAGGCCGAACTGCACGACGGCGACGTCGTCGTGCTCGGGCGCGTGGTGCTGACGTACCGGAGTGTTTGAGGGTTTCGCCCTTCGATCGCCGCAAGCGGCGACCTCCGGTCGATGTCACGCGCCCTTCGATCGCCGCAAGCGGCGACCTTCGGTCGATGTCACGCGGTGCTCGCGGCGTCCGGGTGCGACTGCAGGATCTCCTCGCCGGCCTCGCCGGTGCGTACACGGTAGGCCTCCTCGACGGGCAGCACGAAGACCTTGCCGTCGCCGACGCCGCCGGTGCGGGCGTGCTTGAGGATCGTGTCGACGACGAGCCGCACGTCGCCGCCGGCGACGACGCACTCGATCTTCACCTTCGGGCGCAGGTAGTTCGTCAGCTCGGCGCCGCGGTAGCGCTCGGTGATGCCGCGCTGGCGGCCCGAGCCCTTGACCTCGCTCACCGACAGCGACGGGAATCCCTTCACGAGCAGGTCCGCGCGGATCGGCTCGAACGCCTCATGGCGGATGTAGGCAATCACCATCTTCATGCGTCACCTCGGGTCGGACGACAGGCCGCTTCAGACCGTTGTGGGCCGAGCGCAAATGCACCGTACCCCACGGGCACGGCGCGCGGATGAAGGGCGCCGGCTACACCTTCTCGCGGACGCGCGACGCGCCGTCGGACGGCATGTCGGCGCGGATCAGGATCGCGCCCTCGCCGTTAACGTAGGCCTCCTCGCCGTGGTGGATGATGTCCATCCCGATCGCCTCGTCGCTGACGCTTCCGCGCAGCGGCATGAGCGCGCCCAGCAGCCGCAGCAGGCCGTACGTCATCCCGAACGCGTACGCCGGTGCCGCGGCCGCCGCCACGAGCTGGGAACCGAGCTGGCCGATGTCGCCGTAGAACGCGCCGTCGGCAACGCCGTTCCAGCTCTGCTGCGCCGCCAATCCGATGAAGACGATGCCGGTCAGGCCGGCGACGCCGTGCGCGGCGAGCACGTCGAGCGTCTCGTCGACGCGGGTGCGCGGCCGCCACGCCACGACGGCATAGCACGGGAACGCGACGACGACGCCGAGCACCATCGCCCAGATCGGGCTGATGAACCCGCCCGCGGGGGTGATGCCCACGCAGCCGACGATGATCGCCGTGGCGGCGCCGATCGCCGTGATCTGGCGGTTGCGGACGAGGTCGAGGATGAACCAGACCAGCAGCGTGCAGGCGGGCGTCAGCAGCGTGTTCGTGAACGCCAGCACGCTCGACTCGCCGGTCGTGAAGCCGCTGCCGCCGTTGAAGCCGAACCAGCCGAACCACAACAGCCCGGCGCCGAGCAGGACGTACATCGCGTTGTGCGGCAGCAGCGCCTGGCGCCCGTAGTCCTTGCGTGCGCCGACGACGAGCGCCGCCGCCAGCGCCGAGAAGCCCGATCCCATCTCGACCGGCACGCCGCCGGCGAAGTCGAGCGTGCCCTGCGCCTGCAGCCAGCCGCCGCCGAACGCCCAGTGCGCGAGCACGGCGTAGACGAGCACCGACCACAGCGTGGCGAAGACGAGGAACGCGCCGAAGCGCATCCGCTCGACGACCGCGCCCGACACGAGCGCCGTCGTGATGATGCAGAACGTCGCCTGGAAGCAGAAGAAGACGAGGTGCGGGATCGTCGTCCCGTCGCGCGGCTCGAAGCCGACGTCGTTGAGGAAGGCATGGCCGAGGCCGCCGATGATCTTGGCGTCGCCGTCGAAGGCCAGGGAGTAGCCGACGAGCGCCCACGTGATCGTGGCGATGGAGATCGCGCCGACGCACATCATGAACGTGTTCAGCGTGTTCTTGGAGCGCACGAGCCCGGCGTAGAAGAGGCCCAGGCCGATCGTCATGAGCAGGACGAGCGCCGTCGCGACGAGCATCCAGGCGGTGTCGCCCGTGTCGATCTCGGCTGGTGCCGCTGCGAGCAGCGAGCTCATGCGCCGATCGGGGTGACGGCGAGGTCATCGGTCTCGCCGCTGCGGATCCGCACGACGCGCTCCAGCGGGACGACGAAGATCTTGCCGTCGCCGACCTCGCCGGTCTGGCCGCCGTCGCAGAGCGCGTCGATCGTCGGCTGCACGAACTCGTCGGAGACCGCGATCTCGAAGCGCGCCTTGTCCGACAGGCCCATCTTCACGCGCATCCCGCGATAGGTCTCCACGCGGTCAAGCTCGCCGCCGTGGCCCTGCACGCGGCTCAGCGAGAAGCCGCGCACCTCGGCGCGGTACAGGGCCTCGAGCACGTCGTTGACCTTGTCCGGGCGCACGATCCCGATCACGAGCTTCACTGGTCACTCTCCCCATCGATGTCCGTCGCAGGCTCGCCGGAGGTCCCCGGCGGGTCTTTGTCCCGGCGGACAAACATCGCTGCGGGCCGTTGGCCCGGATGTACAAGATCAGCCCTCGTCGTTGGCCCGTGTGTCGTCGGCGCGCGCCCACTCGACCGCGAACTCGGCCCCGAAGACGACGACGTTGGCGGCCGCGTAGACGAAGATCAGCAGCGCCATCGCGGCGCCGAGCGAGCCGTAGATGGCGCCGAAGTCGGCGAGCTGCTCGAAGTACAGCTCCAAGCCCTGCTTGACGATCCCGAGGCCGATCGCCGCCACGAACGCTCCCGGCCAGATCTCGCGCAGGGGCTTTCCGTGCATCGGCAGCACGCGGTACAGAAACGCCAGCGCGAGCGCGACGAACGCGAGCGGCAGCAGATCGCCGGCGACCTCGAGCAGTGCTGCGAGCAGCCAGCCGCCGCCCGCCTCGTCGTCGACGATGCCCGCGAGCCTGTGCGTGACCGTCAGCGACACGCTCAGCGCGAGGATCGACGTGCCGCCGAGGATGAGCGCGAAGTCCAGCGCCTTGCGCTTGAGCAGCGGCGGGCGCTCGTCGATGTCCCAGGCCTCGTTGATCGAGTGGCGCAGCGCCCCCATCACCCCGCTGGCGGCGACGAGCAGCAGCAGCGTCGTGAGGATGCCGAGGTTGCCGGCCTGGTCGAGCGCGTCGCCGACCGCGCGCTCGAGCTTGGGCCGGTCGCCGCTGCTGGCGAGCGGCACGTTGTCGAAGACCGTCTGGATGATCCGCTCGCGCACGGCGGCGTCGTCGAAGAACAGACCGAACGCCGCCGCCAGCAGCAGTACGAGCGGGATGAAGGAGAGGATCGCGAAGAAGCTGATCTGCGCCGCCGAGCGGTGCCCGCGGTCCTCGACGAACTCCAGCACCGCGCGGCGGGTCGTGACGATGCTGCGGCGGGCGAGGCGGCGAAGGCGGGGGGCGTGCACGCGCGCACCCTAGTGCCCATCCTGTCACCCGGGCGAACCGCTCGTCCGCGGTGGTTGGCCGGTCGCGGATCGTTGCGGCCGCCGGCGGGTACTCGCTCGCTCGATGCACGAAGGTCGTATGGCGATTGCGACCAGGGCCGTGTCACGGTGAGCTGCTCGCATCGGGTCGATGACGACGCCACACCAGAAGGAGAGCGGATGCGCCCAACAGACTCCCGCGGCATGGCCGCGATGCACCTGTCGCTCACCGACGACGAGCCGCTCGAGCGGCGTCGTGCGCTGCGCGTGGTGCCGATCGGGTGGGCACTGGCCAGCGCGGACGCGCTCGCCGCGCCGGCGACCAACTCCGTCACCGACGCGTCGCGCTCGACGCCGGGCAACTCAGCCTGCAACCCGGACACCTCGCATTCGGTCACGCGCCGATAGCGCCTCCGTCGCGGCGTCCCGGGAGGTGAGCGAACTTCCCTCCTGGGAGCTGCCCGAGGGCCCGGCCGGTCGATCCTGCGATCGCTCGGCGGCGGCAACCCCTTCGAGGTCTTCCTCGTCTGGGATCAGCAGCGGCTGGCGGTGATGGTCGCCAAGGTCCTGCGCCCGCACGTCGTGACGAAGCAGGGCGTGCTGCGCGACATGCGGCTCGAGGCAGTCGCGCTCGCCACGCTGGCGCACCCCGTCATCGTCCGCGGCTTCGGCGTGCAGGTCGACGGTCCCTCCCGCACCTGCTGATCGAGCATCTCGAGGGCGCGACGCTGCGCTCGCTGATCCGCCGCGGTGGCCCGCTGCCGATGCAGCAGCTGCTGCCGCTGGCGCTGCCGATCGCCGCTGCGCAGAACCTGTCCTCGCCGGTCGGCACCGACGCGTACATGCCGCCCGAGCAGTGCCTGCCGGGCAGCGCCGCGGTCGGCCCGGCCGCCGACGTCTTCGGGTTGGCGGCGACGCTGTGGCACGCGGCCTCGGGCGCGCGTCCCTGGCCGCGCGGGCGCGCCGATCGCGACGCCGGCGACCCGCCGGTGCGGTTCCCGCAGCTCGTGCGCGACCCGGACCCGCTGCCGCGCTCCGTGCCGCCGGCCTTCGAGGAGATCCTGCGCGCGCCTGGTGCGCGAGCCCGCCGCTCGCCCGTCGGCCGCCGAGCTCGCCGCCGCGCTGGAGCCGATCGTCGCGCAGCTGCCGCGCCGCGTGCCGCTGTCGCGGCGCCGGCGCTGAGCCGGGCCGAGTCAGGACAGGGCGCCCGTCGAGCCGGCGCGCCCGCGGCGTCGGACCGCGCGCAACGCGACAGCCAGCCGGCGCACGCCCTCGTCGAGCAGCTCGGGCTCGACGAGCCCGAACGACAGGCGCATGCTCGTGCGCGAGGACTTCTCGGCCATGACCGCGCCGCCGGGCAGGAACGCGGTGCCGGCGCGCAGCGCCTCGACGTAGAGCGCGCGCTCGTCGACGGGATCGCGCAGCGTCACCCAGATGTGGTTGCCGCCGTCGGGGACGCTCCAGACAGCGTCGTGCGCGAGGTGGCGTTCGAGCGCTGCGACGAGCGCGTCGCGGCGGCGGCGGTAGACGGGCAGCGCCTTCGCCAGCAGCTGCTCGTGGCGGTCGCCGCGCAGGTAGTTGGCCGCGAGGTACTGCGGCAGCGCCGCCGTGTGGATGTCGCTGTCGATCTTCAGCTGCACGAGCCGGCCGAGCACCGGGCCGCTGGCCGCGATCCAGCCGACCCGCAGCCCGCCGCCGATCGTCTTGGACAGCGAGTCGACGTAGATCACGTGCGAGGGGGCATCGGCGCGCAGGCGGTGCAGGGGAGGCCCATCGAAACGCATCGTCGCGTAGACGCCGTCGTCGAGGATGAAGAAGCCGCGCGTGCGCGCGAGCTCGACGAGGCGTGCGCGGCGGGCGGGCGAGAGGTCGGCGCCGGTCGGGTTCTGGCAGGCCTCCTGGAGCATGACGAGCTTGACCTCGTGGCGGGCGAGGATCCGCTCGAGCGCGTCGATGTCGGCGCCGTCGCCGTCGACGGGCAGCCCTAGGACGCGCGCGCCCGTCGCCTGCATCGAGGCGAGCGCTCCCGCGAACGTCGGCGACTCGACCACGGCGACGTCGCCGGGGCCGAGGACGGCGCGTGCGACGAGGTCGATCGCCTGGCGGGCGCCGGTGGTCACGAGGATCTCGTCGGCGCTCGTCGCGTAGCCGGCATCACGGCCGAGCTCGGCGAGGCGCTCGCGCAGCTCGGGCAGCCCCTCGACCTGCAGGTAGTCGGTGATCGCGCGCGGGTTGTCGCGGGTGATCGACGCGGCCAGCTGCGCCAGCTCCTCGGACGGGCAGAGCCTGGGGTCGGGATAGCCCGACCCGAGGGCGATGACGTCGCCGGTCGCCAGC
This sequence comes from Solirubrobacterales bacterium, assembly GCA_038255395.1. GTDB lineage: Bacteria > Actinomycetota > Thermoleophilia > Solirubrobacterales > Solirubrobacteraceae > CADCVQ01. The sequence goes on from JBBSLI010000009.1 coordinate 9,570, forward strand.
GGCGCGTGCAGCGAGTCGCGCAGCATCTCGTCGGCGTAGGAGACCGGCCGGTGGGCGAGCATGCCGAGCTGCCAGTCGTCGTTGTCCGGCGCGCGCGAGCCGGCGCTGTGCGCCGCGTCCAGGGGGACGGGCACGCGCTGGCGCACGAACGTGCCGCGCCCGACGGCCGCCGTGACGTACCCGAGCTCGGCCAGCCGGCGGTACACGCGCACGGCGGTGAGGTGGTTGATGCCGGCGTCGGCGGCGAGGGCGCGGGTGGCCGGCAGGCGCGCGCCGGGGGCGAGCTCGCCGGCGTCGATCAGCGACGAGATATGCGTCACGAGCTGCTGGGTGATCGAGATCTCGCCGTCCCGTTCGACCGCAAACATCTTCAGTTTGTGTGACATTGACATAGGCGTGTGTGATCGTACAGTGGCGTACAGCGACGCACAAGGGGGATACAAGATCCAACATGTTGCACCACCTCGAACAGATGATTGACCGCTTCAGCGCACGGCCCGCGAACGCCGCCCTCGCCACGCCTGGCGCGCACTTCGCCGTCGCGATCCGCCGCGCGCGGGATGCCGACACGCCGCTCCTGCACGACCTCGCCGAGCTCGATTCGCGCCCGCCGCTCGACGGCCCCGTCCTCGTCGCCCTCGTCGAGGGACGGATCTGGGCCGCGATCGGCATCGAGGACGACCGCGCGGTCGCCGACCCCTTCCTTCCCACCGCGCCCGCCGTCGAGCTCCTGCGTCTGCGCGTGACACAGCTGCGGGCCGCTGACGGCCGGCCGGCGCGGCGTCTGTTGCCGCGCTGGGCCCCCGGTCGCGCGCGGGCGTAGAACCGAAGCAGAACGGCGCGGACGGCCCGGCTGTCCCTCGGCCGGCCGGACGCGTCGAGGCAGGCACGCGTGTGCTCGAGGCATCTGTGCCGCGCCCCGCGCGGCAGAGCCGCCATGCCACCGCGGGCGGCGCTCCTCAAGGCCGTCGCCGCAGCCCCAGTTCAGCGCGTTTCTCATGCGCGCGCCTGGCACCGATATTCGTGTCCCGGCCCGCGATCTGCGTCACTCTGGCAGTCTGTCGGGCCGCATGCGAAGCGCAATCCCCCTCTTGCTCGTGCTCGCCGCGGTCGCTGCGCTCGCCGGCTGCGGCGCCGGCGACAGTGCGTCTGACGAGACCGCGACGAGCCCGAACGCGGCGGCGCAGACGCCCACGGCGTCCGTGCCCGCGACCACGCCGGCGCCCGCTGCGACGACGCCGCCGAGCAAGCCGAGCGCGACGTCGAAGGACAGCCCGTTCGTCGTCGTCACCTCGCTGCTCGGCAAGCCGTTGCCGAAGGAGCCGCAGTGCCGGTTCGCCAAGAGCTTCATCGCCGACAACCCGAAGACGAGCGCCTACGACGGCTCGCTCGCGCTGACCGTCACGTGCGACAAGCAGGACGGCTACGCGGCGATGGGGCAGATCGTCAACCGCGCCGGCAGCAAGCCGACCGAGATCACCTGCAAGGACACGACCGCCGGCCAGCTGTTCTGCATCTACGTCCCGAGCACGAGCGTCGGGCTGTACTTCACCGGCACCGACCGTGCCGTCGTGCGCCGCCGCCTCGAGCACCTCATCGAGATCGTGCAGCCGCTGCCGACCGGCATCACGCCGCTGTCGGGCACGTCTGCGAAGTAGCGAGCAGCGACAACACCACGGGCGACCTTCGCGCCTGCCACGATGGACGGGTGCACCCCGCCGCGCCCGTCCACTCGCTGGCCGCCCTCGAGCTGCTCAACGACGTGCTCGCGCACGTCGACGCCGACCAGGGCTCAGACGAGTTCTACTCGCGCCTCGCCGAGGCCGTCTGCCGCCAGGGGCAGATGCGGCGCGCCGTGATCTTCCGCTACGACGACGCCCGCCGCCGCGTCCACGCCGCGGGCGCCCACGGCGTCAGCCTGGACCGCTTCACGAGCGACGAGATCACCGTCGAGTCGGCGCCGGTCGCGCGCCAGGCCCTCACCGAGGATCGCGTCATCGAGGTGCGCGGCGACGACGGCCACGAGATCTCCGCGGACTTCTCCGAGCTCGTCGGGGCGCATCCGATCGTCTACGTGCCGATCGTCGCGGCGGGCCGCTGGATCGGCGTGATCATCGCCGAGCCCGAGCACGGCGCGGTGGCGATCGACGAACACCGCCGCGAGCTGCTGTGGATGCTCGGCAAGACGCTTGCGCTGGCATCCACGTCGCGCATCGCGACGAAGACCGTGGCCCGCGCGCGCGAGCTCGAGGAGCGGATCGACTTCGCGCGCGGCATCCACGAGAACGTCGTCCAGCGCCTCTTCGGCGTCTCGCTCGTGCTGTCCTCCGAGCAGCCGCTCAACGCCGAGGCCCGCGCGCGCTGCGCGCAGGAGGTCGGTGCCGCGCTCGGCGAGCTGCGCAGCGCGCTGCAGCGCCCGCTCGGACGCTCGGCGGCCCCGACCCGGACGACGCTGAAGTCCGAGCTCGAACGCCTGCGCACCGAGCACCGCGACCTCGGCCTCACCGTCGAGGGCCCGATCGTCGACGTGCCCGAGTCGCTCGAGCCGCTCGCGCAGTCGGTCCTCACCGAGGCCGTGCGCAACGCCCGCAAGCATGCCGACGCACGCCGGCTCGTCGTTCGCACGCGGGCCGACGACGACACGCTCGTGCTCGAGATCGAGAACGACGGCGTCCCGCACGAGCGCTCGGCGTCGACCGGTGTCGGCCTGCGCCTCGCCGCGCTCGAGGCGCTGCAGTCCGGTGGCCTCGTGGAGTTCGGCGAGCGCGCACCCGGCACGTGGGTCGTGCGGCTCGTCGTGCCGCTGGCGGGCAACGGGAACTGCGGATGAAGGAGGGCGACAACGACCGCCTGCGCGTGCTCGTCGTCGACGACCACGACGTCGTGCACTGGGGCTTCAGAACGATGCTCGGCGAGCTGGAGTGGGTCGAGCGCTGCCTGTCGGCGCGCACCGGCGACGAGGCGGTCGTGCTGACGCGCGAGCACCGGCCCGACGTCGCGCTCGTCGACCTCTTCCTCGGCGGCGAGTCCGGGCCCGAGGTCTGCGAGCGGCTGCTGACCGAGCACCCCGAGCTGCGCGTGCTGTTGATCTCCGGCGCGGGGCGGATCTCGCCGGCGACCGCCCGCGCCTGCGGTGCGAGCGGCTTCGTGCCCAAGGACTGGCCCGCCGCGGACGTCGCGCGCGCCGTGCGGATGGTCGCGCTCGGCATGGCGCTGTTCGAGCCGGCGCCGGCGCCGACGGCTGGCGCGCTGACGCTCTCAAGCCGCGAGCGCGAGGTGCTCGAGCGGATCGCCGGCGGTGCCACAAATCGCGAGATCGCAGGTGCCTTGCACCTTTCGCCACATACGGTTAAGGAGCACACCAGCGCGCTCTATCGTAAGCTGGACGTGCGAAATCGTGCGGAGGCCGTCCAGCGCGCCCAGCGCTTGGGGCTGTTGAGCTAGCGCTCGCCGGCCGTTCCGAAGCCCGCACCGTAGCCGCATTCGTTTGGTCCTCGCTCGGGCGGGTAGCGACCAGGCGACCTACTTTATTCCCGCCAAGGCGACTCAGAGGAGCCATATGGCCACGCTCGACAACGTGGATTACGCGCTGCATCTTCCACCGAAGCATGCCCGCGGCGAGCTGGACCAGGACGAGGAATGGTGTGAGATCGAGACGACCGACGGCGAGCGTCGACGGATCCGTTTTCACGATTATGCAGCGATCTACAACATCCCGGGACTGTACGAGCGCCTGTTCGCAGAGCAGCTCGACTGCCAGTCTCCGCGTGTCGTGACCGACCTGCTCGGCGAGGAGTTGCGAAGCGCCGGCCTCAAGCCCGAGACGCTGACCGCGCTGGACTTCGGCGCCGGCAACGGCATGGTCGGGGAGCTGCTCGGCGATCTCGCCGTCGGCGAGATCGTCGGCGTCGACCTGCTGCCCGAGGCGCGGGACGCGGCCAACCGCGACCGCCCCGGACTGTACGAGGCCTACTACGCGCTCGACATGACGCAGCTGTCACCGGACAACCGGCGCGACCTCATGCGCCACGACTTCGACCTCATGACGTGCGTCGCCGCGCTCGGCTTCGGCGACATCCCGACGCTGGCGTTCGCCGAGGCGTTCAACCTCGTCGGTTCACCGGGCTGGATCGCGTTCAACATCCGCGATCGCTTCCTGGAGGAGCACTGCGAGTCGGGCTTCGGCGGCCTGCTCGCGCGCATGTTCGGCGAGGGGATCCTCGAGGAGCGCACCCGTAGCCGGTACACGCACCGCGTGTCGGTCAACGGCGAGGCGCTCGAGTACGAGGCGATCGTCGCCCAGAAGCACGCCGACATCCCGCTGGACTGGTTGCGCGACTGACGCATCCGCCGCGCAGCGGCGACCGGGCGCGGCGCCCGGTCGCGTTGCACGGTCCTGCAGCGCTGCGCACGATCGCGTGGGCGGCCGGCGATCGACCGGGCGGGCCAGGATCAGGCGGTCGCGAAGCGACCGAGCGTCCGCTCGGGGCGGACGCCGGGCAGGTGCTCGGCAAAGATGCGGTGGTAGGCGAACTCCTCGCGGGTGCGCAGCGGCGGCTGCACCGCGGCGCGGTCGCGCGCGAAATCGGCGGCGCTGACGTCGTCCTCGATCGTGCGCTTGAGCACGTCCTTGGCGCCGCTGCCGTCGCCGAACTCGGCCTTGACGCGCCACAGGATCTGCTCGGGCAGCCAGCCGTCGAACGCGCGCCGCAGCATCCGCTTCTCGAGCTCGCCCGGCGCCGACTGCTTCCACGCCATCGGCAGCCCGAAGGCGAACGCGATGACCTGGCGATCGAGGAACGGCACGCGCGCCTCGAGGCCGTGGGCCATCGTCACGCGGTCGCAACGCTGGAGGTTGAGGTTGTGCAGCCCGTGCACGGTGCGCATGAGCTCGGCCTGCAGCGACTCGGGGCTGTCGAAGCCGCGCAGGTACTCATAGCCGGCGAACAGCTCGTCGGCGCCCTCGCCGGTCAGCACGACCTTGACGTGCTGCGCGGTCATCTCGGCGAGCAGGAAGTTCGGCACCGCGCTGCGCACGAGCGAGGGATCGAAGTGCTCGATCGCGCGCACGACGTCGGGCAGCGCGCGCACGGCCTCGCGCGAGCCGTAGATGCGCTCGTGGTGCTCGCTGTCGAGGTGCCTGGAGACGACGCGCGCAGCCAGCAGGTCGGCGCTGTCCTGCGTGCCGACGGCGAACGTCTTCAGGCGCTCGCCGTCGCGGGCCAGCCGGCGAGCGGCGATCGCGGCGACGATCGCCGAGTCCAGCCCGCCGGAGAGAAAGACGCCGACGGGGACGTCGCCCATCATCTGGCGCTCCACCGCTGAGACGAGGATGTCGCGCGTCGCGCTCAGCGCCTCGTCGGGCGGCTCGGCGTCCGGGCTCCAGACCGCGGCGGCGGTCGGCGCGCCCTCGCCGTGGCGCGGCACAGCGCTGGCGAAGCGCACGACGCCGTCCTCGGGCGTCCAGTGGCAGCCCGGCGGGAACGCCTCGACGTAGGGCATCCACTCCGGCGCGAAGGCGGCCATCTCGGAGGCGAAGTGCACGCGGCCGTCGCGCCGGGCCCAGTACAGCGGCTTGATGCCGACCGGGTCGCGGGCGGCGATGAAGCGCCCGTCCTCGGCCGCGACGAGGAACGCGAACATGCCCTCGAGCTCGTCGAGCGCCGCCGGGCCGCGCTCGTCGAGCAGGTGCAGGGCGACCTCGTTGTCCGAGCGCGTCGCGAACGGCCGCTCGAGCGTGGCGCGCACCTGCTCGTGGTTGTAGACCTCGCCGTTGCCGACGAGCCAGACGTCACCGGAGGCGCTGGCGAACGGTTGATGGCCGCCGTCGACGTCGACGATCGACAGGCGCCGGTGGCCGAGCCACGCGCCGTCGACGCGGACCTCGCCGGCGTCGTCGGGCCCGCGGTGCACGAGCCGGTCGAGCATGTGCTCCGCGTCTGCGTCGGCGTGCGCGCCGTAGACGGCGGCGATCCCGCACATCAGCGGGCCGCCTTGCGGCGTCGCGCGCGCACCGGCGCTCGGCGACCACGGTCATGGCGGTCATGCGGCGTCCTCGGTCGTCGCTGTACGTGGGGCACGTGTTCCTCCCTGCATCGTTGTCTGACGGCGCCACCGCGTTCGGCGGACGCCACGAGAAGACCCACGGTCAGGCACCCACCGCGTAGGCGAGCGGCTGGCGGTCGTCGAGGTAGGAGAGCCGCCCGCGCGCCGCGGCGACGACGCCGGGCGCGTCGACGCGGGCCAGCGCGCCGCCAGCTCGCGCGCCGGTCCTCGCCAGCACGCGCCCGCGCGGATCGACGACCTTCGCCTGTCCCGGGAAGCGCAGCCGGCCGAAGCGACCGACCTGGTTGGACGAGACCCAGACGACCTGGTTCTCGAGCGCGCGGGTCTGGTCGAGCAGGTTGAAGTGGCGCACCTGCAGGTCGCGCCGCATGAGCGTCGCCGGGTCCACGCGGCAGACCGGCCAGGCCGACAGCGAAGCGATCAGGCCGGCGCCGTCGAGGGCGAGCTGGCGCGCCGCCTCGGGGAAGGTCTTGTCGTAACAGACGAGCATCCCGATCCGCCCGATCGGCGTGTCGAACGCCGCGAAACCCGAGCCCGCGCGGAAGACCGCGCGCTCGCCGGCGGGAACATGGACCTTGCGGTGGTGGCCGAGGATGCCGTCGCCGTTGACGCAGACGGCGCTCGAGTACGGGCCGCCCGGCGCATCCTCGGTGTAGCCGATGCAGACGACCATGTCGCCGGCCATCCGCGCGACGCGCGCGATCTCCTCGCCGTCGCGGGGCAGCGCGGGCGGCGCGGCGCACGGCGCCGGGGCGCCGGGCACGTGCGGCTCGTAGAGGTAGCCGCCGAGCGCGGACTCGGGCAGGACGACGAGCGAGGCGCCACGTGCGCGGGCGCCGGTGAGGATGCGCTGCACCTGGGCCAGGCACTGCGGCAGGTCACGTCCGAAGCGCGCGGCGACGGCCATCACCGCGGGTGTGTTGCGGGATCGTATGACGCTCACCGCATCCAGGGTGGGCCGCGGGCCCCGATCGCCGTATGGCCGTATGTCCAGGAATTGTCTGTGCGGACCCGACACCCGGTCCTGCCCTACCCCCGGGGTGTACGCCGCAACCAAGCCGCCGCGCGGCGGCCACCCCCCCGACCGGGGGGTCGGGGTCCCACGCGCGGGGGGAACTGGTTGGTATCGGCGCCCCGGCCCGCCACGCTGGAGGCGTGCTCTGCATGCCGACTATCGCCGTCCTCTTCCCCGGCGAGTGCATCGCAGAGCGCACGCGAATCGCTCAGCCCGCGGTCGTGTGCGTCCCGCCCGCGGGCTGGGCGCGCGTCTTTGACGACAGCGCCGACTGACCTTCGCATCCCGATCACGAAAGGACCCGCCACATGGCAACCACCACCACACCGCAGGACGTAGAGGCCACAGTCATCGAGAACCTCGTCTCGTTCGGCGCCGACGCTGAAGCCGTCACGCGCGACGCGACGCTCGAGGACATCGACGTCGATTCGCTGGACCTCGTCGAGCTGACGCAGGTCGTCGAGGAGACGTACTCGATCGACCTCGACGGCGCGGACTTCAAGAACATCAAGACGGTCGGCGACGTCGTCGACCTCGTCGTCGCACGCGTCCAGGCGTGACCTTGCGCGACGTCGTCATCACCGGAGTCGGGGCCGTCACGCCGCTGGGCGTCGGCGCCCGGACGCTGCACGAGCGTTGGACTGCCGGCAACACCGGCATCCGCGACGGTGAGGCGCCGTGCGCGGAGTTCGACCCCACCGACCACATGTCCGCCAAGCAGGCGCGCCGCGCCGACCGCTCGACGCAGCTTGCGATCGCGGCCGGCACCGAGGCGCTGATCGACGCTGGCTGGGAGGACGGGCTGCCCTACGACGCCGAGCTGATCGGCTGCGTGCTGGGCACGGGCATCGGCGGCATCTCGACGCTCGAGTCCAACCACGACCAGCTGCGCGACACGGGTCCCGGAGCCGTCTCCCCGCTGGCGATCCCGCTGATGATGAGCAACGCGGGCTCGGCGGCGCTGTCGCTGCAGCACGGCCTGCGCGGGCCTGTCTTCAGCGTCGTCTCCGCGTGCGCCGCGGGCAGCCACGCGATCGGCACGGCGCTGCGGATGATCCAGCACGGCGAGGCCGAGGCGATGGTCACGGGCGCCGCCGAGGCGCCGCTGACACCGCTTTCGCGCGCATGCTTCGAGAAGATGGGCGCGCTCTCGCCGAGCGGCGTGTCGCGCCCGTTCGACGCTCGCCGCGACGGCTTCGTGATGGGCGAGGGCTCCGGCGTCCTCGTGCTCGAGTCCGGCGACGCCGCCCGCGCTCGCGGTGCCCGCATCCTGGGCACCGTCCGCGGCTACGGATCGACCGGCGACGCGCACCACATCACCGCCCCGCACGCCGAGGGCCGCGGCGGCGCACGCGCGATGCAGGTCGCCCTGCGCGACGCCGGCGTCGATCCCGACGAGATCGACTACATCAACGCGCACGGCACGTCGACGCAGCTCAACGACCGCGCCGAGACGCGCGCGCTGAAGACCGTCTTCGGGGTGCGCGCCGGACAGGTTCCCGTCTCGTCGACGAAGTCGGCGATCGGCCATCTGCTCGGTGCCGCCGGAGCCGTCGAGGCCGTCGCGACCGTGCTCGCGCTGCGCGACCGCGTCGCCCCGCCGACGATCGGCTGGGAGCAGGCCGAGGAGGGCCTCGACCTCGACTACGTCGCCGGCAGCTCGCGCCCGCTGGCGATGTCCAACGGCCGCCCGCCCGTCGCGCTGTCGAACTCGTTCGGGTTCGGCGGACACAACGCGTCCCTGTGCCTGGAGGCCGCATGACGGCCGCCGGCGACAGCGGCGTCGTGCTGCTGACCGGCGCTACCGGGTTCGTAGGCATGGAGGTGCTCGCGCGCGTCCTCGAGCAGACCGACCGTGACGTCATCGCCCTCGTCCGCGCCGACGACGACGCGGGCGCTCAGGCTCGCGTCGACGAGATGCTCACAACGCTCGTCGCGCCCGGCGCCCGTCCGCACGCCAGCCGTGTGCAGGCGGTGGCCGCCGACCTCGAGTCGCCCGGCCTGGGCCTGTCGGATGCCGCCCGCGAGGCCATCGCCGAACGGATCACCGCAGTCGTGCACTGTGCCGCGTCGATCAGCTTCACGCTCCCGCTCGAGGATGCGCGCCGGATCAACGTCGAGGGCACCCGCGCGCTCGTCGAGCTTGCGCTGCAGGCCCGTGAGCGCGGCGTGCTCGAGCGCTTCGTCCACGTCTCGACCGCGTACGTCGCGGGCGACCGGATCGGGCTCGTCAGCGAGCACGACGGCGATGTCGGCCAGGGCTTTCGCAACACGTACGAGCGCACGAAGCTCGAGGCCGAGGAGGTCGTCCGCGACAGCGGGCTGCCGGCCGCGATCGTGCGTCCGAGCGTCATCGTCGGCGACAGCGACACCGGCTGGACGCAGGCCTTCAACGTCATCTACTGGCCGCTGCAGGCGTTCGCCCGCGGGCTGTTCCCCGCGGTCCCCGGCGACCCCGCAGCGTGCCTGGACATCGTCCCGGTCGACACGGTCGCCGACGCGCTGCTGGCGCTGCTGAGCGGGCCCGTGCGCGGCGGCAACTTCCACGTCGTCGCCGGTGACCAGGCGCCGAAGAACGCGCGCCTGGCGCAGATGGCCGCCGACGCGTTCGACGCCGAGCCGCCGGTCTTCGTGCGCCTCGGCGAGGACGAGAGGGCCGAGCAGCGCGCCGGCGCCCTGCTGCCGTACTTCCGCGTGCGCTGCACGTTCGACGCGCGCCGCGCCCGCGATCTGCTCGGCGCGACGCCGCCCCCGATCGAGGAGTACTTCCCGTCGCTCATGCGCTACGCGCGCGACTCGCGCTGGGGCAAGGAGCCGTCGCCGCGCTGGGACGTTGCGCTTCGCGCTGCATAAGCCCGCTGCGGGCTGAGGTCTGTGCCAGGCGCTCAGCCCGGATCCGGGCTCAGTGCATCATGCCGCGGCGCAGCGCCTCCGCGACGGCTGCGGCACGGCCCGAAACCGCGAGCTTGTCGTACACGTGGTGCAGGTGGGCCTTGACCGTCGCGTGGGTGATGGACAGCCGCCGGGCGATCTCGATCGAGGTCAGCCCGGCTGCAGCGAGGCTCAGCACCTCCTCCTCGCGTGCCGTCAGCTGCGGCGCTCCGGGGCTCGGCGCTGCGCGCAGCCGCTGCAGCAGCCCGTTCTGGATGTCAACCGGGAGCAGCGCCTCACCCCGTCCGGCCGCCGCGATGGCCGCGCAGACCTCCGTCATGTCCGCGTCCTTGGAGATGCAGCCCGACGCGCCCGCGGCCAGGGCGTCCAGCGCGAGGTCGTAATCACCGTGACCGAACAGACACAGAACGCGACAGATCGCGCCCATCCGGACAAGCGTGTCGATGCTCTCGCGCTGCTCGGCGTCGCCGATCAGCCACCCGATGACGGCGACGTCGGGCTGCTCACGCCGCACGAGCTCCATCGCTTCGTCGCGCGCCTGCGCCGAACCGGCCAGAACGATGTCGCCGCATTCGCGCACCCCGCGCTGTAGCGCCGCCAGGTACAGGGGACTGCGATCGGCCAGGACGACGCGAATGGGGATCGCGGGCCTCATGTGATCAGCGATGGCTGCGTCTCCTGCGTCCGACTCGGCCCCCGTCCAGGCGAATGATGCCAGAGGCGTACGCCTGTTGGACCGAAATTCATCCGATTATCGGCGCCCTCGGCTGCTCGCTCGTGCACGGTGATCTGCGAGGACCCCCGTAGCGCTGGTGATGGCCACCTCCGTACGGTCGCGTGAACTGATCACCGCACGCCCGGGGGAGCGCGACCATGTCCGTCCAGACGAGCACAGGCGTACCGGCTCCGCGCACCCAGATGCTGGTCGTGCTGGTGGGCACGAGCGCGGCGATCCACCTCGCGCTCGCGGGCGCACACAGCGACGCCACGCTGCACGCGGCGGTCTTCGCCGTGTCCGGTCTTCTGCTCGGCTCCTGTGCCGCGACCCTGTGGCGCCGCGAGACGCCGGGGGCAGCGGCGCCGGCGCTCGCGCTCGCGGCCGGACTCGTGGTGCTGTACATCCTCACGCGGCTGACGAGCATGCCTCTGACCCATGGCCGCGAACAGGTCGACGCGATCGGCGTCTTCACCGTCGCGATCGAGGTGCTGGCGATCGTGCTCCTGGCGCCGGCGGTCTGGCGCGGTGGCGGCCGCGCCCGTCTGGAGCGCCTGGCTCGGCGCCGCCCGCTGGCGCGCCCGCGTCTCGCCCTGGGCGCCGCGCTGGCAACCGTCGTCTCCGTCACGACCGCTTTCGCCGCCGTGCCCGCGTCGAACGCCGTCACCGGCAGCGTCTGCCCGACCGGCGCCCGCGCGCTGACGTACGACGTCGTCGCCATGGACGTCGACATCGTCTTCAACAACTACGGCGACCACAACCCGAACGCCGCCATGTACGCGATGGCCTCCGAGGAGGCGCAGATCAAAGCCCAGGTGGCCGCCAACACGAACAAGGTGTCCAAGCTCGTCCGGCCGCTCGTGATCCGCGCCAACCGCGGTGACTGTGTGACAGTCAACCTCAAGAACAACCTCTCGAACCGGCGGGCCGGCTTCCACGTGCAGGGTCTCGCCTACGACGTCGGCGCCGACGACGGCTCGCAGGTCGGCGACAACCCCGACTCCACCGTTGCGCCCGGGCAGATCCGCGCCTACACCTACTACGTGCCCGCCGACGAGGAGGAGGGCGCGCACCTGATCGAGGACCTCGGCGACCCGCGCGGCGGCGGCGGGCTGCTGGACAGCGCGACGGCGCCCGAGGGCGGCGCCGACGGCTCGGTGCCGCGCGGCCTCTACGGCGCCCTGAACGTCGAGCGGGCCGACTCGACATGGACTGATCCGGAGACGGGCTCCTCGCTGGCCGGCAAGGCCGGCCCCGATGCGGACATCCACATCGCCGGCGACGCCAACGACTTCCGCGAGGGAACGCTGATCGGCTGGGACGAGACCGACGTGCTCGACAAGAACGGCAACCGCCCGCTGGATGCCAACGGCGGCGCGACATCGTTCTTCGGCTTCAACTACCGGACCGAACCACTGCGCAACCGCCAGAAGAACAACGTTCCCGAGATGACCAACAAGGGCGGCGACAGCGGCGACGGCGAGGAGCTCGCCTACAGCTCGTGGGCGCACGGCGACCCCGTCACGCCGATCGTGCGCGGCTACAAGGGCGACCCGACGAAGCTGCGCATCCTCATGGCCGGCGCCAAGGAGACACACGTCTTTCACCTGCACGAGCACCGCTGGCGCAACGAGGCCAAGGACCCGGGCTCGACGCGCATCGACTCGCAGAGCTGGGGCCCGGGCCAGTCGTTCAGCCTCGACCTCGAGGGCGGTATCGGCTCGCAGACCGGCTCGGTCGGCGACTCGATCTTCCACTGCCACCTGTACCCGCACTTCATCTCGGGCTTCTGGGGGCTGCTGCGATCGCTGGACCGCCTCGAGGACGGCACCCGCCACTACCCCGACGGAACGATCACGCCGAAGCTCGTCGCGCTGCCCGACCGCGCCGCACCGCCCGCGCCGACGGCCGCCCAGCCCGGATACCCGCACTTCATCCCAGGCGCGATCGCCGACAGCGTCGCAGGCGAGTACCCCGACGGGCGCACGGGCAAGGGCTTCGGCCATCGCCCGCCGCAGACCCCGCTCGGCCCCGTCGACGACGCGGGCGCCAACGACCGCCGCGGGCCGTTCGACACGTCGTGGCGCGTGGGCGGCAGCGCGGACCCGATCGCTGCGCTGACGCCGACTGAGAAGAGCCACTTCCCCGACAGCGCCGAGAAGCCCGGCGCCCCCTACGTCGACCCCTGTCCGACGGGAGCGCCGGTCCGCAAGTACGAGCTCTCGCTGATCCAGCGGCGCATCGACTACAACAACAACGGCTGGCACGATCCCGAGGGGCGCATGTTCGTGCTCAAGAGCGACGAGGCGGCGGTCCTCGCCGGGACGAAGAAGCCCGAACCGCTCGTGATCCGTGCCAACGAGGGCGACTGCGTCGACTTCTCGTTCACGAACAAGGCGCCGCTGAAGATCGGCGGCAACAAGTTCCAGAGCGTGCTCGTCACCAACGAGGCGGGGATGCACGTGCACCTCGTGAAGTTCGACGTGCTCGCCTCCGACGGCGCCACGAACGGCTGGAACTACGATCAGGCCGCGCTGCGCAACCAGACGATGCGCTACCGCTGGATGGTCGACACCGACCTGAAGTCGATCTTCTGGCACGACCACTCCTTCGCGGGCGTCCATCAGCAGCACGGGGCCTTCGCCGGCATGGTCACCGAGCCGAAGGGCTCGACGCACCGCGATCCCAAGACCGGCGCCGCGGTCGGCCCGGCCGACCTGACGGCCGGCCAGCAGCGTTCAGGCTGGCGCGCGGACATCCTCGATCCCAACGGGCCCGACTTCCGTGAGTTCGCGATCTTCGCGCAGGACTTCGTGCCGCTGTTCGACAAGGACAGTCAGGAGATCAACCCGCCTGCGCTGGTCGACGACCTCGAGGACCAGGGCGTGGCGGGAATCAGCTACCGCAACAGCCCGTTCAAGTTCCGGCGCTCGACGACCAACGCGGCCGGCAAGGTCAAGCCGATCGACCCGGCCTACGTCTACAGCTCGAAGGTGCACGGCGACCCCGAGACGCCGATCATGGAGGCCTACCGGCAGGATCCGGTCCGCATCCGCCTGTTCCAGGGCTCGCAGGAGGAGCAGCACACGTTCTCGCTGCACGGGGCACGCTGGCGCTTCGAGCCCGACAACCCCACCTCCGAGTTGCGCTCGGCGCAGTCGTTCGGGATCTCCGAGGCGTTCAACTTCAACGTGCCGACGTTCGAGAACTGCGGCTCGGCGGCCTGCAAGGGCGACTACCTGTACCGCCTCAACGACAAGGACTCGCTGTGGCTCGGCGCATGGGGCCTGTTCCGCGCGCACAAGTTCAAGCAGGACGGCAAGAGCGGGCGCGGCTCGCTGCTGGAGCTGCCCGATGCGCCGACCAAGCCGCCGGCGGACACGAACAACATCGACAACACGTCGACCAGCACCTGCGGCGACGGCATCACGCTGCTCGGCATCACCCTGAGCAGCGCGACCTGCCTGCTGGACTCCACGACGGGGACGACAAAGCCACCCAACCCGGGCTCGTGCCCGAGCGGTGCCCCCGTGCGCAAGTACAGCGTCGTGGCGATCTCACTGCCGCTGACCTACACCCTCAAGGGCGACAAGGAGGACGTCGGCATGATGTACGCGCTGGCGGCCGACGAGGCCGCCATCAAGGCCGGGACGAAGAAGCCCGAGCCGCTGATGATCCGCGCCAACAAGGGCGACTGCGTGGAGGTCACGCTGACGAACAAGCTGCCCAAGACGATCCCCGCCCGCAGCGGCGACGACCCGAAGTTCGAGAACGACGACCTGCTCGGCTGGGGCCCGTCCACGCGCGTCTCGATCCACGCCGGCGGCCTGCTGAAGTACGAGGTCAACGGCTCCGACGGCGCGACGGTCGGCTACAACTCCAACCAGACGGTCGGCGTCGGTGAGTCGATCACCCAGCGCTGGTATGCCGACGCCGAGGTGGGCGCGGTCCTGCTGGAGGACATGGGCGACCAGCTCAATCACCGGTTCCGCGGTCTGTTCGGCGGCCTCGGGGTGCAGGCGGCGGGCTCCACCTGGACGAGTCAGACCGGGGGCACGCTGAACAGCGGCACGCAGGCGATCGTCACCACGCCGAGCGGCAAGTACCGCGAGTTCGGGATGTTCCTGCAGGATGGCCTGAACACCGTCAACGCGGCCGGCCAGCACCCGATGGCGCCGGTGGATGAGCCCGAGGACGCCGGCGACAAGGGCTACAACTACACCGCCGCGCCGTTCAGCCGGCGGCTGACCGACCCCGGCACGCCCAGCCCGAACGAGCTGACGCGCGTGTTCAGCACGGCTGCCGGTCCGATCGCCACCCCGTTGTTGCAGGCGTTCGCCGGCGACGCGGTGCGCATCCGTCTGTTCGGCTCGAATGATCAGCGCCGTCAGCAGTCCTTCGAGGTCGGTGGTCATGCATGGCCGCAGGAGCCTGGCGACCCCAACACGGTCTGGCGCAACTCGCAGGACGCGATCGGCCCCGGCATCCAGGACAACCTGCACCTGACGGCCGGCGGCGCATCCGGGCGGACGGGCGACTATCGCTACGGCTCGACGATGATGTGGGGCCATCGCGAAGGCGGGCTGTGGGGCCTGATGCGGGTGCTGACGTCGACGTCCACCGAGATCAAGGCGATCAAATGAGCGCGCTCGAGGCGTCAGATGCGGCAGGGGGAGCGGCCGCGTCTCATGACGGCGGCCCACTGGCGGGCCTGACCAGGGGCGCCGGCCGCTACCGCTTCGCGCTCGCCGCGCTCGCCGCCGTCGGTGCCGCAATCGCCGTGATGGCCTATAGCGGCGAGCTGTCGCACGGCGGCGGTGGCGACGACGCGTCGGGGCCGGTCGCGCTGCGCACGAGCGCGCCCGTCGGCGGCGGTCTGTCGCTCGCGGTCATGAGCTACCAGCGCCTGCGCGACGGGCACGCCGGCGTCAACTCACCGCGACTGCCGATGAGCGGGCCCGCAATGCCGAGCTCGACGATGGGCGAGATCGGAGGCGCGCTCAAGCGCGGACAGGAGCAGATCGTGGTGACGGTCTCGCTGCGCAACCCAGGGGGTCGGGCGCGCGAGTACGACGCCGGTCGGTTCCTGCTCGTCAAGGACGGCCGCGAGGTGCCGCTGCTGCGCCCGACGCGCTCCACGCTCGGCGAGGGTCGGCTGATGGCGCAGGCCCGCGTGTCGGGTTCGATCTTCTTCGTCGTCAAGCCCGGCACGTCGCCGCTGCAGCTTCGCGACAGCGCGACGGACACCGTCTTCCTGCTCGACCGGGGCTCGGTGTCAGGCGCCGGTCCGTCCGGCGACGGCCACGGGCATTGACGCCGAGCCAACGTCAGTCGCCAGGTCAGCGATCACGCCACGGACGGCGCACCCTCCGGCAGCTGAGCGAGCGCCGCGTCTCGGTCGGCTGCGGAGAACTCCGGGTCCTCGAGCGTGCCGGCGAGATAGGCGTCGTAGGCCGCGAGGTCGAAGTTGCCGTGGCCGCACAGGCCGAACAGGATCACGCGCGCCTCGCCGGCCTCCTTGGCCGCGAGCGCCTCGTCGATCGCGGCGCGGATCGCGTGCGCGGGCTCGGGCGCGGGGATGATCCCCTCGTGGCGCGCGAACTCCAGCGCCGCCGCGAACGTCTCGTTCTGGCGGTAGGCGCGCGCCTCGATCATGCCGGCCTTCAGCAGCGCGCAGACCATCGGCGCGTCGCCGTGGTAGCGCAGCCCGCCGGCGTGCACCGGCGGCGGCACGAAGCCGTGGCCGAGCGTGTACATCGCCATCAGCGGCGTCAGCCCGGCCGTGTCGCCGAAGTCGTAGGCGTAGACGCCCTGCGTCAGCGTCGGGCAGGCCGCCGGCTCGACAGCTAGGAAACGGGGTCCATGTCCGCTGCGCATCTTGCGCCGCAGCCACGGGAACGTCAGCCCGGCGAAGTTCGAGCCGCCTCCGACGCAGCCGATCACGACGTCGGGCTCCTCGCCCGCCATCTCCATCTGGGCGATCGTCTCCTGGCCGATGATCGTCTGGTGCAGCAGGACGTGGTTGAGCACCGAGCCGAGCGCGTAGTTGCTCTCGGGGTCCTGCGCAGCAACCTCGACGGCCTCGGAGATCGCGATGCCGAGCGAGCCGGTCGGGCTCGATGCGTTGGCCCGGCCCGACTGCGTGAGCGTCGACGGCGAGCGGTGCACAGTCGCGCCCCAGGTCTGCATCATCGAGCGGCGGTAGGGCTTCTGGTCATAGCTCGAGCCGACCATGAAGACCTCGCACTGCAGGCCGAACAGCGAGCAGGCGAAGGCGAGTGACGAGCCCCACTGGCCGGCGCCGGTCTCCGTCGTGAGCTTCTTGACGCCGGCCTGCGCGTTGGCGAACGCCTGCGGGACGGCGGTGTTGGGCTTGTGCGAGCCGGCGGGGGAGACGCCCTCGTACTTGTAGTAGATGTGCGCCGGCGTGCCGAGCGCGGCTTCCAGGCGGTGCGCGCGAAACAGCGGCGTCGGGCGCCAGAGGCGGTACACGTCGCGGACCTGCTCGGGGATCTCGATCTCCGGCTCGCCGGACACCTCCTGGCCGATCAGCTCCATGGGAAATATCGGCGTGAGATCCGGCGGCCCGGCGGGCGCCATCGTCTGCGGGTTCAGCGGCGGCAGCGGCTCGCCGGGCAGGTCGGGGAGGAGGTTCACCCAATGGGTCGGGATCGCCTCCTCGGAGAGGAGGAACTTCGTCGTCTCGGCCATGGCGCGACTCTATGCGCTGCGCGGGTGCGCGAGCGCAGGGCGCGCGGGTCCTAACCTGCACTGCGATGCACAACGATGGCGCCAGCGATCTCGTTCCGAGCCTGCGCGGGATCTCCCACGCGGCGGCATGCGTGCTCGCCGTCGCTGCCGCGGTCGTGCTGATCGTGCTCGCGCCGGGCGGTCGCGCGGTCGTCGCCGTCGCGATCTACGGCGGCGGGCTGATCGCGCTGTTCGGCGGCTCGGCGCTCTATCACCGCTGGCCCGGGCCGAAGCGCTTCAAGCCGCTGCTGCGCCGGATCGACCACAGCACGATCTTCGTGTTCATCGCGGCGAGCTACACGCCGGTCGCGCTGATCGTCATGGACGGCCCGATCGCCTGGGTGCTGCTGATCGGGGCGTGGGCGGGCGCGATCGCGGGGGTCGTGTTCTCCCTGGGCTGGATCGACGCGCCGCGACCGCTCGTCGCCGGCAGCTACCTCGCGCTCGGCTGGCTGGCGCTGATCGCGGCGCCCCAGCTCGTCCGCAGGCTCGACGACGTCCCGGTGGCGCTCTTCGTCGCGGGCGGGCTGCTGTACTCGCTCGGCGCGGTCGTCTACGCGCGCCAGCGGCCGGACCCCTGGCCGCGCACATTCGGCTTCCACGAGATCTTCCACGCGCTCGTCATCGTCGCCGCCGCGGCGCACTACGTCGCGATGATCGGCTGGGTCGTGCCTTCGGCGGCCTGAGCGGCCTGTACTAGTTCACGCTCGGGTCGATCGGCATCCGCGCGACGAGCGCGAAGTGCCCGCCCTTGCGCTCGAGCACCCGGCGCCAGAGCTCGTCGGCGTCGGGGTTGAAGATGTCGTCGACGCCCGCGGGGGCGACGAACCAGTCCTCGCGATCGAGCTCGGCGTCGAGCTGACCGGGGCCCCAGCCCGCGTAGCCGGCGAAGATCCGCACCCGCCGGGTTGCCGCGACGAGGTCCTCGACCTCGCTGCCGTCACCGACGAGGCCGACGTCGCCGACGATGCGGATGCCGGCCTGCGAGGCGTCCTCGAACTCGGCCAACACGAGCAGCGCGTCGCGTTGCACCGGTCCGCCGGCGTCGATCGTCGCGTCCTCGCCCGTCAGCTCGGCGAGCTCGGGCGCAGACTCGCCGACGATCAGCGCGCCGGGACGGTTGAGCACGAGCCCGAGCGCGCCGTCCTCGCTGTGCTCGCAGACGAGCACCACGGTGCGGGCGAAGTTCGGGTCCGGCAGCGTCGCGCCGGCGATCAGCAGCTGTCCGCGCAGAGAGTCGATCTGCGGTTTGTACCCGTTTCAGCCGGCGGCCGGCGCCGGTGCCTGCTCGGGCGTTGCGGGCAGCGGCTTGGCCTCCGGATCGCCCGCCTCGACGTGGTAGTCGTGCTCGCGCGTCTCGTCGACTCCGCGCGCGGCGCCCGTGCTGCGCAGCACGAGCGACGCGATCAGCGTGACGGCGATGTTCGCAAGCAGCGCCAGGATGCCCGTGTAGACGGTCACCTTCGTGTCCAGGCCGAGC
Source organism: Solirubrobacterales bacterium (assembly GCA_038255395.1). Classification (GTDB taxonomy): domain Bacteria; phylum Actinomycetota; class Thermoleophilia; order Solirubrobacterales; family Solirubrobacteraceae; genus CADCVQ01. The sequence goes on from JBBSLI010000009.1 coordinate 28,488, forward strand.
TCGGCGAGGGCGTACTGCGCGCCGCCGAAATGCTCCTTGCCGGTGAGCGGATTGGCCGTGTTGTAGAGCATCAGCAGGCCGCCGGCGAGGCCCGCGGCCCAGCCGCACAGCAGCGCCCACGGATGAAACCAGCGTGTCAGCAGCCCGAAGACGATCGGCGGCAGCGTCTGCAGGATCAGCACGCCGCCGATGAGCTGCAGGTCGATCGAGAACTGCGGCTCGAGCGCGAGGATCACGGCGACCGCGCCGGCCTTCACGACGAGCGACGCGAGCTTGCTGACACGGGCCTCCTCGGCCGGGCCGGCGCTGCGGTGCACGTACTCGCGCCAGATGTTGCGCGAGAAGAGGTTCGCCGCCGCGATCGCCATGATCGCCGCCGGCACGAGCGCGCCGATCGCGATCGCCGCGAACGCCACTCCCGCAAACCAGTCGGGGAACATCTGGTCGAAGAGCAGCGGCACGACGGTGTTGTTGTCGGGCTTGCCGTTGGCGCCGTTCAGCGGTGTCACGCCGGCCTCGATCGCCATATAGCCCAGCAGGGCGAGCATCGCGAGCACGAGCGTGTAGGCCGGCAGCGCCGCCATGTTGCGCTTGATCGTGTTGCGGCTGCGCGCGGCGAGCAGCGCCGTGATCGAGTGCGGGTACAGAAACAGCGCGGCGGCCGAGCCGAAGGCCAGGGTCGAGTAGCCCAGGACCTGCGTGTTCGCCAGCAGCACGCCGTCGCTCGGCTGCGGGCTGGAGTCGAACTTCTCCTCGGCCGCGCCGAAGATCTCGCCGAAGCCGCCGAGCTTGATCGGGATGTAGATCACGGCGACGAGCACGACGATGTAGATCAGCGTGTCCTTGACGAACGCGATCAGCGCGGGCGCGCGCAGGCCCGACTGGTAGGTGTACGCGGCGAGGATCGTGAACGCCACGATGATCGGCCAATGACCGCCGACGCCCATCGTCCGCAGGACCGCCTCGATGCCGACGAGCTGCAGGGCGATGTAGGGCATGATCGCCACGATTCCGGTGGTCGCGACGGCGAGCGCGAGGGTCGGCGAGCCGAAGCGGCCGCGCACGAAGTCGGCCGGCGTGACGTAGCCGTGCGCGTGCGACACCGACCACAGCCGCATCGCCAGCAGCAGCACCATCGGGAACACGACGATCGTGTACGGGACGGCGAAGAACCCGATCGCTCCGGCGCCGAACACGAGCGCCGGCACGGCGACGAACGTGTACGCCGTGTAGAGGTCCCCGCCGAGCAGAAACCACGTGATCCACGGGCCGAAGTTGCGTCCGCCGAGACCCCACTCGTCGAGGTTCTCCATCGACTCCGCCCGCCGCCATCGCGACGCCACGAAGCCCATCGCGCTGACGGCGAGAAACAGCGTCGTGCAGACGGCGAGCGCGACGACGTTGACGTCATCCATCGTCGCGGCCTCGCTGCGGCTCGCGCGTCTTGACGTAGACGAGCACGGTGATCGCCACGCTCAGCGGGATCCACAGCATCTGGTACCAGTAGAAGAACGGGATCCCGGCGAGCTCGGGGTCCGGACGGTTGTAGATCGTCGGGATCAGGACCCCGATCAGCGGGATGACGAGGAGCAGGTACCAACTGCGCATGTCGCGGCGGGAGTACCCCGCGGCGCCGCGGTACAACCGAAATCCGGTTGCCTGGGGTGCAGGAGCGCCGCGTGGGCTGCGCGGAGCGATCTGTTCGGCACTCCTTCGCTCCGCGCGCATGGAGGTTCGACACCTCGGCTCGTCCACGTGGAGCCGGGGTCGATGCTCCATGAGATGCGTGGTGTATCGACATCCCGCCCCGTTGGCCGGCCGCGGGTGTCGATCCTCCATGTCCGACCTGGCCGTCCTCAGACGACGACGGCCGAAGATTGCCGCTTCAGATGCGGTTCGCTGGCGCTGCGGCGACCGCCTGTGCTGCGGCAGACGTCTACGACACGAGCAGCACGATCGCGACGGCCACGCCGTAGGCGATCACGGCGCCGCGCAGCACCGCCGCCGACAGCCGCCGCGCGACGCCGACCCCGAGCGCCCCGCCGATCAGGCACGTGACGCCGACGATCGCCGCGGCATCCCAGGCGACCGGTCCGAAGACGGCGAACCCGACGGCCGTGACGACCGCGACGAGCAGCGACAGCACGCCCTTGAGCGCGTTCAGGCGCTGCAGCTCGTCGTCGACGAAGACGCCGAGGATCGCGAGCAGCATGATCCCGAGGCCGGCGCCGAAATAGCCGCCGTAGACCGTCGCGGCGAAGACGGCCGCGTGCAGCGCCGGCGAGGAGTTCTCGCGCCGGCGCCGCGCCGCGGCGGCGACGCGCGGCTGCACGGCCAGCAGCCCGCAGGCGGCGAGGATCAGCCACGGCACGATCGCCTCGAACACGCTCGCCGGGCTGACGAGCAGCAGCGCCGCGCCGGCGGCCGCGCCCGCGCCGCTCGTCAGCGCGAGCGCGCGGATCCTGGCCGCCTGGCCACCGAGCTCGCGGCGGTAGGCGAGCGAGCCGCCGACGTAGCCCGGCAGCACGGCGATCGAGTTCGTCACGTTGGCGGTGATGCTCGGGTAGCCGGCGGCGAGCAGCGCCGGGAAGGAGATCAGCGAGCCGCCGCCGGCGACGGCGTTGACGGCGCCCGCGCCGAGGCCCGCGGCGGCGAGCAGCGCGGCACTGCCGGCGTCGATCAACTGCCGGCGACCGGGCGCGCGGGGACGCCGCCGACGGTCGCGCCCGGCGCGACGTCGCGCGTGACGACGGCGTGCGGGCCGACGGTCGCGCCCGCGCCGACGCTGACGCCGCGCAGCACGCCGGCGCCGAGGCCGATCCGCGCGCGCTCGCCGATCGCGATCGGCGAGGAGACGAGCGGCTGGCGGCGGATCGGCAGCTCGACGTCGTCGACGACGTGGTCGAAGTCGACGAGCACGGCGCCGTCCTGCAGCCACGCCGACGCGCCGATCGTCACGCGCTCGTGGGCGACGATCGTGCAGCGCTCGCCGAGCAGCGCGCCGGCGCCGATCTCGACCCGCCCGCCCTGCACGACGATCCGCGTGCGCTCGCCGATGCGCACGCCGTCGCCGAGGACGAGCTCGCCGCCGTAGAGGACCTCGAGCTGGACGCCGCGGCCGAGCTGGACATCGCGCCCGCGGCGTACGCCGGGCCGCCGCGAGGGTCGCAGGAGCGCCATCGCGTGGATGCTACGGGCATCGGTCGGAGCGCCCGCTACCGCCGGTGCGTCGGCCCGGACTCGGGCAGAACCGCATCGATGGGAAGCGGGAGGTCGCGGGCGAGGGCGTGATCGACCGACACACCGAGGCCCGGCCGGCGCGACGGGTGTCGCTCGATCACCGATGGCGTGATCCATCGACACCCGTGACGGCTGGGTGCGCCCAGGTGTCGCTCGATCACGCCGAGGTCTCGCCCCTCGCATCGGCGCGGTCAGGACCCCTCGCGTGGCACCCACGTGGACGCCTCAGCGCGGCCGCACGATGCGCTCCCGCGCGCGGCGAGCGAGATCGCGGGCGACCGCCCTCGCATGCGCAGGCGCGTAGCGGGCGTCGTGGCCGCGGCGGTCGGCGACGAGCGACGAGGGCAGCAGCGGCGTGCCCAGCGCGAGCGCCGCGCGGTCGGCGATCTCCAGCTGGCCGAGCGCGGTCGGGTGGACGACGTCGGGCAGCACGTGCGTCCAGCCCCCGAAGTCCGCCAGGTCCGCAACGGTCGCGCCGTGGCGCGCCGCGACGCGCCGCACCACCGCGTTGGCGGCGGCCGGCTTCGGCGCAGAGGACGGCCGGCCGAGGTCCTCGGGCAGCGTCAGCATGAGCAGCCGGTCGGCACGTCCCGCGAGGCCACCCGCGACCGCCTCGAGGTCGCGCTCGTAGGCGTCCGCGTCGAAGTCCGGCGAGCGCACGTCGTTGACGCCCGCGTACAGCGCGGCGACGTCGTGCGGCGCGCGCACGCGCGGCAGCTGCAGATGGCGAACGTCGGCGGTCGTCGCGCCGTTGACGGCGTAGGACGTGTACGGCGCGTCCAGCGCCTTGGCGAGCCACTGCGCCCACGACAGCGGCGTGATGCCGAGCGCCATCGATCCCTCGCCGACCGTGATGCTGTCGCCGACGGCGACGAGACCCAGCCGGGGCGCGTCGGCGGCCACGTCTAGCCGCCGTTGCGGCCGGCGATCATCAGGTTGTAGAAGACCTTCGCGGGCAGCCGGCCCTCGAGCAGCGCGACGTCGACGCGCTGCAGCGCGAGGTAGCCGCGAAAGGCGTACTGGCGCCACAGCCACGGGATGTCGGCGGGCACGGCCGTCGCCTCGAGCGTGCGGTTCATCCAGCCGAACCAGTTGGCGAGCAGCTCCTCGCCGCGCACGCGCACGTCGTCGAAGCCCGCCCCGCGCGCCCACCCCTCGAGCTCCTCGGGCGTGAACGCATGCACGTCGACGAACGCCTCGAGCGACTCGCCGTCGAGGTCGGCGTGGTCCGTCGGCCACTCGCCGTGCGCGTCGGGATGGTCGTAGCCGTCGATCGGCCGCGCGCGCATGAGCTTGCGCCACAGCGGCGCCGCCCGCAGCGCGGCGCGCTTGGGGTAGGCGGCGATCCGGTCGCCCGTCTGCGACGGCTCGCCCGCGAAGAGGAACTCGCCGCCGGGGCGCAGCACGCGGCGAAACTCGCTGAACGCGCGGTCGAGGTGGGGGATGTGGTGCAGCACGGCGTGCCCGAGCACGAGGTCGAACGAGTCGTCCTCGAAGGGCAGGTCCTCGGCGTCGCAGGCGACGGTCTGCACCTCGACGCCGATGCGCTGTGCGTTGGCCTGCAGCGCGTCGAGCATCCCCGGCGAGATGTCGGTCGCGACGGCCTCGCGCACGACGCCGTCCTGGAGCATGTTCAGCGTGAAGTAGCCCGTGCCGGAGCCGATCTCCAGCGAGCGGCCGTAGCGCGGCAGCGGCGTGCCGAGCAGCTTGTGCAGCTTGCCGCGCACCTGATCGCGGCCGATCTCGCCGTAGTCGACGCCCCACTTCGTGTCGTAGCTCTCGGCGGCGGCGTCGTGGTAGCGCGTGTTGACGTCGCGGATCGCCTCGGCGGTGCTGGGAGCGGCCATGGCGGCGGCAGTCTAGTGGTCGTCCCGACTGCGTACGCGACCGCCGGCACGCGCGTACTCGCCGCGAGCGCGAGGCGCACGACGCGCGCGACCGGGCCTGCGTGCTCAGGCCCGGTCATCGCGCCGGCCCGGTCTGTGCGACCGGGCCGGCGATCGGCGTTGCGCGCGCGTCAGCGGCGGGCGAACCGAGCCGCCCGCGCCCGGGCTGCCTTCAGCGCCCGCGCCTTGGCGGCCCTGGCGGCCGATGCCCGCGATCGCGTGACCCGCACCAGCTCGCGCCCCGAGTTCGCGCCCAGGCAGTCGTCGGTCCGCAGCACGCGGGCGCGGAAGTACTGCGTGCTCGTCATCCGGATCAGCGGTGTCGTGAACGTGCCGCGCGAGCTCGTCCTGACCGTCCGCAACGTGACGAAGCGCGCCCCCGTCAGCGTGCGCCGCTGGATCTGGACGCTCTGGCCGCTCTCGCAGGCGGCCGGGTTGGCGAACGCCTCCACGACGCCACGCAGCCGGATGCGCTGATTGCGGCGCACCGACGTGCGTGAGGCGTCGAGGTCGACCGAGCGCCCCGCCAGCACGGTCGCCGCCGTGCCACCGGCCGGGGCGGGGCTGCCAGCCGGACCGGACGAGCCTGCCGGGCCCGGCGCCCCTGCCGGCCCGGCCGGACCGGCCGGACCCTGGGGCAGCGGCGGCGGCCCCGGCACGATGGCGTTGGCATCGCTGCGGAAGATGTAGATCCGCCCGGCGTCGAGGATCGTCGGCGTGCCGCCGTCCCAGCGCACCGACGAGGCACCGAAGTCCAGCATCCCGTCGCCGTTGAGGTCGCCCATCGCGAAGACGCGGCTGCCGAAGCCGCTTTCGGGCTGGTCGTCGGGATCTGAGATCGTCTGCAGCGCGGACTCGTTGGCCGGGTTGACGAAGCTCACATCGAAGCGCGTGTCGTCCTTGCCGCCCGACGTCTGCACCGCCGAGAACTGTCCGGCCAGCACCTCGTTGCGGACGTTCACGCCATCGCTGACGTTGCCGACGCCCTCGGTCGGGTTGGCGAAGCGGCCGAACGTGTTCGGCGTCGGGTCGTCGACGAACGCGAAGTTGATCATGTTCGCCGCGACGTTGCCGCTGAACACGTAGCCGCGGCCCGCCTCGGCGGTCGTCCCGACGTTCTGCATCGCCGGGATCACGATGTCCGGCAGCGAGGAGTCGCCGAGGTCGCCGACAGGGAAGTGCTGGCCGGTCGTGAATCCGAACAGCGCGTTGGCCTGCGGCTCGGGATGGTTGTAGATGTGCAGGATCGCGCCGGTCGCGCCGTCGAACAGGATGACCGCGCCGCACTCGAAGTACGAGTAGTCCGGCGCGAACAGCGGGCACTCGGAGCGATGCGTCGAGATCGCGTACTCCGGCTTGCCGTCGGGCACGTTCGTGCGCGACGTCCGCAGGCAGCGGTCACCGGGCGCGACGACCGGGAAGGCCCCGCCGCTCTGGCAGGCGCCGACGTCGCCCATCGGGATCTGCGAGTGGCCGAAGTTCTCGACGACGTGGCCGGCGGAGCCCGAGAAGGGGTCGTCGGTCTGCGCGCCGATGTTCTTGTGGATCCGCAGCGGTGTGTCGAGGATCGTGCTCGGAACCGATCCGGCGATGTCCTCACCGCGGTAGACGTAGGCGCGCCCCGCGCCGACGCAGGTGGCGGCTCCGGCCGTGGCCGCGCAGTGCGAGCCCGGATGCGCCGTCGCTCCGGTCTCCGGGAACATGTTCGCGCCGATCACGATGTCGGGCCGGCCGGCGCCGTCGATGTCGCCGGTCTTCACGGCGACCGGCATCAGTGCGTTCGTCGGGCAGGTGCCGATGCCGGTGTTGCCGGCACACGGTGGCTGGCCGCGCGGGTTCGTCGCCGTGCGCCCGAAGCCGCCCCGGACGCTGGCGTTGCCGGGGTTCTCGGCCATCCGGTCCGCGATCAGCTGGCGGTCGGTGGCGGGCATGTCGATGCGCTTGAGGATCGCCAGCGTCTTGCCATCCAGCACGTAGGCGCGCCCGACGTCCGGCACGCCCTCGATGTCGACGCCGCCGAGGCTGTAGAGCACCTCGTTGACGCCGTCCGGCGCGCCGACCGTCGCGTCCAGGCAGATCGGGCCCGGCTGGTTGGCGACCTGGGTCGGCGCGTTCGCGCAGCTGCCGAGGTCGGTCAGACGGCTGAGGAAGTTGTCGCCGCCGGCGTTGCTGCCGGTTCCTCCTGCATCGCCGGAGTTGACGGTCCGCAGGACCGTACCGGTGGCGCCGCTGAAGAGCCACACGATCCCGGCGCCGGTCTGGGCGCTGCCGGTGAACTGCGACGCGACGAAGTCGTCCTGACCGTCGCCGTTCGTGTCGCCGATCGAGACGGCCTGGTTGCCGAAGCCGGCAGCGGCGGTCGGCAACGGTGTGTCGATGCGCTGCACCGTGTAGCCCGGCGGCAGCACGGCCGCCGCGGGTGTGGCGCCGACGAGGGCGGCCAGCGCGATGACAGCGCCGACGCCGACGCCGACGCCGATCGAACGAGTCCTTGACAACAACACAGCGCCGTCCTCCTAGCAGGGTCCCGAGACACGCCGCCTCCCACGAGCGGCTACGTGAGCACAACCTATAGTTGTGTGCGGCGTAGCACAAACACACACAGCGTTCGGATAGCCTGCGGCTGTGCGTGTCCCGGCACCAGTTCGCCTCCGCCGATCTTCTGCCTTCCGGACGCCGGCCGCGGGTGTGCTCTTCGCGCTCGTGCTGCTCGTCGGCATCGCCGCCGTGCTCCCCGCCGGCGCCCCGGCAGGGCAGTCGTCACAGGCGACGCCGGCGCCGTTCAGCCAGCTCGGCGCCGGCCTGTATCACTCCTGCGCGCTCGTCGACGACGCCAGCCAGCCACCGCCTCCCAGCCGTACGGTGCGCTGCTGGGGCTTCAGCGGGGACGGCCAGGTCGGCTACGGCAACTCCACGACGATCGGCGACGACGAGGTTCCCGCGGCGGCCGGCCCGGTCGACCTCGGCGCTGGCCGCACGGCCAGAGCGCTGGCCGCCGGCGACTACCACACATGCGCCGCGCTCGATACCGGTGACGTGCGCTGCTGGGGTTACGCGAACGAGGGCCAGGTGGGGCTCGGCGACCGCAACCAGATCGGCGACAACGAGACGCCCGGCTCGGTCGGGCCGGTGAGCCTCGGCGCCGGCCGCACCGCCACGGCGATCACGGCCGGAGGCAACCACACGTGCGCCGTGCTCGACGACGCCAGCGTGCGCTGCTGGGGGCTGGGCGAGTTCGGCCAGCTCGGCTACGGCACCACGGCCTCGATCGGCGACAACGAGCAGGTCAGCTCGGCCGGTCCGGTCGACCTCACCGCGGGGCGGACCGCGAAGGCCATCACCGCCGGCGCGTTCCATACCTGCGCGATCCTCGACGACGACAGCGTGCGCTGCTGGGGCCTGGGATCCAACGGCCAGCTCGGCTACGGCGCCACGTCGGCGGTCCTGAACCCGGCGCTGGTCGCAGGTCCTGTCGACCTCGGCGACGCGCGCAGCGCCACGGCGATCACCGCGGGCGCCTCGCACACCTGCGCGATCCTCGACAACGGCAGCGTGCGCTGCTGGGGGCTGAACGACAGCGGGCAGCTCGGCTACGGCACCACGGGCACGATCGGCGACAACGAACCCGTCGACGCCGCTGGGCCGGTCGACCTCGGCACGGGGCGCACCGCGATCGCGATCAGCTCCGGTGGCGAGCACACGTGCGCGGTGCTCGACAACGGCCAGGTGCGCTGCTGGGGCTCGGGCGTCAACGGGCAGCTCGGCAACGGCGACCTCGGCGCGGTCGGCGACAACGAGACGCCGGGCTCGGTCGCCGCCGTCGACCTGGGCCTGGGGCGGACCGCGACCGCGATCAGCGCCGGCATCTTCCACACGTGCGCGCGGCTCGACGACGCCGGCGTGCGCTGCTGGGGCAACGGCGCCGACGGCCGCCTCGGCCACTGCTCGCGCGCCGACATCGGCGACGACGAGACGCCGGGCTCGATCGGGCCGGTCGACATCGGCTTCGGCGGGATCGCCTGTCCCGTCGCGCCGCCACCGCCACCGGCACCCGCGGCGGTATCGGTTGCGCCGCCGCCGCCCCCACCGGCCGCCGCTCCGCCGCCGCCTGGGCCGCCGACCGTGGCCCGGCCCTCGACGGCCGCAGCGCTGCGGGTACAGCGCGCACGGGCAGCGGGGCTGCGCGACTGCCGCGCCGCGGTGTCACGGCAGTCGCGCAGCGACCGCCGCCGCGCCGTGCGCAGGTACCGGCCGGGATCGCGCCTGCGGGCGCAGGCGCTGCGCAGCGCTGCTCGCCGCGCGGCCCGGGGACGCGTGGGCTGCATGAACCGCTTCGTGCGCGTTCCCGGCCGTGTCACGAGCCTGACCGCGAGCGCCCGCGCCGCACACACGATCGTCCTGCGCTTCCGCGCAGCGGGCACCGACGGGTCCAAGGCGCCCGCGGCACGCAGCTACCTCGTCAAGCAGTCGCTGCGCCCGATCCGCAGCGCGGCCGACTTCCGGCGTGCCACGGCGCTGTGCAGGGGGGCTTGCACGTTCGACGTCACAGAGCCGCGCGCGCGGATCACGCTCGCGGTCACGCAACTGCGTCGCCGGACGAGGTACCACTACGCCGTCGCCGCGCGCGACAACGTCACCCGGCGGGCCGGCCCGCGCTCACGCACCGTGCGCGCCACGACGCGGTAGCCGATCCCGGCTACGGCGCTCGCCCGGCCTCCTCGGTGGCCGCCCGCAGCCGCTTCGCGTGCTCATCGGTCAGCGCGCCCGCAGCCATCCGCCAGCGCCACGACCCCGTCGCCCGCCCCGGGATGTTCATCCGTGCCTCGGACCCGAGCCCGAGCACGTCCTGGGCCTGGACCATCGCCAGCCGTGCCCGCGACGAGTAGGCGAGGCGGATCATCGACCACCAGGGGTCGTCGGCCTGAAATCCGGCGGCGAGGATCTGGGCCTGCGCGGCGGCGCGCGTCGCCGCGGGCAGCGCCTCCCACCAGCCGCGCAGCGTGTCGTTGTCGTGCGTGCCCGTGTAGACGACGCTGTCGTGCTCGTGGTGCTCGAGGCGATGTGGGCCGTGCGGGTCGTCGGGATCGAAGCCGAACTGCATGACGACCATGCCCGGGTAGCCCAGCGAGCGGCGCAGGCGCTCGACCGGCGGGGTGATGACGCCGAGGTCCTCCGCGATCACCGGCAGCTCGCCGAGCTGCAACGACACCGCGTCGAACAGCGCGCGCCCGGGCCCGCGCCGCCAGCGCCCGCCGCGCGCGTCCGACGCGCCCTCGGGCACCGCCCAGTAGGCGACGAGCCCGCGGAAGTGGTCGATCCGCGCGACGTCGAAGAGCGCGAACGTGCGCCGCAGCCGCTCGGTCCACCAGCGATAGCGGCGGCGCTGCAGCGCAGGCCAGTCATACAGCGGGTTGCCCCAGAGCTGGCCACTGGGCCCCAGCGCGTCGGGCGGCGCGCCCGCGACCTCGCCGGCGCGAAACAGCTCCGGCCAGGCGAGGTGATCGGCGCTGCCGGGCGCGACGTAGATCGGCACGTCGCCGATCAACCCGATCCCGCGCTCGCGCGCGTACGCGCGCAAGGCGCCCCACTCGCGGTCGAAGCGAACCTGGTCGGCGACAGCCCGGCGCCCGCCGGCGACCGCCTCCCAGCCCTCGATCCAGAACGACTCGCGGGCGCGGAACGCGTCGATCTCGTCGTCGCAGACCGGTGCGGCCGGATCGGCGAGCAGCCCGCGCCAAGCGGCGAAGGCCGACTTCGCCTTGTACGGTGAACGGGCACGGTCAGGCGGACCGAGCGGCAGCATCTGCCACCACGACTGGCCCGCCGCCGCCAGCCAGTCGACGAAGCGGTATGCGTCGTCGCCGAGCCGCCCCGCCGGAAGGCTGGTGGGATGCAGCTGAACACCTGCTGATCGGTCTGGAAGCTGTGACTGCACGTTACGAACCGCCTGAAACGGAGAGAGTGTCTGGGAATGCCCGCGCCGAAGACCGCGAAACCGCCGCCCCGCCGCACGAACCCCGTGGCGCCCCCGCCTCCCCGCATCCAGATCGGCGACCCCGCGCCGATGATCGACTGCGGCCGCTATCCCTCGAAGCGAACCGTGGGCGACGCCGTCGCGGTCAGCGCCGACATCTTCGCCGACGGGCACGACGTCCTGCGCGCGGTCGTCCGCTCCAACGCCCCCGGCTCCAAGGCCTGGGTCGAGAATCCGATGGTCCGGATCGACGCGCACGTCGACGGCGACCGCTGGGCCGGCCGCTTCGAGGTCGATCGCCTGGGCCGCCACACGTGGACGATCGAGGCCTGGACCGACCCCTTCGCCAGCTGGCGCGAGGAGCTGCGCCGCAAGATCGACGCCGGCGAGCCCGACCTCTCCGGCGAGCTGTCGGAGGGCGAGCTCCTGCTCGAAGCGGCCGCCGCCCGCGCCAAGGGCAACGATCGCAAGCGCATCGAGCGCGCGCTGGTCGGACTGCGTGAGGGCGGCGCCAACCCCGAGATCGCGCTCGACCCCGGGCTGGCGCAGGCGATCGAGCGCTACCCCGACCGCAGCCGCTCGACGACTATGGAGCGCGAGCTGCAGGTCGACGTCGATCCCGTCAAGGCGCGCTTCGGCACATGGTACGAGCTCTTCCCCCGCTCCTGGGGTGGCCTCACCGGCGTCACCGCGCAGCTGCCCGAGCTCGCCCGGCTGGGCTTCGACGTGCTCTACCTGCCGCCCGTGCACCCGATCGGCCTGACGAACCGCAAGGGGCGCAACAACGGTCTGCAGGCCGGCGCGAACGACCCCGGTTCGCCGTGGGCGATCGGCGACGCGACGGGCGGCCACGACGCGCTGCACCCCGAGCTCGGGACGATCGACGAGTTCGACGCGCTCGTCCGCGTCGCGGGCGAGCAGGGCATCGAGATCGCGCTGGACTTCGCGATCCAGTGCTCCGCCGACCATCCCTGGCTGAGCGAGCACCCCGAGTGGTTCAACCGGCGCCCCGACGGCACGCTGAAGTACGCCGAGAACCCGCCCAAGAAGTACCAGGACATCTACAACGTCAACTGGGACTGCGACGACTGGCAGGGGCTGTGGCACGCGCTGCGCGACGTCGTGCGCTTCTGGGCCGGCCACGGCGTGAAGATCTTCCGCGTCGACAACCCGCACACCAAGCCGCTCGCGTTCTGGGAGTGGCTGATCGCCGAGCTGCGCGCCGACCATCCGGACATCATCTTCCTCGCCGAGGCCTTCACCCGCGCCGCGATGATGCGCCAGCTCGCGAAGGTCGGCTTCAACCAGTCCTACACGTACTTCACGTGGAAGAGCTCCAAGTGGGAGCTGATGGACTACGTCACCGAGCTGGCGACGAGCGGCATGCAGGAGTACTACCGCCCGAACTTCTTCGTCAACACGCCCGACATCCTCACCGCGGAGCTGCAGCACGGCGGGCCGCCGAAGTTCGCCAGCCGCCTGGTGCTCGGCGCGACGCTGAGCCCGACCTACGGCGTCTACTCGGGCTTTGAGAACTTCGAGCGCGTGCCCGTGCGGCCCGGCAGCGAGGAGTACGAGAACTCCGAGAAGTACGAGATCAAGCGCCGTGCGCTGAACGGCCCGCTGCTGTCGCTGATCGAGCGCATCAACGCGATCCGCCGCGACAACGAGGCGCTTCAGCACCTCGCCAACATCCAGTTCCTCACGACCGAGAACGACGCGTTGATCGCCTACGCCAAGCGCAGCGGCGACAACATCATCATCGTCGTCGTCACGCTGGACCCGGTCGCCGCGCAGGAGGGGGTCGTCGTGATCCCCTACGGCCTCGGGCTGGCGCCGGTCTTCACGGTCACGGACCTGCTGTCGGGCGAGAGCTTCGACTGGCGGATGGGGCGCAACTTCGTGCGGCTGGACCCCTACCGGGTCGCCCACCTGCTGCGCGTGACGACGAGCACCCCGTGATGCAGCCCGCAGGCCAGTGGTTCGAATCAGATCCGCTCTGGTTCAAGACCGCGGTCTTCTACGAGATCCACCTGCGCGGCTTCTACGACGGCACCGGCGACGGCAGCGGCGACTTCCGCGGCCTGACCGAGAAGCTCGACTACCTGCAGTGGCTGGGCATCGACGTGATCTGGCTCCTGCCGATGTACCCGTCGCCGTTGAAGGACGGCGGCTACGACATCGCCGACTTCTACGGCGTGCACCCCGACTACGGCACGATGGACGATGTCCGCACGTTCATCGAGGCCGCGCACGAGCGCGGCATGCGCGTCATCACCGACCTCGTGATGAACCACACCTCCAGCGACTGCTCGTGGTTCCAGGAGGCGCGCTCGAGCGCGGACAACCCCAAGCGCGACTGGTACGTGTGGTCCGACGACCCGACGCTCTACGACGAGGCGCGGATCATCTTCATCGACACCGAGACGTCGAACTGGACCTGGGACGAGCAGGCCGGCGCCTACTACTGGCATCGCTTCTTTCACCACCAGCCCGATCTGAACTACGACAACCCCGAGGTCCAGGAGGCGATGCTCGACGTCCTGCGCTTCTGGCTGGACCTCGGCCTGGACGGCTTTCGCCTCGATGCCGTGCCCTACCTGTTCGAGCGCGAGGGCACGAACTGCGAGAACCTGCCCGAGACGCACGCGTTTCTCAGGAAGGTGCGCAGGACCGTCGACGAGGAGTACCCCGACCGCGTCCTGCTCGCCGAGGCCAACCAGTGGCCGGCCGACGTCGTCGAGTACTTCGGCGACGGCGACGAGTGCCACATGGCGTTCCACTTCCCGGTCATGCCGCGGATGTTCATGGCCGTGCGGCGCGAGGAGGCGGCGCCGATCCTCGAGATCCTGACCCAGACGCCGCACATCCCGGCCAACTGCCAGTGGGGTCTGTTCCTGCGCAACCACGACGAGCTGACGCTCGAGATGGTCACCGACGAGGAACGCGACTACATGTACTCCGAGTACGCCAAGGACCCGCGGATGAAGCTCAACCTCGGCATCCGCCGGCGCCTCGCCCCACTGCTCGACAACGGCCGCGACGAGATCGAGCTGATGACCGCGATCCTCTTCAGCCTGCCGGGCTCGCCGGTCCTGTACTACGGCGACGAGATCGCGATGGGCGACAACGTCTATCTCGGCGACCGTGACGGCGTGCGCACGCCGATGCAGTGGACCGGCGACCGCAACGGCGGCTTCTCCCGCGCGGACTTCGCCCAGCTCTACGCGCCGCCGCTGATGGACCCCGTCTACGGCTACCAGGCCGTCAACGTCGAGGCCCAGCTGCGTACGCCCTCTTCGCTTCTGCGCTGGCTGCGGCGCTTCATCGCGCTGCGCAAGGAGCACCCCGTCTTCGGCCTGGGCACGTTCGAGGCCCTGACGCCGGCCAACCCGAAGATCTTCGCCTGCATCCGGACCTACGAGGACGACGTGGTGATGTGCGTGCACAACCTCGCACGCTCGGCGCAGGCCGTCGAGCTCGACCTGTCCTGGTACCACGGCCGGCGCCCGGTCGAGCTGTTCGGCCGCTCGCGCTTCCCGAAGATCGGCGAGCTGCCCTATCTGTTGACGCTCGCCCCGCGCGGGTTCTTCTGGTTTCGCCTCGAGGAGGAGGAAGAATGAGTCTTCCCGACCGCATCGAAGGCCCGCTCGAGGAGTGGGTATTGAGGCAGCGCTGGTTTGCCTCCAAGGCGCGTGAGGTGGCCGCGGTCAACGTGCTCGAGCGCGTCGCGCTCAGCGAGCACCCGTCGCTGGAGCTGCAGCTCGTCGAGGCGCGCTTCCAGGCCGGCACGCACGAGCTCTACCAGCTGCTCGCGGGCGACGGCGAGGAGGGCCTGCGGCTGCTCGGGCGCCTGTTCGGCGAGCAGGCGACGGTCGGCGAGGTCTCCTTCCACGGCGGCCTGGAGCCGACCGGCGACGTGCGCCCGATGGGCGCCGAGCAGTCCAACTCGTCGATCGTCTTCGGCGAGCAGCAGGTGCTGAAGGTCTTTCGCCGCGTCGAGCCGGGCATCAACCCCGAGCTCGAGATGCTGCGCTTCCTGTCGGCGCGCGGCTTCGGCGCCGTCGCCGCGCTGACGGGCTGGTACGAGTACTCCGGCGATCTCATGCAGGCGACGCTCGGGATCATGCAGGAGTTCGTCGCCGAGGCTCGCGACGGCTGGGAGCTCGCGCTCGACGACCCGCTCGGAGCGCTCGCGCGCCTGCCCGAGCTCGGCGCCGCGACCGGCGAGATGCACACCGTGCTCGCCTCGGACCCGACCGACCCCGCCTTCGCTCCCGAGGAGCCGAGCGGCGAGGCGCTGTCGCTGCTGACGGCCACGATCGACGAGCAGATCGAGCAGGTCTTCCTCGACCTGTCGCCCGACCTGCCCGCGCTGGAGCCGATCGCCGGCCGCGCCGAAGAGGTCCGCGACCGCCTGCAGTCGATGTCGCACGTCGGCGTCGGCGGGCGCCTGATCCGCCATCACGGCGACTACCACCTCGGCCAGACGATGCTGAGGGATTCGGGCTGGACGATCCTCGACTTCGAGGGCGAGCCCGCGCGCTCGCTGCTGGAGCGGCGCCGCAAGCGCTCGCCGCTGCGCGACGTCGCCGGCATGCTGCGCTCGTTCGCCTACGCGGCGTCTGCGTCGGAGCTGCTGCGCGGCGTGCCCGCGCCCGACGGCTGGGAGCAGCAGGCCCGCACCGGCTTCCTCGAGGCCTACCTGGAGACCGTCGACCAGTCGCTGCTGCCCGCCGGCCGTCCCGCGACCGACAAGCTGCTTGCGATCTTCGAGCTCGAGAAGGCGGTCTACGAGCTGCGCTACGAGCTCAACAACCGTCCCGATTGGGTGCCGATACCGGTGGCGGGCATCGCCCGGCTGCTGCAAGAGGAGGTCCCCACATGAAGGCTGCACCCGTGACCACCGCCGAGCTGGACCGCCTCGTCGCCCGCGACCATCACGATCCGCACGCGATCCTGGGCGCCCACGCGTCCGATTCCGGCGTGACGATCCGCGCGCTGCATCCGGCCGCCGCCGCGGTCGTCGTGCAGCCCGCGGGCATCGAGCTGCAGCGCGTCCATCCCGCCGGCCTGTTCGAGGGCGAGGTGGCGGGCGCCTCACTTCCCTATCCCTACGAGCTGGAGGTCCGCTACCCCGACGGCGGCAGCTGGACGACGCAGGACCCCTACCGCTTCGCGCCGACGCTGTCAGATCTCGACGAGCACCTCTTCCGCGAGGGCCGCCACGAGCAGCTGTGGTCGAAGATGGGCGCGCATGTGCGCGAACTCGACGGCGTGCGGGGAACGTCGTTCGCCGTCTGGGCGCCGGCCGCGCGCTCGGTCTCGGTCGTCGGCGACTTCAACTTCTGGGACGGGCGCCTGCACATGATGCGCACGCTCGGAGGCTCGGGAATCTGGGAGCTGTTCATCCCCGTCGTCGACGACGGCGCGCGCTACAAGTTCGAGATCCGCACGCAGTCGGGCGAGCTGCTGTTGAAGGCCGACCCGTTCGCCTTCCAGACCGAGCTGCCGCCGCAGACGGCGTCGATCGTGCACGAGTCGACATACGAGTGGCGCGATGCGCAGTACATCGCGGCGCGTGCGGCGCAGACGCCGCACGACCAGCCGATGTCGACGTACGAGGTGCACCTCGGTTCGTGGCGGCGCAATCCGCTCCAGGACAACCGTTCGCTGACGTATGCCGAGCTGGCCGACGAGCTGGCGGCGTATGTGTCGGATCTTGGCTTCACGCATGTCGAGCTGCTGCCCGTGATGGCGCATCCGTTCTCAGGCTCCTGGGGCTACCAGGTGACGTCGTACTACGCGCCGACGCCGACGTTCGGCTCGCCCGACGACTTCCGCGCGTTCGTCGACCGCATGCACGACAACGGGATCGGCGTGCTGCTGGACTGGGTGCCGGCGCACTTCCCGCGCGACGAGTGGGCGCTGGCGCGCTTCGACGGCACGGCGCTGTACGAGCACGAGGATCCGCGCCGCGGTGCGCACCCGGATTGGGGCACGCTCGTCTTCAACTACGGGCGCAACGAGGTCAAGAACTTCCTGCTCGCCAACGCGCTGTTCTGGGCGCGCGAGTTCCACGCCGACGGGATCCGTGTCGACGCGGTCGCGTCGATGCTCTATCTCGACTACTCGCGCAAGGCGGGCGAGTGGGTGCCGAACGAGTTCGGTGGGCGCGAGGACCTCGAGGCGGTCGCGTTTCTGAAGGAGCTCAACGAGGTGCTGCATCGCGACGAGCCGGGGGTCATCAGCGCGGCGGAGGAGTCGACGGCGTGGCCGGGTGTGTCGCGGCCGACGTACCTCGGTGGCCTGGGCTTCGGCTTCAAGTGGAACATGGGCTGGATGCACGACACGCTGGGCTACTTCCAGCAGGATCCGATCCATCGCCGCTTTCACCACCACGAGCTGACGTTCTCGCTCGTCTACGCGTTCAGCGAGAACTTCATCCTGCCGCTGTCGCACGACGAGGTCGTGCACGGCAAGGGCTCACTGATCGACAAGATGCCCGGCGACCGCTGGCAGAAGCTCGCCAACCTGCGCTGCCTGTACGCCTACATGTGGGCGCATCCCGGCAAGAAGCTCCTGTTCATGGGGCAGGAGTTCGCGCAGGGGCCGGAGTGGAGCCACGACCGCTCGCTGGACTGGCATCTGCTCGAGCACGGCGAGCACGCCGGCATCCAGGCGCTCGTGCGCGACCTCAACGGCGTCTACAAGGACACGCCCGCATTGTTCGAGGTCGACTTCGAGGGCCGCGGCTTCTACTGGATCGAGCCCAACGACGCCGACGCGAACGTCGTCGCGTTCGCGCGTGTCGGTGAGGACCCGGGCGAGGACGTGCTCGTCTGCGTCGCGAACCTGTCGCCGGTGCCGCGTCCGGGATACCGGCTCGGCCTGCCGTGCGGCGGGCGCTGGGTCGAGGCGCTGAACACCGACTCGGCGTTCTACGGCGGCACCGACACGGGCAATCTCGGCGGTGTCGAGGCGCAGCCGCTGCCGTGGCACGGCCAGCCCTGCTCGGCGGAGCTGTCGCTGCCGCCGATGGGCATCGTGTGGCTCGTGCCGGAGGGCAGCGCGCAACAGGAGCCGCGCGCGCCGTCCGCGTAGGTCAGCCCCTTTTCGTCCCGATCGTCACGAGGTACTCCCCGGGATGGGCGACCGTTGCGTCGGCGCGCACGTGCCGTGCGAGGAACAGCTCGACGTCGCCGATCAGCGGCGCCCATGCACCCTGCGGCTCGAGGACCTCGCGCATCGTCACCATCCCGCCGATCTTCGTCGTGATGAAGTCCAGCGCGTCGCGGGCCGAGGGGTAGCGGAACTCGAGGCGCTCGCGCGCGAAGCGCAGCTCGATCGCGCTGCCGGCGAACAGGCCGCGGACGTGCTCCTCGCTGCCCCACAGCGGCGGCGGCGCCGCGAAGTCCGGGCCCTCGGGCGCGTGCGCACCGACGATCCGCAGGAAGTCGCCCATCGTCCCCGCGACGTCCCAGCTCGTCAGCGCGATGCGGCCGCCTGGGCGCAGCACGCGCTCGATCTCCTGTGCCGCGACCTCGTGGCGCGGCGCCCACATGACGCCGAACGACGACAGGACGACGTCGAAGCTCTCGTCGGGGAACGGCAGGTCCTCGGCATCGCCCTCGACCCACTCCAGCTCGACGCACGCCGCCGCGGCGCGTGCGCGGCCGGCCGTGAACAGCTCCGGCGTGAGGTCGACGCCGACGACCTGCGCGCCGGCCTGGGCCGCCGGGATCGCGGCGGCACCGGTGCCACAGCCGATGTCGAGCACGTGATCGCCCGCGCGCACGCCGGCGTGCCCGACCGCGGCCGCGCCGCCCTCCCAGATCATCTGCGCGAACTGGTCGTAGTCGCCTGCCGCCCACATCGCGCGCGCCTGCCGGCGAAAGTCCGCAAGCTCGATCGTCGTCATCACGGTCCTCCTCGTCTCGGCGACGATCAGCCGGCGCCGGACTGCCGTCATCACGTCGCGGGTCACCATGGCACGAGCTTCGCGGCCCGGCGCCCGGAGAACATCGGGCAGATCCCCTAATCGACGGCGGATTCGGGGTGGCGCGCCGCATAGGCGGCGGCCTCGGCGCGGCGCTCGAGCCCGAGCTTCGCCAGCACGCTGCGGACGTGGTGCTCGACGGTCTTCGGAGCGAGGAACAGGCGCTCGGCGATCGCCCGGTTCGTCAGCCCCTCTCCGAGCAGCACCAGCACCTCGCGCTCGCGCCTGGAGAGCAGCGCGGCGCCGCGCGGGCCGGGCAGGCGCGCCGCCTTGACGCCGAGCTCGCGCAGCAGCGCCCCGGCCGCGTCGGCGTCGCGCGACGCGCCGAGCTCCTCGAACGTGCGCTGGGCGGCGCGCGCCTCGGCGATGGCCGCGTCGGCGCCGTCCTCGCGCAGGTGCTCGGCGAGCAGCAGCCGCGTGCGCGCCGTCTCGTGCACCATGCCGAGCCGCGAAAAGTGCTCGAGCGCTCGCTCGAGGTGGGTGCGAGCGGCCGGACCGCCGCCACGCGTCAGGCCCAGCGCCCGCTCGGCGCGCGCGACCACCAGGCTCGACCCGGAGCGCTCCGCGAACTGCGCGAGCCGGTCCGCGATCGCGGCTGCGTGCGCGCTGTCGCCGTGGGCGAGCTCGACGGCGACCGCCAGCTCGACGAGCGCCGCGCTCTCCAGTCGCTGCTCGCCGGCGGCCCGCAGCCGCCGCCGCGCGAGCGCGCGTGCGACGCCGGTCTCCCCGCGCGCAAGGAGCAGCGCGACCCGGGCGCACGCCGTCGAGTGGTGGTCTTGGGCGCCGACGAGGAGGCGGCCCGCCTCGTCGAGCCGTCCCTGCGCGATGCGCAGCTCGGCGAGCGCCGCGAGGACCTCGGCCAGCACACCGCGCTCGCTCGCCCGCGCGCTTGCCAGCGCGCGCGCGAGTTCGGTCTGCGCCTCCTGCCAGCGGCCGGTCGCGATCAGCACCCGGCCGAGGTGTAGCCGGCAGACGGTGAACAGGTGCGGCGAGCCGTAGCGCGCTACGAAGCCGTCCGACAGGCGCACCCATTCGGCCGCGCGCTCGAACTCGGCGGCGTGCGAGCAGCACTGGATCATCAGGCAGCTCGTCATCACGACGGTGTCGAGGCTCGACCCCTCGCCTGCCAGCGAGCCCGCCAGCGCCTCGTCGAGCAGCGCGATGCCATCCGCGATGTGGCCGCCGTCGACGAGCACGGCGCCGAGCTGGCTCAGCGCGCAGAGCTCGAGATCGACGTCTGCCGCCGCGCGCGCGGCGGCGAGCGCCGTGCGGGCGTGCGCTTCGGCGGCGTCGCGGTCGGCGCTGTCGTTGGCGCGCACGAGCGCGACCCAGCCGGCGAGCGGCTCGAGCCCGTGATCGTCGACGAGCCTGGCGAGGCGCCCCAGCCAGCCCTTCGAGGCGGCGACGTTGCCGAGGCTGACGCGATGCGAGTAATACAGCGCGATCGCACACAGGCCGGCGAGCAGCGGCTCGGGCCGGCGGCGAAAGAGCGTGTACGCCCGCTCGTGCGCGGCCACCGAGCCGCGCGGGTCGCCCAGCCAGAGCAGCGCGTCGCCGAGACCCTGCAGTGCCTCGGGCAGCTCGTCGTGCTCGAGCACGACCTCGAAGGTCGCACGCGCCTGCTCCCATCGGCCCTCACCCAGGTGCTCCCAGGCGGCCTCGACGAGCGCACCGGCGTCCTCTGGCACCGGCCGATCGTAACCGAGGCCGGGCGGCCGCACGCCCTCGTCGCTGTCACGTCGACGCGCAGCTTCCAGCCGACGTCCAGCCACGTCGCCACATCGCCACGTAGGTGTGCGACGTCATGCGGGCGCGGATCGGGCGCCGGGAAACACCGGCAGAACGTGCGGATGGATGTACTAGCCTCGACGGCGTGCCCGCCTCGCCGCGACGCCGCGCGTCGCGGCCGAGATGACGCCTCCATCCGCCGTCGCGGCGGGTGACGGGACGGTCGCGACGCAGGCCTCGCGCCGGCGCACGTTCGCGATCATCTCCCACCCGGACGCCGGCAAGACGACGCTGACGGAGAAGCTGCTGCTCTACAGCGACCAGATCGCGACGGCGGGCTCGGTCGGCGCGCGCCGCGACCGCAACACGACGACGTCGGACTGGATGGAGATCGAGCGCCGCCGCGGCATCTCCGTGACCTCGACCGTGCTGCGCTTCGAGTACCGCGACACGGTCCTGAATCTGCTCGACACCCCTGGCCACAAGGACTTCTCCGAGGACACGCTGCGCGTGCTCGCCGCCGCCGACTGCGCCGTGATGCTGCTCGACGCGGCCAAGGGCGTCGAGGCGCAGACGCTGCGCCTGTTCGAGGTCGCACGGGCGCGCAACATCCCGCTGATCACGTTCGTCAACAAGTACGACCGCCCCGGCATCGAGCCGCTGGAGATGCTCGACCACATCGAAAAGGTGCTCGACATCGCGCCCGTGGCGGCGACCTGGCCCGTCGGCATCCCCGGCGACTTTCGCGGCGTCATCGATCGCGCGACCAGCGAGTACCGGCGCTTCACGCGCTCCGTGCGCGGCGCCACGCGCGCCGCCGAGGAGTTGCTCTCCGCGGACGACGCGCGCGAGCGCGAGGGCGACGCCTGGGACGTCGCGTCCGAGGAGCTCGAGCTGCTCGACGCCGTCGCCCCCGACCTCGACCCGGAGCTGTTCGCGACGGGCCGGGCGACGCCCGTCTTCTTCGGCTCGGCGGTGTCGAACTTCGGCGTCGGGCTGCTGCTCGACGCGCTGCTGACGCTCGCGCCGCCGGCGCAGGCGCGCGTGACGATCGGCGGCGAGCGCCGGCCCGTCGAGGCCCCGTTCTCGGGCCTCGTCTTCAAGGTGCAGGCGAACATGGACCCGCGCCACCGCGATCGCGTCGCGTTCCTGCGCGTCTGCTCGGGGCGCTTCGAGCGCGGGATGCGCTCGATCAACCAGCGCAGCGGCCGGCCGTTCGCGCTGACCCACGCCCACACGGTCTTCGGCGACGAGCGCACGGTGATGGACGAGGCGTTCCCGGGCGACGTCGTCGGCGTCATCAACGCCGGCGACCTGCGCGTCGGCGACACGCTCTACGTCGGCGACCCGGTCGAGTTCCCGCCGATCCCGACGCTCGCGCCCGAGCACTTCGTCACCGTCCGCAACGGCGACGTCAGCCGCCACAAGCAGTTTCACCGCGGGTTGGAGCAGCTCGCGCAGGAGGGCGTCGTGCACCTCCTGCGGCGCGACCCGACCGCCGACCCGACGCCGGTCCTGGCGGGCATCGGGCCGCTGCAGTTCGAGGTCGCCACCGATCGCCTGCAGCGCGAGTTCGGCGTCGCCGTGACGCTCGCGCCGACGAACTGGACGGTCGCGCGGCGGACCGACGCCGAGGGCGCGGCGGTCCTGCGCAGCAGCTCGCACGCCGACGTCCTGTACCGCAGCGACGGCACCCACATGGCGCTCTTCACGAGCGACTTCATGCTCGACCGCTTCGAGCGCCTGCACCCCGGCGTCACGCTGGACCGCATGCTCACGCGGTAGGGGCTCGCGTCGAGGGTGGGTGGACGGCGGTTTGGGTGGCCCGCGCTCGTGGCCGTCGCGGCGCCTGTGCGTGAACACGCGCCGAACACGTCCGACGGTCGGTGCTCGTGCACGCCTGGGGTGCAGCAGCGCCGACCGGGCTGCGCGGGGCGATCGATCCGGCGCTCGTACACGCCGCGCGCATGGAGGATCGACACCTCGACACGTGGCCGTGCACGAACGCCGCCATCGCCACCGCTGCCGGGTCTTCGTGCGGACCCCGCGGGCGAGCCCGGTCAGCCCAGCAGCTCGCAGTGGTTGGCCTTCGCCACGGCCGCGATGTGGTCCCAGTCGGGCTCGCTGTCGTCGGCGGGCGGCAGCGTCCTGCTCTGCGCGGGCACGCTCATCCCGCGCACGAGCTCCTCGAAGCCGCCCGGGGTCATGATGAACAGCATCCGGCAGCCCGCCGCGCCGACCGTGTAGCGGTGCGGCACGCCACGCGGGCCGAAGGCGACGTCGCCGGCGCTCGCGTCGATCGTCGTGTCGCCGACCTCCAGGCGGACGTCGCCGTCGAGGATCCAGAACGTCTCGTCGTCGCGCTCGTGCACATGCAGCGGTGCCTCCGTGCCGGGCGGCTCGGTGATCTCGACGATGCTCAGGGCGCCGCCGGTCTGCTCGGCGGTGAGCTTGATCTCGGCGAGCGCGCCGAACCACCAGCGCGCCTCGCCCTCCCCGCTGTGGGTGGCCGCGGCCTGGAGTGTCGTCGTCTGCTGGTCGGTCATGGGGCCTCCGTTTGGATGGATGTCGGATGTTCGATGGGCAGCAGCGCGATCGCCGCGCGCCAGACGCCGTCGCCGCCGCGGCGTGCCACGTGGATCGCGCCGTCGCCGAGCACGAGCGCGGTGTCGCGCGCCTGCAGCACGCGGCGCGGGCCGGCCAGGTACGTGCCGCCGGCCGCCCACAGCTCGCCGACGGCGCGGCCGATCGCCTCGCCGCCGCGGGCGACCGGCCCGCCGCGGGCGTCCGCGAACACGGCCCCGTCGTCGAAGAGCCGGCCGAGCACGGCGCCGTCGCGAACGACGAACGCGTCCTCGAGCAGCGCGTCGAGCTCCTCGGGGGTTCGTGCTCCTGACGTCATGGCGGCGAAGCTACGCGCGGGCTCGCCACGAGTCGATGCCATGAAGGTGGTATTTCAACGTCCGCCGGACGGGCGTACAGTCGTCAGCGATGAGCACGTACGCGATGGAACGCGCCCGCGACCGCATCGCCGCCCTGGCCCGCGAGGGCGTCGACCTCGCGACGTTCTGGCGCGAGGCGCAGGCGCTGATCGCGCCCGTGATCCCGCACTATGGCGGCGCGTGCTGGTACACGCTCGATCCCGCGTCGCTGCTGATCACGAGCCACTTCAACGAGGAGATGCCCGAGCTGCCGGCGGACGCGCTGATGCACGAGTACTACGTCGACGACGTCAACAAGCTCTCCGACATCGCGCGCTCTGCGACCGGGGTGTCGACCCTCCACGAGGCGACCGGGGGCGATCCGAGCGCGAGCCCGCGCTGGCAGGCGAACATCGCGATGGGCGGCGACCAGGAGCTGATCGCGGCACTGCGCACGGACTCCGGCGACGCCTGGGGCGGCATGGGCCTCTACCGCGAGCCGGGCGAGCCGATGTTCGACGCCGACGAGATCGGCTTCGTGCGGGCGATCGCGCCGTCGCTGGGCGCGGGCGCGCGGCGCGCGCTGCTGCTCGGCGAGGCGTCCGATCCCGAGGGCCCGCAGTCACCGGGGTTGCTCGTCCTCAGCGCCGGTGGCGAGGTCGAGTCGGCGACCCCCGGCGTCGCCGGCTGGGTCTCCGACCTGCCGGGCGGCGATTGGGACGCCGGCCGCCTGCCACCCGCGGTCGAGTCGGTCGCAGCGCAGGCGCTGCGCTCGGCGGAGGGCCGCGACGCCCCCGGTGAGGTCGCGCTGGCGCGCGTGCTGACGCGCTCGGGGAGGTGGGTCGTGCTGCACGGGGCGACGCTCGTCAGCGCCGGCGCGCAGCGGATCGCGGTGATCGTCGAGCCCGCCCACCCGGCGCGGATCACGCCGCTGCTGATGGCCGCCTACGGGCTGACCGAGCGCGAGCAGGACGTCACGCGCCTCGTCCTGCAGGGCGAGTCCACCGCGGCGATCGCCGAGCGCCTCGTCGTGTCGCCGCACACCGTCCAGCAGCACCTGAAGAACATCTTCGAGAAGACCGCCGTCAACAGCCGCCGCGATCTCGTCGGCAAGGTGTTCTTCTCCTACTACGAGCCGCGCCTGCGCGACAACGAGGCGCGCGTCCCACAGGGCAGGCCGCTGCGCGGCGGTCCGCTCGCGCCCGGCTGAACCCTGCACCGACGCGGGCTCAGCCGTCCTGCGGCGTCCAGCCGGGGCCGCGCAGCATGTAGCCGAAGCGTTCGCGCCACGTCCGCGCGGTCCGCACGTCGCGGGCGATCGCCCTGTACTCGTGGAAGGCGACCTCGGTCGGCTTGAACGTCGCGATGTTCTTCGTCAGGCCGTAGCGCACGCGCTCCTGCTCGCCGGCGAACGTGCCGAACATGCGGTCCCAGATGATGAGGATGCCGGCGTAGTTGCGGTCGAGGTACTGCTCGTTGGCGCCGTGGTGGACGCGGTGATGGGAGGGCGTGTTGAACAGGTACTCGAGCGGGCGCGGCAGCCGGCCGATGCGCTCGGTGTGGATCCAGAACTGGTAGATCAGGCTGACCGCCTGCTGGGTGAGGATCATCCAGGGCGGGAAGCCGGCGAGCGCGAGCGGCAGCCAGAACGGCAGGTACGTCATCGGCACCCAGGTCTGGCGCAGCGCGGTCGAGAGGTTGTAGTGCTCGCTGGAGTGGTGGACGACGTGGCTGGCCCAGAAGACGCGGACCTCGTGGCTGATGCGGTGAAACCAGTAGTAGGCGAGGTCGTCGGCGAAGAAGATCACGACCCACGCCCACCAGGCGTCGGGCGGGACGCGCAGCGGCGTGAGCTCGTAGAGGCCCGCGTAGATGACGAGGACGACGAACTTCCAGCCGAAGTTGATGATGACGTTGCCGATGCCCATGCTCAGGCTCGTGGCCGTGTCCTTCGGGTCGTAGCCGACGAGCGCCTCGTTGCGCGCGATGACGTAGGAGATCCACTCGACCGCGAGCAGCGCGACGAAGGCGGGCACGGCGTAGTACAGGACCTCAGCCACGGGCGGGCTCCTTGTCGGTCTGCAGGGCGCGGGCGAGCAGGCCGGTGGCCGCGTCCGACGCGCGGTCGGGGTCGCCGGCGGCGATCGCGGCGACGAGTTCTCGCACGGCTTCGATGTCGCGGACCTCGGCACCGAACAGCGCCCGCGAGAGCTCGTCGTCGGGGTCCAGCCCGGCGAGCAGGCTGTTGTAGGCCAGCCGGTAGGCGATGTTGCCGGCGCCGTCGATGACGTGGTCCCAGAGCTGCGCGTAGCGCAGTGGGGCGTTGTCCGGATCGGCCGCACGCTGGGTGTCCAGGGCCGCCCGCAGCGCATCGACGACGGGCGCGGGTGCGCGCTCGGCGCAGCGCCGGGCGGCGTCGGCGCCGACGCACAGGCGCAGCTCGAGGATCGAGCGCAGCAGCGCCGGATCGGGAGCGGCGCCGGCCGTGAACGGCAGCTGGGCGAGCAGGTCCAGCCCGCCGCTGACGCGCCAGTCGAGCACGCGCGTGGCGCCGCCATGGGACACCGCGACGAGCCCCGCCTGCTGCAGGCGCTTGACGGCCTCGCGCACCGCGTGGCGGTTGCAGCCCAGCTCCTCGGCGAGCGCGCGCTCGGACGCCAGCGACTCGCCGGCCGCGGGGCGGCCGCCGAGGATGCCGTCGCGGATGCGGGCGAAGATCGATGCGGAAAGGGGGATGCGGGGGGACGGGGTCATCGCGGCGGCAGCGGGTGCGCCGGAGGGGTGCGCTCGCATACTCAACTGGTTGTACCAGTTGGGTCCGCCCGCGGTCAAGGCGGTCGGGATGATCGACGGTGCCAGCGCGCACGCCTGGCTGAACGTCTGCGTCGCTGACCTATAGTGCGCGGCGTGTCCGGCCACCGGCGCCGCGCGGTACTCGGCATCCTCGCGCTCGTGTTCGCGCTCGCCGTCGATCCGACCGCGGCGGGGGCGCAGGCCTCGCCGCCCGCCGTCGAGGCGCCGAACGATCCGCTGTTTCGTCACCAGTGGTACCTGCCGGCGATCCAGATTCCCACCGCCTGGGCGGTCTCGCGCGGTGGGGGCGCGACAGTCGCCGTTCTCGACACGGGCATCGCCTACGCGACGCGCGGCCCGTACCGGCGCGCGCCCGACCTCGCCGGCACGCGGTTCGTCGCCGGATGGGACTTCGTCGACGGCGATCGATATCCGAACGACGTCGCGCCGCGCAACGGTCGCCGCAGCCACGGAACGCAGATCGCGGGGATCATCGCCCAGACGACGAACAACGCGCTCGGCGGCGCGGGGGTCGCGCCCGCGGCGGCGATCATGCCGATCCGGGTGCTGCGCCCGGACCTGAGCGGTTCGGCGACCGCCGTGGCGCGCGGCCTGCGCTTCGCGGCCGACAACGGCGCCGACATCGCGAACCTCAGCATCGCCGGCCCGTCGCGGACGCGGATCGTGCGCGACGCTGTCGCCTATGCGGTGGCCAAGGGCGTGACCGTGATCGCCGCGGCCGGCAACGACGGCCGGGCCACGGTCAGCTGGCCAGCAGCGGAGCCGCAGGTCATCGCCGTCGGCGCCGTCGCCCGCGATCTGACGCGCGCGCCGTACTCGAACTTCGGCGCGCAGCTCGACCTCGTCGCCCCGTCCGGTGCCGGCGTCCGCGGCGACAGCGGCTTCGGACCGGCGGACGGCGTCGTTGCGCAGACGCTGAAGGGCGGCCCGTCGCAGTTCTGCTTCTGCTTCACGGCGTCGACGTCGGCGGCTGCGGCCCTCGTCTCCGGTGTCGCCGCGCTGATCGTGGGCGCGGGAGAGGCCGACGGACCGGCGGCGGTCCGCGCGGCGCTGCTGCGCAGCGCGCGCGACCTCGGCCCGGACGGGCGTGACGACGAGTACGGGGCCGGGCTCGTGCAGGCGGCAGGCGCCGTCGGCGCCGAGGCGCCGGCGCCGCCGAGCGGCGCCGAGGCCCCTTCCAGCGCATCGGATAAGGGGTCGCAGCCGCGCCCGATGCTGCTCGCCGGAGCGGCCCTCGCGAGCGTGCTCGTCATCGCTCTCATAGGCACGATGCGCGCGCGCCACCTTCGCCGCGCAGGCTGACGGCTGCCGCGGGCAACGCTCCAGATTACGGCCGCCGGGCGCCAGGGTCCTCCGGTGGGTCCGTGCCCGTCCGGGCCGTCGCCGGCGCTGGCTGCCGGCAACGCGGTCCGGGAGTCGATCTCTCCGGGGCCTTCCCCGTTGTGTGGACGCGGCGATCGGCCGGCTTCGGCGGCTGATCGATCGTTGGGTTGTGATTGCCGTTGTGCCGGCTCGCGGCAATGCGCGAGACTCTTCGAGAGGCTCCTACCTCGACTACTCGCGCAAGGCGGGCGAGTGGGTGCCCAACGAGTTCGGCGGCCGCGAGGACCTCGAGGCGGTGGCGTTTCTCAAGGAGCTCAACGAGGTCCTGCACCGCGACGAGCCCGGCGTCATCAGCGCGGCGGAGGAGTCGACGGCGTGGCCGGGTGTGTCGCGCCCCACGTACCTCGGCGGCCTGGGCTTCGGCTTCAAGTGGAACATGGGCTGGATGCACGACACGCTGGGCTACTTCCAGCAGGATCCGATCCATCGCCGCTACCACCACCACGAGCTGACGTTCTCGCTCGTCTACGCCTTCAGTGAGAACTTCATCCTGCCGCTGTCGCACGACGAGGTCGTGCACGGCAAGGGTTCGCTGATCGACAAGATGCCCGGCGACCGCTGGCAGAAGCTCGCCAACCTGCGCTGCCTGTACGCCTACATGTGGGCCCATCCCGGCAAGAAGCTGCTGTTCATGGGGCAGGAGTTCGCGCAGGGGCCGGAGTGGAGCCACGACCGCTCGCTGGACTGGCATCTGCTCGAGCACGGCGAGCACGCCGGCATCCAGGCGCTCGTGCGCGATCTCAACGGCGTCTCCAGGGACACGCCCGCATTGTTCGAGGTCGATTTCGAGGGCCGCGGCTTCTACTGGATCGAGCCCAACGACGCCGACGCGAACGTCGTCGCGTTCGCGCGCGCCGGCGAGGACCCGGGCGCGGACGTGCTCGTCTGCGTCGCGAACCTGTCGCCGGTGCCGCGTCCGGGATACCGGCTCGGCCTGCCGCGCGCGGGCCGCTGGGTCGAGGCGCTGAACACCGACTCGGCGTTCTACGGCGGCACCGACACCGGCAACCTCGGCGGCGTCGACGCCGACCCGCTGCCGTGGCACGGCCAGCCGTTCTCGGCGAGCGTCACGCTGCCGCCGCTCGGCGTCGTCTGGCTCGTGCCCGACGAGTCCAAGCGGTCGACGAAGAACAAGTAACACCCGCGGCGGCCCGGGTCGGGCCGGGCACGCCGGTCAGGTGCGTCGCAGCCGGATCGTGCGCACGAACGTCGCCGGGCGCGCGTAGCGGTTGCCGCCGAAGCGGATCCGCAGGCGCAGCTTCGTCGCCGTGCCGAGCTTCGTCCGGCTGATCCGGAACGTGTGCGACCAGCGACAGCGAGAATCGAGGCGGACCGTGCGGCGGCCGAGCGTCTTCTCCGAGGCGCGCTGCAGGGTCAGCGCGACCCTGCCGCTGCAGGCCTTGCGCGCGGAGACGCCCGCCGGCGCCCTAATGCCGATCGTGCCCCCGACCTTGATCGGCGCGGTCGCCGACGGCGCGGTCGGGGTGACCGATGCGCTTCGCGCGGTCGCGGTCCCGGACATGTTCGTCGCGGTGACCTCGCAGACCAGCTTCTTGCGGAGGTCCGCCGCGGCGACCTTGTAGGGTCTGGCCGACGGCGACCTGCGTGCCGTCACGCAGCCAGCGGTAGGCGAACGCGATCGGCGCCACGCCTGTCCAGACGCCCGCGCCGCATGTGAGTTGCCGGCCGCGGGCGGCCTGACCGCCGATCACCGGTGCCAAGCTGCTGCGCGGCGCACACGTCGGGCACGGCGGCGGCGCGTTGGAGTTGACGGTCGTTGCGGCGCTGCAGCCGCTGACCGCCGGCGCGTTGTTCGCATCGCCGCTGTAGGACGCCGTCCAGCGGTAGACGCCGGGTGTGGGCGGCGCGTAGGGCGCCGAGGTGACGGCGCCGCCCGCAGCGGGGTACGGCACGCCGGGCGACTCGAAGACCGGGGCGCCCGTGTAGCCCGTGTCCGCCGGGCCATACAGGCGGAAGTCGATCGTCGCGCCGGCGACGGGGCTGATGCGATCGGCGACGTCGGCGAGGTTCGTCAGCGTCACGGCGCCGGCGGGATCGGCCGCCGCCGGGCTGACGTTCACGACCGTCGCCGCCCGGTTGACGACGGTGTCATGTGCGGGTCGTCGCAGGCCGTGGTGGCGGGGGCGTTGTTGACGTCGCCGCTGTAGGTCGCGATCCAGCGATACGTCCCGGCCCGCGTCGGCGTGAAGGACGGTGAGAGCAACGACGGGTTTGTCATCGAGGGGTACTGGACGTGGGCGGGCCCTGACGCCGGAGTTCCGGTGCATGTGGCGTCGTCGGGGCCGTACAGCGTGAAGCGGATCGTCGCGCCGGCCTGGGCGTCGACGCGCCCGAGCACGGATGCGGCGTCGCACAGCACGCCGGCGCCGAGCGGGATGGTCCTGCGAGGCGGTCGCGCTGACAGTGGCTGCGGCCGC
The DNA here is from genome assembly GCA_038255395.1 of Solirubrobacterales bacterium. Lineage (GTDB taxonomy): Bacteria > Actinomycetota > Thermoleophilia > Solirubrobacterales > Solirubrobacteraceae > CADCVQ01. The sequence continues at coordinate 58,871 of JBBSLI010000009.1, forward strand.
GGCCGCGGCGAACGCGGCGGCGCCTGCCGCCTGGGCCGCGACGCGATCAGCACCGGACGCAGCGCTCTGCGGAAGAGCGCGTGTGCTCGCAGTCTGTTGATCGCCGTCGGCATCCGTGTGAAGCAACCCTCCCGTCACCGCGACGGGCCTGCGCGAGGCTACCGAGCCGGGCCGGTCATGCAAAGAAAGTTGTGGCGGCGCGTCATATAGTCGGGTTGGTGGACGGCCGAAGCGAGCGTCCGGCGCGCGACGCCCCCGCCTGGGCGCGCCACCGGCCGCCTCGGCGACGCCCGTGCCTACGCACCGTGCCGCGGCAGGCTGCCGCCGGCGACACGCAGCGCAACTTGCGAAGAACCGTCCCGTCAAGCCGGATGCGTAGCACCTGGCGCGCGCTCGCCGCCCGGCCCGGCGGGACGGGCAGGGGGGCGAGGCCGCGCCCGCGCGACGACCGTCGGTGCCGCCGGCGACAAACCGCCGCGAGGACCCGCTTTGCCCGCCTCGTCGATTGCGATGTCGCCGCTTCCTGGCCGGTAAAGGCCAGAAAACGCGGGCTATGTGATGAACACAGCTAGTCAGGCTATCTGTAAACGACCTATAGTCGCGCCAACGAACGGACCCCTCGGGGGAACCTGGCGAACGCGGAGTGGCCCGCGCGCCTACTAAAGGAGTTGTCATGAGGCGGAGAGTCGGATTGTTTGTGTTCTGCGGACTGGTGGTACCCCTGCTTGTCGTTTCCAACGCGTCCGCGCAGGGCGCGACGCTGGAGCTCATTCCCAATTCTGGACCGGCGGGCACCGAGGTCACGGCCAACGGGTTCAGCTTCTCGGGGAGCGCTGCAAACGGATCTGTCGAGGGTCCGAAGATCCGGTTCTCCACGCGTGACGCGCCGGTTCTGAAGGGGCCGGTGATCGTCAGTAGCCAGAACACGTTCAGCACCACGTTCATCGTCCCGCAGGTCCCGGCCGGCGAATACCTCGTCCTCGCCACCCAGTTCAGCGTCCGGGGCAGGAGCACCTCCGGACCCGGTCGGGCCAAGTTCCGCGTCACCGCAGGCAGTAGCGCCGCGGCAGGCGCTGCAACCGCTGCGTCCGCTTCGTCCGGCAGCGGCACGAGTCAGGCCGTCGTGGCGGTCGGGGCGCTGATGGTCGGGCTCGTCCTCCTGGCGGGCGGCACGCTGGCCGTCGGCAGGCGGCGCATCCCCCATCATCCGCTCAGCAGCTAGCCGGCGACGATGAACCTCTCCAAGGTGACCCACATGACCCTTCGCAAGGCAAGCCTCGCCGCCATCACGGCGGCAGCCGTCCTGTTCGGCCTCGTCCCCGCAACGCAGGCGGAACTCCGGGTCGGCCCGAACTACAACCTCGCCTCCGATCCGAGCAACTTCCGCGGCCGTGACCAGATCGGTCTCGCCGTCAGCCGCACCGACCCGCAGCGCGTCGCTTCGGTCAACGCGAACTACCTCGACATCGTCTGTGAGGCGAGTGCGAGCACGGACGGCGGCTCCACGTGGACCCGCGCCGTGCCCCTCCTGCCTCCGGACCCGGCTCCCGGCGAGGCGGCGTTCAGCAAGCGCTGCAACTTCCACCAGTCCGTGCAGTTCGGCTCGGGGCTGAACGTCTACGCGATCGTGACCGCCTCGCGGGTCACGCCCGCGTTCCCGAACGCCAATGTGATCGTCTACAAGTCCGCCGACGGCGGAGCGACCTGGGGCCGCGGCGTCGTCGCGATGCCGGGCGGACCCGGAAGGTCTGACACCCAAACCCAGCCTGCGACGGGCCCGGACTACACCCGCCCCGCCCTCACGGTGGATCCAGGCCAGAACGGCGCTCCGGACAAGGTGTACGCGATCGCCCGTGACTTCTCCGGAGTCGGCAACAGCGGCACCGCGCCCAATTGCGTGTCGTCGTGCGGCCTCGTCCGGGTCGCCCAGTCGTCCGACGGTGGGGCGAACTTCGCTGCCCCGACCAACGTCACTCCGCCCGGCCTCAATGCCCAGGACCCGCCGGTGGGGGTCGTCAACGACGACGGTTCGGTCACCGTGGTGTGGCGCCAGAGCGGCCAGGGCACGCCCACAGCGACCAACCCGTCCAACGTCGGCAAGCTGCAGGCATCGCGGTCGGCCACCCCCGGCACGGCCGGGTCCTGGAGTGCGCCGGTCGACATCGCCGGCGTCAAGAACACCGGCGGCAGCACGCATCTGATTCCACGCGATGGCTTCACCGGGGCCTCGACGACAGCGACCTATCCGCGCCTCGCCACCGACCCGACGCGGCCTCAATGGATCTACATGGTCTACGGCCAGACGCCGCCGGGCCCGACGCCACCGGCGGGTGGCTTTCTGGGCAGCGACCACTTCATCGGCTACAACATCGAGGTCTGGTTTCAGCGGTCCAAGGACCGGGGCCTGACGTGGTCAGAGCCGCAGCGGGTCAGCGACACGACGTCGTTCCCGGGCAGCATCATCCACCAGACCCGCCAGCCGAACATCTCCGTCTCGCCGGGCGGCCGCGTCAACGTCGTCTGGCAGGACCGTCGACACTGGTACCAGAGCGGCCTGCCGAACGCCGACAACGCCATCAACGATGTGTCGATGGAACGCCAGTGCACGTACTCGCACAGCTTCTGCTACGACATCCGCCTCGGCGACACGTACTACGCCAACTCGACGAACGGCGGGGACACGTTCTCCTCCGACATCCGCATCAGCGACCGGTCGCACAACAACGAGGTCGGCTACGACACGCGGCCGGCGTCGGGGTACTGGTCCTGGGGGCCGCAGGTCGTCACGGTCGGCGGCGGCCAGACCCTGATCGGTTGGATGGATTCGCGCGAGGGCAACTGGGATACCGACACCGAGGACTACTACCTCGCCAAGGTGGACCACGAGGCCACGGGCGCAGATCCGAAGACGCACATCGACGAGCCGAACGCGATCGCGCGTGCGGTGGCGCTCTCCAAGCGCGCATACCGGGGTGGCAACGAGGGTGCGCTCACCGGAGGTCCGCTCGATCCGGCCAACCAGAATCCACCCATCACCGTCCCTGCCGGTGTCGCCTCGAGGAACGCCTCGTCGGTCGTCATCGCGAACGAGAACGATGTCGCCGGTGCGATGGCGGGGACGGTGCTCGCCCGCGCGAACCCGGCGCCACTGCTGCTGTCGCCGGCAGCGGGCCTGCCCGCCGCCGTCGCGGCCGAGATCGGCCGGATCCGGCCTGCCGCGGTATTCGTCATCGGCGGTACGGACAAGCTGTCCGATCAGGTGATGACCGACGCCGGGGTCGCGGCCGGGATCGTGGGGATGACCCAGGTGATCCGGATCGACGGCGGCAGCGATGCGGCCACTGCCGCGCTCATGGCGGCGCGGTACGACTACAGGGGGCAGATCGAGAAGGACGCCGACGTTCCGGCGTTCGACGCGGCCGTGATCGCCAACCCGGCGACCCCGGATGCCGCTGCCGCTGTCGGGCTCGCCGCGGCGCGCCGGCTGCCGATGCTGTACGTCAACGCGACCGGTGCGGTTCCCGCGGAGACGGCGGCCGCGATCGATGCGCACGACATCAAGAAGCTGATCATCGTCGGCGGCACCGACGAGGTGTCCGCCGCCGTGGAGGCGGAACTCGACGCGCTGCCGAAGGTCACGGAGGCGATCACCCGGCGAGGCGGCGCCACCGTGTACGACACCTCGAGGGCCGTCGTGCTCGAGTCAGGGTTGCGCGGCATGCCGAGCAACATCGTCTACGTCGCCGACGGAGGCAGCCCGATGGATGTGACGCTGCTCGGCGGCTGGGTGGCACGGGCGACCGGCATGCTCGTGCTCGCCCCGGCTCCGCTGTACCAGAACGGTGTCACCCAGGCGCAGGAGTTCGGCCTGAGCGGAGTCGACCAGTACTTCCTGGTCGGGCCCGCGACAGCGCCACCGCCGCCGCCACCACCACCGGCGCCACCGGCGGCGCCACCGGCGGCGCCACCGGCGCCACCGGCGCCACCGGCGGCGCCACCGGCGCCACCGGCGGCTCCGCCCGCGATCGTGAACACGGCCAAGCCGGTGCTGAGCAAGGCCTCGTTGACCAGCAGGTCATTCGTGGCACGGCGCGGGACGTCGATCAGGTTCACCCTGTCCAAGGACGCCAGGGTGCGGATCGTCGTGGCACGGCGCAGTACGGGCCGCCGCGTCGGCGCGAAATGCGTCGCGGTGACAGCGGCCACCCGTACGCGCAAGTCGTGCGTGCGCTTCGTGACGCGGGGCACGCTGTCGAGCAGCCGCAAGGCGGGCGCGAACACGGTGAAGTTCAACGGCAAGGTCCGGGGAAGGTTCCTGTCGCGCGCCAGCTACCGATTCACCCTGCAGGCCACGGACTCCGGCAACCGGAAGTCCAACACGGTCAACCTGACGTTCAGGGTGTTGCGCTGACCGGCCAGACGGTACCCGCGCGGCAGACGCCGCCGCGCGGGTACCGTCGTGTCACTGAACGTGCTGCAGTAGGGTCGAAACGATGAGGAGCACGCCGGTGTCTCAGTCGTTATCTCGGCACGCACCGCGTGTGCTTCTCGTGCTCGTCGCCGCCGCCCTCATCGCCGCGGCGGCCCTGTTGCCCGGCGGAGCGGCGGCCGATCAGGCCTCGCAGCCGTCGTCGCCCGAGGCGGGCATGATCGCGACCGGCAACTTCCACAGTTGCGCCGTCATCGCGGGCACGGTGCGCTGTTGGGGCTACGGCGGTGACGGCGCGCTGGGATACGGAAACACCCAGAGCATCGGCGACAACGAAGACCCCGAGACGGCCGGGCCCGTCGCGCTCGGCGCGGGACGGACGGCCGTCGCCGTCGCCGCCGGCACGGTCCACACGTGCGCGTTGCTCGACAGCGGAGCGGTGCGCTGCTGGGGCTTCGCGGGCAACGGGCGGCTCGGCCTCGGCAACCTCGACAACATCGGCGACGACGAGAAGCCCGCTGACGTCCCGCCCGTCAGCTTCGGTCCCGGGCGGACCGCGAAGGCGATCGCCGCCGGCAACGGTCATACCTGCGCGATCCTCGAGGACGACTCGGTGCGCTGCTGGGGCTTCAACCTCGACGGCCGTCTCGGCCTGGGCAGTGTCGACAGCGTCGGCGACGACGAGTCGCCCGCCCAGTCCCCGGCGGTCAAGCTCGGCCCCGGCCGGACGGCCAAGGCGATCACCGCCGGCGGCTCGCACACCTGCGCACTGCTCGACAACGGGGCGGTGCGCTGCTGGGGCTTCGGCGGCGACGGTCGCCTCGGATACGGAAAGATCGCTGACGTGGGTCGGTTCGAGGACACGACGCCCGACACCGTCGGGCCGGTCAACCTCGGACAGAACGCGACCGCGATCAGCGCGGGCTTCGGGCACGTGTGCGCGATCCTCGCCGACGCCAGCCTCCGCTGCTGGGGCTTCGCCGGCGACGCCCGGCTCGGTTACGCCAATGCGAGCAGCATCGGGGACGACGAGCAGCCGGTGAGCGCCGGGCCCGTCAGCGTCGGCGGTCGCGTGAAGGCGATCAGCTCGGGCTTTGAGCACACGTGCGCCGTGCTCGACGGCGGCAGCGTGCGCTGCTGGGGCTTCGGCGCCCTGGGGAACCTCGGATACGCAAACACCCAGACGATCGGCGACGACGAGGTCCCGTCCTCGGTCGGCCCGATCGGTCTCGGCCGCGCTGCCACGGCGGTCAGCGCGGGTCAGCGGCACACCTGTGCCCGGCTGGACGACGGGAGCGTCCGCTGCTGGGGCAGCGGCAACAACGGGCGGCTCGGCTACTGCAACGAGATCCGCATCGGTGACGACGAGTCGCCGGCATCGGCGGGCCCGGTCGTGTTGGGTCAGCCGGGCATCCCGGGGGACGGCTGCCCGTTCGTTGCGCCGCCACCGCCGCCGCCGGCGCCACCGGCAGGCGACATCGCCGTGACACCGGTGGCACCTGCGCCGCCACCGCCGGCGGTCGTGCCGGGCCCCGACGGTCTGAGCACCCTCCTCGCGGCCGAACGCGCTCGCGCTGCGAAGTACAGCTCCTGCCTGCGGTCGGCCAAGAGCCGGTTCACGGCCGATCTGCGCCGGGCGCGGCGGGTCGTCGGCGCGCGCGGCAGGCTCCAACGGCGGCTGGCCGAAGCGAGCAACAAGCGACGGCGCGCGGCCTGCGTCAAGCGCCACGGTCGCCGGCCCGGACCGGTCAAGGGCCTGAAGGCCAAGGCGACCGGCCGCGGCAAGGTCAAGCTGTCCTTCACGGTCGCCGGCAGCGACAATGGCAAGGCCCCGGCCGCGCGCGGCTACCTCGTCAAGCAGTCGCTGAAGCCGATCCGCACCGCGCGCGACTTCAAGCGCGCCGCCGTGCTGTGCAAGGGCCGGTGCGTCCTCTACGGCCTCACGAGCATCGAGGCGACGGCGGAACTGGAGATCACCGATCTCGTGCCGGGCCGCTTGTATCACTACGCGGTCGCCGCGCGCGACAACGTCTCCTCGCGCGTGGGGCCCCGCTCGCGGTCAGTCGCCGTGCGCGCCCTACGAAAGGCAACGACATGAACTGGATCCGCTCATTTGTGGCCGTGTGCGCGCTCGCGCTCGGCCTGCCCCTGAGCGCCCAGGCAGCCACGCAGGTGATCGTCGGGAACTGCTGGGCGGTCGGCCCCCCGCTGTGTTCCGCGGCAGCCAACCCGCGTCCGTTGACGATCTACATCGCCGACTCCGGTTCGCTGCAGGCCAAGCGCGGAGAGCAGTTCTCTGTCAGCGGCGTGCCGGCCACTGCTGCGGTGACGGGCATGTTCTTCGGCAGCAGCACCGCTCCGGCGGCGAACTTCTGGCACCTGCGGGTCAAGGGAGCACCGGCCGCCGACGTGACGTTCGGTCCTCGCGACAGCGAGGTGACGACGGTCTCCAACTCGCCGGTCACGGGTGACTGGACAGTCGCGTCGCCGGCGCGCGTCGACACCGTCACCCAGATCCGGCACAACGGCGTGAACCTCTTCGAGGTCACGCAGACGGTCCTCTACGTCGCTCCCGAGCTGCGCTACCGCGTCATCTGGCGGGTCCGCAACATCGACCCCCAGAATCGCACGATCCCGTTCGTCTTCGGGACCTCCGCGGACCTCTTCATCGAGAGCGACGCCAGCCGCGGCCTGTTCGCCGACGGCCCCAGCCGCTTCGTCGGCGGGACGAACGCCCGGTCACTGACGACCGGAGGTCTTCAGGAGGCGACCGCGTCACAGCTGCCCGGCGAGGCCGGCGCGACGCCGGTCCCGCGGTGGGCGAGCTACGAGGAGGGCGATCCCTTCGGCGTCATCCGCCGCCTGGGCAACGGCGACGCGTTCCTCAACACGATCAATCCGGCGAACCTGGACAACGGCGTCGGCGTGAGCTTCGACGATCGGGCCACGGCCGGCCTCGCGCCCGGCGCCACCGCGCGCTACGAGGCGATCTGGCACGTCACGCGGCCGACGCCGCTGAGCGCCTCGCCGCAGATCGCGACGAAGGAGCTGCCCGGCTCGCACACCGTGACGCTGTCGCTCGTCGACCCGAGCTTCAACCCCGTCTCCGGCGCGACCGTGCGCTACCGCCGAACCGGCGTCAACGCCGTCGGCGCGCAGAGCGTGACGACGAACGCGCAAGGGCTCGCGCAGGTCACCTGGGGCGGCACGACCGCCGGCGTCGACACGCTGCTGGCCTGGATCGACACGAACGGCGACAGCGTGCAGGATCCCGACGAGCCCGCGGCCTCGGCGACCGTGCGCTGGCTGGCCGACAACCACGTCGCGGGTCCGCCGACGGTGACGCCCCCGGCGGGCGTGACGCCGACCGTCCAGGCCAACCCGGAGAACGGCGAGGCGCCGACGTTCCAGTTCGATCAGGCGCAGACCGCGTCGGCGGGCTTCGCCGCCTGCACCTTCGATCAGCGGACGGGCCGCAACGTCAACCTGCCCGTGTCGGCGACGCTGCAGGCCGGCGCCGGCACGATCAGCGATGCCCGGCTGTTCTTGCTCGACCGCACGCGTCACAACCCCAACGACCTCGGCACGCCGCTGCCGGCCGCGGCGCTCGCCGACGGCACCGCGCAGCAGACCGGCGCTGCGTACGCCTTCACGGTGCCGTGTCTGGTCAGCGGCGACATGTGGCTGCAGTTCACGCTCACGGAGGGCACCGCGACGCAGACGTTCCGCGTGCCGATCGGCGGGCTGCAGCTCATCGACCCGCAGGGCGTCGTCTACGACGGCGCTCGCTACGACGCCGCGATCGCCGCCGGCAGCACGCCGGCGCAGGCCCGGGCCGCCGCCGCCATCGCGGGTGCCACCGCGCGCCTGCAGCGACTGACACCCGGCGGGTTCGTCAACGTCCTGTCGGGTGATCCCGGCATCACGCCGAACGTCAACCCGCAGACCACGGGCGCCAGCGGCATCTTCCAATGGGATGTCTCGCCGGGCACGTACCGCGTGCTTGTGAGCGCGCCCGGATGCGAGTCTGCGATCGGCGGTCCGGTCGACATCCCGCCGCCGGCACTCGACGTGCATGTCCGGCTGGATTGCGGTCCAGGCGGCGGCGGTGGCGCTTTGAGCGGCGGCGCTGGTGGTGGCGCTTCAGGCGGCGGCGGATCGGCCGGTGGCGGCGGCAGCACCACCGACAGCACCACCGACAGCACCGCCCCACGCCTTTTCGCGCTGAAGCTCGCGCCGGACACGTTCAGGGTGTCGTCCGTACGGGCGGCCCCGGCGACCGCCAGGCCCGGAAGGCGGGCCGCGCTCGGATCGAAGATCACGTTCCGGCTCAGCGAGCGCGCAACCGTCGTGCTGCGGATTGAGCGCAGGACGTCGGGACGCCGCGTGGGAGCGACGTGCGCCGCGCGCAAGCGCGCCAATCGCGCCGGCAGGCCGTGTGCGCGGTATGTCCTCGTCGGGACGCTGAAGCGCGGGAACCTCGCGGCCGGAATCCATCGTCTCGCGTTCAGCGGCCGGCTGCAAGCCAAGGAGCTCGCGACGGGCCGCTACCGCGTGCTCGCCGTGGCGACGGACTCGGCCGCAAACAGCGGCGAGCCGCGTACGGCGCCCTTCAGCATCGTCCGACGCTGATCCCGACGACGGGCCGGGGGTGCGGTTGGGCTCCCAAGAGGGCCGCCGCCGCGGGGTGAACGCGGCGACGTCAGCCGAGGACGCAGCGTCGGGTCGGCGCTGCTGCGCGTGCTGGGCGACATGTAGCGGCTCAGCCCGCCGCGCGACCCGGGGCGAGCAGGCTGACGTCCCGGAACTCAAGTCCGGCGGCAGCGCGATAGGGCGCGGTGCGCTCGCACAGGTCGCTGAGCGGGGCTTCGATCCGGCTCGGGCAGCGTGGCGAGGATCTGCGCCAGCGGCCCGGCGAGCGCCGGCGTTCTGGACCACCAGTCCTCGAAGGAGACCGACCGCAGCGGCACGGCGACGTCGCGCACGCCGGCGTCCGCGGGTGCCGCGTCGTGCATCAGTGCGTCGAGATGCTCGGCGTCCTGCAGCGAGAACGGTCCGGGAACGCTGGGAGGTGGCACGGGCCAACGGCATCGGCGTGCTGCTGGACTGGGAGCCGGCGCACTTCCCGCGCGACTCCTGGGCACTCCGACTGGGGCACGTTCGTGTTCAACTACGGGCGCAACGAGGTCAAGAACTTCCTGCTCGCCAACGCGCTGTTCTGGGCGCGCGAGTTCCACGCCCGGGGTCATCAGCGCGGCCGAGGAGTCGGCGGCGTGGCCGGGAGTCTCGCGGCCGACGTACCTCGGCCACTTGGTTGCTCCAGATGACCTCGGCTGACCCGATGGACATCGCGCGCGCCGGTGTCAGCTCGTGACGCGCACGGTGCGCACGAACGACGTCGGCAGGGCGTAGCGGTTGCCGCCGTAGCGTGCCCTCAGGCGCAGCGTCTTGGCGCCGCCGAGCTTCGTTCGCCGGACCTTGAAGGTGTGGGTCCAACGACAGCGCGCGTCGAGGCGGACCGTGCGCTTGCCGACCGTCTTGGACCTGCGCAGCAGCCGCAGCGAGACGCTGCCCGTGCAGGCCTGGCGCATGGAGACGCCGGCCGGGCGCTGGATGGTGATCACGCCATCGGCCTTGATGGACACGAACACGGACGGCCTGGTTGCGGTGACCGGCTCGCTGCGCGCGGTGCCGGTCCCGGCGGGGTTGGATACGGTGACCTCGCAGACGAGCATGTGCTTGACGTCCTTCGCGACGACCTTGTACTTCGTGGCGGCGGCGACCTTCGTGCCGTCGCGCTTCCAGCTGTAGCCGAACGTCATCGGCGCGATGCCCGTCCAGACGCCGGCGGCGCAGGTCAGCGACTTGCCGAGCAGGGGGTCCCGATGATCCTCGGCGCCAGGCTGTTGCGCGGGGCGCACGTCGGGCACGGTGCGGCGGGCTGGCCAATGACCGTCGTCTCCGCGCTGCAGGCCCTGGGCGGAAGGGCTGAACAGCAACCGCCCCGGCGAGTTCGCCCGTGCGTGGCGCCACACGTACGACATCTTCGCAGCCGAGGGCGCAACGAACGTGAGCTGGGTCTGGGCGCCGGTCACAGGCGGCGTCGTGCGCGGCCAGTACCCGGGCGTCCGCTACGTCGACATCGTCGGGCTGTCGGGCTTCATCGGCGGCACCGTCCTGAACTGGGGCGGATGGCGCACGTTCACCGACGCGTTCGATGCCCCGATGCACGAGCTGCGCCAGATCGCGCCCGACAAGCCCGTCCAGATCAGCGAGGTGGGGACCGCGAAGGAGGGCGGCAGCAAGCCGCTGTGGATCAAGGAGATGTTCGACTATGTCATCGCGCACCCCGACATCAACGCGGTCCTCTGGTTCGATCTCCCCAAGCAGACCGACTGGCGCGTCGCGACGTCGCGCAGCGCTACCCGGGCCTTTGCCGAAGGTGTCTCGCGCATGCAGGGCACGACCACGCCGGTGCCGGTGCCCGCACCGGCGCTGTCGTCGCGCCGCCCGCGGTAGCTGCGCCGCTGCCCGCCGACGTCCTGCGCCGCCGCCCGCCCGCCCCTGTCCTTCTCGCAGCGACGGCATCCACCTGCCCGGTGTCAGTCCCTGAGCAGCTTGAGATCCAGCGGCTCGAGCACCTCGGCGATGCGTTCGAAATCGCGGTCGCGCGTCCACAGGGCCGCGCGACCCGAGGCGGCTGCGGCGATCAGGACATCGTACAACGCGACGGTACGGCCCTGGTCGCGCAGCAGAGCGGCGGCGTCGCCGGCGGCGAAGTAGTCGGCGCGGTCGAGATCTGCCCACGGCATCGCACTGAAGAGCTCCCACAGTCGCATGCGCTCGCCTGGCTGCTCCCCGGCCAGCAGCTCGGCGGCGACCGGGCCGCACATCAGGACGTCGCGGGCGGCGAGCCGCTCGTCCAACGCATCGACGGCCGCGCTCGGCCGGCCGCGCAGGTAGTCGATCCACAACGACGAGTCGACGAGGATCATGCCCCGGCCCGTTGTTCGCGCCCGCGGCGCTCCTGTCGCTCGATGTCGAGGCGGCGATTCTCGACCGAGACGTCGACGATGTCGGGGCGCGAGCCGCGCAGCCCGCGCAGGCTCTCGTACACGTCCTGCGTGACGAAGTGATCGATTGCGCGCTCGATCGCCTTCGTCTTGGACAGCCCGGGGCTGCGTGCCATCAGCGCCTCGAGCAGGCGGTCGTCGATGTCGAGTGTGGTACGTATGGCAGAGAGTCTGGCAGATGGCAGATCGGGCCACAAACGTCGAGGACGCAACGCACAGGACAGCTATCCGACAGGCCAGGCCGCGTGCCCTCGTGGCGGTCGCCGCGTCCTGCGTGAACAAGCGCCGAGCAGCTCCGTCGTGCGGCCGCGGTCGGCGCTCGTTCACGCCTGGCGTGCAGGAGCGCTGACCGGGCTCGACGGAGTGATCGATAGGGCGTCGCAGCCCCAGGCGCCCGGGCCGCGCAGCACGGCGGCGCCATCGCCCGCGGCGAAGTCGGCGCGGTCGCGCCGGCCGTTCGCGGATGTCAGGCCGGCGCGCGAGCGGGGACGCGCACGAGCTTGCGGATCTGCGCGGAGTCGAGCGTCTCGGACTCCAGCAGCGCATCCGTCAGCCGGTCCAGCGCGTCGCTTGAGCCGCGCAGGATCGCGTCGGCACGCGCCTGCGCCTCCTCGACGAGCCTCCGCGCCGCAGCGTCGATCGCGTGCGCCGTCTCGTCGGAGGGGGCGATGCCGTCACCGTTGTGTCCGTAGCCCAGCGGACCGACCTCGTTGCTCATCCCCAGCTCGCGGACCATGTAGTGCGCGGTCTCGGCGACGCGCCGCAGATCGCTCGACACGCTCGTACCCGAGTCGCCGAAGACCAGGTGCTCCGCGGCGCGCCCGCCGAGCAGGACGGCCATGTCGTCGATCAGCCCTGCGCGCGAGCGCGACAGGCGGTCGTGGCTGTCGGTGATCCAGGCGCGCCCGAGCGTCCGTCCCGACGGGATGATGCTGACCATGTGCGGCAGGTTGCCGTCGGGCATCGCGAGCGCGACGATCACGTGCCCGGCCTCGTGGACGGCGATGACCCGCCGCTCCTCGTCGGTCATGACGTGCGCGCGCCCGATCCCCATCGTCGTGCGCTCGACGGCCTGATTGAGGCTCGTCATCGTGATCTCCGTCTCGCCGCGGCGCGCGCCGAGCAGCGCCGCCTCGTTCATGATGCTCGCCAGGTCGGCGCCCGACAGGCCGCGCGTCATGCCGGCGAGTGCGTCGAGGTCGACGCCGGTGGCCAGCCGCTTGCTGCCGACGTGCACCTGCAGGATCTCGCGCCGGCCCGTGTGGTCGGGCAGGTCGACGGTGATCTCGCGGTCGAAGCGGCCCGACCGCGTCAGCGCGGAGTCGAGGATGTCGGGCCGGTTCGTGGCCGCCATGATGATGATCCCCTCGCGCTGGCGGAACCCGTCGAGCTCGATGAGGATCTGGTTGAGCGTCTGCTCGCGCTCGCGGTGGCCGTCGGATGCCGCGCCGCGCTTGGCGCCGATCGCATCGATCTCGTCGATGAACACGATCGCCGGCGCCATCGCGCGCGCCTGGCTGAAGAGATCGCGCACGCGGGCCGCGCCCTCGCCGACGAACGTCTCGGTGAACTCCGTCGCCGCGACGGCGAGGAACGCCGCGTTGGACTCGCCGGCGACGGCGCGCGCGAGCAGCGTCTTGCCGCAGCCGGGCGGCCCGGAGATCAGGAAGCCGCGCGGGAAGCGCGCGCCCAGCGCTGTGAAGCGGCTTGGGTCGCGCAGGTAGTCGGTGATCTCCTGCAACTCGTCGCGCGCCTCGCCGATGCCCGCGACGTCGGCGAACGTCACGCGCTCGCCACCGAGCGACTGCTGGCCGATCGAGCGGTCGCGCATCGACAGGCGGCGCTGGCGCTCGGGTGCCTCGAGGATGCGGGTGAGCGCCTCGTCGAGCTCGCGCTGGCCGATCTCCTTGTTGCGGGCGCGGGCCGTCAGCAGCGCGGCCTCGTTCATGACGTTCTCGAGGTCGGCGCCCGTGAACCCGATCGCGCGCCGCGCGACGTCGGCGACGTCCGTGTCGGCGGCGAGCGGCTTGCCGCGCGCATGGAGGGCGAGGATGGCCGCGCGGCCGGCCTCGTCGGGACGGTCGACGGAGACGGTGCGGTCGAAGCGGCCGGGGCGCAGCAGCGCCGCGTCGAGATCGTCGGGGCGGTTCGTCGCGCCGACGACGATCGTCCCCGAGCCGCGCTCGAAGCCGTCCATCTCCGTCAGCAGCTGGTTGAGCGCCTGGGACTGCTCCTCGCCCGACGAGGCCGGGCCCGAGCGCCGCTTGCGCGCGACGGCGTCGATCTCGTCGATGAACACGATCGCAGGCGCGTTCTCGCGCGCTTCCTTGAAGAGCTCGCGCACCCGCGCCGCTCCGACGCCGACGTACATCTCGACGAAGTCCGAGCCCGAGATCGAGTAGAAGGCGGCGCCCGATTCGCCCGCGACGGCCTGCGCGAGCAGGGTCTTGCCGCAGCCCGGCGGGCCGTACAGCAGCACGCCCTTGGGGACCCGCGCGCCGACCTCCGCGAAGCGCTCGGGATCGGCGAGGAAGTCGGAGATCTCGCGCAACTCGGTGAGCGCCGCGTCCTGGCCGGCGACGTCGTCGAAGCCGCGCGCCATCATGTCCTTGGTCGCCTTGCGCGCGCCGCTCTTCTGCGCGAACAGCCCGGTCCCCGCCTGCCGCATGGCGATGAAGTAGACGAGCAGCGTGATGAGGATCAGCGACGGCAGCAGGAACGACAGGTAGGGCAGGATGCCCTTGACGATCTGCTGGTCGATCCGCAGCTCGACCTCGTTGTTCTGGAGGACCTCGACGAGGATGTCGCGGCTGGACATCGAGCGCAGGAACGGCGTGTAGAACTCCACGCGGGCGCCGCCCGGGCGGCGGTACGTGCCCTGCACGACGGAGTCGACGTCGAGGATCGTCGCCCGCTGGATGCGCCCGGTCTCCGCGAGCTCGACCATGCGCGAGAAGTCCAGCCGGCTGCCGACGGGATGCGGCTGGGTGGCGACGATCACCTGCACGTAGCCGATCAGGAGCACGGCCACGATCAGCGTCGCCCAGAAGCCGGGTGTGTTCAGACGTCGCTTGAAGTCCGGCGGCCGACGCCGTCCAGAATGCCGATCAGTTCGCCGGGTCACGTATGTGTAGCGTATACATAGTCGGGGCAGAGGCGGGACGGATGTGCCAGCGGCTCACGTTGCGCCTCCTCCCGGGCACCGGATCTCACGGGCACGGGGCTGAAATCGCACCCGCGCAGCGGATAGGGTGAGGCATGCTCGTCATCGACATGATCGTCGCGGTCCTGATCGCGGCGGCCGCCGTCTGCGGGGCGCGGATCGGCCTCGTGCGCGCGCTGGCGCTCGCAGCGTTCGCCGCCGGCGCGGCGCTGGGCACGCGTGCGCCGCTGCTTCTCGGCCAGCAGCTCGACTCCGAGTTCGCGCTCGTGATCGCGGTACCCGCCGCCCTGATCTTGGGCGGCGTCGCCGGCGCGCTCACCGAGCGGCTGTCGGGTGTCGCCGGCGTCCTCGTGCGGCGCAGCTTCGTCCTCGACGCCGCGTTGGGCGCCGTGCTCGCCGCGACCGCCGGCGCCGTCGCTGTGTGGGCGCTGGCGCCCGCCGTCTCCCAGATCCGCCCGGCGCGCGACGACGTCGAGCGGTCGGAGGTCCTGGACCGCTTCAACGCCCTGCTCACACCGGTCGGTCCGGTGCCCGCGACCGACCGGCGGCCCGCCGACGCGCCGCCGGCGCCCCGGCGCCGGCAGAAGCGGCTGGTCGCGGCCGGCGACCCGCGGCTGGTCGCGCGTCCGGTGGTCCGGCGAGCCGACGAGAGCCTCGTGAAGATCGTGGTCAACCGCTGCGGCGGTGGGTACCAGGGCTCGGGCTGGATCGCGGGCCATGGCATGGTCGTGACCAACGCCCACGTCGTGACCGGATCGGATCGCGTCAGCGTGCGCCGGCAGGGCGATGGACCGTCGCTCGAGGCCACGGTGGTGTGGTTCGACGGCATCCACGACCTGGCGCTGCTGCGTGTCGGAGCGTTGCGGCAGGCGCCCGCGCTGCGGCTGGCAGACGACGCGCGACCGATGACGGCCGCGATCACGCTGGGCTTTCCCGGCGGCAAGAAGACGATCCGCCGCGCGCGGCTGGGTACGACGACGTCGAAGCTGAAGCTCGACGACGTGGACCTCCCGAACCGCGGCGGCGTCTCGCTGACGATGAGCGAGCGACTCGTGACGATCCTCCGGGGCCTGACCGGGCCCGGAGGCTCGGGCGGCCCCGCGATCGATGGTCAAGGGCGCGTGGTGGGCACCGTGTTCGCGGGCATTCCGCAGGACAGCATCACCTTGGCGGTCCCCAACCGCATCGTCCGCTCCGCGCTGCGCCGCGCCAACCACCGCGTCGAGGTGCCGGGCTGCGAGGCTGCGCCGCTCAAGCCGACGCCCAGAGAGTCGATCGCCGCGCGGAACGCATGAGCACGCTCGTCGTCGACCTGCTGGTCGGCGGGATGATCGTGGCAGCCGCCGTCCACGGGGCGCGGGTGGGCCTCGGGCGCGTGTTGCCGGCCGCCGGCTTCGCGTTCGGCGCGCTGCTGGGAACGCGCGTGCCGCTGCTCGTCGGCGAGGATCTGGACGCGGAGTTCGCGCTCGTCATCGCGCTGCCGGCCGCGCTCATCATCGGGGCGGCTGGGGCGGCCGTCGCTGAGACGATGGCAGCGCGCGCCAACCGTGTCGTGCGGCGGCGCCGCGTCGTCGACAACGGCGCGGGCACGCTGCTGGCGGGGGCCGCGGCCGTCGTCGCCGCATGGGCGCTGGCGCCGGCCCTGTCGGAGATCCGCTCGACGCGCGACCCGATCGCGCGCTCGGAGCTGCTGGGGCGCTTCAACGCGGTGCTCACGCCGGCCGGGCCGGTGCGCACCACGGAGCCGCCGCCGATCAACGAGCTGCCGACGTTCGGCGGGCGCACGCCGGCGATCACCCCGGGCGATGCCGGGCTGCTGAGCGACCCCGACGTCCTGCGGGCCGAGCGCAGCGTCGTGAAGATCCACCTGACGGGCTGTGACGGGTCGGGCGGCGGCGCCGGCAGCGGCTGGGTCGCCAGGAGCGGCGTCGTCGTCACGAACGCGCACGTCGTGACGGCGACGAGCACGATCGAAGTTCAGCCCGGCGGCACGGGCGCGCGCTACGACGCGACCGTGATCTGGTTCGACGGCGAGCACGACATCGCTGCGCTGCGGGTGCCGCGGCTGCCCGGCCTGCCTGCGCTCGTGCTGGCGCCCGAGCCGCGGGCGGGCACGGCGGGCGTCACGCTCGGCTATCCGGGTGGCCGCAGGGCGATCCGGCGTGCCCGCGCGGGCCCGACGACGGACCGGCTGAACGGCAGCCTCGGCGGGCCTCCCTCGCCCGGCGTCTCAGCCCAGATCACCGGACGGCTCGTGACCACGATCCGGGGCAGGTCGCAGCCGGGCAGTTCGGGCGGGCCGGTCGTGGACGAGGACGGCCGCGTGATCACGACGGTGTTCGCCGGCAGCTTCGCGTCGAGCACGCTCGGCGTCCCCAATCGCTTCGCGCGGACGGCATTGCGGCGTGCCGGCCCGCGCGCGCGCATGGGCGCGGGCGACTGCTAGGAGTCCGCGGAGGACCGACGCCGCCGCAACGCCAGTGCGAGCAGCGCGAGGCCGCCGAGCACGAGCGCCAGGCCGCCGTATCGCAACGCCGACTCGGTCGCTGCCGACAGTCGGGTCGGGTCGCTGACGGCGATCACGGCCTGGGCGAGGTCCTGCTTCTGGGTCGCCGGCGTACCCGCGCGCGTATCGGTCCAGATCGCGAGCGCGGCGCGGTCGGCGGAGACCATCGCCAGGCGGCTGCCGAGATCGGGCAGGCCCTCCTTGCGGCCGAAGCCGATCGTCGAGTCGAACGTCTGGCTGGACATCCGCAGCGCCGCGGTGAACGTCTCGCCGTGGTCGAACGACGATTGCACCGAGGCCTGGTTGAGGATGTCGTCGCGGTCGCCGCGACGGTCGTAGTACAGGACGTCAAGGCGCCCGTCGGGGGCGACCGCGAGCTTGGGCAGGTACTGCGCGGTGCCGTCGCGCAGGGGAGTGTCGTTGACGCGCGTCGGGCCCTTCCAGTCCGACTCGCCGGGCTTGTTGGACCAGAGCATCACGTCCGGGTCGCCGTTGCGGCCGTCCTGGTAGGCGGCGTACAGGCGCCCGTCGTCGTCGATCGCCACCGAGGGGGCCGGCGCGAGGAACACGACGAAGCGCTCGATCGGCTTGATCTCGTCGTCGACGAGCGACTCGGCCCAGCCGGTCTGCCCGTCGCGCGAGCGCGCCATCACGAGCGAGTAGCGGCCGTCGTAGGCGGGACCGCCGCGCCCGTTGTGGCCGGCCTCGTAGTCCAGGCGATCCTCGCCCAGGTCCTGGTAGAGGACGTACAGCGTGCCGTCGCGGCTGACGACGGGCGCGGGGGTGACGACGCGCCCGCGCGAGCGGCTGCTGAGCGGCGCCGGGTCTGACCACGTCGCACCGGCGTCGTCCGAGCGCGACGCGACGATCCGGCTGCCGGGCTCGGTGAACTTCAGAACGCCGACCTCGAGGCCCTGCAGCCACGTCAGGAAGATGCGGTCGGCGTTGCGGGGGTCGGTGGCGAGCCGGACCTGGAAGGTCAGCGGCCCGGCCACCCGCTCGGGCTTGGAGAGCGTGCGCCCGCCGTCGCTGGACTTCGACAGCCACAGCTTGTTGGGCACGTTGCCCGCTCCGGCGAGCGTGACGAAGGAGTAGTAGAGCGTCCCGTCGGCCGAGAACGCGACGTCGGGCGCGAAGCACTTGGCCTCCTCGCCCCGCGGCGCGGGGATGGCCGTCTGCGTCCAGGACGCGCCCGCGTCGCTGGAGACGTGCAGCGCGCAGGAGAAGAAGGGCGTGTCGATCCTGCTGGAGACGGCGAGGCTGGCCGCCCGCACAGGGTTGCGCACGAGCGTCGGCGAGTTGTGCGCGCTGATGTCCTCGGCGCTGCGCGCCGACAGGTTGACCGGCGTGTCGCGGCCGACGACGTCGACGGTCGGGCGCTCGTCGAACGAGCCCGCGACGATCATTGCGGCGATGCCCGCGAAGACCAGCCAGGTTCCGAGCAGCGCAGAAAGCAACGAGCCCCGCCGCCGCTGGCGGTCGGGGCTCGTAACACCTTCTGGCGGTCGGCCGGAGATGGTCTCCGGCGAACCGTCAGTCGTGGTCATCTATCTGATCGCGTACGACTACTCGGAGACTCCGGAAGCCGCGCGACGGCGGCGTCCTGCGACTACGAGGGCACCGCCGGTGAGCCCGACGAGGCCGACGCCGAGGATGGCCATACCGGCCACCACGCCGCCGTTGAGTCCGCCGCTCTGGCCACCGGCCGCTGCGGCCGATGCGAGAGACGGCTTGGCGCCGGTCGAGGTCACGCCGCTCCACAGGTCGGCTGTGACGCTACGCGTCGAGGCCGCCGGAGCGGGGGTCCGCTCGGTGCGGGTGCTCTTGGTCGCGGCCGGCTTGCTCGGGGCGGCGGCCTTGGCCGGTGCCGTCGAACTGGCGAAGACCGACTGTCCGGCCTGCGTCGTGACGCCTGCGGTCGAGCCGCCGACACGGGTGCCGGTCGAGCTCTGGCGCGCCGGAGCCGTCGAGCGAGACGAGCGCGTCGCCGGAGCGACGACGCGGGAGCGAACGGCGCCACTGGCCGTGCTCGTCGCCGTCTGCGGCGCTGCGGCCGTTGCCGTCGCCGGAGCCGTCTCAGACGGTGCCGGCGCGGTCGCCGGCGCGGCTGCCGGCGGAGTTGCGGGCGCCGGAGCAGCCGCCACGGGAGCGGGTGCTACCGCCGCCGCCGGCTGCCCGGTGGACGACGGTGGCGCCTCAGGCGCCGCCGGCGTTCCAAAGCCCGAAGGTGTACAAGCAAACGCCACGCCGACTGCCATCACGGGAGTAGCCAGCACTCCCAGGACCAGTCCAGCCTTTCGGCTTCGTCGAACCACCGCCATCGCCTCCTTGGACGATTGAATTCCCAGTATCGGGCGCGAAGCTACCACTATATGTCGGTCGCATCAAGTGCTTTCTACCAGAGCGGTGTGGCATCGTGGCCGTCGTCTCGCCTATGGTCTGCGCGTGCGCTCCTCCACGGTCCGTGTACTGACGATGCTGCTCGTCGCCGGGCTCCTGCTCGCGGCGGCGCCCGCCACCGCGCAGGCGCCGCGTGCCGACGTCGTGCGGATCGCCTTCCCGCAGTACGACGGCGGTCTGACGCCGTACACGTTCGAGCTCGGCTACCCCCTCATGACGCTCGTCTACGACACGCTCATGTGGCGCGACGAGCAGGGCGTGCCGCGGCCCTGGCTGGCGCGCTCGGTGCGGCGCAGCCGCGGCGGCCGGCGCATCACGGTCCGGCTGCGGTCCGACGCGCGCTGGCACGACGGCCGGCCGGTGACCGCGCAGGACGTCGCGTTCACGCTGCGGCGGCTGACCAGCCGCTCGCACCCGCGGTTCACGCCGCAGCTCACCGACGTGCGGGCGATCGCGGTCACCGACCGGCTGACGACGACGATCGACCTGCGCCGACCATCGCTGGGCTTCGAGGACCAGCCGCTCGCCGATGTGCCGATCCTGCCGCGCCACCTGTGGAGCGAGCTGCCGGTCGGCCGGCGTGCGCCCGCGGGGCTCGCCGTCGGCAGCGGGCCCTACCGGCTCACGAGCGCGGGGCGCCGCGAGGGCTACGTCCTGCGCGCCAACGACCAGTACTTCCGCGGGACACCGCGCGTGCGCGAGCTGCGGGTGCCGATCTTCGGCGACCTCCAGAAGACCTTCGACGCGCTGCGCGCGCGCGACATCGACATGGTCCCGCTGAGCCTCGCCGAGCGCGACGCCGATCGGCTCGCCGCGACGCTCGGCATCGGCGTGCGCCGCGGCCCGTCCTATGTCGGGACGTCGCTGCTGCTGAACCTGCGCAGCGCGCCGTTCGACGACCCGCGCGCCCGCCGGGCGGTCGCCGCCGCGCTCGAGCTGTCGCGGATCGCTCGCAACGTCGCCCCCGCACGGGCCGCCGTCGGCGGCTTCGTGCATCCCGCCTCGCGCTGGGCCGCCGCGGAGCCGGTGCACACCGCCGACGTGCCCGCCGCACGGCGAGCGCTGAGCGCGCTGCGCCTGCCCGCGATCCGGGTTCTGGCGCCCGAGCAGGATCCGGTCCGCGTCGAGGCCGGCCGCCAGGTCGTCCTCGCGCTGCGCCGCGCCGGCGCCGCGGCGACGCTCGTCGAGCTGCCATCCGCACAGCTCGGCAAGGCGATCGGCGAGGACGGCTCGCCGCCCCGTTTCGAGGCCGCGATCACGAGCATCACGCCGCTCGTGTCGCACGATCCCGACTACCTGCGCGCGCTCTTCGGCTCCGCGCCGGCCGCTGCGCCGCTGAACCTCGCCGGGTACCGCAGCGCGGCCTTCGACACCGCGGCGCGGCGCGTGGCGGACGCCCCGACGGTGGCCGCGCGCCGGGCTGCGGTCGCCGAGGAGCTGCGCCTGCTCGCGCGCGACGCGCCCGCGATCCCACTGTTCTTCTCCGACGGCGCGTTCGCCTTCCGCAGCGAGATCTACGACGGCTGGACGTTCATGAAGGGCAGCGGCATCCTCGACAAGCGCTCGCTGCTGCCCGGGGCGGCGGCGGCGCCCCCGTCCGACGAGCCCGTGGCCGAGCCCGTCGCCGGCGAGCGGTCCGGCGATGGGCTCAGCCTGCTGAACGTCGTCTCGCTCGTGCTGCTCGGCGGTATCGCCCTGCTGGGGGTGTACGCGCTCGTCCAGCGGCGCCGGACCTGACGCCGCGCCGCGCTCCCGAGCGGCCGACGGGTTTGTCGCGCGCGATGGGTACGTTGCTCGCATGCCGGCGGCGAACGAGCCCGAACCATGGGAGCAGGCGCTCGGCGCCACCCCGCTCGGCGGCGGCGTCGTGGAGTTCCGCGTCTGGGCCCTGCACGACGATCTCGTCGAGGTCCGCGTCGGCGGGCAGCGCCACCGGCTGAGCCCCGTCGGCGGCGGCGTGCACGAGGGCCGCGTCGCCGCGCGCGCGGGCGAGGACTACATGTACGTCCTCGGTGCAGGCGCAACCCTTCCCGATCCCGCGTCGCGCCACCAGCCTGCGGGCCTGCGCGGCCCCTCGCGGATCGTCGCCCCCGCGTCGTTCGCCTGGACCGACGAGGACTTCGCGCCGCACGAGCTGCGCGACCTCGTCATCTACGAGCTGCACGTCGGCGCGTTCACCGGCGAGGGCACGTTCGAGTCCGCGATCGAGCACCTGCCGGCGCTCGCGCAGCTCGGCGTCACCGCGATCGAGGTCATGCCGATCGCCGAGTTCCCGGGTCGGCGCGGCTGGGGCTACGACGGCGTCTACCTCTCCGCCGCGCAGTCCAGCTACGGCGGGCCGCTCGGCTTCCAGCGCTTCGTCGACGGCGCCCACGCGGCCGGCCTGAGCGTGATCCTCGACGTCGTCTACAACCACGTCGGCGCGTCGGGCAACCAGGCCCTCGCCGCCTTCGGCCCCTACTTCACCGAGCGCTACTCGACGTTCTGGGGCCAGGCGATCAACTACGACGACGAGCACTCCGAGCCGGTCCGCGAGTGGGTGCTGCAGTCCGCCGAGGGCTGGATGCGCGACTTCCACGTCGACGGCCTGCGCCTCGACGCGATCCACGCGATCTACGACACCGGCGCCACCCCGATCATGGCCCAGCTCGCCGAGCGCGTGCACGCCGCCCGCGCCGGGGCGCTCGTGATCGCCGAGTCGGGCCTCAACGATCCCAAGGTCATCCGCCCGCGCGAGCTCGGCGGCTTCGGCCACGACGCCCAGTGGGCCGACGACTTCCACCACGCGCTGCGCGTCCTGCTGACCGGCGACACCGGCGGCTACTACACCGAGTTCGGAGCGGTCGCCGATCTCGCCAAGGCGTTCCGGCGCCCGTTCGTGCACGACGGCCAGTACTCGGCGTTTCGCAAGCGCCGCTTCGGCGCCCCCGCCGACGACCGCGAGCCACCGCAGTTCGTCGTCTTCGACCAGAACCACGACCAGGTCGGAAACCGCGCCTTCGGCGATCGCCTGCCCGCGCAGGCGCGCCCGCTGGCGGCGTTCTGCACGCTGCTGTCGCCGTTCACGCCGATGCTCTTCATGGGCGAGGAGTACGGCGAGCCCGCACCGTTTCAGTTCTTCTCGGACCACATCGACGAGGAGATCGCGACCGCCACGCGCGACGGGCGCCGGCGCGAGTTCGCCGCCTTCGCCGAGTTCGCGGGCGAGGAGGTGCCCGACCCGCAGGACCCGGCGACGTTCGAGCGCTCCAGGCTCACGCGCGAGCGCGACGAGGAGCTCGCGCAGCTGTACGCCACACTGCTGCAGGTGCGCAGGCAGCTTCCCGACGACGAGGTCGTCACCGACTTCGACGAAGCCGCCCGCTGGCTGGTCGTCGATCGCGGCGCCTACCGGCTGGCCTGCAACTTCTCCGGCGAGGCGCAGGCGATCCCCGGCGGAGCGGCCCGTACCGAGGTCGTCCTCGCCACCAGCGGTGAGCCCACACTCAATGACGGCGCGGTCCTTCTGGCGCCCCTGTCAGGAGCACTGATCCGGTGAACACGCAGCAGCAGCAGGAGGCGAAGATCGAGGTGTGGCCGGGGCGGCCGTTCCCGCTCGGCCCGACGTGGAACGGGCGCGGGACGAACTTCAGCCTCTTCAGCGAGAACGCCGAGCGCGTCGAGCTGTGCCTGTTCGACGACGACGGCAACGAGACGCGCGTCGAGGTCACCGAGCGCACGGCCTACAACTGGCACTGCTATCTGCCCGCGGTCGGGCCCGGACAGCGCTACGGCTACCGCGTCTACGGGCCCTACGAGCCCGAGGACGGCCATCGCTTCAACCCCTGCAAGTTGCTCATCGATCCCTACGCCAAGGCGATCGAGGGCGAGATCCGGTGGGACAGGGCGAGCACGCTGCCCTACATCCCCGACGACACCGACGTCGCCGACCTCGAGTCCGACGACGAGGACGACGCCGAGGCGATCCCGAAGTGCCTCGTCGTCGATCCCGGCTTCGACTGGGAGGGCGACCGCCTGCTCGGCACCCCCTGGACCGAGACCGTCATCTACGAGGCCCACGTCAAGGGCTTCACCAAGCTCCATCCCGACGTCCGCGAGGACCTGCGCGGCACCTACGGCGGGCTGGCCTCCGAGCCCGCGATCGCCTACCTCAAGGAGCTCGGCGTGACGGCCGTCGAGCTGCTGCCCGTCCACCACAAGGCCGACGAGCACTTCCTCGTCGACAAGGGCCTGAGCAACTACTGGGGCTACAGCTCGATCGGCTACCTCGCCCCAAACGCCGGCTACGCCGCGACGGGCAACGACGGCGAGCAGGTGCGCGAGTTCAAGGGCATGGTCAAGGCGCTGCACAAGGCCGGCATCGAGGTGATCCTCGACGTCGTCTACAACCACACGGCCGAGGGCAACCACATGGGCCCGATGCTGTCCTTCAAGGGCGTCGACAACAAGAGCTACTACCGGCTGATGCCCGACGACCAGCGCTTCTACATGGACTTCACGGGTACCGGCAACTCGCTCAACCCGGTCCACCCGAGCGTCCTGCGGCTGATCATGGACTCGCTGCGCTACTTCGTCATGGAGTGCCACGTCGACGGCTTCCGCTTCGACCTCGCCAGCGCGCTGGCGCGCGAGCTCTACGACGTCGATCGCCTGAGCGCGTTCTTCGACACGATCCACCAGGACCCCGTGCTGTCGCAGGTCAAGCTCATCGCCGAGCCCTGGGACGTCGGCCCCGGCGGCTACCAGGTCGGCAACTTCCCGGTCCTGTGGACCGAGTGGAACGGCATCTATCGCGACACGATGCGCGACTTCTGGCGCGGCGAGGCGAGCGTGGCCGACTTCGCGCAGCGACTGACGGGCTCCAGCGACCTCTACAAGGAGGACGGCCGCGAGCCGTTCGCCTCGATCAACTTCATCACCGCCCACGACGGCTTCCCGCTCGCCGACCTCGTCTCCTACAACGACAAGCACAACGAGGCCAACCTCGAGGACAACAAGGACGGCACGGACGACAACCGCTCCTGGAACCACGGCCACGAAGGCCCGACCGACGACCCCGAGATCAACGCGCTGCGCGAGCGCCAGCAGCGCAACTTCCTGACGACGCTGCTGCTGTCGCAGGGCGTGCCGATGCTGCTCGGCGGCGACGAGTGGGGGCGCTCCCAGGGCGGCAACAACAACGCCTGGTGCCAGGACAACGAGATCTCGTGGTTTCACTGGGAGCCCAGCGAGCGCGGCCAGCGCCAGCTGGCGTTCACGAAGCGGCTGATCGCGCTGCGCAGCGAGCACCCGGTGTTCCGCCGCCGTCATTTCCTGCTCGGTGAGAGCACGGCCGGGACGGGCCTGCCCGACGCCTGGTGGTTCCGCCCCGACGGCCGGCGGATGACGCAGCGCGACTGGCAGCAGAACGGGCACGTGATCGGCCTGTTCCTCAACGGCCACGAGTTCCCCTATCGCGGGCGTCACGGCGAGAAGATCGTCGACGACTCGTTCCTGCTGCTCATCAACGGCCATCACGAGGACATGACGTTCGTCCTGCCGGGGCGCCGCTACGGCCGCGAGTGGGAGCTGGAGCTCAGCACGGCCGACCCCGAGGCCGAACACGGCGCGCTGACGACGCCCGCGCGCCAGCCGCACGAGGTCAAGGCGCGGTCGGTGACCGTGCTGCGCAGGGTAGACCCGGCACGTGAGTGACCTGCGCGCGACCTACCGCCTGCAGCTCGGCCCGAACCTGCGCTTCGACGACGTTCGCGCGCTCGTGCCCTACCTGAAGGACCTCGGCGTCAGCCACCTGTACCTGTCGCCGTCGCTGACGGCCCGGTCGGGCTCGACGCACGGCTACGACGTCGTCGACCCGACGACCGTGTCGGAGTCGCTCGGCGGCGAGGACGGCCTGCGGACGTTGGCGGGGGCAGGACTGAAGATCATCCTCGACATCGTCCCCAACCACATGGGGACGGGTGACGAGAACCGCTGGTGGGCCGATGAGGCCGAGCGCGTGCGCGTCTTCGACGTCGATCCCGAGACCGGCCACTACCGGCGCTTCTTCGACATCGACGACCTCGCCGGCGTGCGCGTCGAGGACCCCGAGGTGTTCGAGCTGACCCATGCGAAGGTGCTGTCGCTGCTGCGCGACGGCGTCATCGACGGGCTGCGGATCGACCATCCCGACGGGCTCGCGGACCCCGCCGGCTATCTCGAGCGGCTTGCCGCCGCCGGCGCCGCGCGCGTCTGGGTCGAGAAGATCCTGATCGGGGGCGAGATCATGCGCGACTGGCCCGTCTCGGGCACCGTCGGCTACGAGTTCCTCAACGACGTGCAGGGGCTGTTCGTCGACCCGGGCGCGGAGGAGGCGCTCACGACGCTGCACCACGAGCTGACCGGCGATCCACGCTGCTTCGACGAGGTCGCGCTGCAGGCGCAGCTCGAGCAGGCCCGCGGGACGTTCGCGCGCGAGGTCGACCGGCTGCGGCGCCTGCACGACCCGGGCGAGCTGGAGCAGGCGCTCGCGCGGCTGCCGGTGTACCGGACCTATGTCAAGGACGGCGTCGTCGATGACGACGACCGGCACGCGCTGGACGTCGCCGGGCGTCCCGACCTGTTCGACGGTGCGCCGCCGGAGTTCGTCTCGCGCTTTCAGCAGACGTCGCCGCCCGTCACCGCGAAGGGGATCGAGGACACGGCCTTCTATCGCTATGTGCGCCTGCTGGCGCTCAACGACGTCGGCGGCGATCCGGGGCGCTGGGGCGTGTCCGTCGACGAGTTCCACGCCGCCAACGCGGAGCGCGCGCGCCGCTTCCCCGAGGCGCTGCTCGTCACGCAGACGCACGACACGAAGCGCTCGGGCGACGCGCGGGCGCGCATCGGCGCGCTGAGCGCCATGGCCGAGGCGTGGTCGACGTGCGTGCGGCGCTGGTATGAGCTGACCGACGAGCTCGTCGTCGGCGGAGCGGGTGGGCGGGCGGGTGGGCGGGCGGGTGGGCGGGCACCGGATTCCCAGGAGCGCTACCTCATCTTCCAGACCCTCGTCGCCGTGTGGCCGATCAGCGAAGAGCGGCTGACCGGCTACCTGGAGAAGGCGCTGCGCGAGGCCAAGCGCAACACGAACTGGGTCGACCAGAACCACGACTGGGAGCAGCGCGTCCAGGCGTTCGCCGTCGCGCTGCTGACCCACGAGCCGTTCCTGCGGTCCTTCGAGCCGTTCGTGGCCGAGGTGGCGGCGGCCGGCGAGCGCTCGGCGCTGGGCCAGCTGCTGCTGAAGCTCACCGTGCCCGGCGTGCCCGACGTCTACCAGGGCGACGAGCTGATCGACCTGTCGCTCGTCGATCCCGACAACCGCCGGCCGGTGGACTGGGACGCGCGCCGGACGGCGCTGTCGGCGCTGCGCGGCGGCGCGGCGCCGACGCGGGCGACGATGAAGCTGCACGTCATCGAGCGGGCGCTCGCGCTGCGCGCGCGGCGGCCCGAGGTCTTCGGCCCGGGCAGCGTCTACACGCCCGTCGTCGCGGGGGTGGATGTGTGCGCGTACACGCGCAGCGCGGCGGCCGGCGAGGACGGTGGTGGCGTGCTCGTCGTGGTGGCGCTGCGCGGGCCCGTCGAGGGCGTGTCGATCGAGCCCGCGCCCGGGCGCTACCGCGACGTGCTGAGCGGTCGAGAGCACGAGCTCGACGGTCCTGTCGCGGTCTGTGACCTCACCGAGCCGCACGGCATCGCGCTGCTCGAGCGGGTCTGACGGCTCCGCCGAAGCGGTCGCTCAGCTGCCGCGCAGCGCGCCGGCGCCGAGGTGGTCGAGCAGGCCGACCGCGCGCGGGTCGGCGTCGTCGTCGATCACGATCGCGCCGCCGGGCCAGTAGGGATGCGGCGGTCGCGCGCGGTGCAGCAGGACCGGCTCGTAGACCCAGGCGCCCGTGTTCGCGATCCGTGGCCGCCCGCCGGGCCCGCTCCACGACGCGGGGTTGTCCGCCGCCAGCGGGCCGCGGCGATGGACGTGACCGAAGATCACCCAGTCCGCGTCGACGCCGAGCCGCTGGGTCACACGCGCGAGCGCCGGAATGCTCGCCCGCAGCATCTGCACGCCGAGCAGCGACGACGTCAGCCGCGCCATCCGCGGGTTCAGCAGGCGCCGGCGGACCGCGGGCATCGTCGCCACCCGCAGCAACTCGACGAGATCGTCCACGAGCGCCGCCAGCGGACGCGGCAGCCGTCGCGCGAGCACGGACTCGATCCGCGTGACCGACGGCCCGCCGCTGCGCTCGTACTCCGCGGGCGTCGCCCCGTGATGGGGAAGGCGGCCGAGCAGCCCGCGCGCGATCCCGAATGCGTGCTCGGGCAGCAGGTGACGGTCGAGGTAGTGGCCATGCGTCGCCCAGACGCGATCTGACAGCCAGACGCCCGGATAGCGGACGCGCACCTGCGCCGGCGCGAGCGACGAGACGACCTGCGCGAGCAGCGCCGTCGCACCGGCCGGCACGGCGGCGTCAAGCGCCGATGGAACTCCGGCGCGCTGCATCCACGGTGCGATCAGCGCACGGTCGTGGTTGCCCGGCACGAGGATGATCTCGCCGCCCGGTCCGATCCGCTCGCCGAGCGCGCGCAGCACCGGCTCGGCCGCCTCCACAGCGCGCTCGGGCGTCCCCTCCATCAGCTCCACGACGTCGCCGAGCAGGACGAGGCGCTGGACCCCGTCGAGGGCGCGCAGCAGCGCGGCGAGCGCCGCCGGGCGCCGCAGCACGTCGCGGTCCAGCCGGCGACCGAGATGCAGGTCGGAGATGACGAGGGTGCGCATGGCGGTGGGGAAGAGTCATACTCGCCCGGGTGAAATCCAAGCTCGCAGTCACCACCGTCGTCCTCGCTGCCGTGCTGGCGCCAAGCGCCGCCGGCAGCCCCACCGCAGACCTCAACTCCATCGCCCGCGACTACTCGCGCGACGACAAGATCACGCCCTGCCGCTTCACGAAGGGCCAGCTCGAATCTGCCCGCTCGCAGATCTCGGAGGACATCGAGACCTACGCGAAGGGCATCCGCGCCGCGATCACGCGCGAGGTCAAGCGCTGGCGCGACGGCAAGTGCAAGGGCAAGGGCGCGGCCGCCAACCGGCTGCGGATCGTGACGGTCAAGGCCAAGGGCGGCGCGGGCAGGGAGTACGTGACGATCAAGAACATCGGCCGCAAGGCGGTCAGCCTGGGCGGCTTCGCCCTGCGCGACGCCGGCGACCACACGCTGAAGTTCCGCTCGACGAAGCTCAGGGCGGGCTCGAAGCTGAAGGTCATCACGGGCTGTCGCGAGGGCCACAGGAGCGCCGTGCGGCGCGGCTCGAGCTACTACGTCTGCCGCCGCAACGAGGTCTGGGACGACACCGGCGACACCGTCGAGCTGCTCGGCAAGGGCGGCGGCCTGCTCGCCACGAGGACGTACGGATGAGGCGCGCGTGAGCGTCGTCAAGATCAACGCGATCACGGTCCCGCGCGAACGCTTCGAGGAGTTCGAGCAGCGCTTCGCAGCGCGGGCCGGCAAGGTCTCCAGCGCGGAGGGCTTCGAGGCCTTCGAGCTGCTGCGCCCCAACGACGACCGTGAGGTCTGCCTCGTGGTCACCCGCTGGCGCTCGGAGGAGGACTTCAAGGCCTGGCTGTCGGGGCCGGACTTCGCGGCCGGCCACGCGCAGCACCGCACCGGCGGGCCGGTCGGGACCGCCAGCGAGCTGTGGTCCTTCGACGTGCTCGAGCTCGAGGGACCGGCCGCCGGCGGGTGAGGCTGCGCGCGCACGCGGCGCTCGCCGCGGTGCTGGGAGCGGGGGCGGCGGCCGTCGCGCTGCTCGCTGCGAACGCCGGAGCGGCGCAGACCGGGGGGACCGCGCCGGCGGCTGCGGCTCCGCCGGCGGCGCCCGCGGGGCCGAGCTTCTCACTGCTCGATCCGCGCGTCACCCCGGTGCAGGCGTACTTCGCCGGGCGTCGCGTGCAGATCAGCTTCGCCATCGATGCCGCCGGGCCGCTCGCGCTGCGGGTCGACGTCGTACGCGAGGCGACGCGCAGGCCGGTCGTGACGCTCGTCGCGCCCGTCGTCGCGCCCGCAACGGTCCAGCGCGTCGAGTGGGACGGGCGGACGGGCGCGGGCGCCGTGGCGCCCAACGGGCGCTACCGCATGCGCGTCGTCGCG
This sequence comes from Solirubrobacterales bacterium, assembly GCA_038255395.1. GTDB lineage: Bacteria > Actinomycetota > Thermoleophilia > Solirubrobacterales > Solirubrobacteraceae > CADCVQ01. Next base: position 88,594 of record JBBSLI010000009.1, read on the forward strand.
GCCGACGGAACGGCCCGCAACGCCGGCCGCGTCGAGCTGCGCAGCCACATCTATCCGATCCGCGGGCGCCACGCCGACCGCGGACCGGTCGGCCGGTTCGGCGTCGGCAGAAACGGCGGGCGCACGCACGAGGGCTTCGACGTCGACGCCGCCTGCGGCGTGCCGATCGTGGCCGCTCGCGGCGGTGTCGTCCGGCGCGCGGAGCATGACCCGGCGCTCTACGGCAACCTCGTGATCATCCGCGGCGAGCGCACGCGGCGCGACTACTGGTACGCCCACCTGCTGCGCAGCCCGCGCCTGCGGGTCGGCGATCGCGTCGCCACCGGGCAGCGGATCGGCTCGATCGGCGCGACCGGCAACGCCCGCACGATCGGCTGCCACCTGCACTTCGAGATCCGCTCCGACGGCCGGCCGATCGACCCCGCGCCGGAGCTGCGCGCCTGGGACGGGTGGAGCTGACGGGCTTCCTCGATCTGCACGCGCCGTGCTACGGAGCACTAGTGGCTAGCGAGCGAGCCTGATACCGCCGAGCATCGGGCGCGGTCGTAGTAGGTCTTGTGTGAGCATCGGCCGCGGCCGATGTGACGCATCGGTGAGGCGCGCCGATCACCGTCACGCAGGCAGAACCTGCATCGATGAGTGGGTGGGCGTTCGTGCTGGCGGCCGTCGCGCTGGGGCCGGCCCCCGGGGTGGCGTGTCGTGAACGTGTTCTATGCGAACACCTTCGCGACACGGCTGCGCAGCCAGCGGGCACGCCGAGCCGTAGCAGCGCGTTTGTGCTTGCAACAGCAAACGCCGCAACTGCGGCGTGGTGTGTCCGTCACTGCTGCACGTCTGCGGACCGCGCATGCGCCGAGCACCTCGGCGCGCCAGCGCGCGTGATCGGCCGCAAGCGTCCAGCGATCCTCTCGACGATGCCGTTCTGCCTGCCCCAGGCGATCGCGATCTGCCCGGCCGGCGGGTGCGCGAACGCCCGGGCCGCGCATCGGCAAGAACGATGACGCGTTTGTGCAGCGTCTGACGACCAAGCGGAGCTAGTTGCTAGTGGACGACCCGCGCCACGTAGCCGTCGCCCGCGACCGCCGCCAGCACCTGCTGGGCGTGCTCGCGACCACGGGTCTCCAGGACGAGCTGCACGGCGGTCTCGCGAACATGCAGGTCGACGCCCTCGCGGACATGCTCGACCTCGACGAGGTTGGCGCCGGCAGCGGCGACGCACGCCAGCAGGCCCGCCAGCGAACCGGGCCGGTCGGGAACGCGGGTGAAGAGCGCCAGCCGCCGCCCGACCTGCGTCTCGTGGCGGCGCGTGACCGCGGCGAGCAGCCCGGCGTCGACGTTGCCACCGGACAGCACGACCACCGTGGTACCGCGCTCGGCGGGCGCGACCAGGCCCTCCAGCAGAGCCGCCGCGCCGACGGCTCCTGCGCCCTCGACCACCAGCTTGCTGCGCTCCATCAGCAGCACCATCGCCTCGGCGATCTCGTCCTCGCCGACCGCGACCACGTCGTCGAGCCAGCGCGCGATCAGCCCGAGCGTGAGCTCGCCCGGCCGCTTGACCGCGATCCCGTCGGCGATCGACAGCGCCGATGACACAGACACCGGCTGGCCACGCCGCAGCGAATCGAGAAACGGCGCACAGGCCTCGGCCTGCACGCCGACGACCTCGACCCCCGGCCGGGCCGACTTGACCGCGATCGCGATCCCGCTCGCCAGCCCACCGCCGCCGACGGGCACGACGACCTTCGCGAGGTCCTCGACGTCCTCGAGCAGCTCGAGCCCGATCGTGCCCTGGCCGGCCACGACGTCGGGGTCGTCGAAGGGGTGCACGAATGCCAGCCCGCCCTCCTGCGCGCGCGCGGCCGCCGCCGCAAAGCAGTCCTCCAGCGAGTCGCCGGCGAGGTGCACGACCGCGCCCAGCGCCGCGCAGCCCTCGATCTTGGCCAGCGGCGCCTGCTGCGGCATGAACACCTCGCACGGCACGCCCCGCGCCCGCGCCGCATCGGCCAGCGCCCAGGCGTGGTTGCCCGCGCTGCCGGCGACGACGCCGCGCTCGCAGCCCGCGCCCAGCGCCGCCAGCTTGTTGAGCGCCCCGCGCAGCTTGAACGACCCCGTGCGCTGCAGGTTCTCGGCCTTCAGCAGCACCCGCGCGCCGCAGCGCTCCGACAGCACCTCGGACTCCAGCACGGGGGTGCGCCGCGCCACGTCGCCAACGGCGTCGCGCGCCCGTGCGATCTCCTTGGCGGTGACGCTGATGGCCGAAGGCATGGCGTCGATCGTCCCAGGTCCGCGGCGACACGAGCACGCTCACGGCACGAGCGGCGCGCCCCCGCAGGGTCGTGCGCTGCGACTAACATCTGCGCGGCCCGCGCGCTTGGCCGCGATCCGCCGCGCTGCGCACCTATCCGAACCTTTCAGGAGGAGGAACGCTCACATGACATTCGAGGTTGGAGACCGCGTCTACGCAGAGAAGTCCGGCCGCCGCCGGCGCACCGCACGCCAGCCGATGCGGCCCGGGCGCCACGGCGTGATCGTCAGGGTGCTGCGCGGCGATCCCAACCCCCGCTACGAGATCAAGTGGGACGAGGGCATCTCCACCGTCTTCGCCCCGAGCGGCGGCTCGCTGCATGCCGACCCGAACTACGACGGGGCGCAGGCCGAGTCGTCGTAGACGCGCCGTAGCGGCGGCCGCGGCTCGGCCGCCGGTCGATGTTGCAGCATGCAGGGATGGCCGGGAACGCCGACGCGGCACAGCAGCGCATCGAGCAGCTCGCCGCCGAGCTGCAGCGCCTCAACGACGCGTACTACGGCGAGGGCGACTCGCCCCTGCCCGACGCCGAGTTCGACGCGCTCAAGGACGAGCTGGCCGCGCTCGTCGCCGCGCATCCCGAGCTTGCGCCGGCCGACAACCCGCTGGACCGCGTCAACCAGCCGTCGCAGCTCAGGGGCCCGACGATCCGCCACGCGCGGCCGCTGCTGTCGCTGGCCAAGGCGACGACCGGCGAGCAGATCCGCGCGTTCTGCGAGCGCTTCCCGGCGCAGGAGTTCCGCGTCTCCGAGAAGCTCGACGGCCTCTCGCTGAGCGTCGTCTACGTCGACGGCGAGCTCGACTACGTCGCCACGCGAGGAACCGGGACCGTCGGTGAGCTCGTCACCGACAAGGTCCGCCATGTGCTGCCCGAGCTGCCGCGGCAGATCACGGCCGCGGGCCGCGTCGAGCTGCGCGGCGAGGCGGTCATGCTGCGATCCGTCTGGCAGGCCTACAACGCGGCCCATCCCGACAAGATCCTGACCAACCCCCGCAGCGGCGCCGCGGGCACGCTCATGCAGAAGGACCCCGAGGCGGCCGCCGTGGCGGGACGGCTGCTGCGCTTCTACGCCTTCGGCGCCGACCGCGACGGCGAGGCGCTCGACCTCGCGCCGCTCGGGGAGTTCGAGGAGGCGACGACCGTCGTGTGCGCTGACGGCGACGCGGTCGTCGCGGCGATCGCGGCGATCGGCGAGCGCCGCGCGGGGCTGGACTACGAGACCGACGGCGCCGTGGTCCGCCTGCACTCGCCCGCCGCGTTTCACGCCGCCGGCTTCAACTCGGCCGAGCCCCGCGGCGCGATCGCCTTCAAGTACCCGCCCGAGGAGCGCACGACGAAGCTGCTGGCGGTCGAGTGGCAGGTCGGTAAGGTCGGCCGGATCGCGCCCAGGGCGCGCGTGGAGCCCGTCTTCGTCGGCGGCGTGACGGTCGAGAACATCACGCTGCACAACCCGCGCCTGATCGGCGAGCGCGACCTGCGCATCGGCGACACGGTCGCCGTCGTGCGCCGCGGCGACGTGATCCCGTTCGCGGGCCGCGCGATCGTCGAGGACCGCGACGGCTCGGAGCTCGAGATCACCGCGCCGGAGAACTGCCCGTCCTGCGGCGAGCCACTGGAGATCCGCGGCACCGGGGAGGAGCGCTGGTGCGTGAACCTCCACTGCCCGGCCCAGGCCACGCGGCGGCTCATGCACTGGGCGTCGCGCCCGGCCGCCGACATGGAGGGCGTCGGCGACGTGTGGATCGAGAAGCTCGCCGAGGACGGCGTGCTGAGGTCGCGCAGCGACTTCTACCGGCTGACGACCGAGCAGCTGATCGGCTACGAGCGCATGGGCGAGGTCTCGGCGCGCAACCTCGTCGACGCCGTCGAGCGATCCAAGCGGCTCGGCCTGCGTCGCGCGCTGATCGGCCTCGCCATCCCGATGGCCTCCGACGGCACCGCCAAGCGCCTGTGCCTGGCGGGCTACGAGCGCATCGAGGACGTCATGCAGGCCCCGGCCGAGGAGCTCGAGGCGATCCGCGACATCGGGCCCAAGGTCGCCGCGTCGCTGGTGGCGTTCTTCGCGCGCGAGTCGGTCATCGAGGAGATCGAGCAGCTGCGCGCGCTCGGCGTCGTGCTGGACGTGCTCGACGAGGACCGGCCGGTCGACGTGGCGGCGGCGCAGGACTCGCCGCTGAAGGGCGCCACCGTCGTCGTGACCGGCGCCTTCACCCACGGGGTGACGGGCGCGAAGATCAGCCGGCCCGACCTCACGCGCCTCGTCGAGCAGGCCGGTGCGACCGCGAGCTCCTCGGTCAGCTCGACGACCGACTACCTGCTGGCGGGCGCGAACGTCGGCGCGGCCAAGACCGACAAGGCGGCCAAGCTCGGGGTCGAGGTCGTCGCCCCCGAGCAGCTGTGGGAGTGGTTGCGCCAGGCCGGCGTCTAGCGCTCCGCGAACACCCGCCGAACCGCCTCCAGCGCCGGCTTCGGGCGGCCCGCGAAGTCGAACAGCCCTTTCTCGTTGAGCCCGGGCGTGAGCCGCAGATCCGGGCGCAGGCCGAGCACCGAGCCGCCGCGGAAGTCCGGGCGCAGGGCGTAGTCGCGCAGGTTCCAGACGATGACCCCGCCGACGCCGGGCTCGTCGAGCAGGCCGCGAATGCGCCGCGCCAGCACGGACGCCTGGTGGCGCAGCCCGCCGAACCCGTCGCCGGGGATGGCCGCGGTGCCCGCCGCCCCGAGCTCGGTCACCACGACCGGCTTGCCGGGAAACAGCGCGTGCAGCTTCTCGATCCGCGCGCGCGCCTTTGCCGCCTGTCCCGCCGCGTCGAGGTCCAGGCCCTCGTACCAGCCGATGTAGTCCGTCACGCCGATCGCATCCAGCGCGTCGAACATGCCGCCGCCGCGGTTGGGCAGCACGCGGCCCCAGAGGTCGGCGGCGACCGGCCGCGACGGGTCGAGCTCGTGCAGCGCCGCCGCGGCGCGGCGGACGTACTCCTGCTGCGCCGGCTGCCCGTTGCCCGCGACCTCGTTGGTCAGCGTCCACGTCAGCACCGACGGGTTGGCCTGGCCGGCCTCGGCGACGCGCACGGCGCGGTCGCGCGCCGCCGCGATCTTCGCCGGCGTCTGGAAGCGCCAGCGCCCGCCCGGCTCCCACGGCCCGACCTCCTGCCAGACGAGCACGCCGGCCGCATCCAGCCGGGCGAGCATGCTCTCCGACAGCGGCATCTGCGAGCGCGTCGCGTTGGCGCCGGCCGACCGCAGCCCCGCGACGATCCGCTGCTCGTCGGCTGCGTGCAGCGCGTCGCCGCGGTTGCGCGCGTCGGCCGGCAGCGCGACTCCGCGCAGCACGAGCGGCGTGCCGTTGAGCGCAAGCTCACCCGTGTCCCAGCTGATCTCGCGCAGGCCGATCCGGCGCCGCAGCGACGACTCGCCGGGAACGTCGATGCGCAGGTCATACAGCGCCGGCGAGGCCGGCGACCACAGCGCCGGGGCGTCGACGACGACGCTCGTGCGAACCGTCCGCGACGTGCCCCGGCCGACGCCCGCCGCGCCGAAGTCCAGCGGCGCGACCGTGCGACCGCGGCGCATCAGCCCCCCGCGCAGGCGCAGCGTCCGCGCGGCGTCGCGGTTGCGCACGCGCACGCTGATGTCCAGCCGCGCGCGCCGGCCGCCGGCCTGAACCCGCGTGCGCACGGTCAGCGCGCCCAGCTCGCTGCGGCCGAGGCGCATGAGCGTCACCGGCCGGTTCAGGCCGCCGTAGTTGAACCAGGCCCGCGCCCAGCCGCTGTCGGCCTGGCGCCGCGGGCTGCGCCAGTCCACGCGCACCGCGATCGTGTGGCGGCCGCGCGCGAGCTGCGCGCGCGCCGTGAACGGCTCGTAGGCGCCGACGTGCTCGCGCACCTCCTCGCCGTCGACGAAGACCGTCGCCCTGTGGTGCGCGGACTCGAAGCGCACCGCGTACAGCCCCGCGACCGGCGCCTCGATCTGCTTCGCAAACCAGCCGACCGCGCCGTCGTACGCGCGCCTGCCGGCCGCGCCGCGATACGCCTTCGCGTTCGGCGAGAAGGGGACGCGCACGACGGCACCGGCGAAGGTGCCACGGCCCCAGCCGCGGTCGCGGCCGTCGTTGCCGGGATCGGAGCGGTAGCGCCAGCGGTGCAGCGCCACGACCGCGCTGCCGGCCGGCCCGTCACCCGTGCGCAGCAGCGCCGCCGCGGCCGCGCTCAGCGAGCCGCCGCCGCTGCCGCCGGGGGCCCGGGCATCATCGCCCGAGAGCGCGATCGCCAGCGCGGCCGCGCACGCGGCGACGATCAACAGCGCGGCTGGCAGGAGGCGGCGGAGCATTCCTGGTGCAACGCGAGGCTATGCGATCGGTCGCGCGCGGATGCCCACCGGCCGGACTCCTGGCGCGCCGGCCACGCACTAGGATCGCTGCCGGCCCGAGGCTCGCCGCGCCACCGTGACCGCCCGCATCCTGATCCTGTCCTGGGAGTACCCGCCGATCGTCGCGGGCGGTCTCGCGCGCCACGTCTGCAAGCTGTCCGAGGCGCTCGTCGCGCAGGGCCTCGAAGTCCACGTGCTGACCCGCGGTGGGCGCGAGCACGAGCAGGAGCAGGTGCGCGCCGGCGTCCACATCCATCGCGTCGTCGAGAAGGAGATGCCGCGCGACCTCGACGCCTTCGTCGCCTGGGTCGAGGGCATGAACGCGCACATGCACGCAGCCGGGCGCCAGCTCGGAAAACGCCTGCATTTCGACGTCGTCCACGGCCACGACTGGCTCGTCGCAGGCGCGGCGGCCGGCCTCGCCGAGCGGCTGCGCTGCCGCTACCTGACGACGATCCACGCGACCGAGTACGGCCGCCACCAGGGCTGGGTCGACAAGCACCCGCAGTCCTACATCCACGGCATCGAGACCTGGATGGCGCGCCGCGCCGACCACGTCATCACCTGCTCGCACTACATGCGCGGCCACGTCGCCGACGTCTACGACATCGACGAGACGCCGATCACCGTGATCCCGAACGGGATCGACCCCGCCGACCTGCAGCCCGTCGGCGACCTCGACGAGCTGCGCGCGCGCTTCGCCGCGCCCGACGAGCGCCTCGTGCTGCTCGTCGGCCGGCTCGTCTACGAGAAGGGCTTTCAGCTCGCGCTCGACGCGCTGCCGCAGGTCATCAGGCGCGCCGGCAAGGTGCGCTTCCTCGTCGCCGGGTCGGGTACGCACGAGGCCGAGCTGAAGCAGCAGGCGCGCAAGCTCGGGCTCATGCGCCACGGCACGTTCATGGGCTGGATCGGCGACGACGTGCTGCACGCGCTGTACCGGATCGCCGACCTCTGCGTGGTGCCGAGCATCTACGAGCCCTTCGGCCTCGTCGCGCTGGAGGCGATGGCCAGCGGCTGCCCGTGCATCGTCGCCGACACCGGCGGCCTGCGCGAGGTCGTCCCCAACGCCGACGTCGGCCTGCGCTTCCGCTCGCGCGACCCGCGCGCGCTCGCGCGGATGATGCAGCGTGTGCTGACCGACGACGCGCTGCGCGACCGGCTCGTCGCGGAGGCGTCGGCGCACGTCCTGCGCTTCGACTGGACCGACATCGCCGAGCAGACGGCGCAGGTGTACGCAGAACTCGCGGCGGCGCCGGGTGCTGCGCGGCGGGCGACGAACCGCCCGGCCTAACGGCCGGGCCGCGTCCTACTCGTCGTCGTCAGGGTCGCTGCGGATCTTGGCGAGGAAGCGCGCGCGGATCTCGTCGTCGACGGTCTTCTCGCCGCGCGCGGACACCATCGCGACGACGATCAGGCCGGTCGCGAGCGCGGGCAGCAGGACGCCATAGGTGAACAGCAGACCGACGGTGTCGGTCCAGATCCCGTTGGCGGCGAGGACGGCGGAGAGCATGCGGCCGCAAGCATACCCAGCGGCTCAGCCCGCGGGCGGCGCCACCGACCGGCCGATCCAGTCCAGGTAGTCGGGTGAGCCGCCGGCGACGTCGAGCGCGACGAGCTCGAACGTCTCGTAGGGGTGCAGCTCGCGCAGCGCGCCGTTCAGCGCGGCGACCGCGTCGCGCGTCGTCTTGATCACGAGCAGCGACTCCTCGTCGTGCTCGACCGCGCCCTCCCAGCGGTAGACGGACTGCACGGCGGCGACGATGTTCACGCATGCGGCGAGCCCCCGCTCGACGAGCGCCGTCGCGATCGTGACCGCCTGGTCGGGCGGCGTCGTGACGAGGCAGACGACGGGGTTCATGGGTTCGCGAGGCTACCGGCGGGCGCGTACGCTCGCGTCTGTGGAAGCAGACGACCCACGCTCGACCCGTATGGCTGTGTGGGCGAGCGCGGTGGCATGTGCAACGGTCGTCGTCGTGGCCGGGCTGCTGCCCGGGTTCACGGTGAGCTTCGAGACGTACATCATCACCGGCTACACGGAGCGGTTCCTGGCGCCGGTGGAGCGCACCCACTCGCTGCTCGGCTACGGGCATCCCCGCTACCTCGCCGCGGTCGCCGCGGCGCTGCTCGTCATCGCTGCGGCGGCATGGGGCCGGCGGCGGACGGCCGCCTGGCCGGCGCTGGCAGCGATCCTCGTCGCAGCGGTCGTTGCGCTCTCGGTGACGACCGCGGTGCTGGGTGAGTCCAACGGACGGTCCGGCGGCGTCTTCCTGAGCGACGCGGTCGACGAGGTGCGGGCGCTGGTCCAGAGCAGTCGCGCGGCGCGTGACCCGAAGTTCAAGATCGCGGGATACGAAGCCTCACCCGAGCTCGGCTGGTGGATCACGCAGGGCGCGCTCTGGGTCCTGCTCGCGATCTCGAGCGTCGCACTCGGGCGGCGTCGCGTCGGCTCGGTCGGGTGGCTGGCGCTCGCGTACGTCGCCATGGCCGCGCTGCTCGTCGGCCTCGTGCCCGGGCCGGAGTGCACGGGTGAGTATGCGTACATGGACACGCGCGATCCGGATTCCAACCCGATTGGCCTGCTGGCGGTGTTCGGCGGCGCCGCCTGCGCCGGCCTCGGGCTTGGCGCGCTGTCGGCGCGCGCGTGGAGGGTCGGGGTGATCGCACTGCTCGTGGGCCTCGTCGGCGCGCTGTTCTTTCTCTTCCTCCTCGTCGCCAAGGACTGCGGATTGGATTCGGGCTGACCAGCGCGGGCCTACCATCGCAACCATGCCGTCCGCCACCGAGGCGCTGAGTGACGCGGTCCTCGCGATCGCCGCCGAGCACGCCGTCGAGCCGGTGCTGCAGAAGCTCGTCGACGCCGCCCGTGAGCTGGCGGGGGCACGATACGCGGCGATCGGCGTGCCCGACGGCGAGGGCGGCTTCGGGCGCTTCATCACCTCGGGGATGAGCGACGAGCTGATCGCCTCGCTCGGCGAGCTGCCGCGCCAGCACGGGCTGCTCGGCGCGATGCTCGAGTCCGACGTTCCCCAGCGCACGGCGGACATCCGCCAGGACCCGCGCTTCAGGGGCTGGTGGCCGCGGACGCACCCCTCCATGAGCTCGTTTCTCGGCGTCCCGATCCGCTCTGGCGGCGGCGTCGTGACGGGGGCGTTCTACCTCACCGACAAGGAGGGCGCGGCCGAGTTCTCCGATGACGACCAAACGCTGATCGAGACGTTCGCCGCGCATGCCGCGCTCGCGCTCGAGAACGCCCGCCTGCACGAGCGCTCGCGCGAGCTGAGCATCGTGGAGGAACGCAACCGGCTCGCCCGCGAGCTGCACGACGCCGTCACGCAGAAGCTCTTCGGCCTCGTCCTCGCGGCGGAGTCCGGCGCGGCGCTCATCGGCCGCGACGCCGAGCAGGCGGGCGTGCAGCTCGAGCTCGTGCGCGAGCTCGCGCGCGCGGCGATGGAGGAGTTGCGCTCGGTGATCGTCCACCTGCGCCCGGCGGCGCTCGAGTCGCAGGGGCTGGCGGTCGCGCTCGGCAAGCACGTCGACGTGCTGCGGCGCACGCACAAGCGCGAGATCTCGCTCTCGATCGAGGGTGACGCGCCGGTCGCGGCCGCCGTCGAGGGCGACGCGTTCCGGATCGCCCAGGAGGCGCTGCACAACGCCCTGCGCCACGCCGGCGCGCGTGCGGTGATCGCCGTCACCGTGCGCTGTGAGCCGGGCCACCTCGAGCTGACCGTGATCGACGACGGCAGCGGCTTCGACTCGGGGGCCGCGGATCTACGCGCGCGCCGGCTCGGGCTGACGACGATGGCCGAGCGGGCGCGCGCCGCCGGCGGCACGCTGGCGATCGCGTCGGCGCCGGGCGCGGGGACGACCGTGCGCCTGGAGGTCCGCACGCCGTGATCGGCGTCCTCATCGCCGACGACCACGCCGTCGTGCGCCAGGGTCTGCGCACCTTCCTCGAGCTGCAGCCCGACATCGAGGTCGTCGGCGAGGCGGCCGACGGCGAGGAGGCGCTGGCCCAGGCCGCGGCGCTTGAGCCCGACGTCGTCCTCATGGACCTCGTCATGCCGCGGCTCGCCGGGGTGGAGGCGATCGAGCGGTTGCGCGCGAGCGGGTCGACGGCGCGCGTCATCGTGCTGACGAGCTTCCTCGACGACGACACGGTGCTGCCCGCGGTGCGCGCCGGCGCGGCCGGCTACCTGCTCAAGGACGTCGAGCCGGTGCAGCTCGTCGACGCGATCCGCACCGTCGATCGCGGCGAGGCGCTGCTGCACCCGGCGGTCGCGGCGCGCGTGCTGGCCGAGCTCGTCTCGCCCGCCCGCGCGCCCGCCCGCGCCGCTCGCCACGACGCGCTGACCGGCCGCGAGCGCGAGGTGCTCGCGCTCGTCGCCCACGGCCGCGCGAACAAGGCGATCGCCTTCGAGCTCGGCGTCGCGGAGAAGACCGTCAAGACGCACGTCGGAAACATCCTCGCCAAGCTCGGCCTGTCGGACCGCACGCAGGCGGCGCTGTACGCGGTGCGCGAGGGGCTGGCCGACGGCTGACGACCGCGCGGTCCTAGGACCAATTGCCGATGGCGCCGCGGCGCTTGCAGACGTAGCGTCGCGGGCATGCACACACCGTCATTGACCGACGCCGTGCGCCACGAGCTGCTCGTGCGCTCGCAGGTCACAGAGAGCACGCACCGCTTCGGCGGGATCGAGTTCCGGCTCGGCCGCCGCGAGCTCGGCCACCTGCACGGCGACCGCATGGCCGACCTGCCGTTCCCGCGCCGCGTCCGCGACGAGCTGATCGCCGCCGGGCGCGCCGAGCCCCACCACGTGCTGCCCGACTCCGGCTGGGTCACGCGCCGCGTGCGCGGCCCCGAGGACGTCGAGGCGATCGTCGAGCTGTTCCGGCTCAGCTACGAGCGCGCGCTCGCCGCGCGCTCGCGCGGGCCGCGGGAGGAGGTGCCGGCGGCATGAGCGCCGGCGGCCCGACGCCGACCGCGATCGTCACCGGCGCCTCGCGCGGCCTCGGCCTCGCGCTCGCGCTCGCGCTCGCGCAGCGCGGCTGGCGCCTCGTCATCGACGCCCGCAGCGCCGACGAGCTCGAAGCCGCCCGCGCCGCGCTCGCGCGGACCGGCGCCGACGTCACCGCCGTCGCCGGCGACGTCGCCGACTCGTGGCATCGCGGCACGCTCGTCGAGGCAGCGGGCGAGCGGATCGACCTGCTCGTCAACAACGCCAGCGCGCTCGGCGCGTCGCCGCTGCCGGCGCTCGCCGACTATCCGCTCGACGTGCTCGAGCAGGTCTTCCGTGTCAACGCGATCGCGCCGCTCGCGCTGATCCAGCTCGCGTTGCCGCGGATGCATGCGGGCGCGCGGATCGTGAACGTCACGTCCGACGCGGCGGTCGAGGGCTACGAGGGCTGGGGCGGCTACGGCGCGTCGAAGGCCGCGCTCGAGCAGCTTGCCAACGTGCTCGCCGCCGAGCGCCCCGATCTGCGCGTCTACGCCGTCGACCCCGGCGACATGAACACGCGCATGCACCAGGAGGCGTTTCCGGGCGAGGACATCTCCGACCGTCCCCCACCCGAGGACAGCGTCCCCGGCCTGCTCGTGCTCGTCGAGGGCGACGTGCCCAGCGGCCGTCATAGCGTGTCGCAGCTGGCCGCGGCGAGGACGTGAGCACGACGGCATCTGCCCCGGCGGCCCCGGCGGCCCCGCGCCGCGAGGCGCACGAGCCGCCGGAGGCACGCGGCCTCGCCCGCGACGAGGTGCGGATGCTCGTCGCGTCGCGCGCCGGCGGGCTGGCGCACGCGCAGGCACGCGACCTGCCCGCCCACCTGCGCGCCGGCGACGTGCTCGTCGTCAACACGTCGGCGACGCTGCCCGCCGCGCTGCCCGTGGTGCGCGCGGACGGCACGGCGCTGCGCCTGCACCTGTCGACGCCGTGCGCTGCCGGCGGCGGGCGCTGGGTCGTCGAATTGCGCGACGGCGGCGAGCGCTTCGCCGGCGCCCGCGCCGGCGAGTCGCTCGCGCTGCCCGCCGGCGCGCGGGCCACGCTGCTCGCGCCGTACCTCACGGGCGCGCGCCTGTGGCTCGCGCGGATGGACACCGGCGCCCGTCCGCTGCCGGACTTCCTCGCCGAGCACGGTGCGCCGATCCGTTACGGCCACGTCGAGCGCGAGTGGCCGCTGCCCGCCTACCAGACGGTGTTCGCGACCCACCCCGGCAGTGCCGAGATGCCGAGCGCCGGGCGGCCGTTCACCCCCGCGCTCGTGACGGCGCTCGTCGCGCGCGGGATCGCCGTCGTGCCCGTCGTGCTGCACACCGGCGTCTCCTCGCAGGACGCGGGCGAGCTTCCCTACCCCGAGCGCTACGTCGTCCCGGCGCCGACCGCGCGGCTCGTCAACGCGGCTCGCGCCGGTGGCGGCCGCGTCGTCGCGGTCGGCACGACGGTCGTGCGCGCGCTGGAGACGGTCGCCCGCCGGGACGGGACGATCGCCGCCGGCGCGGGCTGGACGCACCACGTCGTCACGCCGCAGACGGGCGTGCGCGCCGTCGACGGGCTGCTGACCGGCTGGCACGAGCCCGCGGCCACGCACCTGCTGCTGCTCGACGCCGTCGGCGGCCGCGCGCTCGTGGCGGCCTCCTACGCTGCCGCTGCCCGCGACGGCTACCTGTGGCACGAGTTCGGCGACGTGCACCTCCTCCTGCCGTAGCTCTGATCGCGGCGCGCGTGGCGCATCTGCCGTGCTCGGCGCTGCACAGGTGCCACGACGCCGATGCGCGGATCGCGCCCCCGGTGCGACACGAATACCCTTCGCGCGCATGCGCCTGACGACGTTCCTCCCGCCCGGCTCGCAGACCCCGCGCGCCGGCCAGATCCGCGACGACGAGGTGATCTCGTTCGTCATGAAGCGCGAGACCGTGCTCGAGCGCCTGCGCACCGATGACTTCGATCCGGCGCTCGGCGACCCCTACCCGTTGGCCGACGTCACGCTGCTCGCGCCGGTCCCGCGGCCGCGCGCGATCTTCGGCATCGGCCTGAACTACGCCGCGCACGCCGCCGAGCAGGGCAAGGAGCCGCCGGAGTTCCCGATCGTCTTCATGAAGCTGCCGAGCTCGAGCGCGCCGCCCAACGGCCCGGTCGCGTGCCCGCCGGTCGTCAAGCGCCTGGACTACGAGGGCGAGCTCGCCGTCGTCATCGGCAAGGGCGGCCAGATCGCCGGCTACGCCGTCGCCAACGACGTCAGCGCGCGCGACCTGCAGCGCCGCGAGCCGCAGTGGACACGCGCCAAGGGCGCCGACGGCTTCTGCCCATGGGGTCCGTGGATCACCACGAAGGAGCACGTGCCCGACCCGCAGAACCTGCGCATCACGACGCACGTCAACGGCGAGCTGCGCCAGGACTCGTCGACGAGCGACCTCATCTTCGGCCCGCAGGAGCTCGTCGACTTCATCGCGCAGACGTGCACGCTCGAGCCGGGTGACCTGATCCTCACGGGCACGCCGAGCGGCGTCGGCATGTCGATGGACCCGCGCCGGTTCCTCAGCTCCGGCGATGTCGTGCGGATCGAGATCGAGTCGCTCGGCGCGATCGAACATGCCATCGCCTGAGGGCCTGGACGCCGCGCTCGCAGAGCGCCTCGGCGAGCTGTCGGACCTGCGCCACGCCGGGCAGGTGCTCGCCTGGGACCAGCAGGTGATGATGCCGCCCAACGGCGGCGCGGCGCGCGGTGAGGCGCTCGGCACGATCCGGCGCCTGTACCACGAGATGCTCGTCGATCCGCAGCTCGAGACGCTGCTCGACGCGGCGCAGGACAGCGAGCCGCTGATCGTGCGCACGGTGCGCCGCGACCACGAGGTCGAGCGTCGCGTCCCAGGTGAGCTGACCGCCGAGATCTCACGCGCGGGGTCAGACGGCTACGCCGCCTGGCTGGCGGCGCGCGAGGCCAACGACTACGCGCTCTTCGCGCCCGCCCTGCGGCGCAACATCGAGCTCGCGCGGCGCTACGCCGACTGCTTCCCCGAGCAGGAGCACGCCTACGACGCGCTGCTGGACCGCTTCGAGCCGGGCACGACCGCCGCCCAGGTGTCGGCGCTGTTCGTGCGCCTGCGCGAGGGCCTCGTCCCGCTCATCTCCGAGATCGCGATGCAGCCCGCGCGCCAGGCGCTGCCGGGCGAGTTCCCCGTGGCCGCCCAGCGCGAGATCGGCCTGGAGATGGTCACGGCGATGGGCTTCGATCCCAGCGGCTGGCGGGTGGACGACGCCGTCCACCCGTTCGCCGCGTCGCCCGCGGCCGGCGACGTGCGCGTGACGTCGCGCTTCGACGACCACAGCCTGACCGGCCTGTTCGCGCTGCTGCACGAGGTCGGCCACGGCCTCTACGAGCACGGCGTCGATCCGGCGCTGCACCGCACGACGCTCGACACCGGCGTCTCGCTCGGTGTGCACGAGTCGCAGAGCCGGCTGTGGGAGAACCTCGTCGGCCGCAGCGAGGCGTTCTGGACGCACTGGCTGCCGCGCCTGCGCGATCGCTTCCCGCTCAGCCTGCGCGACGTCGACCTCGACACGTTCATGCGCGCCATCAACGTCGTGCGGCCGACGCTGATCCGCGTCGAGGCCGACGAGGTGACCTACTCGCTGCACGTCATCCTGCGCTTCGAGCTCGAGCTGAGCCTGATCGACGGGACGCTCGACGCCGCCGATCTGCCGGCCGCGTGGGCGGCGAAGATGAAGCAGTTCCTCGGCATCGAGGTGCCCGACGACCTGCACGGCGTGCTGCAGGACATCCATTGGTCGGAGGGGATCATCGGCTACTTCCCCACCTACGCGATCGGCAACGTCCTCGCCGCGCAGATCTGGCAGGTCGCGCAGGCCGAGATCGCCGGGCTCGACGAGGAGCTGCGCCGCGGCGAGCTGGGCTCCCTGCGCGTGTGGCTGCGCGAGAAGATCCACCGCCACGGACGCCTCTACACGCCGCCGGAGCTGATCGAGCGCGTCGTCGGCGGGCCGCTCGATCCGGCGCCGATGCTCGAGCACCTGCGCGCCAAGTACGGCGCGCTGTACGCGCTCCAGCCCGCGGTCAGTGCTTGTCGAGGACCCGGTCGATCAGGCCGTACGTGACGGCCTCGTCGGGCTTGAAGAAGCGGTCGCGCTCCATGTCGTTGCGCACCGTCTCCTCGGGCTGGCCCGTGTGCTTGGCGTAGAGCTCGTCCATGCGCTTGCGCGTCTTGAGGATCTCGTTCATGTGGATCTCGATGTCCGTCGACTGACCCTCGAAGCCGGCCGACGGCTGATGGATGAGGATGCGGCTGTTGGGCAGCGAGAAGCGCTTGCCCGGCGCGCCGGCGGTCAGTAGCAGCGAGCCCATCGACATCGCGATGCCCATGCACATCGTCTGGATGTCGGGCTTGACGAACTGCATCGTGTCGTAGATCGCCAGGCCCGCATAGATCGATCCGCCGGGCGAGTTGATGTACAGCGAGATGTCCTTCTCGGGATCCTCGGACTCGAGGTGCAGCAACTGCGCGACGATGAGGTTGGCGACCTGGTCGTTGACCGCAGTGCCGAGGAAGATGATGCGCTCGTTGAGCAGGCGCGAGTAGATGTCGTACTCGCGCTCACCACGCGCGCTGCGCTGAACGACCGAGGGGATCAGAGGCATCCGGGCATCCTAGATGGTTGATTCCAAATCCCCGCACCCACGGATGACGCCAATCCGCAATCAACCATCTCGTGGTCGTGCCCGCCGGCGCCCGCCCGGCCGCTGCCATCGACGAAGCGCTCAGCTGACGGCGACGAAGATGACGATGAAGACGATCGCCAGGACCAGGCTGATCGCCCCGGTGATGACACCCGCAAGCGCCAGCCCGTCGCCTTCGAGCTGCGGTGAGGCGGCGATCTCCTTGCGGGCGAGTACCCCGAGCGTGATCGCGACGCCACCCAGGACGATGCCGATGATCGGGATCACGAGGACGACGAGCAGGCTGAGGATGCCGCAGATCAACGCACCGGTCGCTCTGCCGGGCTTGGTCTTTGCGGCGACCGCGGCGGCGGGCGCCCCGTCCGCAGCAGGGGCGGTCTCGTCGTATGCCGGTGCCGGCGTGATGTCGTCGTCTGCCATGCCCAACCCCTCCCTCGAGTGTGGTTGCGGCGCAACTTACAGAGACGTACGGACCCTGGTCGGCGGTGGCCGCGAGGCCGAGCCACCAGCGATCGGCGCCCGGGGTTCCGGGCGAACTGTTATGAGACGGAGCACTAGCCTGCGACGGGTGCCCAACGCGCTCAGCATCCGCAATCTGACCAAGCGCTACGACGATGGCTTTCTCGCCGTCAGGGACTTCGACCTGGAGATCGAGGCGGGCAGCTTCTTCGGCCTGCTCGGGCCCAACGGCGCCGGCAAGACGACGATCATCAGCGCCGTCTGCAACCTCATTCGTGTGACGGCGGGTGAGATCGACATCTTCGGTGAGCCGCACGACGCGCTCGACGCGCGCCGGATCGTCGGGCTCGCCGAGCAGGACGTGAACCTCGACCGCTTCCTCGACGTGGAGGAGACGCTGCTCTACCACGGCGGCTATTTCGGGATGAGTCGCCCCGCGGCGCGCCGCCGCGCGGGCGAGATGATGGACGTCTTCGACCTGCGCTCGAAGGCCGGAGTACGGGCACCGAAGCTGTCGGGCGGCATGCGACGGCGGCTGTTGCTCGCGCGCGCGCTGATGCACGAGCCGCGACTCGTGATCCTCGACGAGCCGACGGCGGGCGTCGACTTCGAACTGCGCCTGGAGCTGTGGCGCTACATCCGCCGCCTGCACGACCAGGGCACGACGATCCTGCTGACGACGCACTACCTCGAGGAGGCCGACGAGCTCTGCGAGGAGATCGCGCTGATCCGCGGCGGGCACCTGATCGCGCGCGACACCGCCGACGGCCTGCGATCGACCTACGCGGCGGACTCGCTCGCCGACGCGTACGTGCGGGCGATGGCGACGGTCGGATGAGGCCTGGACGGGCCTCGTCACGCTCATGTTTGTCGTCGCCTGAGCGTGGGTAGCGCCGCTCCTCAGGGGGTAGGCGCGCCATCTTGGCGCGGGGCGAACGACAGGGGGATAGGTATGACCCGTAGTACGCGAGTTGGGCTCTTGGCGCTGGTGTGCGCCGCAACGACGATCTGGCTGCTGCCATCGGCGTCGCTCGGTCGGGGTATCGATCTCGACGGCGTCGACGCCGCGCTGAAGCACACCACCGATCGGCTCGCGCAGGCCGTCCAGCAAACCGTCGCCCCGGCCTCGGAGGCGCTCAAGACGACTGCTGCCAAGACCAGGGCCGAGCTCGAGCGGATCAGGCGCGCAGAGCAGGCCGCGACCCGCGCGACCGCGACCGACCCGGCGACCCAGCCTCCGTCGCACGGCTCCAACCCGCACGGTCAGGGCAGCGTCGCCGTCGTCGACGTCAACCCCAGCAGCGAGCGCCCGCTCGGCAGCAAGCCCGACGGAACCGACGCCGGCGAGGACGTCATCGTCGGCCGCCCGCGCGGCGAGCAGGTCAACGGCGCCTACCACGGCCACATCACGATCCTTGCGCTCCTCGGGCAGGAGCTCGCCGGCGTCGACAGCGCACCGGGCGAGACGAAGACGGGCCCGCTGGATGCGGTGCAGACCGGCGTCCTGGACCCGCTCTGTACGAGCACCGGCATGCAGGTCTGCCTCAGCGTGCTGACCGCGAACTCGACGACGACGGCGACGGGCTCGACCAACGAGTTCGCTCTCGCGCGGGCGTCGGTGCTCGGCCTCGGCGTCGGCGCCGCCGAGAGCAGCGGAACGATCGGCCAGGACGCCAACTGCCAGACGGCGACCGGCAGCGCCAGGACGGCCAACGTCAGCGCATCCGGTGGCGGCGCGATCGCGACCGTCGCCAACTCGAGCAGCACCTCGAAGTCGTGTCGCGGCGCGGCCCCCGCGGTCACGAACTCCTCGTCGGTGATCGGGCTTGGCGGTACGCAGGTGCCGCTCCCGGCGGCGGGCTGCGCGAACGGCACGCCCGACACGGTGTCCGGGATTCCGGCGGTGCTGCCGATCGTCTGCAACGCCGACGACGTCGCCGGCGCCCTCGGCGTCCGCGAGGCGCTCGACGTCTTCGTCCTGCAGGTCGGCGGGGCGTCGCTGGCCAAGGAGACGACGGCGGCCAGCGAGTCGCTCAGCGTCGCGCCGGCCGCCGCGGAGACGACCGGCCCGCAGTGCTCCGACGGCATCGACAACGACGGCGACGGCGTCATCGACGCCGCCGACCCGGGCTGTCACTCCGACGGTGATGCCAGCAACCCCAACTCCTACAACCCCAACGACACGTCCGAGCGTGACGCCACGCCGAGCGGGCCGTCGGGCGGCGAGACGAGCGGGCCCGAGTGTTCGGACAACCGCGACAACGATGGCGACGGGCGCATCGACGAGCGCGATCCGGGTTGCCACACCGACGGCAACCCGAACAACCCGGACTCCTACCGTCCCAACGACGACGACGAGCGCAACGGCGGCGGACCGGGCGCGCCGCAGTGCTCCGACGGCGTGGACAACGACGGCGACGGCGTCGCCGACGCGGCCGATCCGGGTTGCCACACCGACGGCAACCCGAACAACCCCGACTCCTACGATCCGACCGACGACTCGGAGGCCGACGGCGGTGGCCGCACGAGCGCGTCGCTGCCGCTGACAGGATCGAACATCGTCGGCCTTGCCCTGGCCGGCCTGCTGCTGCTCGCCGGCGGTCTGGTCCTGCGCAGGCGCGAGGAGGCGCACGCAGGGGCGTAGGTGCTCGGCGGGCCGCTCGGGCTGCTGACGCGGCGCCGCCTGGGCGGCGCCGCGCTCGTGCTCGCGGGCCTCGTCGTCGCGGGCGTCGTGCTGTGGCCGGTCGTGCGTGCCGACGATCCCGCGCCGGCGCGCGCCACGCCGCAGGCGCGGATCGTGTCCATACCCGAGCTCGGGCTGGCGTTCGCTCATCCCCGCAGCTGGAAGCGCAGCGTCGCGGGACGGGTCATCCGCCTGCGCAGCCCCGACGGCGCTGCCGTCATGACGTTCGCCTCGGTTGCCGGCCGCCGGCCGAAGAACGTCAAGGCCGTGCTGCTGCGCTCGCTGCGCGCGCGCCTGAAGCCGGCTGTCGTCATCCGCGACGGGACGGGCCGTCTCGGAACGCGCACGGCGGTGAGCGTCGAGCTGGCGGGGTTGAGCCCCGGCACGCGCGAGCGCGCGCTGGTCCTCGTCGAGGACACCCCCCATCGCACGTACGCGATCACGCTGATCACGCCCGGTCGTCCGTCGCGCGAGCGCCTGCTGGAGGCGACGCAGATCCTTGCGACGGTGCGCCTCACCAAGCCACGCGTCGGGTGATCGCGCGACCCCCACCACGATCCCGTCCGCCCCGAGCAACCCTCTAGCCTCGAAGCGATGACCGCTCTGCTCGACCGGCGTCGTGGCCTGCTGGCGCTCTCCAAGCGCGAGGCCGACCGCGTGCTGAAGCTGTGGTCGCAGACGATCGTGGCGCCGGTGCTCGCCTCGTTTCTGTTCATCGTCGTGTTCGGGCTGTCGCTCGGCGGGCGCATCCGCGAGATCGACGGCGTGCCGTACGACGTCTTCATCGTGCCGGGACTGATCGCGATGGCGATGGCACAGGCGGCGTACTCCAACAATTCCTCGTCGGTCTTCCAGGCGCGCGCCGACAAGTACGTCAACGACGTGCTGTCGGCGCCGATGCGCCCCTGGGAGGTCAACCTCGGACTGGCGTTCGGCGGCGTCGTGCGAGCCCTGGCGATCGGCGGCTCGCTGCTCGTTCTGGCGCTCGCCGTCACCGACGTGCCCGTCCGCCATCCGCTCGTGCTCGCGCTCGCGGTCGCGCTCCTGCTCGTGCTGTTCGCCTCGCTGGGCGTGATCGTCGGCGTGTACGCCGACACATGGGACCAGGCCGGCTTCGTCAACAACATCCTGATCCTGCCGCTGAGCTTCCTCGGCGGCGTCTTCTACTCCGTGGAGCTGCTGCCGTCGCCGTGGCAGGAGGTCAGCCACGTCAACCCGATCTTCTTTCTCATCAACGCGATCCGCTACGGCTTCCTGGGGACGAGCGACGTGCCGGTCGCGATCGCGCTGGCCGTGACGGCGGCGCTGGCGCTCGCCTGCGTCGCCTGGAGCGCCTCGATGTTCCGCTCCGGCAGGCGCCTGAAGGCATAGCCCGCGATTGCGCTGTGCGCGCGGTTTCTGAGAAGGTGGATTGTCCGTGTTCGCGCTGAACCTGCCGAACATCCTGACGCTGATCAGGATCCTGCTCGTGCCGGTGCTCGTCGTCGTGCTGCTCGGCGAGACCGAGAACGGCGACCTCTGGGCGGCGATCGTCTTCGCGCTCGCGTCCGTCACCGACGCGATGGACGGCTACCTCGCGCGCACGCGCAACGCGATCACGACGTTCGGCAAGCTCATGGACCCGATCGCCGACAAGCTGCTGATCATCGCCGCGCTCGTCGCGTTGGTGTCGCTGGATCGTCTCGCCGCGTGGGTCGCGATGGTGATCATCGCGCGCGAGCTGACGGTGACCGTGACCAGGATGCAGGCCACCCAGCACGGCGTCGTGATCGCCGCCAACTGGTGGGGGAAGGCGAAGACGGTCACACAGGTCGCGGCGATCTTCTTCCTCATCGCCGTCGGCGAGCCGTCACCGGCGTGGGTCGACGGCCTCGTCTACGGCATGGTCGCGATCACGATCGTCAGCGGGATCGACTACTTCTTCGGCCTGCGGCGCGTGCTGCGCGAGGCCGAGGCGCGGCGCGAGGCGGCCCTGGCGGCGCCGGCCAAGCCCCGCAAGTCCTGACGCGGGGCGGCGCGGTCGCCGGGCTCAGCGCCCGGCGGCGTCGAGCCAATCGCGCATCGAGACGTGCGCGGGCGCGTGATCACCGGTGGCGAGCTCGTTGCGCAGCTCGCCGAGCAGGCCGAAGCGCTCGGCGACGACGTTGTGCTGGTGGATCGTCTCGAGGTTCTCCTGGCGCGCGCTGACGAAGTGCGCGTCGCTGAGGTCGGGCAGGTCGGCGACGACGCCGCCGATCATCTCGCGCACGCAGTCCTCGACGAAGCGCGGCCGGCGGTGGGCCTTCTCGACGACGGCGCCCTCGTCGGTGCGCTTCATCAGCTCGTAGATCTCCGACGACATCGAGCCCTCGACGATGTCCAGCAGCGTGCGCGCCTCGAGCTCGCGGTCGCAGCCCTCGGGCATGCCGATGTGGAGGGTTCCCAGGCCGCGCTGGTTGTGCGTCGCGACAGGGACGTGATCGAAGATGCGCTCGATCTCGTCCGCGCTGAAGCCGTCGTCGAGCAGCCGCTCGCGCGAGCTGCCCATCACGAGCTGCTGCGCGCAGGGGCAGGCGGTCATGCCCTGCGCGGCGACGCCGACGAGCCGGCGCGTGCCCGCGGCGGAGGCCACGGCCATCCCGTACAGGGTGTAGATCTCCTGCGTGAGGATCCCGGAGACCGGCGCAGGCTTGTGCTCGGGATAGCGCGCGGCGATCGTGACCTCGGCGCGCTCGGCATGCTGGCGTTCGCGCACCTGCTCGGCGATACGCGTGGCCAGCGCCTCGGCCTTGAAGCCCGCCTCGCCGAGGACGACCTCGCCGATGACCTCGTTGACGACCTCCTCGAAGCGCGACATGTGCGCGCCCTTCTGCTGTGGCCCGAGGTCGACAAAGCACTGCAAACGGGCAGAAAAGAGCTGCTCCTCGCCGTTCTGGCGGATGCGCACGATCTTCTCGATCTCGGTCACGCCCACCCGCGACAGGCTGACGCGCAGGCTGGGCGTCTGGGCCTGGACGTCGGTAGCGGGCGTGCTCAGGCTCTGGGGCATGCCCTGAGGGTATCGGGGGCGAACTGGCCGATCGCCCCTTGCGCGCCCCGAATCTTGTGCTATCACTCACAAGCCGTTTCCCTTCGGGAGACAGAGCAACGGCGAGGACCGCGCAGGCATAGTGAGGGACACCGGCATCCGAGGGGGGCCGACGAATCAAGAACCAAGTTCTGCTGGCGGACGAAGCTCCGATTCACGAGCTGGACGAGCTGCGCACGCTTATCACGGATGGTCAGGAGCGGGGCTTTCTGACGTTCGACGAGATCTCCACCGCGCTGGAAGAGGTGGAGGTCACCAAGGAGCAGGTCCAGGAGCTGCACGGCTACCTGTCCGAGCAGGGCATCGACGTCGTCGGGGCCGACGGGCGCAATGCGTCCTCGGAGGGCGCGCGCGTGGAGGCGGTCGCCGAGGCGCGCAAGACACGCGCCAACGGCGGCGTCCCGGACGCGCCGAAGAAGCCCGAGCTCGACCTCACCGTCGAGCCCTCGCTGGACTCGCTGCGGCTGTACCTGCGCTCGATCGGGCGCGTGCCGCTGCTGACCGCCGACCTCGAGATCTCGCTGGCGAAGCGCATCGAGCGCGGCGACATGGACGCCAAGCAGCACATGGTCGAGGCCAACCTGCGGCTCGTCGTGTCGATCGCGAAGGGCTACCTCGGCCGCGGGCTGACGTTCCTGGACCTGATCCAGGAGGGGTCGCTGGGGCTGATCCGCGCGGTCGAGAAGTTCGACTACCGCCGCGGCTACAAGTTCTCGACCTACGCGACGTGGTGGATCCGCCAGGCCGTGACGCGGGCGATCGCCGACAAGGGCCGCACGATCCGCATCCCGGTGCACATGGTCGAGAAGCTCAACAAGGTCGTGCAGGTCGAGCGCCAGCTCGTGCAGTCGCTGGGGCGCGAGCCGACGCCGGAGGAGATCGCCTCGAACCTGGAGTGCACGCCGCGCGAGGTGCGCGACATCCTGCGCATGTCCCAGCAGCCGATCTCGCTGGAGCGGCCGGTCGGCGAGGAGGATGAGTCCGAGCTGGGCGACTTCGTCGAGGACGAGACCGCCGAGTCGCCGTTCGAGCTGGCCTCGGAGAACCTGCGCCGTGAGAACGTGCGCCGCGCGCTGGCCGCGCTGCCGCAGCGCGAGCGCGAGGTCATCGAGATGCGCTTCGGGCTGGCCGGCGGGCGGCCGCGGACGCTGGAGGAGGTCGGCCGCGCGTTCAACGTCACGCGCGAGCGGATCCGCCAGATCGAGAACCACACGCTGAAGAAGCTCGAGTCGCTGCCGGAGGCCCAGAAGCTGCGCGACGCATCCTGAGCCGCGGCCCGCGGTTGTGCGTACGGAGGGACATGCGGCTGCTCGTCGTCGGTGCGCTGGTGGTGCTGGCTCTCGTGGCCGGCGGCTGCGGGTCTGATTCGTCGGAGTCGGAGGCGGAGGCGCCCGCGGCGGCGACCGCGACGACTGTGCAGCCGGCGGTGGCGGATTCGGATGCTTCGGCGTCGGCTTCTGATGCGCCGGCCCCCGCGCCGGGGGCCGATCACTCTCGCGAGACCGAGGGCGAGGGCGCGGGCGTCCTGCGCGGGACGTTCACGCGCCTCAACGGCGAGCGCGACGAGCTCGCCGGCTACCGCGGCAAGGTCGCGCTCGTCGTCAACACCGCGACCAGCTGCGGCTACACGCCGCAGCTCGCGGGGCTCGAGGCGCTGTACCGCGCGCGTCGCGCCGACGGGTTCGTGGTGCTCGGCTTCCCGGCCAACGACTTCGCCGGCCAGGAGCCGCGCTCCGACAAGCAGATCGCCGAGTTCTGCGAGGCCAACTACGGCGTGACGTTCCCGATGTTCTCCAAGTCGCAGGTGACGGGGAGCGGCGCGAACCCGCTGTTCCGGCGGCTGACGGAGGCCGCGGGGGCGCCGGAGTGGAACTTCAACAAGTACCTCGTCGACCGTCGCGGGAACGTCGTCGCGCGGTTCGGGGCGGGGACCGAGCCGGACGCCGAGGAGCTCACCGGGAGGCTCGAGAAGCTGTTGTGATTCTCCGTCCGAACCAGAACGTATGTTCTTGTTCGTGGCGGGCAGGATCTCACCAGAGGGACCGGTACGCGGTCACGCTTGCGACCCGCGGCGGTACCCGGAGCCGGAGCGGACCGGTCAAGCGCTTCGACACGCAGCGCTGTGATGTGCTGTTCGTGCACGTCGGCGACGGCCGGCGCTGGTTCATCCCATCGCACGCTGTCGAGGGCGGTTCCGGCCTGCTGCTCGGCGGGCCGAAGTACGAGGCGTTGGAGATCGAGCGTGACCGACCGCTGAACGCGCTCGCGCGGCGGGGTATCGCTACACTGCGCGACGCTCGGCGGGATTCCGGAGCGGTCAAACGGGACGGACTGTAAATCCGTTGGCTCAGCCTTCGCAGGTTCGAATCCTGCTCCCGCCACTGAAGGCCTGACCAGCCCTCCGCAGCGCCGGATCCCGACGCGATCGTCGAGGCCGCTCGGCGCGAACGTGTCCGTCGTGGCAGGATCCGCGAGTCCCCGAGCCGAAGGAGTCGCGCAACGATGGAGTCCTCCGCGCCCGCCCGCGTCCTGGTCGTCGCACACAGAACCGCTGCAACGCCGCAGTTGCTGGAGGCCGTCGCCGAGCGCGCCGCCGCGGGGCCCGCCGCCTTCACGCTGCTCGTCCCGCGCGCCGCCCATGGCCTGCACCGGGTCGTCGACCCCGAGGACACCGATGACACCGAGGCGCAGATGGTGCTCGAGCTGGCGCTGCCGCTGCTCGAGGAGGCAGCCGGCGGCCACGTCGAGGGCAAGATCGGCGACATCAACCCCAACGATGCGATCCACGACGCGATGAACCTCGACGGCTACGACGAGATCATCATCTCGACGCTCCCGGCGCGCGTCTCGAAATGGCTGCACAACGACCTGCCGAGCAAGCTCAAGCCGCTGGGCGTCCCGATCACGACGGTGATCGCGAAGAGCTCACGCGCGGGCGGCGCGTAGCTCACGCCAGCGCGTCGCGCAGCGCCCGCTTCGTCGACCAGAACGCAAGCTCGTCCCACGGCAGCTCCGCGGGCGCGAACGCGCGCACCTCCGACGCCTCGGCGGTCTCCTGTCCGACGCCGAGCGCGCGAGCATGAAAGACGACCAGCACCGTGCGCTCCTGCGCGCGCGAGTAGACCCCGACGAGCGCGCCCAGATCGATCTCCATCTCGAGCTCCTCGCGCGTCTCGCGCCGGGCGGCGTCCTCGACGGACTCGCCGAGCTCGACATAGCCGCCCGGGAAGGTCCACAGGCCCGCGCCCTCGTGCAGCGTGCGCCGCAACAGCCAGATCCGGCCGTCCTCGTCACGCGGGATCGCGGCGGCGACGGGCTCGGGACTCCACAGCGCGTGGTAGCCGCAATGCGCGCAGCGCAGCTCGCGCGGAAACGTGACCGTCGCCTCGGCGCCGCAGCGAGGGCAGAAGCGCACGTCTTCGAGGGCCGGATTCAGGCTGTACAGTTGGGGCCTCCGCCCTCCTAGCTCAGTTGGTAGAGCACTTCCATGGTAAGGAAGGGGTCATCGGTTCGAGTCCGATGGAGGGCTTCATCGGATCTCCCCGCTCAGGCGAGGGTTTTCGTTTCTCGAGCCGCTTGAGCGGCGACCATCTCGTGGACTGGTGGGGCGTTTGTGGGGCGCCTGCGCTCCTGGTCATGCCCCAGCTGCGGCCGGCCGAATACGCAGGGGGTCAGATTCACGCAACGTGCGACATCAGCGGTGAGGAGCCGATGGCGCACCGTCCCGACACCCCGTTCGACGACCTCGAGCCCGCTGTGGTCCTCACCGCGGCGGAGGTCGCCGAGCGCATCCGGGTCGATGCGCGGTCGGTGCGGCGCGCGGTGGCCCGCGGTGATCTGATCGCCAGCCGCGCCTGCGGGCTGCGGATCCTGGCCTGCGACGCGGCGGAGTGGTGGCGCTCGCGGACCGTGCCTGCGACGCCACCACCGGCGGCTGCGTCGGCGTCCGCCAACGGCTCGCTGGAGCGGTCGCGCCGCGCGCCTGCGCGGCGACGTCCAGAGGCGCCCGCCCGGCTGCCGCTTCCCCCGCGTCGTGGAGATGGGCCATGACCGAATCCACGGTCCCAGAGGGCGTCGAGGTCCGGCGCTTCACCCGCAGGGACGGGACGGTCACCGAAGTCTTCAGCGTCCGTGTCACCGACGTCGACGGCACGCGCCGGCGGCGCAGCTTCGACAGCCTCGAGGACGCGCTGGACTACCGGGCGCGGCTGCGATCGGCGCGGCGCTGGCGCCCGGAGGAGCTGCGTCAGGAGCAGGCCGGCACCCAGACGCTCGGCGCGTTCTTCGAGCAGTGGTGGGTCGAGCGCGCGATGCCCGAGCTCGCGCGCGCGACGCTTGCGGTGTATCGCTGCCTGTGGGAAGCACATGCCGCGCCGCGTCTTGCCCGTCTGCCGATGCGCGAGATCGACGCGCGCCGGGTCGTCGCCTTCCGCGGCGAGCTGCTGGCGTCGGGCGTCGGGCCCACGTCGGTCGTCAAGACGATGGCGATGCTCCAGCGGGTCTTTCGCGACGCCGTGGAGTACGGCGACGTGGCGTTCAACCCGTTCAAGGCGGTGCGCAAGCCCTCGCCGGGACCGTCGCGCGTCGCCCGTCCGCTGACGCCGCTGCAGGTCGAGCGGCTCGTGGCCGACATCGATCGCGGCGGCAGCCGCCTCAGCGCCGTGCTCGTGCGGCTCATGGCGTACACGGGGCTGCGACCGCAGGAGGCGCTCGCGCTGCACTGGTACGCCGTGCGCAAGGCGACGCTGCTGGTCGAGCTCGCCAACGCCGACGGCCAGCTCGATCGCCTGAAGAATCGCAAGCGCTCGCGCAAACGCAGCCGCACCGTCGACCTGATACCGCCGATCCGACGCGACCTTCTGACGTGGCGGCAGCAGTCCGGAGCGCCCGACGACGGCGCGCTGGTGTTCCCCCACGAGGTCCACGGCCGCCTGTGGTTCGCCGACGAGTACCGCAACTGGCGCCGGCGCGTCTACGTTCCCTCGGCCGAGGCCGTCGGCCTACCGTCGCGACGACCCTACGACCTGCGCCACACCTGGGCTTCATTGCTCATCGCCGAGAAGCGGCTGTCGATCGCCGAGGTCGCTGAGCAGCTCGGCGACAAGACGTCCACGGTGCTGGATACCTACACGCACGTGCTCAACGAATGGCGCGGCGCGGGCCCGGTCGATATCGAGGCCGAGATTCGCGATGCCGCCGACCGCGCCGCCACAGACCTGTCAGCGGAAGGAGAGCCAGATGCATGACCCCGTTGAGATCCGCCGCCGGATCGACCGGCTGCTGGTACGCCTGTCGCACCGCGACGACTACGGCGAGCTCGTGGCCAACGGCCATGTCGTTCGTCAGGTCAAGGACGCCGGCGCCTGGCGGGCCGCCATTCGCGCCCAGGCACGGGCGGACCGCATCGAGCTGCGGACCGGCGCTGACGGGTGTGCCGTGTACGCGCTGGTCCGTCGGCCCGACGACGGGACCGGCGACGGCGAGTACCTGGCGGCCCTCAAGGAGCTGGCCGCCACGGCCGCCGCGCTGCGGCACGAGCCGGCCTTGGTCGCGCGCCACCGTTCCGAGATGCTCGTCAGCTGCGATCGCTGCCCGGCGCTCGGCTACGCCGATGCGGAGGATCACGTCGTCGGTGGCAGCCTCCTCGATACCGGCTGCCCCTACGAGGAGGAACCGCGGGAGACGCCGCTCAGCGTCGTGTGGGCACGGTCGTCGTGAGACTGCAGCGGGTCGTGTTGCTACGCCGCCGCGGCGCGGAGTGCGTCGGCGACGACCTGCTCGATGTCGCGGCCTTCACGTTCCGCGCGTTCGGTCAGGCGGTCGAGTGTCCCGCCGTCGACGGGAACCGTGACGGTCACCGCGATGTCCGGGTTGCCGGGGGTGACGTGGACCTCAGCCCCTGCGAGCGCGTCGTCGAACGCGTCGGGAGCGTTGTTGTGAACGTCGGCCATGCCTTCCATCATGACGGGTCACCGGGCCTTCCGGTAGAGGGCGATCTGGGCCGGAGTGGCGTCCCACGCCGTCATCACGTGCCATCGGCCGTGGTCGTCCGTATCGCGGTCGACGACGACCGTGATCATCCGGCCATCCGGCGTCGGGCCGATGACGTAGCGACTGTGCTCGGCACGCGGATTCGGGTTCGCCGTCCAGACGACTTCAGCCGCTCGGAAGAGCGACAGCGCGTCCTCCTTGGACAGTCCGCGCTCGGCGAGCTTTCGAAGGGCTTCGAGGTTGAACTCGAGTGAGAGAAACGGCACCAGCCGAACCTACGAGGCGAATCGGATGCACAGACGTGCGATGGGTGCGGCGGGTTTCGAACCTGCGACCTCTCGCGTGTGACGAGCACGGCCTGGTCGGCCTTCTAGCTTCGGATTGGTCGTGGCGCCTGGGGGCTGAGATGTTCTGCGACCTGACGCCGGGTGCTCGATACGTTCGCGTCGGTCCTCTCCGCGATAGAGGAGGACCCGCGCGACGTTATGGGGCAGCTCGGACACTCGGATGCGAGCTTCACGCTTGGCGCTACGCGAAGCAGATGGATCGCAGAGACGGCGAACCGGAGCGGCTGAAGGCGCTCGCCGCGGGAGGGGTCGCCGGGCCGACGGAGCCCAACGTCGGGGCGGGCGCTCGCGGCTACGAGAAGCTCCACCCCTGCTCGCGGATGAATGCGAGTACGTTGACGCAGCGGACGTTGACGGCTGCGCACACGGAGGGGATCTTCGGCTTCGCCTCGGTGCCGCCGATCTCCTCCGTGACCACGGTCAGGCCGTTGACCTGGGCCGTCGCGATGACGAAGGGGTCCGCGCCGTTCCGGTTCTTCGTTGCCTTCATCAAGCGGGAGTGGTCGCGCAGGAGGATCGTCGTCGCCTTCTGGATCGGCTCGTCGAGCGCGATGAAGACGTACGGGCGAACGGCGAGCCACTTGCTGAGCTCGTCGTCCTGGCGCTTGAGCTCCTCACGAACTTCCTCGGGGCACCTGACGGCGGCGTGGGCTATCGCGTCGTCGAGCTTCTTCCACAATCCGGGGACGACGTCGGGAGGGTAGGTGCGCGTCCAGCACTCGATCAGGGAGCTGGTGTCGAAGCAGTAACCCGGCACGTCAGTCGCGCGACCCGCCCGTGGTAGCCAGCTCAGCCTCAAGCTTCGGCACCTGGCTCACCTTGATCTCCAGGAACTCGGTCAGGTCCGAGCCGGTGATCGCCCGGCGATGGTAGGCCTCGAGCGACGACTCGATGAAGCCGCGGCCGAGGTCGCGGACCTTCATCCTGTAGAAGCCCGGACCGCCTGGCCGTTGTTCCTGTTGCCGTCGGCGACGTTGCTCGTCGCGGTGGGCGTCGTAGGCCGCTCGGTACTCAACCTGCTTGGCCTGCAGGTAGTCCCAGTTGGTCAGACCGAGCGTGTAGAGGCGGCGGACGACGGCCTCGCGGCTGACGGCGTAGCGGGCGGCGAGGCCCGCGACGACGTCCTCGTCCCACTGCCCGTCCGGCGCCCCGCTGAGCACGGCCGACTCCGCGCGGAACGAACTCGCGGGCATGAGGGTTGCGGCCGCGACCCGATTGCACAGCACCTCGACCTCGTCGGTCGGCCCGCGCGTACGGCGGCGGGGCAGGAGATCGCACACGCCACCAGCGTTGAGGAGCAGGTGCGCGACCTCGTGCAAGAGAGTGAAGGTGCGCCCGTTCGGGAAGTCGCTGCCGTTGAGCACGATCACGGGGAGTCGGTCCTCGGTGATCGAGAAGCCCCGCATCTCATCGATCGGGATGGCTTGCGCTTGGAGGACGAGCACGTCGAGCCGCGACACGGCGTCGATCCAGCCGTTCAGAGCCCTCCCGGGATCCCGCCACCCGAACTGGGTGGAAAGGGGGACGCCGAGAAGCTCCCGCGCCGCGTTGCCGACGGCCTCGGAATCAGAACGGCTGGACTGCACGCGAGGCGCGGGCGCGACCGGCTCGTCGTTGCCATCCCGCAGATCAAGCGCGGCCTCACGAACCGCCCTCGCACGGCGGATCGTCGCCCGAAGCCGCGGCGACAGACGCCCGGCCTCTGCGTCCGGGAGTCGGCGGTAGTCGCGCAAAGGCTGAAAGTCGAGTGGCGGCTCCGGCAGGTAGAAGATCGCGAGGGGGCGCTTGTAGAGCTCGGCGAGGCGTCGAAGCTGCGCGACTGTCGGGCGGCTTGTTCCCGCCTCCCAGCCGATCAGCCGATCCGGGTCGATTGTCAGACGTTTTGCGGCCGCGGCGACATCGACGCCAGCCGACTCGCGCGCCCATACGAGGAGAGCGGGTTCGACGAGCGCATCAGCGGTCCGGGGCATCGGAACGCCGATCGTAGACGGGACTGAGGCGGCATAGAGAGCCGCGTCGGAAGACCTCGGCGCAGGTCATGACCGGTCGGATCGGGCACTCGAACGATTCGAGCGTCCGCTCTTGCCCCTCTTCGGAAGCCGGAAACCAGAGCATGGGCGCGGCGGGTTTCGAACCTGCGACCTCTCGCGTGTGAAGCGAGCGGTGTGCATCTCGTAAGCGCGAATCGATGGATGCCCGACGGCTCTGTGGATCGGCCGATGCGGTAGCGGCCTTGAACGGGTCGTCTCAAGCGTCGTTGAGCTTGGCCTTGTCGAGGGTTGCGATGAATGTCGGTCGGCGGCGGTGGAGCTCGCGCAGCCGAGCGACGTTGGCCTCGAAGGCGTCGGTCTCGCCCGCGGCCTGCGCCGCCGCGCGGGCCTGCTTGAGGATCTGTACGGCGCGCCGGTAGGCGCGGCGATCGGTCTCGACGAGGATCTCGTCGACCACGCGCGTGTAGACGATCAGTGCTTCGGAGGGATGGCTCGACTGGCGACGGTCGGCCAGCCGCAGCAGCAGCTCCTGGTCGAGCTCATCTGATGCGGATCTGCTGGCGGCGTTCCAAGCAAGCTCATCGTCGCCGTCGTCCAGGAGTACCGAGATGAAGGCCCGACGGTCTGAGCGTGCGAGCGCTTGGCGTGCCGCGTCGCGTTCGAGATGCCACGCGTCGCACGCGCCGGCTGCCGATCGCAGGGCGCCGTAGGTCGAGCCGGAAGGGGTGCGCTCGTGGTGGGCACGGCGCAGCCGTAGCGCCTCGCTTGGTGAGCCGGCCTGGACATGTAGCTTGCAGGCGAGGTCATAGAGGTTGGCGATCTGCCAGCCGCTCGTCTTCTCGATGCCGCGTGTCGCCCAGTCGAGCGCGAGGTCGGGCCGGTCGAGTTCCACCATCGCCTCGGCCACCCGCCCGAACTGGTGCGGTCCGGACAGATCGCCACCCAGGAGCCGCACGAGCTCGTCGATGTCACCGTCGAGGATGGCCAGCCGCTCGTGCGCGTAGCGAGCGGCGAAGGATCGCGGGCTGGCGCTCTCGACGGCTGCGCGGTACGCGCGCAGGCCAGGCTCGCCCAGCGCATCTGCGTAGCGCACCGGGTCGACCTCGAAGAAGTCCTGATCCTCGAACCGGAAGCGGAACATCCACCGCGCTAGCTTGGCCGGATCGGCGACCCCGGCATCGCACGCCTTGGCATGGACGCGCAGCAGCTCGTGCGCGACGTCGCCGATCAATCCTGAGGAGTCGTCGGCATGCATGATCACCTTGACGACATGGCCGATCGCTCGCTGCACGAGCTCGACCAGCTCACGCGATGGGGCATCGACGGCGACCTTGTCCAACTCGGCGACGACCGGCCGCGCGGCATGCGCCCAGGCCATGCTCTCGCGGTAGTCGAGGAAGCGACGGGTGCGAAGCCCTTGGTCGACCGCGGTGCGCAGTGCAGCAAGGTCTCCGTCGGCACGTGCCGCGACGAGTCGCACCACGCGCTCGACGTCGCTGTGGCGCTCGGTCGCCGCGCTGATCACCTCGACCAGTTGCGCCTTGTCGAGCCGGGCGATGACTTGCTCGATCGGCGTCTCGGCCGAGCGGCCACGCTTCGGGGCTGACACGGCGCGAGTGTCGCACAGACCATCGTCGTTCCCTGCGCGGCCGGCTTGGACGGGGAGAGGAGAGATCCGGTGGGGCGTTGGTGGGGCGCGCGCTTGATCCGCGAGGTACGATCGGGTCCGTCATGACCAGCATTCATCGGACTTCCCGGACACCGGGGACGCCGGTGAAGCCCTCTCGCTTCCATGGTAAGGAAGGGGTCATCGGTTCGAGTCCGATGGAGGGCTTGCTGGATTTGCAGGCGTTTTGTACCGGGACGAAGTCTCGACCACGGGTCGAGAGGTACCAAACGGGTACGTCAGTGCGCCGCTGAACCCTTCTGCGCCGGCCGGCGGCGGGGAATCCGAGGGGCCAGAATCGGTGTTCGCGCCTCTCTAGAGGTGTGAGGACCAGTCCGCCCAACGCGCTGCTGCGCGTCTCCGAGGCCGCCGAGCTGGCCGGGCTGTCGACGCGCGCGATCTACCGCGCGATCGAGCGCGGCGAGCTGCGCGCCGCGCGGCTGTGTTCGCGGCTGCGGATCACGCGGGCGGCGTTCGAGGAGTGGGTCGAGCACGGCACGGTGCGACCTGCCGAGCGTCCTCCCGTGCCGGCGCCGCCGGCGCCACCGCCGATGCCCGGGAGCTTCCGCGCGCTGCTCGCACAGCGCTCGGAGATGAAGGCGTCATGAGCATCGAGCGGATCGAGCGCGACGGCGGCGTCGTCTGGCGCGTGCGCTGGCGCGAGGCCGGCCGCAATCGCTCCAAGGTGCTCGGGCGCAAGCGCGACGCCGAGGCCTTCGACGCCGAGCTGCGGCGCCGCAAGCGCACCGGCGAGATCGCGCTGCTGGACGCCGGCAAGGAGACGCTCGCGACGTTCGGCGAGGACTGGTGGCGCCTGTACGCCGAGCCCAACCTGGCCGCGACGACGCTGAAGACGTACGCGACCATGTGGGACGCCTACGTGCTGCCGCAGCTCGGTTCGCACCCACTACGCCACCTGACGCCGACGGTCATCAACCGCTTCCGGCTCGAGCTCGAGGCGCAGGGCGTCGGGCGCATGTCGATCGCCAAGACGATGACGCTGCTGCAGGGCGTGCTGCAGCGGGCGTGCGAGTGGGAGCGGCTGGCGTCCAACCCGGTGCGCGCGGTCCGCAAGCCGCGCCCGGCGCCCAGGCGCAGCGTGACGCCGCTGTCGCCGGAGACCGTCGAGCAGATGCGCCTCTGGCTGCTCAACCGCGAGCTCGTGCGCGCCGCGACGCTCGTCTCGGTGCTGGCGTACGCCGGGCTGCGGCCAGGGGAGGCATTCGCGCTGACGTGGGGCAACGTCCGCGAGCGCACGCTGCTGATCGAGGCGGCGGTCAGCCTCAGCGCCGTCGCCGAGACGAAGACGCGCCGGCGCCGCACCGTGCGAACGCTTGCGCCGCTCGCCCAGGACCTCGCCGAGTGGCGTCTGCGCGCCGGTCGCCCGCCGGACGCTGCGCTCCTGTTCCCCGCGCACGATGGCAAGCCGTGGTCGCCGGACGACTGGAAGAACTGGCGCGGGCGTGTCTTCAGACCTGCCGCCGCGACCGCAGGCGTGCCCGACGCGCGACCGTATGACCTGCGCCACTCGTTCGTGTCGCTGCTGATCGCCGAGGGCCACAACATCGTCGAGGTCGCGCGCCAGGCCGGCCACTCGCCGAAGATGGCGCTCGACACCTACGCGCACGTCTTCGACGAGTTCGACCCCGCTGAGCGCGTCAGCGCCGTCGACCGGATCCGCGCCGCGCGCGAGGAGATGCGCCGGCGCTCGCGCCAGCCGACGCTGTTCGACATCGCATGAGCGCGTCGACCGGATACGCGTCGGTGCATCGCTACGACGGCGCGGTCATCGAGCGCGGCGAGCGCGGCGAGCGCGTTATCCCCTGCGCGGTGCAGCCGCGCGACCTGGCGATCGTCCTGGACGTCTGGCGCTACAGGTTCCTGACGACCGACCAGCTGCTCGAGCTGTGGTGGCCCGGCGCGTCGGCGCAGGCCGGACGGCGGCGGCTCGTCAAGCTCTTCGCATCTGGTTACCGGGCGACCGCAGCCCGATCCAGAGCACCGCCGCTTGATGGATGTGTATGAGTTCCTGTCGTCTGGGTGTACGCTTGCGTCGTGGTCAGGCGCACGAACATCAACCTGGACATGGACCTCGTCGAGCAGGCCTCACAAGCGCTCGGCACGCGACGCACGACCGACACCGTCCATGAGGCGTTGCGCGACGTGATTGCCCGGGCCCGCCGCACGCGGCTTGCGCAGCGCGACTTCGAGGACCTGACGCCGGAGTCGCTGGAGGCGATGCGCCGCCCAGCCCGCCGCACCGCGTGACCGAGCTCGCCGATACGAGCGCATGGATCTGGTCGCGCCGGCCCGCGTACCCGGACCTGCGCCAAGACTTCGACACCGCGCTCGTCGACGGGCAGATCGCGACGTGCGACATGGTGCGCCTCGAGCTGCTCTACAGCGCCCGCAACGCACGCGAGTTCGCCGAGCTGCGCGACGAGCTCGCCGCGCTCATCGACTGCCCGATCGGACAGCAGCAGTGGCAGCGCGCGCTGTGGGTCTACGAGCAGCTCAGCGCTCGCGGAGGAGCGCACCAACGCGCCGTCAAGCACCCCGACCTGCTCATCGCCGCCGCGGCCGAAGCCGCCGGCCTAGCGGTCCTGCACTACGACGAGGACTACGACCGCATCGCCGAGATCACCGGCCAGGCCGCCCGCTGGCTCGCGCCCGCCGGCAGCCTTCGCTGACATCGCAACCTGTTTCCTCGTCCCACGCGACCGGTGATCTCTAGCTGTTCATCTCGAGGTGTTTCGCTGTAGGTGTTTCGTCCTCAGCGAAACAGGCAGGCCGCCCCGCCCCCGGCCGAAAACCGGCGTCACGCCTGGGGTTTCGAGGAAGGGGGGTCCACCGCTGACGCGCTGGACCCCCCTTCCTCGACTGCCAAATGAATCAGGCAGGGCAGCCCAGGCGTGATGCGGGTGGGGCCGGGGGCGGGGCAGGCAAGCGGAAGGAGGTCGAGCAGGAGCAGGACGGGGAGGGCGAGGGAGGCAGGCCGGGGGGACGGTCGTGCGGGGAACGAGATGACGGAACGGGATGGTCGGAGAAGCGGGAGTCGCGCGTCAGTGTCGGATTCGAGCGGTGTCGTCGTCGCGATCGTCGTTCTCATGGTGCGCGACCTCTACGTCTCGCTCGCCGTCTCCGCGCCAGTCCTCGTTCTCGCACCCGGGCTGCCCCCGGCCGGCTTTCCGACGCGCTCGCGCCGGTCGCCCCGCGCCAACCCCCACGGACCCGGCTGGCGCGTGCGGCGGCTTGGCGCGCTGCGGCAGCCGGTTCCGGCGGTGGAAACCGGAGGCGCGGCCGTGCGACGCGTCCCCTCGTGCGTATCGCCGCGCGCAGGGCTCGATCTCGTCGAGAGCACACCCTGGGTGAAGAGCGCTCAGTTCGTAGAATTGCAGAACTCTGCGAGCGACCCGATGTGTCGGCGCCGGGTGAAAACTGACCCCCCTCTGCCGGTTGAATTCTGACCCCCGGGTCGTGTGGCGGAGGCGTCCGGGCGTAGCCGGACCCTCGCTGGTCAAGCGATCGAGCGAGGGAGGCGGCAAAGGGGTTGGTTGAC
>JBBSLI010000010.1:0-114438 GCA_038255395.1 Solirubrobacterales bacterium
CAAAGTGCCAGGCACGCGTTCGACGCCATCGGGATGCGGTGGTTGACCGCCGTCGGCCCGCGTGTACAGGGGCTTACGCGTCTGGCGCAGCGCGAGAGCGCCTCGCAACCGAGCCGGCATGAGGGGCGGCAGAGCGCCCCTATCGCGTGACAGGAGCACTCTCAGTAGCGCCTTGCGTCGCCGTGACCTGCTATCCCCGCTGCAACCGCCGCACGACGAGCCCCGCCAACCCGAGCCGGTACGTCGCGTAGGGCAGCAGCGAGCGGCCGCGGTCGACGCTGCGGATCATCCGGATCGAGAGCAGCGTGGCCGCGAACGACGCGACGATGCCCGCGGCGAACCCGCCGGCGGTGCCCGCCGGCAGGCCGCGCCGCGCGAGGCGCGTCCCCTTCAGCGCGGTCGCGCCGAGGATGATCGGCAGCGCGCAGTGGCGTGACAGCACGCTCGCGTCCTCGCGCGCGAAGCCGCGCGCCCGCGCCGCCGCCAGCGTCGCGCCGTTGCGCGACACGCCCGGCATGAGCGCGCAGGCCTGCGCGAGACCCAGGCACAGCGCGTCGCAGGCGTTCGCGTCCTCGCGACGGCGATCGCCGCTGCCGCGTACGTCGGCGGCGGCCATCGCCAGCGAGCCGAGCGCGAGGCCCGCGGCAACCGTCCCCGGCGTGCCCAGCCGCCGCTCGATCGGCCGCTCGAAGACCAGGCCGACGATCGCCGGCGGCGCGAAGCTCAGGACGACGAGCTCGATCCGGCGGCGGTCCAGCGCGCGCGCCGCCTCGCCGACCTCGTCGCGCAGGCCGACGAGCAACGCCGCCGCCGTGCCCGCGTGCAGCGCGACCTCGAAGGCCTTGCGCAGCTCGCCGTCGAGACGGCTGTAGGGCCAGCCGCACAGCCACGGCACGACCGCGACATGGCCCGACGAGGAGACCGGCAGCAGCTCGGCGGGCCCATGCAGCAGCCCAAGGGCGATCGCGTCGCGGGTGCGCAGACGCGGTGCTTCAGCGGTGCGACGCATCGGCCGCGGGCTCGGCCGGACCGACGGGCGCGTCCCCGCCACCGCCGCGGCGGCGGTGCTTGATGATCAGGTAGGCGACCCCGACGATGATGCAGGCCGCGACGAAGTAGTCGAAGTAGTGCAGCGAGTCCTTCCAGTCCGTCCAGTTCTCGCCGACCTGCTGACCGATCAGCGTCAGCATGAAGACCCACGGCAGGCAGCCGAGGAACGTCAGCACCGAGAAGCGGATGAACGGCATCCTCGCGACGCCCGCCGGCAGCGAGATGAACGTGCGGATGATCGGCAGCATCCGTGTGAAGAAGACCGTGGCGTCGCCGTGACGCTCGAACCAGCGGTCGGCCACGACGAGGTGATGGGGCTTGATGAAGACCTTGTGGCCGTGCTTCTCGATCAGGTCGACGCGCCCGTAGTAGCCGACGGCATAGGCGACCCACGAGCCGACGAGGTTCGCGACCGAGCCGACGAGCGTCACCGCGATCAGGCTGTACTCGCCCTCGGAGACGTTGAAGCCCGCGAACAGCATCGTCGCCTCGCTCGGGATCGGGATGCAGGCGCTCTCGAGCAGCATGAGGATGAAGACACCCGGAAGGCCGAGGTCGGCGACCACATTGGTCGCGAACTCGACGATCGGGTCCGTCAGGGACGCGATGACGAACACGCGACGGCAGGCTAGCGGTCGAACATGAAGGACGTGACCGGGTCGCGTGGAGATCGCCCCGGCCAATCCAGCGGATAGCCTCGGCGCCGGCATGCGCGTCTGGGTCGATCTCACGAACAGCCCCCACGTGCTCGTGCTGCGGCCGATCGTCGACGTGCTGCGCGCGCAGGGCCACGAGGTCACGATCACGGCGCGCGACTTCGCCCAGACGCTCGGCCTGCTGGCGCGCTTCGGGATCGACCACACGGTCGTCGGCCACCACCGCGGCGGCAGGCTCGCCGCGAAGGGCCTGGGGCTCGTCTCGCGCTCGACCGCGCTCGCGCGCTGGGCGCGCGGCCGGCGCTTCGATCTCGCTCTCGGCCACGGCTCCAACGACGTCACGGTCGCGGCGCGGCTGCTGCGGATCCCGTGCTCGACGATGTTCGACTACGAGTGGGCGACCGTGCAGCACACCGTCAACTGCCGCCTCGCGCAGACGGTCGTCGTGCCGGACGCGATCGCGCCGCAGCGACTGGCGCGCTACGGCGCGACGCTGCGCAAGATCGCGTCGTATCCAGGGTTGAAGGAGGAGTACTACCTCGCCGACTTCGCGCCCGACCCGGGTGTGCTGGACGAGCTGGCGCTCGACCCGGCGCTGCCGATCGCGGTCGTCCGCACGCCGCCCGCGGTGTCGCTCTACCACCGCTTCGAGAACGACGTCCTGGGCGCGGTGTTGGAGCGCCTGCAGGGCACGCAGACGGTCGTCCTGCCGCGCACGCAGCAGCAGCGCGAGGAGCTGCGCGGGCGCGACTTCCTCGTCCCAGAGCAGGCGATCGACGCGCAGTCGCTGATCGCCTACGCCGACCTCGTCGTCTCCGCCGGCGGGACGATGAACCGCGAGGCGGTCGCGCTCGGCACGCCGGTCTGGACGACGTTCCAGGGTCGCCTCGGCGCGGTCGACGAGCGCCTGATCGCCGCGGGGCGGCTGAAGGTGCTCGAGCGTGCCGAGGACGTGCAGCTCGTCAAGCGCCCGGCGGGCGCCCGCGACGCCGAGCGCGTGCGCCGGGACCCGGCGGTGCTGGCGGAGCTGCTGGCGCGGCCGGCGCGCTGACGGGCCGCGCTCAGCTCAGCCCGGCCGTGGCGCGTAGCGGTGGTGGAGCATCAGCGCGTTGCCGTCGGGGTCGCGGAAGTGGGCCATGTGGCAGACGCCGCTGTCCATCGTGTCCGCAAAGAAGGCCACGCCCTGCTGCTCGAGCTCGGCGCGCGCGGCGTCGACGTCGTCGACGTGCAGGGCGATCGGGTGCGTGTGGGGCGAGAACTCGAGGCCGAACGCGTCGGACTGCATGATCGCGATCGTCAGCGAGCCCGTCTCGAACTCGCCCGCGGGCCGGTCGCCCCAGCGGATCGACGGCTCGAGGCCGAGGACCTTCTCGTAGAAGTCGCTGGCCTGCGAGAAATCGCGGGTGGGCACGGTGATGAAGTCGACGCCGCTGATGTTCATCCTGCCTCCAGGCTGTGTGAGCCGGTCGAGTGCGCGTGCGCGAAGCCTACGTGCGGCACTGAGCCTGAGGCCAGGCTAAGCCCCGTTCCAACCCACGCCGCGCAACACGTCGCGCACGCCGTCCTCGGTCACGGCGACGCCGACCGCGACGAGCGCCGTCAGCGCGAGCGCCGGGACGATCAGCGCGCGCCGCCGCGACAGGACGAACGGCAGCGCCGCACCGAGCGCCAGCTCCGCCGCGAGCACGATCCGCGCGCCGCGGCCCGCCCACTCCTGCGTGAGCAGCAGCGCCTCGCCGACGAGCGCGCCCGACACGAGCGCCGTGCCGAACACGTTCGCCACGGTCCCGCCGCGGCGCCACAGCGCGCCCGCCAGGCCGAAGGCCGCGCCGCCCGCCGTCGCTGCCACGCACCAGCCGATGACGACCGGCGCGCCGCGCAGCACGAGGCCGTGCTGGCCGAGCAGCCCGCCGCCGCCGAAGGTCACGCGCAGCGCGTAGTACGCCAGCGTGCCGGCGACGAGCGCGACCGCTCCGGCGACGGCCCCGAGCAGGCGGTCGCCGAGCAGCGCGCCGGCGGCGAACGCCGTGACGAGCCACGGCACACCGAGCGCCACGAACCGGTACAGGCGGGGATCGAGGTCGGGCGCGAGCTGCCCGACGACGCCGAGCGCGAGGCCCAGGGCGATCGCCGGCAGCACCGCTCTGAGGAACGCGAGAAGCCCCACGCGCCGATCATGGCAGCGGCGTGTGTGGGCGTTGTGGGGGTTGATCGAGCCACAGGGTCCGATCGCCGAATCTCATCCACGATCTCCGGGGATCGGACCCTCGCGCCGCCGACCGCCGTACAATCCGCAGCGATGCGCCGACGGATCCGTTCGGCGGCCCTGCCTCTTCACCGCCACTCGCTGCCCCAGATCGCGGTCGACGGGGTACTGGTCGCGCTCGCGTACTGGCTGGCCTACCGGCTGCGCTTCGACGCCCCTACGGGCGTCCCGCTGCGCTACGAGGAGCTCTTCGACGCGATGATCGTCCCCGTCATCGCCGGCTCGCTCGTCGTCTTCGCCGTCTTCGGCCTGTACGGGAAGTGGTGGCGTTACGTCACCCAGCGCGACTACGCCGCAATCGTCCAGGCCGTTGTCGCCGCGGTGCTGCTGCTGCTGCTCTTCAACGCGGTCGCCAAGCCCGTCACCCGCACCGTCGACGGCTTCGAGACGACCGTCACCGCGCCCTCCGGCGTGCTCGCGCTGCACCTGCTGCTGACGCTGGCCTTCATCGGCGGCGCGCGCTTCGTCGCGCGGACGGTCTACGAGCGCCCGCTGCGTGGCTTTCGCGCCAGCAAGGACGCCCGCGGCCTGCTGATCGTCGGCGCGGGCGACGGCGGGCGCCTCGTCCTGCGCGAGATCCTGCGCAACCCCGAGCTGCGCCTCAAGCCGGTCGGCTTCATCGACGACGACCCGCTGAAGCGGCGCCTGCGCGTCGACGGCGTGCGCGTGCTCGGCACGACGAAGGAGCTCGGCCGGATCCTCGACGAGGTCGAGCCCGACGAGGTCACGATCGCGATCCCCTCGGCGCCGGGCATCCTGCGCGCGAACGTCGTGCGCTCCTGCCGCGAGCGCGGCATCCCCGTCCGCACGCTGCCGACGGTCTTCGAGCTGCTGCAGAGCGGCGCCACCGCGGTGCGCCAGGTGCGCGACGTGCAGATCGAGGACATCCTCGGCCGCGAGCCGGTGCTGATGGAGCTCGACCGCGTCGGCGCCTACCTGAGCTCCGAGGTCGTCCTCGTCACGGGCGCGGGCGGTTCGATCGGCAAGGAGCTCTCGCGCCAGATCGCCCGCGTGGCGCCGCGCCGGCTGATCCTGCTCGACCACGCCGAGGACAACCTCTTTCAGATCCAGCGCGAGCTCGAGGACGACCGTCACGTCCACCCCTCGACGCTCGACGTCGTCCTCGCCGACTGCAAGGAGGAGGAGCGGATGCGCGAGATCTTCGACGCGTACCGCCCCACGATCGTCTTCCACGCCGCCGCCTACAAGCACGTCGGCCTGATGGAGTCCAACCCCGTCGAGGCCGTGCGCAACAACGCGATCGCGACGCGGCTGATGGCGCGCATCTCCGGCCAGATGAAGGTCAAGACGTTCGTGCTCGTCTCGACCGACAAGGCCGTCGACCCGTCGACGGTGATGGGCGCCTCCAAGGCGCTCGCCGAGTTCGCGCTCGAGGCCGAGCAGGCGCGCTTCACCGGCACGTGCTTCTGCGCGGTGCGCTTCGGCAACGTGCTCGGCTCGTCGGGCTCGGTCGTGCCGATCTTCCGCCGCCAGATCGCGCTGGGCGGTCCGGTGACGGTGACCGACGAGCGGATGACGCGCTACTTCATGACGATCCCCGAGGCCGTCCAGCTCATCATCCGCGCAGGCGGCCTGACGAAGGGCACCGGCAACGGCGAGATCTACGTGCTCGAGATGGGCGAGCCGGTGCGGATCATCGACCTCGCGCGCACGATGATCGAGCTCTCGGGCCTGGATCCCGAGCGCGACATCGCGATCGAGGTCGTCGGCCGGCGCGCCGGAGAGAAGCTGCACGAGGAGCTCTTCAACCCCTACGAGCGCCCGCAGCCGACCCCCGCGGAGAAGATCCTGCGCGCCGAGCGCGACCCCCGCCCGCCGCAGGTCGTCGACGAGATGTTCGACCAGATCGGGCTGCTCGTCCTGGAGGGCGATGCGGCCGGTCTTGCCGCCAAGGTGTCAGAGCTGTCAGCGATTCCCGACGTCACGCCCACTAGGATCCTGCGATCTGAGCCGGAGGCCGCTGTGATTTCTGCTGAACTACGACCGATGAGCGACGGCGCGCAGTCGTGAGCGCGACGACCATCGGCGCGTCCGCGGGCGGCCTCGTCGAACAGGTCGGCTCCTACGCCGGCTACGCGTCGATCATCGGGCTCGGCGTGCTGGCGCTGCTGTACTTCACGCAGGCGCGGGAGGTCAAGCGCCTGCGCGAGTGGGCCGGCCGTGCGCCCGAGCGCGACGCCGAGCTCGCCGAGCGCGTCCAGGGCGACGCCCAGAAGCGCGTCGCCGCGCAGCCACTGCTACCGGCAACCGCGGCCGCGCAACAGTCGGCGCAGGCGCGCGCGCAGGCCGCGACCGCCGCCGTCTACGCGAGCGTCGGCGCCCAACCGCCCGGCGCACCGACGCCGACGCCGACGCCGGCTCCGGGGACGGTGCCGGCGCCGGCGCCGGGTCAGCTCGCCCGTCCGGTCCCGCCGAGTCCCGCAGCGCCGGCGCCCGGCTCCATCCCCGTTGCCTCTGGGCCCGGCACGCTGCCGGCCGCGCCCGCTGCATCGGCGGGGACCCAGACGCCGGCGCCGACGTCCACGCCGGCGCCGGCGCCGACACCCGCGCCGACGCCGTCACCCACGGGCCGGCCGATGGTGACCGCGACGCCCACGCCCACGCCCACGCCCGGGCCCGCACCAGCCGCCACGACGACGACGACGCCGCCGGCCGCGACCGCGGCGGCCCGCGTCGCGGCCGACTCGCGCGTGATCGCGTCGCCCGCGAACGGCTCCACGAACCAGGACACGGCCGAGTCCGCCGCGGCGCGTCCCGAGCCGCTGCCCTCGAGCCCGCCGCCGCCGAACCAGTTCGCGGACGACGACGACGACGGCGGCGGCTTCTCTCGCGCCCGCGTGGGCATGATCGTGGGCGGCGCCGTCGCGACAGTCCTCGTCGCCGTCGTGCTGATGGTCCTGCTGACGGGCGACGAAGAGACCGCGCCGCCGCCCAACGACTTCGGCAACACGCCGACGGCCGAGGAGTCGCCGGGCGGCTCGGCCGCCGCCGGGGACGAGCCGGGAGCCGGTACGGGATCGGGTTCTGGTTCCTCCTCCACCGCGCTGACGAGCGCCGAGCGCCGAGCGACGAACATCGCAGTGCTCAACGGCACGACGCAGACGGGCCTCGCGCGCGCCGTCGCGAACAAGATCCAGGAGCAGCGCTTCACGATCGGGACCGTCGACACGAACTCCGACCAGAGCGTGCCGACCACCGTCGTGTCCTACAGCGCCGACAACGAGCAGGCGGCGCTGGCAGTCGCGAAGATCATGGGGGTCGACAGCGGCTCCGTGCAGGCCGCCGACGCCAACACGACGGCGGCCGCGACGGCGGACGTCACCGTCATCGTCGGCTCCGACCAGATCGAATAGCTCCATAGGGGGAGTCCGGATGGCCGGCTCGAATGAGGTTCTGCTCGTGCGCCACGGGGAGACCGACGACAACGCGGCCGCTCGCTTCCAGGGCCGGCGCGACACGCTGCTCAACGAGCGCGGTCGCGAGCAGTCGCGCGCGCTGGCGCAGATCCTGCGCGACGAGGGCGTGCAGGCGCTCTACACGAGCCCGCTGCAGCGCGCCCGCGCGACGGCGCAGATCATCGGCGACGAGCTCGGCCTCGAGCCGATCCTCGACGGGCGGCTGATGGAGGCCGACGGTGGCGACTGGTCGGGCCGGATGATCCCCGACGTCATCGCGGAGGTGCCCGCGGCGTGGGAGCGCTGGCGCTCGGCCGACCCGACGTTCCGCTTCCCCGGTGGCGAGTCGGTCGCCGAGCAGACGGCGCGCGTCACGGCGGCGCTGGCGGATGTCGCCGCCGGGCCGCTGCCCGCCGTCGTCGTCACCCACGGCGGCGCGATCCGCGCAGTCGGCGCGATCGAGTGCCCGCCGGGAGGGTCGGTCGGCAACTGCGCGCTGTTTCGCCTGCCGGCGGTGATCGTCGCGCCGAGCCCACGGACGTGAGCGCGACCGCCCGCATCGTCTTCGCGGTGCTCGTGTGCGCGACCTTCGGCGCGTTCTTCGTCGCGCAGGAGCTCAAGAGCACGCCGCCGCTGGTCCAGGACGTCACGCGCCAGTCGCCGTACTTCTCCCCCAACCAGGACGGGCGCTTCGACCGCGCCCGCATCTCGTTTCGCCTCAAGCGCACCGACGACGTCGCGGTGACGGTCATCGACAGCGACGGCGACCCCGTCCGCAGGCTGATCGCCAACCG
The DNA here is from genome assembly GCA_038255395.1 of Solirubrobacterales bacterium. GTDB lineage: Bacteria > Actinomycetota > Thermoleophilia > Solirubrobacterales > Solirubrobacteraceae > CADCVQ01. Next base: position 8,183 of record JBBSLI010000010.1, read on the forward strand.
CCGGCTGCCTGCCGACCGGCGCATGCGGCTCGTCTGGGACGGGGCCGACGACGGCGGGCGCAGCGTCCCCGACGGCACCTACCGCATCCGCGTCAACCTGCGCCGCCAGGCCCGTGCGATCGTGCTGCCGCGCAACCTCATCAAGGACACGACCCCGCCGAACGTGCTCGTGCGCTCGATCGGGCCGGTCAAGACGCCCGGCGCCGAGCTGCTGCCGACCGACAGCGGCGAGCCGGCGCGTGTCTCCTTCCACGCGCCCGGGCGGCGCAAGGAGATCGAGGTCTACCGCACCGACGTGCGCCCGGTGCGGCCCGTCTTCGACGAACCGGTGAAGCTCGGCGACGACGCGACCACGTGGGAGTGGGACGGCACCCGCGACGGGCGCCGCGTGGCCGCGGGCACGTACGTCGTCGCCGTGCGAGCGCGCGACCGCGCCGGCAACATCGGCACCTCGGTGCAGCTGCCGCCGCGCTTCGAATACGGGCGCGCGCTGCCCGGCCGCGGCGGCATCACCGTCCGCTACCTGCGCGCCCGGGCACCGGCGTCGCCGGTGATGGCCGGCGAGGACGCGCTCGTCGCCGTCGAGTCGGCCGGCGCGCGCTTCACGTGGAGGGTGCGCCGCGTGGGCTCGAGCGCGATCAGAAAGGACGGCAGCGGCACGCGCTCGCGGCGCGTGCGCTTCGCCGCGCCCGGGGGCAAGTCGGGCCTGTACCTGTTCGAGGTCCGCACGCGCACCCGCCGCACCGCGACGCCGCTGATCGTGCAGTCCCAGCAGGAGCGCGACGTGCTCGTCGTCCTGCCGGTGACGACGTGGCAGGGCCTGAACCCCGTCGACGACGACGGCGACGGGCGGCCGGACACGCTCGACGCCGGGCTGCCGACGGGGCTGATCGGGAGGCCGTACGTGAAGGACGGCATCCCACCGCAGATCCGCCGCGGCGAGGCGCTGCTGCTGTCCCAGCTCGACCGCGAGGGGCGCCGCTACGACATCACGACCGACGTCGCGCTGGCTCGCGGCGAGGGCCCGAAGCTCGCCGGTCACCGCGGCGTGATCCTCGCCGGCGACACGCGCTGGCTCGACGGCCGCGTCGCGCGCGCCCTGCGCAGCTTCGTCCGCGCGGGCGGCACGCTGCTGTCCGTCGGGACGGCGTCGTTGCGCCGCAGCGTCACGCTGACCCCGCGCGGCCGCGCGATCGCGCCGACGCTGCCGACCCAGCGCGACCTCTTCGGCGCGCGCCTGCGGTCGATCGTGCGGCCTCCCGAGCCCGTGTCGCTCGTCAACGTCAGCGACGAGATCGACCTGTTCGCCGGCACGGCGGGCCAGTTCGCCGGCGTCGCCGCGTTCGAGCAGACGCTCGACGTGCGCGGCGGCGCCGACGCGGTCGTGGCGGCCGCGGCGACGCAGGAGTCCCCGCCACGCCAGGTGATCGTCGCCGCGCGTTTCGGCAAGGGCCTCGTGATCCGCCCCGGGATGCCGGACTTCTCGGCGCGCCTGCGTGACAGCCCGGAGCTCGCCGAGCTGCTCGACCGCATGTGGACGCTGCTGCGCAGCCGATGATCGCCACCGTGACAACGCTCGGCGACCTCGCCCAGACGACGGGCGTCGTCGTCGCGGCGCTGCTCGCGGCGCTCGTGCTGCTGCAGCGGTCGCCGCGCGGCCGCGCGGCGGCGATGCTCGGCGCGCTCGTCCTGACGCCCGTCCTGCTGGTCGCCAACATCTGGTCGACGCCGCAGTTCGAGGCGCTGCGCGAGCGGCCGCTCGTGATGCTCGTCGCGGGCGGCTGCGGCCTCGCCGTCCTCGCGATCGGCGCGTTCGCGATCCACCGCAAGCCCGAGCTGCTGGCGCTCGGGGCCGCCGCGGCGCTGCCGTTCCGCATCCCGATCGAGGCCGGCGGCGACACGGCGAACCTGCTGCTGCCGCTGTACCTCGTGATCGCCGCCGGCGCGCTCGCCTACGCGTTGGCGCGCCTGCGCGCGCCGCGCGGCCTGGACGACGAAAGGCCCGCGGAGAGCGACCACGAGCGCGGCCTGCTCGAATGGCTGCTCGCCGGCGCGATCGTGCTCTACGCCGCGCAGGCGGCCTACTCGAGCGACTTCGACGGCGCGCTCGCGCAGACGATCTTCTTCTACGTCCCGTTCGCGCTGCTGTACGCGCTGCTCGTGCGGATGCGGTGGACGCAGCGGCTCGCCGCGCAGTGCCTGCTCGTCCTGCTGGCGCTGGCGATCGCGTTCGCCGGCATCGGCTTCGTCGAGTACGCCAAGCGCGAGCTGCTGCTCAACCCGAAGGTCATCAGCTCAAACCAGTTCGAGTCCTACTTCCGCGTCAACTCGCTGTTCTTCGACCCGAACATCTACGGCCGCTTCCTCGCGACGGTCATGCTCGGCCTCGTCGCGATCCTGCTGTGGTGCCGGCGCCCCGTGCTCGCCGCGGGCTGCACGGCGGCGCTCGTGCTGCTGTGGGCGGGCCTCGTGCTGACGCTCTCGCAGTCCTCGTTCACGGCGCTGCTCGCCGGCCTGATCGTGCTGGGGGCGCTGCGCTGGGGGACCAGGCGCGCGGCCGCGATCGTCGCCGCGTTCGCCGTCGCGGGGGCGCTCGTCGTGGTGGCCGTACCCGGCGCGGTCGGCCTCGACGGCTCCGCGGACAACGTCTCCAGCGGGCGCTGGTCGCTCGTCAAGGGCGGGATCGAGCTCGCGCGCGAGCGGCCGCTGCAGGGCTGGGGCGCGGGGGCGTTCAAGACGGAGTACCGCAAGCAGGAGAAGGCCTCCAGCGAGCGGGCGTCGGCGGCCTCGCACACGATCCCGATCACGGTCGCCGCCGAGCAGGGCATCGGCGGGCTGGTCCTCTACCTGGCGCTCGTCGTCGTGGCGATCGGCACGCTGCTGCGCGGCGCGCGGCGGTCGATCGCGCGCGCGGCGGTCGCCGCGGCGTTCGTCGCCCTGGTCGTGCACACGCTGCTCTACGCGGCGTTCCTCGAGGACCCGCTCGCGTGGGCGCTGCTGGCGGTCGGCTCGGCGCTGCGCCCGCCGGAGTCCGAGCCCGAGCCGTGAGGGAGCGCCTGGCGCTGGGCGCGCTCGTGCTCGGTGCCGTGCTGGCCTGGGCGCTCGTCCCGACGTACCCCGACTACGACGCCTACCACCACCTCGTCTGGGGCCGCGACCTGCTCGCCGGCTCGGCGCCGGGCTTCGAGGACTATGCCGCGCCGACCCAGCACCCGCTCTACCTCGCGCTCGGCGCGCTGCTGTCGCTCGCCGGCGAGCACGCCGACCGCCTGCTCGTGCTCGTCACGATCCTCAGCCTCGTCGCGCTCGTCGCGGGCACGTACGTGCTCGCGCGGGAGCTGTTCGGTCGCGCGGTCGCGATCGCCGGCGCGACCTTCGTGGGGTCGAGCTTCGCGTTCGCGCTGTACGCGGTGCGCGCGTTCGTCGACGTGCCGTTCCTGGCGCTGGTGATCTGGGCGGCGGCGCTGGAAGCGCGCAGCCCCCGGCGCGGCCTCGCCCCGATGGCGCTGCTGGCGGCGGCGGGGCTGCTGCGCCCGGAGGCGTGGGTGCTCGCGGGCCTGTACTGGCTGTGGTGCCTGCCCGGCCGCGATCTGCGCGAGCGCGTGGCGCTGCTCGCGATCGCCGCGATCGGCCCGCTGCTGTGGGCGCTGGTCGACGTCGCCGTCACCGGCGATCCGCTGTTCAGCCTGCATTCCACGAGCGACCTCGCCGAGTCGCTGGGCCGTGAGCGCGGGTTGCGCAACGTGCCGGCGTCGTTCGTCACCTTCCTCGCCGACATGGCGCGTCCGCCGGTCGCGCTCGCGGGCGCCGTCGGGCTCGTGCTCGCCGTGCGCCGCTTCGGCGCGCGCCGGATGGCGATCCCGCTGGCGCTCGTCGGCACCGGCGCGATCACCTTCGCCGCGATCGGCGTCGCGGGCCTGTCGCTGATCCCGCGCTACCTGACGCTGCCGGCGGTCGCGCTGTGCGTGCTCGCCGGCTACGCCGTGCTCGGCTTCACGACGATGCCCGACGGCGCCGTGCGCGAGCGCTGGCGGCGCCTGGCGATCGGGGCGCTGGCGGTCGGGATCGCGTTTCTCGCGGTCAAGGCATCGAGCTTCGGACGGCTCTACGACGAGCTGCGCTTCATCGAGCGCACGCACGACGAGCTGGCCGGGCTGCTCGCCGAGCCGCGTGTCCGTGACGGCATGCGCTGCGGCGCGCTGACGTTCCCGACGTACCGGCTCGTGCCCGACGCGCGCTGGCTGCTGCACGCCGACGCGCGCGCCGTCCACACCCGCGCCGGTGGCCGCCCCGCGGGCGCGGTGGCTGTCTACATCACCGGCGACGAGAAGTTCGAGCGGCGCTTCGGGCGCGCGGACGGGGTCAGCCGCACGACGAACGGGCCGCCGGCGGGGAGGCCGTCGGTCGCGCGCGGCCCGTTCACTGCATATGGCGAGTGTGGCGCGCAAGCGCGCTAGTACCTCCGTTGGAGAAAGCGGCGGGACTTTCGGTTGGATGTACTACTCTCGCCGCGATGATCAAGGAACTCTGGCGGCCGCTGCTGATCCTTTTCGTGTTCCTCGCCGTCATCGTCGTGATCCTGATCCTGCTGTTCTCGGGTGGCGGCGACGACGAGGGCGAAGAGACGAACTCCTCCGTGACGACGCCCCCCACGATCACGATCTCGCCCGAGGAGCTCGCCGGCGAGCCGGAGGAGCAGAAGAACCCCGACGCCGAGGAGATCTCGGCGAAGGACCTCGAGGTCGGCGACTGCGTCGCCGACGCGACCTCCAAGACCGGCGACGTGACGACGTTCGGCAAGATCGACTGCGACAAGGCCCACGACGGCGAGGTCTTCTCGATCATCAAGCTCGACGACGCCAGCAGGTACCCGGGCGTGAAGTTCGTCAGCGGCAAGGGCCAGCGCGGCTGCCGCGCCCGGCTGCGTCGCCAGGCCACGACGAAGGCGTTCGCCGACAGCCAGCTGGGCTACAAGTTCGTCTACCCGACCGCGCAGAGCTGGGCCCAGGACGACCGCGAGGTCACGTGCGTGGCGACCTTCAAGAAGCCCCGCACGACGAAGCTCGCGCAGCGCAGCGCCGACGACGCCTGAGCCTGGCAGCGCCGCGGCGCGGCGGGCCCGTCAGCGCTGGGCGCAGGCGACCATCCGCGCCATGAGGGCGGCCGCGTCGGCGTCGGACAGCGTCTGCGTCAGCGTCTGCCAGGTCGCGAAGTCCAGGGCGAGCCCGAGCGCCGCCCGCCTGCGGGTGGGGTCGCCGTCCCAGCCGGCGGCGAGGATCACCTCGAGCGCCGCGAAGTGGCTGCTGCCGCCCGCGACCACGGCGCGCAGCGCCGGCAGCAGCTGCGCGTCGCGGCGGACGTTGGCGAGCATCGGTTCGACCGTGCGGTAGTAGGCGTACAGCTCGCCGAGCGCGGTCCGCGTGCGCTCCTGGGGGTCGGCGATCGCGGACCACGCGTCGATCGCGGGGAACGGGTGCAGCCCGATCCAGTGTGCCGAGCAGGCGGCGAAGAGGTCGGCGTCCTCGGGGAAGTGGCGGTAGACGGTCGCGCGTTGCACACCGGCGCGCTGCGCGATCGCGCTGACGGTGGTCCGCGCCGGCCCCACGGTGCGGTGCAGCTCGACGGTCGCCTCGGTGATCCGCCGCCGCGTCTGAAGCTCGGCCTCGGCCCGGCGGCGCTTCTCGTAGGGTCTCGTCGATTTCGCAGACATCGCTGTTCAGTGATATTGACAGCCCCGCGGGCGTTCCCTACGATTTCGTGCAACATGGTGTTCGACCAAAGGAGCAGGATGATGCAGCCAGGGACCGTCCGCAGCCGGTTCGATGCCAGCCAGGGTCCACGGCTCGTCGGCCCCGACGACGGCGAGCGCGTCGATCTCGCGACGCTCGGCGTGCGCTTCATGATCTGGAGCGCGGAGTCCGGCGGCGGGTTCTCGCTCGTCGAGCACCCGATCCCGCCGCGCGGGCTCTGCGCGCCCCTGCACCGCCACACGCACGAAGACGAGTACAGCTACGTCCTCGAGGGCCGCATGGGCGCGCAGCTTGGCGATGACGTCGTCTTCGCCGGCGTCGGCGACCTCATGTTCAAGCCGCGTGGCCAGTGGCACACGTTCTGGAACGCCCTCGACAGCCCGTGCCGGATCCTCGAGATCATCTCCCCGGGCGGGTTCGAGGAGTTCTTCGCCGAGCTGGGTCACGGCTCGGCGCCGCCCGACGCCGGCGCGCGCCACGGCCTGGAGTTCGACTTCGAGAGCATCCCGCGCCTCTGCGAGGAGCACGGGCTGACCTTCGAGCTGCCGGGGGACTGACGGCGCCGCGTCAGGCGAGGCCGAGCGCCCGCAGCCGCTCCCACAGCGGCGCGTTGACCTTCTCGGCGGTCTGCTCGAGCGCCCATGCGCGCAGCTCGGCGTCGGGGCGCAGGCGGGCGCCCGCCTGCGCGCGCAGCGCGGCGACGAACGCGTCGGCATCGGCGGCGGTCGTGATGGCGCGCTCCCAGGTGTGCACGCCGGCGAGCTCGGGCGTGATCGTGCGGCGACCGAGGCGGGCGTACTTGAGGATCCGGTAGGGCAGCGCGGCGTCGTTGAACGGCTCGACGCGAAACGGCAGGATGCCGACGTCGGCGCAGAGGATCAGCCGCGCCGCCTCCTCGTCGTCGCGGCGGCCGAGCCAGACGAGGTTCGGCGCGCTCCGGCACCACGTGAAGTCGGCGTCCGCTGAGCACTCCTTCTCATGCCATGCGCCGATGAGCAGCAGCACGAGCTCGGGCATCTTCTCGGCGACCGCGCGCAGCAGCGCCCAATCGGTGCGCCAGCCGAGGTGGCCGAGCGACACCGCCACGACCGCGCTGCCGGGGTCCGGCGCGGGGAAGGAGTCGGCCGCGAGGCCGACGAGCTGCGCCTCGCGGCCCGCCTCGCGTTCGAGCTCGGCGAGCTTGCCCGACACGACGAACGTCAGCGCCGAGCGCGCCGCCGCCTGCTCGTGCAGCCGCTCCAGCCGCACGCGCATCGACGCCGAGGCGTCGTAGGCGACCTCGTAGCGGTCCCAGCGCCCGTACCAGAGCTCGGCCTCGGGACGCATCCGCAGTAGCGCGCTCGCAAGCGGCCACTGCACGGGATGGAAGATCGCCACCGCGCGCAGGTCGCCCTTCAGCGCCTTCAGCAGGCGCTTGGCCGTGCCGCGCGCGAGGCGATCGCGCAGCGGACCGGGCAGCCGCGCGACGGCGCCATAGGGCACGCGCGGCGGATCGGCGGCCACGACACCGTCGGCGCGCAGCAGGTCGCGGGCCTGGTCGGCGAGGATGAACCCCTCCAGCGGTCGCGGCAGCAACAGGAGGGCGCGCGGATCCGGCACGTGCGGACAGTACCGTCCCGCGCGTGCGCAGCCTCTTCACGCGCCTGCTTTCCGGGGGCGCGGCCTACCAGGCGTCGAGCATCGTGTCGGCGGCGCTGGCGCTCGTCACGCTGCCGCTCTACACCCGCGCGCTGAGCCGCGCCGACTTCGGCGTCGCCGAGACGCTGCTGACGTTCATCATCCTCGCGTCGATCCTGCTGCGCTTCGGCCTGGGCGAGGCGTTCGTGCGCTTCTACTTCCAGACCCCGGAGCAGGACCGCGACCGGCTGGCGCGCACGACGACCGCCGCGGTGGCGCTCGCGACGACCGCCACCGCGCTGCTCGCGACCGCCCTCGCCGGCCCGCTCAGCTCGCTGCTGCTCGGCTTCGAGGAGGCGGGCCTGATGCGGATCGCCGTCCTCGGGCTGTGGGCGTTCACGAACCTCGAGATCGCCTACGCGCTGCTGCGCGTCGACGAGCGCCGCCGCCTCTACCTGACGGCGTCGCTGTGCAACGTCGCGCTGAGCGTCGGGCTCACGGTCACCCTCGTCGTCGTCCTCGACCAGGGCGCACGCGGCTATCTCGCCGGCAACTACGTCGCCTCGGCGGTCGTCCTGGGCGGCCTGTGGTGGAGCCTGCGCGGACGGATCGGTTTCACGATGCGCGACCGTTTCCCGCTCGGCCCGCTGCTGCGCTTCGGCGTGCCGACCGTGCCCGCCGACGCGACCGTGTTCGCCCTCAACGTCGTCGACCGCGCCTACCTGCTGCGCGCGCAGAGCGCCGCCGCCGCCGGCCTCTTCGCCCTGTCGGTGAAGCTCGCGACCGCGGTCATCCTCGCCGTGCGTGGCTTTCAGCTCGCGTGGCCGCCGCTGGCCTACTCGATCGGCGACGATCGCGAGGCGGGCCGCTTCTACGCCGCGGTGACGACGTGGTACGTCGTCGTCACGGGCTTCGTCGTCGCCGGCCTGACGCTGCTCGGCCGCTGGGTCGTGCGGCTGCTCGCCGCGCCGGAGTACTTCGAGGCCCACGAGGCGCTGCCGTGGGTCGCGCTGGGCTGGGCGATGTACGGCCTGTTCCTCGTCCTGGTCACGATCGGCGGCCGCGTCGGCGTGACGACGCGGACGTTCCCCGCGGCGCTGGCGGGCGTGTTCGTCAACGTGCTCGCGCTCGTCGCGCTCGTCGAGCCGCTCGGGATCGCCGGCGCCGGCATCGCGCTCGTCGCGTCCTACACCGTCATGCTCGTCGTGCTGCACCTGCTCACGCGCAGGCTGTTCGCGGTGCCGTTCCAATGGCCCCGGCTGGCGCACGCGGTCGTGCTGCTGGCCGGCGTCAGCGTGGCGGGCGAGCTGCTGCTGCCCACCGGCGGTGTGTCGGGCTTCGCCACGCGCGCGCTGGCGGCGGCGGCGATCCCGCTGCTGTTCGCCGCGACGGGCTTCGTGCGCCCGGCCGAGTGGGCCGGCCTGCGCGGCCTCAGGCGTCGCGCGGCACCCAGACGCTGAGCGCGCCCATCACGACCGCGAACGCAGCCAGCGCGATGCCGAGCACGTTGGCCGCGCCGCCGATCGCGCCGCCGGCGAGCAGCAGCACGCAGGCCCAGACGAGCGAGGACACCTGCGCGCTGACGCCCGGCGCCCTGGCCCAGCCGAGCGCCGCGCCGGCGAGCATGCCGGTGCCGAGCAGGACGAGCGGGATGCCGATGACGTACGCGGTGGCGCCATCGTCGCAGGCGCCGGCGGACCCGCAGTCCTGGTTGACCGCGATCGAGAGGCCGGCCGCGATCGCGCCCAGCGCGAGCAGGCAGGAGAGCAACAGCGCCAGGTGGGCTCGGGACACCATGACCGCACGGCCTACCCGGCCGCGCGAATCGCTATCAGGCGCTGGCGGGGCGGCGACCGGTGGCGATCATCGCCTGCGCGACGAGCCGGCCCTACAGCCGCCGCCCGCGGTTGTGCTCCGACGCCGCCTCGCGCAGACCCTCTCCCTGCGCGGGGCGCAGCGTCGCGGTCACGTGGCGCCAGTAGCGGCGCGGGTCGTGGCCGGGCAGCACGACCGCCGCGGCAGAGCGCAGCGCGTAGGTGACGGCGGTCAGCAGCCGTACGACCCAGGCGGCGGCGGCCGTGTGGTGCTTGCGCATGTAGCGGTCGCGGTTGCGCGACAGCTCGACGATGCGCCGCTCCGGCACGGCGCCGGTCGAGAGCTGCTCGTGGTGGATCGCGACCGCCTGCGGGACGTAGAGCGTGCGCCAGCCGGCGTCCTGCAGGCGCTTGCAGAAGTCGACCTCGTCGGAGTAGACGAAGAAGTCGGGATCGAACCAGCCGATCTGCTCGGCCGCGTCGCGGCGCACGAGCAGCGCCGCCGACTGTGCCCAGTCGACCTCGCGGACCTCCGCGCCGCGGCTCTGCACGGTGTAGCGGCGATGCAGGAACAGCGCCCCGACGAGCGCCGTGAGCGGCGCGGGAAAGCGCCATGCGGAGGGCTGCTGGCGGCCGTCGGGCCGGTGCAGTTGCGCGCCGGCGGCGGCGGCGCCGGGGTGTGCGTCGAGCGCATCCAGCAGCACCCGCGTCGCGCCCGGCAGCAGCTCGGAGTCCTCGTTGAGCAGCAGGCACAGGCGCCCGCGCGCCCGCTGCAGCAGTGCCGAGTCGTTCTCGCCCTTGCCACGCCGGCGCTCGAGGGCGATGACCTCCGTCGTCGCGGGGTGGCGCCGCGCGGCGCTCGCCGAGCCGTCGTTGGAGGCGTTGTCGAGCACGAGCACCTCGGTCTCGACGCCGAGCGTCTGCTGTTCGAGCGCGACCGCATCCAGGCAGCGCAGCAGCAGTTCGCGCAGCTCGGTGTTCACGACGCAGAAGGAGACCTCGACGGGCATGCGGGGCACGTTATGGGACCCGCGCCGCCCCGGCGGCACGCCCGCCGCGGCGCCCAGCGCAAGAACGGCAGCATCCCGCTGGAGAGCGCCCGTTCCCAGACGGGAAGCTGACGCCCGGGCGACTACGCTCGTGCTGTGCGCGTGGACGTCGTCGACCCCTCGGCCTACACGCCGCCCTACGACCATGCGCTGTGCTCCGCGCTCGCGCGCGCCGGAGCGCAGGTTCGCCTGCAGACGAGCCGCTTCGCCTACGGGCCGGTGCCTGCGGCGGACGGCTACGAGCGCGTCGAGCGCTTCTATCGCCGCGGGGCGGCTGCGCGGCCGGGCTCGCGGGCGCGCTTCGCCGCGAAGGTCGTCCAGCAGGTACCGGACATGCTGCGCTACGCCCGCACCGCCGCTCCGCACGCCGACGTCGTGCACTTCCAGTGGCTGACCGTGCAGCAGGTCGACGTCCACCTGCTGCCGCGCGGGCGCCCGCTCGTGCTCACCGCGCACGACGTGCTGCCGCGCGAGCCGCGCCGCGGCCAGCTCGCCGCGCAGCGCAGGCTGTATGACCGCATGGACGCCGTCGTCGTGCACTCCGAGCACGGCCGCGCCCGGCTCGTCGACGCGCTCGGGGTGGCGCCGGAGAAGGTGACGGTGATCGCGCACGGCGCGTTTGACCATCTCACCGGCGTCGCAGGCGAGCAGCCGCTGCCGGAGCCGTTGGCGGCCGTGCGCCGGCCGGTCGTCCTGAGCTTCGGGTTGCTGCGCCCCTACAAGGGCATCGACGTGCTGCTCGACGCCTGGCGCGAGGCCGGTCTCGACGCCGAGCTGTGGATCGTCGGCATGCCGCGAATGGAGATCTCCGCGCTGCGCGCAGCGGCTCCGCCGTCGGTGCGCTGGATCGCGCGCTTCATCCCCGACGAGGAGATCGCCGCCTACTTCCGCCGCGCCGACCTCGTCGTGCTGCCCTATCGCGAGATCGACCAGTCCGGCGTGCTGTTCACCGCGCTGGCGTTCGGTCGGCCGCTGCTGCTCAGCGCCGTCGGCGGCTTCCCGGAGGTCGCCGGCCACGGCGCGGCGGCGCTGGTCGCGCCCGGCGACGCGCGCGCGCTCGCGCAGCAGCTGCGCCGCCTGATCGGGGACGCGGCCGCCCGCGAGCGGCTCGCCGCCGGCGCCCGCGCCGCGGCCGCCGGCCCGTACTCCTGGGATGCGATCGCCGCCGTGCACCTCGACCTCTATCGCGCGCTCACGTCGGCGCCATGAGCTCGCGTCCTGCTCGATGAGCCGCTCGCTCGCGCCTGTGCGGCGCACCTGTTGCGGGGCCGGACCGATCGCCGGATCGTGCCGTTGGCGCGCTCGGAGAGAATGAGCGCGTGCTCGCCTGGGAGATCGTGTTCTGGCTCTGCGTCGCCCTGCTCGTCTACGCGCAGATCGGCTATCCGCTCGTGCTCGCCGCGCTTGCCCGCCTGTGCCGCCCCCGGGCGGCCGCGCCGGGGGACGCGCAGCAGCAGCTGCCGGCGGTGTCGCTGATCGTCGCCGCCTACGACGAGCAGGCGGTGATCGCGCGCAAGGTCGCCGACGCGCTCGCGCTGGACTACCCGCGTGAACGTCTGGAGATCGTCGTCGCCTCCGACGGGTCCTCCGACGAGACCGTCGCGCAGGCACGCCGCGCGGGAGCCGATCTCGTGCTCGACCTCCCGCGCGGCGGCAAGATCCGTGCCCAGGACGCCGCCGTCGCCGCCTCGCGCGGCGAGATCGTCGCCTTCTCGGACGCCAACAGCACGTGGGAGCCCGACGCCCTGGCGCTGCTCGCCGGCGCGTTCGCCGATCCGGCCGTCGGCTACGCCTGCGGCCAGGTCACGTTCGTATCCGGTTGCGCCGGCGCGACCAACCAGGAGGGCCTGTACTGGCGCTACGAGATGGCGCTGCGCTCGCTGGAGTCCCGGCTGCACTCGATCACGGCTGGCAACGGCGCGATCTACGCGACGCGGCGCGATTGCTACATCGAGGTCGACCCGATCATGGGCCACGACCTCTCGTTCCCCTTCAACATGGTCAAGCGCGGCTGGCGCGCGGTGTACGTGCCGCAGGCGCGCGCGACGGAGAAGATGGTGCCGTCGCTCGAGGGCGAATTCGCGCGCAAGCGGCGGATGATGAGCCACACGTGGCCGATCGTCCTGCGCGGCGGCCTGCTCTCGCCGCGCGGCTATCCGCCGCTCTACGCGCTCATGATCGCCTCGCACCGGGTACTGCGCTACGCGGCGCCGTTCCTGCATCTGGGAGCGCTCGTGGCGAGTTTCGCGCTGGGCGCGTCGGGCACGTTCTACGCGGTCGCGCTGGCGCTGCAGCTCGTCGTCGTCGTGGCGGCCCAGCTGGCCCGTGTCCTGCCGCTGCGGCCGCTGCTCGTCGCGCGCTACTACGTCCTGACGACGGCCTCGGTCGCGGCCGGCCTCTGGGACTGGCTGCGCCACGGCACGCCCGCCGGCTGGGAGCCGGCGGAGGGAACGCGCTGATGGGCCGCCGCGCGTTCGACGTCGCCGTGGCCGGCCTCGGCCTGCTGCTGTCGTCGCCGCTGCTCGCGCTGTCGGCGCTCGCGATCCGGCTGGAGTCGCGCGGCGGGGTGATCTACCGCCAGCGCCGCGTCGGCATGGACGGCGCCGAGTTCGAGGTGCTCAAGCTGCGCACGATGGTCGCCGGCGCCGAGCACATCGGCGCCGGCATGGCCGTCGACAAGGGCGACGCGCGCATCACCCGCGTGGGGCAGATCCTGCGCCGCACGTCGCTCGACGAGCTGCCCAATCTCGTCAACGTGCTGCGCGGCGAGATGGCGATCGTCGGCCCGCGGCCGACGCTGCCGGCGCAGGTCGCGCAGTACACCGAGCGCGAGCGCGGCCGCCTCGCCGTGCGCCCGGGGATCACCGGCTGGGCGCAGGTCAACGGCCGCACGTCGCTGCCGTGGGCGCAGCGCATCGAGCTCGACCTCTGGTACATCGAGCACCGCAGCTGGCGCCTGGACCTCAGGATCCTGTGGCGCAGCGCCCGCCTCGTCGTGCAGGGCGAGGGGCTCTACAAGGGCGAGACCGGCGGTTGGCAGGAGCGCTGAGGGACGCGGCGCTGCCGGTCGCGATCCGCCGCGACCGCCGGCCGCCTTCACCCCGCCGGTCGTCGCTTGACCTCCGCCTCCAGATCGTCCAGCGCCTCGCGCACCGCCGCCACCCGCTCCTCCACGGTCGGACCCGTGTCGCGCCCGTGCTCGAGCGCGTCGGCCCGCTCGCGCGCATGCTCGATCGCGCGCGCCTCCTCCAGGGAGTTGATGACGACGCCGATCAGGATGTTGAAGATCAGGAACGCGGCGATCAGCGCGTAGGAGATGAAGTAGACGATCGTCCAGTCCGACAGCTCGCGGCCGAGCGCGAGCTGGTCGGGCAGGTTCTCCAGCGTCAGCGTCACGAACAGCGTGAGCATCGCCTCGCCGATCGTCCCGTACTGCTCGGGCGCATGGTCGGCGAAGATCGTCCAGCCGACCATGCCGTAGATGAAGAGGATCAGCACGGCCAGGACCGACAGCGACATCACGCCCGGGATCGAGCGGCCGATCGCGATCGTCAGCACGCGCAGGTCGGGCAGCAGCCGCACGATCCGCAGCACGCGGGCCAGCCGCGCGAGCCGCAGGAGCATCGCGTTCTCGCGCAGCCCCGGCGTGAACGACGCCGCCACGACGAGCAGGTCGAAGACGTTCCAGCCGCTGCGCAGGAAGTCCTGCGGCCGCCCGCCGAACGCCGTCAGCCGGACGAGCAGCTCGACGACGAAGATGGCGAGGAACACGTCGTTGAGCAGGCGCAGCTCGTCGCCGAGGTCGCGCTCGAGCGCGGGGTAGGTCTCCATCCCCAGGATCACCGCGTTCGCCAGGATCACGGCGAAGATGAAGAGGTTGAACGGCGCCGCGTCGGCGAGCTCGGCGCAGAGCCGCACGACCGCCGAGCGGCTGTCGTGGTGCTCGCGGTCGTCGGTCGATGGCCCGTGCCTCATCGCGGCGCGAAGCGTAACCGCGCCGGACCGCTGCTACGGGTCGGGACCGACCGCGACCTCGCGCAGCCCGTGCGTGTCGACGTCGTAGACGAACCCGCGCACGTGCTCGGTGTGCAACACGAACGGCGAGCGGCGCACGCGCAGGATCGACTGGCGCACGTCCGCGTCGACGTCGGTGAAGGACTCGATCGCGAACGCCGGCGCGACCCCGGTCGCCGCCTGCAGCTCGGCCCGGAAGCCGTCGTCGGTCAGCGTCCGCAGCCCGCAGTCGGTGTGGTGGATGAGCATCACCTCGCAGGTGCCGAGCCGCCGCTGCGAGACCGCCAGCGAGCGGATCACGTCGTCGGTGATGACCCCGCCGGCGTTGCGCAGGATGTGCGCCTCGCCCTCCTGCAGGCCGAGCGCCTTGAAGACGTCCAGCCGCGAATCCATGCACGTGACGATCGCGAGGCGGCGCCGCGGGCGGACATCGAGATGCTGCCCCGGCAGCGAGCCCGCGAAGGCCGCGTTGTTGGTCACCAGCTCGTCGATCACGTCCATATCCGGCGAAGCGTAACCGGCGGCCGCGGGATCGCCCGCGGCCGCCGGTCCCGAGGAGGACTCGCTACGCCCCGAGGAGGCTTCTAGACCGACGCGTGGGCGAGGCTCGGGACCTTGTCGACCGCGAAGCTCGTGCGCAGGTAGAAGAACCACGTCATGCCGGCGAACACGAGGTAGGCGATGAGGAAGACCCACAGCGCCGGGATCGACCAGTCCGACATCGATGCCGCGACGGAGACCTTGTCGGCCGGTGTCTCGGCGGCCTTGACCGCGGCCGACACGCCGAGGCTGGCCTGCCGGAAGATGAGCTGGATCACAAACCCGCCGAAGGCACCGACCGCGCCGGCGATGCCGATCACGGCAGCCGCGCGGCGCTTGAACTCCGCCGCCGTCTGCTTGGCGTCGAGGCCCTTGTCGTCGGCTTCCCTGCGCCCCAGCGCGGCGAAGATGCTCGGGATCATCCGGTACGTCGACCCGTTGCCCATCCCCGACAGCAGGAAGATCACCATGAAGGACCCGAAGAAGATCGTGAAGCTGCGCTGCTGGACGCCCACGATCGCCGTCACGGTGAAGACGGCCTCGCCGAGGAACACCGCGAGCGTCACGCGCGCGCCGCCGAGCCGGTCGGCCAGCCAGCCGCCGAGCGGCCGCGCGACGGAGCCGATCAGCGCCCCGAGGAACCCGAGCCCGGCGAGGTAGGTGGCGATGAACGGGTGGCTCGCGAGAAACTCCGGGAAGGTGTTCTTCGTGACCAGCGGCAGCGCGAACGCGTAGCCGATGAACGAGCCGAACGTGCCGATGTACAGCAGCGACATGATCCACGTCTGACTGTTGCGCAGCGACGCGACGTACGAGCTCTTGTCGGTCTTCGCGTCGGTGATGCTGTCCATGTAGCGCCAGGCGAGGATCGCGGCGAGCACGATGAACGGCATCCACACGAGGCCGGCGTAGGCGAGGTTGACCTCGTGGACCGGCAGCTTGTGCGCCGCCGTCGGTACGCCGATGATGATCACGAGCGGGACCAGCAGCTGCGCGACCGCGACGCCGAGGTTGCCGCCGGCCGCGTTGAGGCCGAGCGCGGCGCCCTTGTGCTTCTCGGGATAGAAGAACGAGATGTTCGCCATCGAGGAGGAGAAGTTTCCGCCGCCGAAGCCCGCCGTCGCGGCGCAGAGCGCGAGCACCCAGATCTGCGTCGCGTGGCTCTGATCCAGCAGCCAGCCGCTGGGGACGAGGAAGGCGAGCAGCATCACCGGGATCAGCAGCAGCGATGCGCTCACTCCAGTCCACGCTCGGCCGCCGTACTTCGGCACCGCGAATGTATACGGGATCCGCAGCGTCGAGCCGACGAGGTTGGGCAGCGCGATCAGCAGGAACTGCTCGGACAGTGAAAGGGTGAAGCCCGCGTTGGCGAGGTTGATGACGACGATCGTCCACAGCACCCAGATCGAGAAGCCGATGTGCTCGGCGAAGATCGACAGCACGAGGTTCTTGCGCGCGATCTTCCTGCCGCCGCCCTCCCAGAACGTTTCGTCGTCGGGATCCCAGTCGTCGATCCAGCGTCCCCGGCGACTCTGCGCCGCCGTCGCCGGCTCACTGGCCGGCCTCTCGACCGTGATGCTCATCGTGCGTCCTCCCTCGAATGAAGATTCATGCGAGGACCACGACACCAGTGCGCCGTTTCGGCGCGGTGTGCGAACTGTGTCGAGTGCGTGAACCGGGCGTTGCAGTCGTGCGTCAGCGGCCGCGCACGGCGCGCAGGTAGATGTCGCCGGAGCGCGCCCGGCGGTTGCGCTCGTCGCCGGCGAACGCGACGCGAACGCGGTGCAGCGCAGGACGGCGCAGGCGCACCCGTGCCGAGAAGCGCCCTCGCCGGACCTTCACCGCGATCCGCGCGACCGTGTGCATCTTCCCGTCAGAGCCTGTACGCGCGATCTCGAGCAGGGCCTTCGCGCGCCGTGGTCGCATGTTGCCGCTGATCGTGAACCGGCGCTGCGCCGCCACGCGCCTGGGCGCCCGCACGCGCAGGCGAGGCGCGACCTTGAGCTGTACGCGCGGCGAGCTGACCAGCGCCCCTTCGGGCAGCGTCGCGACGGCGCGCAGCGAGCGCGAGTACTGCGTCTGCAGCGACGCCGACCATGTGCCGTCGGCGTTCGTCGCCGCGCGCGCGACCGTCACGAAGCGGCTGCCCGCCGCGATCTGCACGCTGATCGGGGCGCCTGCGAGCGGGCCGCCGCCGGCGCCGGTGGCGCGGCCGGTCAGCTGTGCCTGCTGGGGGAAGTCGAGGGTCGTGTCGGCGGCCTGCAGCGAGACGGCTCCGGGCGCCGGCGCGAACGCGTACTGGGGCGCGAGCTGCGCGGCGTGCTGGCGGATCTGCGGCAGCTGGGCGAAGAAGGCGTCGCCGGGACACGTCGTCGTGTCGGCGTCGCGGTGTCCGGCGATCCGCTCGAAGGCGACCAGGCGCCCTGACGGGTAGCGGTTCGACGGCCCGCCGGCGGACTCGACGGCGACCTGGCCCGCGACGGGCGCGCCGTGCAGCGACAGCTTCCAGGCCAGCAGCTCGGCGGTCGCGGCGACGGCGTCCTCGGTCTGCGGCACCTGCGAGAACGTGCCGATGTTCGCGATGCCGGTCGAGACGCCGTTGTAGCCCTGTGCCTGGGCGCCGATCACGGGCCGGTCGATGCCGCCCGCGCGACCCTCGAAGATCTGCCCGTAGCGGTCGACGAGGAAGTTGTAGCCGATGTCGCGCCAGCCGTTCTCGTTGCGGTGATAGCGGCAGATCGAGAGCACGATCGCGGCGCTCTGTTGCGGCGAGTACGTGTTCGCGTTGACGGTGTGGTGCACGTAGCCGAGCTGCACCGACCCGTACGCCGGCGCCGCGCGCGGCTGGCACTGGTCGGCGCCCCACGCCTCGCGCGGGATGATCGCGGGCGCCCCGCGGCTGCCCGGCAACGGCGTCTGCGCCTGCGCGGCCCGGGTCGTCGTGGCGATCGCGGCCAGCATGCCGTGCGCGGCGCGGCGCAGCGAGGTGCGCAGGCGATCGCCGGCGGTCGCCGTGCCGGTGGCGTTGACGAAACGCGCCTGCAGCCCGGGCGGGCGGCGGTCCATGCGCAGCTGGTAGGCGTCCGCTGCGCCCGCCCAGACGGGCTCGGCGCCGGCGCCGCCGGCGTGGTCGTGCGCCATCGCCGTCCAGCGCGCCCAGCGCCCGCTGCGCGCGTCGCGCACGCGGATCTGCGTCGCGGGCTCCGCGCCGCGCCGCCAGCGCAGGCCGACGAGGTCAAAGCGGTTCGGCGCGATCACGACGGCAGAGCGCCACGTGCCGTCGGCGGCGCGCTTCCACCCGCCCGTCGCGACCGCCTGCTCGAACTCCACGGCGCGCGGGACGAACGGCCGCGACGACAGCGCCGGCGCGGCGAGCCAGACGATCAGGCCCGCGGCAACGAGCAGTACGGCGATACGGCGCATCGGACGATCAACACCATGACGGCCGCGACGGTGCGGCGTGCAAGGCCGGTTGCGCCGCCAGGCGCACGGACCTACGGAATCCGCTCGGGCGCCTTGTCGACGACTTCCTCGCGGAACGCGCGCATCGCGGTGATCGACTCGGGCGTGAACTCGCGGCAGGCCATGTAGTGGCGCCAGCCGACGGCTGCGACCTGGAAGGGCATCTTCGAGTTGTTGCGCATGAGCGCGCTGTGGTAGGCGCCGCCGCTGCCGGCCACGTCCTCGTTGAAGAGCGACTCGAGCTGCGTGACGACCGACTTCTCGATCCCCGGGCGGTACTGGAACAGGATCCGCCCGTGCTCGAGCGTGTGGACCCAGTTCTGGATCTCGGGCTCGTTGCCGGCGACGTAGTTGCCGTCGCCCGCCGGCTCGGGGTTGTGTGCGCCCGAGGTCGGCGGGTTGGTCTTGAAGTCGGCCTCGGTGAGCTGCTCGGTCACGTGGTCCTGGCCCTCGTCGGGGAACGAGCGATAGACGCAGCCGGAGGCCTGCGCGGCGGCCTTGAGCTTCTTGTCGTCGACGTCGGTGCCGTCGTCCCCGCCGCCGCCGCTGTTGGAGACCGCATAGGCGACGCCGGCGATGATCGCGCAGGCGACGACGACGCCGCCGATGAGCTGCAGCAGGCGGGCACGCTTCGCCTTCGCGGCGGCGGCGCGCTCGCGCTCCTCGCGCTCTGCCTTCAGGCGTTCCTTCTCTTCCTTGCGACTGGACATCGGCGCAGAAGCCTAGCCGCCCGCGCGCGGTTGCGTGTCAGGAGGCCGCCGCGGCGCGGCGCCGTCCCCCGCCGCGGCGCTTGGGCTTCCAGCATTCGTCGAGAAAGGCGGCGATCTCGGACGTCAGCCGCTCGGGCCTGAGGCGCAGCTCGACGAGCGAGTCGGCCTCCAGCAGCCGCCCGTCGGGCAGCTCGTCGGCGAGCGCGCCGGCGTCGCTGAGTGGGTGCACCGGGTCGCGGCGATGGCCGATCACGAGCGTTGGCGAGCGCATCTCGCGGCGCTGCGCCGGACCCGGCGCGGTCCGGCCGTAGAACAGGCCCTGCAGGACGGCGCTGCTCGGCGCCGGGTCCTGGCGCACGGTGTCCAGCGCGATGTCGGCCCAGAACGGCAGCAGCCGGCGCGGCACCGCGCGCGCCGCCAGCGACCCGAGCCGCGCGAGCGGCTGGGCGAACGCGAGGCCGATCATCAGCGGGCCGAACGCGATCAGGCACGCGATCAGCGCGTGGTCGAGCACCGGCATCTCGACGACGAGCCCGCGTACGCGGGCAGGCGCGAGCGCGGCCACCTCGAGCGCCGTGTTCGCGCCCAGCGACGTGCCGAGGATGACGGCCTCGTCGAGTGCGAGGTGGTCGAGCAGCGCCACGACCTGCTCGCCGAAGATCGACGTCGAGTAGCTCGCGGGCTCGACCGGCCGGTCCGACAGGCCGTGTCCGAGCAGGTCGATCGTCACGACGTGGTTGCCGCGCTGTGCGAGCGCCCGTGCGAGCGGCTCGTGCATGCGCTGCGACAGCAGCAGGCCGTGGATCAGCACGACGCTGCGTGCGCCGGCGCCGTACTCGGTGAAGGCGATCGTGTGGCCGGCGTGACGGAAGCTCGCCATCGGCCAACGATAACCGTCCTCGATAGCCTCGCTGGGCATATGGCTCGCGCTCAACGCCCGCTCGACGGCCGCGTCATCGCGATCACCGGTGCAGGCCGCGGCATCGGCCGCGCGACCGCCCAGGCCTGCGTCCGCGCCGGGATGAAGGTCTCGATCGGCGACCTCGACATCGCCACCGCGCGTCAGACCGCCGCCGACCTCGGCAACGGGACGATCGCGCTCGAGCTCAACGTCTGCGAGCGCGCGTCGGTCGGGCGCTTCATCGACGCGACCGAGGAGGCCCTCGGCCCGATCGACGTCTTCGTCAACAACGCGGGCATCATGGCGCTGTCGCCGTTCGTCGACGAGCACGACGACGTCGCCCGGCGCCAGGTCGACATCAACGTGCACGGTGTGCTGCACGGCACGAAGGAGGCGCTCGCGCGGATGCTGCCGCGCGGCCGCGGCCAGATCGTGAACATCGCCTCGACGGCCGGCCGGGTCGGCTTCGCCGGCGGCGCGACGTACTCGGGCACGAAGCACTTCGTCATCGGCGTCAGCGAGGCGGTGCGAGCGGAGCTGCGCGGCTCGGGGATCGACATCACCTGCGTCATGCCGGGCGTCGTCAACACCGAGCTCGGCGCCGGCCTGCCGCAGGCGCGGTTCGTCGGCCACATCGAGCCGGAGATGGTCGCCGACGCGATCGTCGCGGCGCTGCGCGCGCCGCGCTTCGAGGTCTACGTCCCGCGGCGGATCGGCCCGCTGACGAAGGCCGGCGCCGCGGCGCCGACCGTCGTGCGCGACGCGTTCGGCCGCCTGATGGCGCTCGACCGTGTGCTCGGACGCCCCGACCGTGCGGCGCGGCGCGACTACGAGCAGCGCGCCGCGCGCTCGGCCGGCGAGCTGGAGGGCGGGCGCGAGCCGGACTCATGAGCCTCTATGGCCGGCTCTTCGCGCGCTTCTACGACCGCGCCTTCGCCGCCAGCGAGCGGGCCGGGCTCGCCCAGCAGCGCGCCACGCTGTTGGCGCAGGCGCGCGGCCGGGTGCTCGAGCTCGGCGCCGGCACCGGCCTGAACCTCGGCCACTACGACGCGTCCATCGTCACCGAGCTCGTCCTGACCGAGCCCGAGGAGCCGATGCTGCGCCGTCTGCAGCCCCGTGCCTCCGGCAACGAACCGCGCGCGCGGGCCATCCGAGCGGCCGCCGAGGAGCTTCCGTTCGCCGATGCGAGCTTCGACACCGTCGTGAGCACGCTGACGCTGTGCACGGTCGAGGACCCGTCGGCGGCCCTCAACGAGGCGCTGCGCGTGCTGGCGCCCGGCGGGCGCCTGCTGTTTCTCGAGCACGTGCGCTCCGGCGACGCGCGCGACGCGCGGCGCCAGGATCGCCTCGCCCCGCTGTGGCGCCGCGTCGGCCACGGCTGCCATCCCAATCGCGACACGCTCGCCGCGATCACGGCGGCGAGCTTCGAGGTCGAGCGCGTCGACCACGGCCGCTTCCCGAAGGCCCCGCGGATCGTCGAGCCGCTGATCAGCGGCGTCGCCGTCAAGCCCGGCTGACGTCGAGCTGCCCGGCGGCGAGGCAGCCGCCGCCCCGCGCCGCCTCGCGTTCCATGCGCCAGGCCGGCACGCCCGCCCAGGTCGCCTCCGCGACCACCGGCCGCATCGTCCCAGGCGCGCGCGGGAACTCGTCTCGAGGACCGTTCGTTGATACTTCACGACATGACTTCCGAGACCGACCAGCTCTGCATCGATACGATCCGCGCGCTGTCGATGGATGCCATCCAGAAGGCGAACTCCGGCCATCCGGGTCTCCCTATGGCGATGGCGCCCGCCGCGTTCGTGCTCTATCGCAACATCATGCGCCACGATCCGGCCGACCCCGAGTGGCCCGACCGCGACCGCTTCCTCCTCAGCGCGGGCCACGGCTCGATGCTGCTGTACTCGATCCTGCACCTGACGGGCTACGACCTGCCGCTGGACGAGATCAAGAACTTCCGCCAGTGGGGCTCGCTCACCCCGGGCCACCCCGAGCGCGACCGCGTCCACGTCACGCCCGGCGTCGAGGTCACGACCGGGCCGCTCGGCGCGGGCTTCGCCAACGGCGTCGGCATGGCGATCGCCGAGAAGTTCCTGCGCGAGCACTACGGCGAGGAGGTCCAGAACCACCACGTCTACGCGATCGTCTCCGACGGCGACCTGATGGAGGGCATCGCCGCCGAGGCCGCGTCGCTCGCCGGCCAGCTCGGCCTCGGCCGGATCGTCTACCTCTACGACGACAACGACATCTCGCTCGACGGACCGACGTCGCTGAGCTTCGACAAGGAGGACGTCGACAAGCGCTTCGAGGCGTATGGCTGGGACGTGTCGGCCGTCCATGACGCCAACGACACGACCGCGCTCGAGGCCGCCATCCGCGCCGCGCAGAAGGTCGCGGACAAGCCCTCGATCATCCGCGTCAAGTCGATCATCGGCTACCCGTCGCCCAACAAGCAGGGCTCGAGCAAGGCCCACGGCGCCGCGCTCGGCGAGGACGAGGTCCGCCTGACCAAGGAGGTCATGGGCTGGGACCCCGACAAGCAGTTCCACGTCCCCGACGAGGCCTACGCGGCCGCGTCGATGAAGGAGGACGGCGCCGCCGCGCACGCGCAGTGGAACGAGCGCTTCGCCGCCTGGAAGGACGCCAACGCCGACCTCGCCGAGGAGTGGGAGTACGCGTGGCAGGGCAAGCCGCTGCCCGGCTTCGCCGCCTCGCTGCCGACGGAGTGGGACAAGCCCAAGCTCGCCACCCGCGTCGCCGGCCAGAAGACGATGGCGGCGTTCGAGACGCAGGTCCCGACGATGGTCGGCGGCGCCGCCGACCTGTCGGAGTCGACGAAGACCGAGTTTCCGCAATCGGAGCGCTACACGGCCGAGAAGGCCGGGCGCAACGTCTTCTTCGGCGTGCGCGAGCACGGCATGGGCGGCGCCGTCAACGGCATGGCCGCGCACGGCGGAATCGTGCGGCCCTACGGCTCGACGTTCCTGCAGTTCGCCGACTACATGCGCGGCGCGATCCGCCTGTCGGCGCTGACCGGCCTGCCGTGCACCTGGGTGTTCACCCACGACTCCGTCGGCCTCGGCGAGGACGGCCCGACGCACCAGCCCGTCGAGCACTTCGCCGCGCTGCGCGCGATCCCCGGCCTCGTCGTGCTGCGGCCCGGCGACCCGACCGAGACCGCGGAGGCCTGGCGCGTCATCGTCGAGGATCTCGAGGGCCCGGCCGCGCTGATCCTCTCGCGCCAGGACCTGCCGGTCCTGGACCGCTCCGTCTATGGCGCGGTAGCGGGCGTCGGCAAGGGCGCCTACGTCCTGCGCGACGCCGACGACGCGCAGGCGACGATCATCGCCACCGGCAGCGAGGTCGAGGTCGCACTCGCCGCCGCCGACCAGCTCGACGTCCCGGCGCGCGTCGTCTCGATGCCGTCGTGGGAGCTCTTCGAGCAGCAGGACGACGACTACAAGGAGTCCGTCCTGCCGGTCGACCTGCCGACGGTCTCCGTCGAGGCGGGCGTGCGGATGGGCTGGGAGCGCTACGCCGACGCGATCGTGTCGATCGACCGCTTCGGCGCGTCGGCGCCGGGCGGGCTCGTGCTCGAGAAGCTCGGCATCACGCCCGACAACGTCGTCGCGCACGTGCAGGAGCTGCTCAAGACGAAGGTCTGAGCGGCGCTCGTCAGGGTTCGAGCACCGCCGCCAGCCGCCGCGCCTGCGAGGAGACGGTGACGTGGATCGCGGCGGGCTCGCGCACCCAGGCGATCAGGTCGTGCGACTGCAGGCGGTCGAGCATGAACTGCAGGGCGCGCGCCTGTGCCCTTGAGCCATAGATGCGCAGCAGGTCGAACGTCCAGCCCGTCGTGTGCAGCGAGTAGTTCGGCGTCGCCTCGCGGTTGCGCGCCAGCAGCACGCGCTGGTAGCGCTCGTCGCGCACGCTGCTGGTGACCGCCAGCGAGCCCGTGGCGTCGGAGATCGACTTCACGCCGGCGCCGAGGTAGGCGAGCAGCGCGAGCGCCGTCGGGCGCAGGCCGCGGTACGTCGCCTTGCGGCGGCCCAGGCGCGGCGCGAGCTCGCCCATGCCGGGGTCGATCCGCAGCCCGTACTTCGCCAGCACGGCGCGGTCGAGCGCGACGAGGCGGCCGTCGTCGTAGGCCGCGCGCACGTCCGACGGGGTCGCGAAGGGCTGCGACTCGGACTCCGGGTGCAGCAGCTCCTCGGAGGAGTTCTTCGCGGTCTGCAGCGCGGCGATCCGGTCCAGGCGATCGGGATCGGAGCGGTACAGGCGCATGATCTCCCGCGCCGCGTTGACGCGCCAGAGGTAGGTCGCGGAGTCGTCGCCGAGCGCCGCGAGCTTGCGGTAGGCCTGCTCGTGCTCCAGCGGCGTCGAGTCGAAGTACAGCCGCGCGTAGGAGATGTCGTCCTCGCCGTAGGCCTCCAGCACGTTCTGCAGGTTGCCGACGCCCATGTGGTAGCTGACGACCGCCAGGTCGTCGCGGCCGAGCTCGCCGCGTGCGAACACGAGGTAGCGGGCTGCCGCCGCGAGCGCCTTGGGCGGGTCGAAGCGCTCGTCGACGGCGCGCCGGCGCGCGCGCAGGCGCCCGATCAGCTCCGTGTCGCCGGCACGCGTCGCGCGCCGCAGCGAGCGCCCGATCCGTCGCGCGGCGGCCGGATCGACCTTCATCTTCAGCAGGTTGCGGCCCGTCTCGGCGAGGATCTGGGTGAGGCCGACGGCCCCTTCGAGCTGCGGGTCGGCGACCGCGTCGGGGCGGCCGGCGCTCTCGAGCAGGACGATCGCCTCGAGCATGTCGGCATCGACCTCGGCGGTCTCGGCGGCGGCATCGACGAGCGAGCGGTAGCGCGCCGTCCGCGCCGCGCTCGCGCGCGCCCCGCCGGGCGATTTGGCGTACAGCACGTGCGCGTGCCCCCGCGCCGCGGCGGCCGCGAAGTCGTCCTCGCGCTCCTCGCTGTAGCCGAGCGGGTCGTTGTCCGCGCCGCTGCCGGGCACGAGTTGCGGCTGGTTCGTCGCGCCCGGAAAGAGGACGACGACGGCGACCACGGCAAGCGCGACGATGGCGAGGAGCGCGAGCGCGCGGCGAAGCAGGGACGGCACTGCCGACAGGCTCGCAAATCGGCTCGCCGACCGTCGCGGCGCGTAGCCTGCGGCGCGATGCGCACGCTCCCGGCAGGCGAACCCGCCGTCCTCGGCGACGACGACCTGTTGATCGCCGGCGACAATCTCACCGCGATGGCGGCGCTACCCGCGGCGACGTTCGACATGGCCTACCTCGACCCGCCGTTCAACACGGGCAACGAGCAGCGCCGCGGCGCGCTCGCCTACGCCGACGCGTTCGAGGACTACGCCGGCTTCCTCGCCCCGCGCCTGGAGCGCGTGCGCGAGCTGCTCGCGCCGCACGGGACGCTGTACCTGCACCTCGACTACCGCGAGGCGCACCGCTGCAAGATCCTGCTCGACGAGCTCTTCGGGCCGCAGTGCTTCCTCAACGAGCTGATCTGGATCTACGACTACGGCGGCCGCCCCAAGCGCCGCTGGCCGGCCAAGCACGACACGATCCTCGTCTACGTCCGCGACCGCGAGCGCTACCACTTCGACGACGACGAGGTCGACCGCGAGCCGTACATGGCGCCCGGCCTCGTG
Organism: Solirubrobacterales bacterium; assembly: GCA_038255395.1. Classification (GTDB taxonomy): domain Bacteria; phylum Actinomycetota; class Thermoleophilia; order Solirubrobacterales; family Solirubrobacteraceae; genus CADCVQ01. The sequence goes on from JBBSLI010000010.1 coordinate 33,689, forward strand.
GGACCGGAGAAGGCCGCCCGCGGCAAGCGCCCGAGCGACTGCTGGTGGCACACGATCGTGCCGACGAACTCGCGCGAGAAGACCGGCTACCCGACGCAGAAGCCGGTCGGCATCGTGCGGCGCATGGTCGCCGCGTCGTCGCGGCCGGGAGGCTGGTGCCTGGACCCGTTCGCGGGCTCGGGGACGCTCGGCGCCGCCTGCCGCCCGCTCGGTCGCCGCTTCGTACTCGTGGACGCCAATCCCGAGGCGATCGCAGTCGCGCAGGCGCGGCTCGGCGAGCCGCTGCGACGTTCGGCGTAGCGCGCGCGACGCCCGGCCCTGGCAGACTTTTCTGAAATGCCGGACGTTTCCCGGACTCCGCCGCGTTGATGTGCTGAAGGACAATCCACACGGAGGTTGCACGGATGCAGGACTCGGCCGCGGGGCGCCATCGGCAGGCTCGAAGGATGGTCGGCGCGGCGGTGCTCGCGACGATGCTCACGCTCGCCCTGCAGGTTGCGCCTGCGCTCGCGGACTCCGCGCTTGCCGGCCAGTGGCGCTTTGACGAGGCATCGGGCCAGGTCGCCTTCGACGACGGTCCGTTCGGCCTTCACGGCGTACTCGGTGCGCGGCTGGACGCCGACGGCGAGGACCCGCTTCGCATCCTCGGTTCCTCCGGCGGCGCGCTGCGCTTCAGCGGCGACAGCCGTGTCCAGGTCGCCGATGGCGGGCGCCTGGAGTTGCAGCGTCTGACCGTCGAGGCGACCGCGCGCGCGACCGGATCGCCGGGCGCGCATCGCTACCTCGTAGCCCGCGGCAGCCGTGACTGCTTCTCGGGCTCCTACGGCCTCTACACGGCCGCGAACGGTGGCCTCGCGTTCTACGTCTTCGATGGCGAGCGCTACTTCGTCTCCGCCAGCGCTCGTCCCGGTGAGGTCTGGGACGGCGCGTGGCACCGCCTGACCGGGACGTTCGACGGCGTTGGGCTGCGCGCGTTCGTCGACGGCCGCGAGATCGGCGCGCCGCTGCGAACGCCGGACGGCACCGCGATCGAGTTCGAGTCGATGCCCGACGGCACGAGTTTCGGCAGCTACCTCGGCTCGTGCAGGCTGCCCTTCTCGGGCGACGTGGACACGATCCGCATCTGGTCGGGCGCCGCATCCCCGGCGGCGATCGCCGCGCAGGCGGGTGTGACGCACGGAGCGCCGCAGACGGCGCCGGGAGCGACCCCGCCGGCCGCCGCCGCCGGCGCGCCCGCGTCGGTCATCACGACCCAGCCGCCGGCGGCCAGCTGCCGCGTGCGGGCCTCACATCGCCAGGTCCCCGCCCGGCGACGGGTCGCGGTGATCGTGCGCGCGTCGGGCCTCAGGGGGCCGCTGCGCCGCGTGCGCGTGTCGGTGCGCCGGGCCGGCGGGCGCAAGGTGCTGGCCGTGCGACGGACGAACGCCAGGGGCAGCGTGAAGGTGACGTTGCGCGTCCCCACCGGCGGACGGCTGCGGGTCGGCATCGTCGGGCGGGCCAACTGCACCCCGGCGTTCATCCGGGTGAAGAAGCGCGGCGCGTAGCCCGCCGCAGGCGGCTCAGCCGCGGACGAGCTTGCGGGCGAGCTTGCCGATCGCGACGACCGCCGGCGCGTTCGGCGCGAAGTCGATCGGCGCGACCGCGGCCCGCTCGGCGTGGTAGAAGCACTCGTCGAAGGGGATCGCGCCGATCACGCCGAGGTCGTGCTTGTCGGCGAACTCCTGCACGACCTCGAGCTCGCCGTCACGGACCTTGTTGGCGAGCAGCGCGAGGTGCTCGATCCCGAGATCGCGCGCGAGCGCCAGGACGCGGCGGCCGGACTCCAGCGACTTGTAGTACGGCTCGACGACCGCGTAGAGGACGTCGACATGCTTGGCCGTGCCGACCTTGAGGTGCTCCGTCGAGGCCTCGGTGTCGAGGATGCAGATGTAGTTCTGCGAGTTCGGCGCGCCGCCGACGACGGCCCGCATCGCCATGTGGTAACGGCCCATGCAGCCGGTGTCGGCCTTCTTGGGCTCGTGCGCGACGAGCACCGTGACGCCGTCGGGGGCGTGCATCGCGTGCGCTGCCTTGATCTCCTCGATCGTCTGGGTCAGCTCGAGGCGGCCGTCGACGACGTGCGCGATGTCCGCCGACATCGTCGGCAGGTTGCTCAGCTGCGCGGCCGGGATCCCGACCGTGAGCGGGAGGTTGGGGTTCAGGTCGTTGTCGAGGGCGAGTACCTCGTAGCCCTGGCGGGCGAGCTGGCGCGCCAGCGTCCCCGAGATCGTGGTCTTGCCTGCTCCACCCTTGCCGGCGATCGCGACTTTCATGCCCGCGACACTACGCCAGCGACAGTGCGAGCGCCACTGTGCGTGCGACATTTAGCCCGATGCGGCGCAGGCGCGCGCGGTGGGATCGATCGGCACGTGCTCGGGGTGGGCCGACGAGGATCGCGCGTGCTTCGCCCGGTCATGTCGCACGGAGGGGCCTGGTGCGCACCTCACGCGACATGACTGCTCGTGGGATCGAACCTTGTCGAGCGGACCCCGCATGTAGAGGGCGAGATCCGACGGCTTGGCCCGATGGTCGAGCACGATGCTCGGCTCCTGCTTGACCCCCGGAGGCCGGCGCGCAAGCCCTCCACGGCGGGCGCCGCGCCAGAACCGGCGCGCGTGCCGGGGTTCCTCCGATGCGAATGCGATCGGCGGCGCGCGATCCGACCGCCGCGATGCGCGGCGGCGATGCGATCGATCGGCGATGGAGCTAGGGGGACTCGAACCCCCGGCCTCCTGGGTGCGATCCAGGCGCTCTCCCAACTGAGCTATAGCCCCGAGGAATCGACAGTGTACCTCCGGCAGGGTGCATCCCGGTGTACGGGAACGGCGCGCGCGCGCCGATACGCTGCGGACCAGTGAGCTTTCGCAATCGCCTGGGACTGTTCTTCGTCGTGATCGTCATCGTCCCGATGCTGGCGGTGTCGTTGCTGCTGTTCCGGCTCATCGACGACAGCGAGACGGGTCAGGCGGAGGCCGCGGTCGCCCAGAAGCACCAGTTCGCGCGCTCCTTCTTTCGCGAGCAGCAACAGCTCGCGGCCGAGGAGGTCGAGGCGGTCGGCCGCGACAACGTCTTCTCAGGCTCCCTGCAGGAGAACGACATCGACCGGGCGCGCAGGCGCGCACGGCAGCTGGTCGAGCGCAACGGCCTCGAGCGCATCGTGCTCTCCAAGGATGGCCGCGCGCTCGTGGCGGTGGGCGACAGGGCGGCGATCGCGCCCGACGTCCAGCGGCTCGTCGCCGAATCGGGCGACGAGCTCGGGCGCCTCGGCGTCTCGATCATCGACGCGCCGGGGTACGTGCGGCGCGTGGGCGGCCTCGCCGGCCTGCGCGCCGTCGTGCTCAACGGCGCAAAGGTGCTGGGCAGCTCGCTCCCTGGGCTCGATCCCGGGCGGCTGCCGACCAGCCAGGGCGCGATGCTGAAGGTCGGTGACGTCGAGTACCTCGTGCAGAACTTCTCCGACGTCGAGGCGTTCGACGGCCAGCGGATCCGCGTCTTCACGCTTGCGAGCCCGGCGGCGATCAAGGACTCGACCGCGGGCGAGCGGCTCACCGCCGCCGCCATCCTGCTCGGCTTCTTCCTCATCGCGATCGCCTGCGCCTTCCTCGTGTCGCGCACCCTGCAGCAGCAGATCGCCGCCTTCCTCGCCGCCGCCCGCCGCCTCGCCGGCGGTGACTTCTCCGCCCAGGTGCCGACGGTCGGCCGCGACGAGTTCTCCGCCCTCGGCGAGGAGTTCAACAAGATGTCGCACGAGCTCGAGCGCCGGCTCGCCGAGCTCACGCAGGAACGCGGGCGCGTGCAGGACTCGATGCGGCGCCTCGGCGAGGCCGTCGGCGCGAACCTCGACCGCGACGCGCTGCTCGAGCTCGTGCTGCGCACCGCGGTCGACGGCGTCGGCGCCGACGCCGGTCGTGCCTGCGTGCGCACCGACAGCAGCGGGGCGCTGCAGGAGCGCACCCGCGTCGGCAACATGAACGGCCTCGAAAGCGCGGTCGCCGCGGTCGAGGCCGACGCGCTGCGCAGCGGCACGGCGCGCGAGGCGTCGGTCGGCGGGGCGAACGCGATCGCCCATCCGCTGCGCGGTGCCGGCGGCCGCGCCGAGGTCGTCGGCATCGTCTCCCTCGGCCGCACCGGCCGCCCGTTCACGCCCAGCGACCGCGAGCTGTTCACGTACCTCGCCGGGCAGGCCGCGCGTTCGGTCGAGAACGTCGGGCTGCATGAGACCGTCGCGCGCGAATCGGTCACCGACCACCTGATGGAGCTCCTCAACCGGCGCGCCTTCGACGACGTGCTCGCCAACGAGGTCGAGCGGGCGCGGCGCTTCGGCAGCGACCTCGGGCTCGTCCTGATCGATCTCGACGACTTCGGGCAGTTCAACAAGACCTACGGCGTCCTCCAGGGCGACGCCGTGCTGCGCGCGGTCGGCCGCGTCCTGCGCGACGGTTCGCGCGAGATCGACCATGCTGCGCGCTACGGCGGCGAAGAGCTTGCGGTCGTGCTTCCCGGGACCGATCTCGAAGGCGCCTACAACCGCGCCGAGCGCCTCCGCGAGCAGATCGAGCAGCTGCGGATCCCCCGCGTCGACGGGGCCGGAACGCTCAACGTCACGGCGAGCTGCGGGGTCAGTTCGATGAGCGGCCCGGCCACCGACACGACGGCGATGGTGGAGGCCGCCGGCGCGGCGTTGATCGAGGCCAAGCGCAGCGGAAAGAACACCACCCGGCGAGCGAGGTAGGCTTCGCCCAGATGGGACTGCTGGACGACGCCATCAAGGAGCATCTCGATCTCAAGCGGCGCCGCGGTGCTGACGCGGGCGAGATCTCTCGCCTGGAGTCCGAGGCGCTCGGACCCGTGCGCCGCTCGGCCGAGGGTGTGCCCGACCTCTCGGACACGTTCGAGCCGCCGTCCGACGAGCCGTCCGACGAGCCGCCGGCCCGCGCAACCGAGACGCCGCCGGCCGCGTCGGCGCCAGCGGCCGCGCCCACGTCGACGTACGAGCCGCCGGACTACGAGCCACCGCCTCCTCCTCCCGCGTCCGCGTACGAGCCGCCGCCCGCACCGCCGCCGCTCACGCCGGCGCCCGTGAGCGCCGATCCGCCGCCCGCCCACGAGCCGCCGGACGTCTACGAGCCGCCCCCGGTGCACGCGCCGCCCGCGCGCGAGCGGTGGATGACCGAGGATTTCCCCGAGCGCGAGCGCGAGCCTGAGCCTGAGGCCGAGGCCGAGGACCCGGCCGAGCCCGTGTCCGGTGGCGGCCTCTTCTCGCGCCTGCGCGGCGGCCGCCGCTCGCGCCACGATCGCGATCCGGAGCCCGAGCCGCCGGCCGCACGCGAGCCCGAGCCCGATCGGTACGACCCGCCGCCGCCGCCGGCCGCACCGCACGCCGGCTACACGGCGATCCCGCCCGTCCACGAGCCCGACATCGTTCCCGCCGACGACGAGCCCGACGTCGAGGACCTGCTCGAGGAGACCCCCGAGTTCCTCGAGGAGACGCCGGAGCACGACCGCCTCTGGTTCGAGCAGCGCCCACCGCGCGACTTCAACTTCGACGACTGACAGACGGCCTGCGCGTACGCCGTCGCTCTGATCAGGCTGACGCCGAACCGTTCTCGCGCGGGAGCACCTCGACGGGGCCCTCGATCCACGCCTGCACGTGGTCGCCCGGGTGCCAGGCCGGATAGCCCAGCCGCCGCGAACAGATGACCTGCCCGGACCGCAGGCGCAGGCCGACGAGCTGGTCGTGGCCGAAGAAGCGCCGCGTGACGACCTCCGCGCTCGCCGCGCTCGCGGGCCCGCTCACGCCGATCGCGACGGACTCCGGGCGCACGAGCACGTCGCAGGCGCCCTCGACGTCGCCCGCCGGCAGGACGCCGAGCTCGCAGCTCGCGCGGCCCTTGCAGGCGTCGCCGGGCAGCACTTCGATGTCGCCGAGGAACGCCGCCATCCAGCGCGAGGCCGGGCGCAGGTAGACCTCCTCCGGCGTGCCCGCCTGCTCGACCCGGCCGTCGCGCATGACGGCGACGGTCTCGGCGATGCTCATCGCCTCCTCCTGGTCGTGCGTGACGAACAGCGCCGTCACGCCGGCGGTGCGCAGGATCTGCGACACCTCCTGGCGCAGGCGGTCGCGCAGCGACGCGTCGAGGTTGGAGAACGGCTCGTCGAGCAGCACGAGGTCGGGCGTCGGCGCGAGCGCCCGCGCGAGCGCGACGCGCTGCTGCTGGCCGCCGGACAGCTCGTGCACCGGGCGCCGCTCCGAACCCGAGAGGCCGACGAGCTGGAGCGCCTCGCGGATGCGGCCGGCGTCGGGCTTGCGGCCGAGCCCGTAGCCGACGTTGCCGGCGACGTCCATGTGCGGAAAGAGCGCGTAGTCCTGGAAGACCATGCCGATCCTGCGCTGTTCGGCGGGCACGAAGCGGGCGGCGCTCGACACGACCTTGCCGCCGACGACGATCTCGCCCTCGTCGGGCCGCTCGAGGCCGGCGATCAGTCGCAGCGTCGTCGTCTTGCCGCAGCCGCTGGGGCCCAGCAGCGCGCAGGTCTCGCCCGCGTGCAGCTCGAGGTCGGCGCCGTCGACGGCGCGCACCGCGCCGAACGCCTTGCGCAGGCCGCGCAGGCGCAGGCCGACGCAGGGCGGAACGTCCGCGCCGATCCCGTTGCCGTTGCCGTTGGTCGTCCGGATAGCTATGAGGCCACGCTGCCCTTCGCGCTCAGAAGGTACAGCGGCGGGGCCGCGATGAGGAGCAGCAGCAGCGCCGGGATCGCGCTCGCCTCGTAGAAGCCGAACGACGTCTGGTGCCACACATCGGTCGCGAGCGTGTCGAAGCCGATCGGCGCCAGCAGCAGCGTCGCGGGCAGCTCCTTGAGCGCGTGCAGGAAGACGAGCGCCGCGCCGCCGAGCACGCCGCTGGCGACGAGCGGCGTCGTGATCGTCCGCAACACCGCCATCGGGCTGCGGCCCAGCCCGCGCGCCGCCTCCTCCAGCCGCGGCGGCACCTGCACGAGCGAGGCGCCGATCGGGCTCACCGCCAGTGGCAGGTAGTGGATCGCGAGCGCGAACACGAGCACCGCGAGCGTCTGGTAGAGCGGCAGCGCGACGCGCGTCGTGAAGAACACGAGCGCGAGCGCGACGACGATCCCCGGCAGCGCGTAGCCCGCGTAGCCGACGCGCTCGACGATCCGCGTCACGACGCTGGGGTAGCGCACCGACAGCAGCGCGACGACGATCGCGCCGAGGCTCGCCGCGACCGCCGCCGCCGCCGCCGCCAGCAGCGAGTGCCAGGAGTTCGTCGCCAGCGCGCCGAGCTCGAGGCCGCTGGAGATCTGTTTCGTCGCCCAGTAGAGCAGCACGCCGACGGGCAGCACGAGCGCGATCGCGGCGACGCAGCTGCAGAACGCGAGCGCCGGCCAGCGCCAGCGCCCGAGCCGCACCGGCTGCGCCGGGCGCTGCGTGCCCGGCGTCACCCGATGCAGCGCGCGCGCCGCGCGCACCCGCGCGTAGACGGCGAACAGCGCAAGCATGACGAGCACGAGCACGAGGCCGAGCGCGGCCGCTTCGGTGCGCCCGAAGCCCGACTGGTAGGCGACGTAGATGTCGCGCGTGAAGGAGTTGAAGCGCATGATCGACACGGCGCCGAAGTCGCTCAGGGCGTAGAGCGCGACGAGCACGCTGCCGGCACCGATCGCCGGGGCGAGCTGCGGCAGGACGACGGTGCGAAAGACCTCGCGCGGGCTGCGTCCCATGACGCGCGCGGCCTCCTCCAGCGACGGGTCCATCCGCTGCAGCGCGCCGCGCAGCGGGATCAGCACGAGCGGGTACGTGAAGAGCGTCAGCACGAGGAAGGCGCCGCCGAAGCCGTAGATCGACGGCAGCTGCTCGACCCCGAGCAGGTCCGCGAGCGCGCCGCGCGGGCCGAGCGCGGAGACGAACAGGTAGGCGCCGATGTAGCTCGGGATCACGAGCGGCAGCGTCAGCAGCGTCGCCCAGATCCGGCGGCCGGGCAGATCTGAGCGGACCGTAAGCCAGGCGAGCGGGACCGCGATCGCGACCGCCGCCGCGGTCACCGCGGCGGCGAGCCCGAGGCTGCGCGTGATGAGCCCCAGCGTGCGATCGGTGAGGACCGCGTCGAGCGCACCGCCCGCGTCGTCGAAGACCGCGACGACGAGGTACAGCGCCGGCAGCGCCGCTGCCAGCCCGACGACGAGGCCGAGCCCGAGCAGGACGAGCGGCGGGCGGCGGGTGCCGAAGACGCGCGCCGCCGGCAGCCGGCGTCCCAGCGCGCGTCCCGCGGCGGCGGCGTCCACTAGTGGCCGTCCCAGTGCGTACTCGCGGGGCCGGCCACCTACAACGCTCCGGTCTCCCGCATGAGCTTCAGCGTGCCCTGCAGGTCGCCGAGCTTGGCGAGGTCGATCTCGGGCGCCGGGATCTCGTCGATCGGCGTGAGCTCCTTGGCCGGCGCGACGCCGGCGACGAGCGGATACTCCTTCGACGAGTCGGCGAAGTATGTCTGGGCCTCGTTGGAGAGCATCTCGCGAACGAAGGCCAGCGCCTGCTCCTTGTTCTCCGACGAGGCGAGCACACCGACGCCGGCGGTGTTGATCAGCGAGCCGAGGTCCTTCGGCGGGAAGTGGACCTTGACCGGGTAGTCGGGATCCTCGGCCTGCGCCTCGGCGACGTAGTAGTGGTTGATCAGGCCGAGGTCGATCTCGCCCTTGGCGATCGCGTCGCGGATCGGAATATTGCTGTCATACACCTGGACGTCGTTGGCGACCATGCCCGCGAGCCACTTCTTCGCGACGTCCTCGCCCTCGACGAGCCGCAGTGCCGTGATGTAGCCCTGCAGCGACGCGTTCGTCGGCGCCCAGCCGACCTTGCCCTTCCACGTGGCGTCGGTGAGCTCCAGCGGCGAGTCGGGCAGCTCGGACTGCTTGACGCCGGGCCCGTAGGCGATGACGCGCGAGCGGCCCGTCGTCCCGACCCAGAAGCCCTGAGCGGACTGGTAGTGCTTGGGAACCTTCGCGAGGACGTCGGTCGGCAGCTTGAGCAGCAGGCCCTTCTTCTCGACGGCATCCAGGGAGCCGGCGTCCTGGGCGAAGAAGAGATCGGCGGGCGAGTTGGAGCCCTCCTCGGTGATCGTCGCCGCCAGCGACGGGCTGTCGCCGTAGCGCGTCTTGACCTTGAAGCCCGAGGCGTCCTCGTAGAGCTTGACCGCGGGGCTGAGGATCGGGGCGATCCGGCCGGAGTACATCGTCAGCGTGTTCTTGTCCTCCGAGGTTCCGCATGCGGCGAGGCCCGCGACGAGTGCGGCGAGCGCGGCGAACGCTGCAGGGCGACGACGGATTAGCATGCTGTGCGCTCTCCTCCTCGGTCGGTGCGGCCTGGCGGTGCCGGGCATCTTAGGGCAGCCTAACGCCTTGCGCATGACCAAACGCCGACTCCTTTGCGCCGCGCTCGCCTGCCTGGCGCTCGCCGCGCTCTCGCTGCTGCTGGCCGACGAGCCCGTCTACGACGCCTGGTCGTGGCTCGTCTGGGGGCGCGAGCTGACGCACTCAGAGCTCGACACGACGAGCGGCCCGGCATGGAAGCCGCTGCCGGTCGTGCTCACCGCGCCGCTGTCGCTCGCCGGCGACGCGGCGCCCCAGCTGTGGCTCGTGCTCGTGCGCGCGAGCTGGCTGATGGCGCTCGTGCTGGCGGCGCAGATCAGCCTCACCCTGTCGGCCGCGCGGCCGCGCGCGGCGCGGATCGCCGGTGCCGCGTTCGCCGTGCTGTGCGTCGTGCTGCTGAGCGACGACGTGACGCACTGGTCGCGCCAGGTCGCCGGCGGGATGGCCGAGCCGCTGCTCGTCGCGCTCGTGCTCGGCGCGGTCCATGCCGGGCTCGCCGGAAGGGTCCGCACGGCGCTTGTGCTCGGCGCGCTGGCGGCGCTCGCGCGGCCGGAGGTGTTCGCGCTGCTCGCGCTCTATGGCCTGTGGACCTGGCGCGCCGTGCCGGGCGCGCGCACCGTCGCCGTCGCGGTCGGCCTGCTCGTGCCGGCGCTGTGGCTGGCGCCGGAGGTGCTCGCCGGCGGCGGCGGGAGCCCGGCGCAGCGCGCGCGCACCGCTACGGGCGACCCGCTCGAGGCGCTCGGCTGGGCCGTGGCGCTCCCGCTCGCCGTCGCCTGGCCGCTCGCCCTCGCGGCGCTGCTCGACGACCGCCGCGCCCGCGTCCTCGGCGCGGGCGCGCTCGCCCTCGTCGCGATCGTCGCGGCGATGACGGTCGCCGGCTTCGCCGGGCTGCCGCGCTTCATGGCGCCCGCCGCGGCGCTCGTCGGCGTGCTCGGCGGGGCCGGGCTCGCCGGCCTGCTCAGCCGCCCGCGCGCGTGGCTCGTCGTGCTCGCCGCGCCGGCGCTCGCCGTGACCGCGATCGGCCTGTCGAGCAGGGTCGCGGAGCTGCCGCACGCCTGGAGCAGTGCGGCGCGGATCAGCGACTCGCACGATCGCCTGCGCGACCTCGCCGGCGCCGTCGGCCGCGAGCGGCTGCTTGCCTGCGGGCGCCTGGCGACGAGCGACGTGCTCGTCCGCACGGCGCTGGCGTGGAAGCTCGGCGTGCCGCTGTCGCAGGTCGTCAGCTTCGGGACGCGGCCGCGCCTGTCGGGCGCCTTCGTCGTCGGCCTGCAGGCATCGCCGGGCCTGCGCCAGGACGTGCGCGCCGCTGCGACCCGGGTCGGCGCCGGCGGCGAGTGGAGCGTCTACTCGATCGACTGCCCGGCGACGGCGAGCTCGTCGCCCCCGGCCCGCAGCGCGGGCGTCACCGGCGCGACGCGGTAGGGCTGGACCTTCGGCCGCGTCTCCTCGTGGTACTCCTCGTCGGCGTTGACGTCCCAGAGATCGTGCGCGGCGTGCGTGCACGCGTTGTCGACGGCGCGCAGCGCGGTCAGCATCGAGTGGTCGGAGTTGTTGTAGCGGTGCAGGCCGTTGCGGCCGACCTGCTGCAGGTTGTCGATCCCGGCCAGCCAGCCGCGGATCGTGCGGACGCGGGCGTCGTAGTCGGCGTCGTAGATCGGATAGGCCTTCGCCACCCGCACGACGTGGCCTGTCTGGACACGATCGGCGCGGGCAAGGCCGATCGCGTCGAGCTCCCGCGTGGCGCGCGCGACGAGCTCGTCGTCGGTCGCGTTCCAGAGCTCGTCGCCCTCGAAGCAGAAGTACTCCAGGCCCACGCAGGTGCGGTCGGGCGCGGGCACCATCGCCGGGCTCCAGGCGCGGAAGTTCTGGATCCGGCCGACGCGCACGCCGGGGTCGTGGACGTAGATCCAGTTGTCGGGAAACAGGTCCTCGCCCTTGACGACGAGCGCGACGGTGAGGAAGTCGCGGTAGCGCAGCCCGGCGGCCGCCGCGCGGACGTGCGGCGGTGGCGGCGGGTCGGCGAGCGCGACGACATCGCGCAGCGCAAGCGACGAGATCACGCTGTCGACGCCGACGCGCTCGCCCGCCGCGTGGACGGCGGCCACGCGGTCGTCCTGCAGCTCGATGCGCTCCACGCGCGCGCCGAGGCGCACCTGCCCGCCGGCGGCGACGGTCTGCGCCGCCATCGCCTCCCACATCTGGCCCGGCCCCAGGCGCGGGTAGTGAAACTGCTCGATCAGGCTGCGCACGTCGCCGCCGTCGTTGAGCAGCGCGGCGCGGACGATGCGCGAGAACGACAGCGTGCGGATGCGCTGGGCGGCCCAGTCGGCGCTGATCTGCGACGTGCAGACGCCCCACACCTTCTCGGTGTAGCTCTTGAAGAACAGTTCGAACAGGCGCCGGCCGAAGCGATCGCAGACCCAGTCCTCGAACGTCTCCGGCGTGCGCCGGCGCACGCTGCGGCGCGCGACCGCGAGCGCGTAGGAGGCGCCGCAGCGCGTCAGCTCGGCGGGGCCGACCTTGCGCACGACGTCGGCCAGCCGCAGCGGGTAGTCGACGAAGCGCCCGCGCCAGTAGATCCGCGAGAGCCGCTCGCGCACGAGCAGCTCGTCGCCGAGGAGCTCATGCCAGAGGGCCTGCACCTCGTCGGACTTCGTGAAGAACCGATGCCCGCCGAGGTCGAAGCGGTAGCCGTCGCGCACGACGGTCCGCGCCAGCCCGCCGACCTGATCGCCGGCCTCGAAGACGACGACCGGCCGTCCGCTGCGCGCGAGCACGTAGCCTGCCGTCAGCCCGGCCGGGCCGCCACCCAGCACGGCGAACGTTCTGCCCTTGGCTGCTCCCATAGTTAGGGCACTCTAACTTAGGCTCGCCTAACTTGCTCTCCGTCGTCATTCCAGCCACCGATTCGCCCGCCACCCTGGGCCGCTGCCTCGCCGCGCTCGCGCGTTCGAGCGAACCGCACGCGGTCGAGGTCGTCGGCGCTCCGCGCGGCTGCGGCCCGGCCGCGGCGCGCAACGCCGGCGTCGCGCGGACCGACGGTGAGATCGTCGTCTTCGTCGACGCCGACGTCGAGGTCCATCCCGACGCGCTGCGCCTGCTGCGCGAGGCGCTCGAGCGCGACGCCGGCCTGGATGCCGTCTTCGGCGCCTACGACGAGCACCCCGCCGCGGCGGCGACCGTCTCGCGCTTTCGCAACCTCCTGCACCACCACGTGCACAGCGACGCGGCCGGGCCGGCGACGACGTTCTGGGCCGGGCTGGGAGCGATCCGCCGCGAGGCCTTCGAGGCCGTCGGCGGCTTCGACGCGGGCCGCTACCCGCGTCCGTCGATCGAGGACATCGAGCTCGGCATGCGCCTGCACGCCGCCGGCCGGCGGATCGCGCTGGACCCGCGCGCCCGCGGCACGCACCTCAAGCGTTGGACGCTGCGCTCGATGCTGCGCACCGACCTCGCGTTGCGCGGCGCGCCCTGGGTCGCGCTGCGGCTGGAGCGCGGCCAGGCGGGCGGCGGCGCGGACCTGAACCTGTCGTGGCGCCATCGGCTGGCCGCGGGTGCGGCGGTGCTCACCGCCGCCGCGGCGGTGAGCGGCCGCGGTCGCGTCGCGGGCGTCGCGCTGGCGGTCATGCTCGCGCCCAACGTGCGCTTCTACGCGCTGCTTGCGCGGCTCGGCGGCCCGCGCCTGGCGCTGGCCGGCGTGCCGCTGCACCTCGTCCACCACCTGACGGCCGCCGCGTCGGTCCCCGCCGGACTGCTGCTGTGGGCGCGCCGGCGATGAGCGCCGCGCGCTCCGCGCTGCGGCTCGGGCTCGTCGGCTGCGGCCGCCTCGCCGAGCTCGGCTACGTCGCCGCGGCCGAGGCCGCCGACGGCGTCGAGATCGTCGCCGTCAGCGACCCGGACCGCACGCGCCGCGGCCTCGTCGCGGGCAGGCTCCGCGCTTCTGGCCATGCCCGCTTCGACCAGCTGCTGGCCGCCGGCCCGCTGGACGGGGTCGTCATCTGCACGCCGCCGGAGGACCACGAGGAGGCGGCGGTCGCCGCCGCGCGCGCGGGCCTGACGGCGCTCGTCGAGAAGCCGCCCGCGCCCGATGCCGCCGGATCGCTGCGGATCGCAGGGCTGACGCCCGCGCCGTGGATCGGCTTCAACCGGCGCTTCGACCAGGGCCTCGCGCTCGAACGCCGGCTGCCCGCCGACGGTGCCCTGGAGCTGAACATGGTCCTGCACTACAGGCGCAAGTCCTGGCGACCGGTCGCCCGCGGCGACGACGCGATGCTCGACCTCGCGCCGCACCTGATCGACCTGGCGCTGTTTCTCACCGCGTCGCTGCCGCTGGCGGTGCGCGCGAACTCGACGCGCGAGCGCGCCGGCCTCGTGCTCGCGACGACGCGGGCCGAGGTGAAGATCGAGTGCGCGACCAACCGCACGTACCACGAGCTCGTCGAGATCCGCCGCGCCGGCGGGCGCCGCGTCGGCCGAGCCGAGCGCGGCGGGCGCGTGAGCGGCGTGCTCGGCCGCGTGTCGCCGCGCGCACACCCGCTCGTGCGCTCGCTGACGCTGCAGCTCGAGGCCTACGGCCGCGCGTTGCGGGGCGAGGATGCCGGCCCGCTGGCAACCGCCGGCGAGGGCGCCGCGGTGATGCGCGTGCTCGACGCGGCACGGCGCTCGGACGCCGTCGGCGGCGACACCGTGCCCGTCGAGGGCGTCGAGGTGCAGCGGTGATCTGCGTCCTGCAGTTCGACGCGGCGAGCGTCGCCGTCGTCGAGCGGATGCTGGCCGCGGGGCGGCTGCCGGTGCTCGCGGGCCTGATCGAGCGCGGCCGGCGCGTCGAGCTCGACACGCCCGCCGACCACTTCGCCGCGGGCGCGTTCCACACGCTGTACAGCGGGATCGAGCTCGCCGATCACGGCCTCTTCTATCCGTTCCAGTGGGAGGCGGCGTCGCAGCGCGCGCGCTACATGACGGCGTTCCCCGCGCCGCCGGCGATCTGGGAGCGGCTCGCCGCGGCGGGGTTGCGCACGCTGGCGATCGATCCCTACGAGAGCCGCCCGCCGGGCGACTGGAAGGGCACCTACGTCTGCGGCTGGGGCTTTCGCGACCGCGTCGTGCTGCCGCGCTGGTCGCTGCCGCGCGCGGCCGGCGCGCAGCTTGCCAAGCGCCACGGCGGCGGGCCGCACGCGACGGAGATCTTCGGCCGCCCGACCGTGCGCGAGCTGCTGGCGCTGCGCGCGAAGCTCGTCGCCGCGCCGGCGCGCGTGGCGACCGCGGCGATCGAGCTGCTCGAGCGCGAGCAGCCCTACGACCTCACGTGGCTGACGTTCAGCGCCGCGCACCTCGCGGGCCATCAGTTCTGGGATCTCTCGCAGCTGGCCGAGGAGCCGCAGGGCCGCGACCGCGAGCTGCTGTCGGCGGCGCTCGAGGATGTCTACGCGGCGGTCGACGATGCCTTCGGGCGCGTGCTCGCCGCGCTGCCCGGCGACAGCGACATGGTCGTCGCCTCGGCCGTCGGGATGGATGTCAACAGCTCGCGCGCCGACCTCCTGCCCGAGATGCTCGCCGCGGTGCTCAACGGCGGCCCGCTGCCGTCCGACGACGATCGCGCGGGCGCGATCTGGCGCCTGCGCGCGGCGATCCCGCCGGGCACCCGCGGCGCGATTGCGCGGGCGCTCCCCGACCGCGTCGCGCTGGAGTTGACCGCGCGGCTGGAGCTGCGCGGGATCGGCTGGGAGCAGACCGCCGCGTTCTGTCACCCGGCCGACAACCAGGGCTACATCCGCCTCAACCTGCGCGGCCGCGAGCGCGACGGGATCGTCGACCCGGCCGAGGCCGACGCGCTGCTGGACACGATCGCGCGCGGCCTGCAGACGTTCGACGACCCCGATGGCGTCGCGGCCGTCGCACGCGTGGACCGCGTGCGCGAGCACCACGACGGCGCCCGCAGCGATCAGCTGCCCGACCTCGTCGTGCAGTGGAGCGAGCGCCCGGCGACGACGTTGGCGGGCGTCCACTCGCCCGCGTTCGGCGACGTGCTGCGGCGCGGCACGGGCAGCGGGCGCTCGGGCAACCACACCCCCGGCGACGCCTGGGCTGTCGTCGTCCCCGGCGCGCATGAGCTCGTCGCGCACAACGGCCGCCCGCCACGGCTGTCGGACGTCGCCGCCACCGTCGCCGCCGCCTGCGGCGTCGAGCGCGGCGGCCTAGCGGGCGCGCCGCTGCTGCAGTAGCTCGCGCGCGACGCCGGCCGCGACGGCCGCCTGCGCGAGCGCGACGAGCGTCGCGGTCGGGAGGCCGGCGCGCGCCGAGCGCTTGGCGAGCTCGCGATAGAAGCCCGCGCCTGCGAGCGACCCGCCCGCGTCGCGGAAGCCGACCGCGCCGCGGCCGTAGCGCAGCTGCTGGCGCACGAGCCCGCGCGCACCGAGTTGCGGGCGGTGCACGACGACGGCCTCGGGCACGTGGCGCAGCGGCGAGCCACTCGCGACGAGGCGGGCGCACCAGTCGCGGTCCTCGCCCGCGGCGAGCGCGAAGGACTCGTCGAAGGGCAGCGCGGCGAACGTGCCGGCGTGGCAGGCGAGGTTGCAGGTGGGAGCGAAGCGCAGCCCGCCCGTGGCCGCGTCGCGCGACGTCGCCATGAGCGTGTTCGTCAGCAGCTGCGCCGCCGCTGCCGGCGCGCCCGCGGCGGCGTCGGCGATCGTCGTCCCGGCGGCCGCGCCGCCGTGCGCGCAGGCGTCGGCGAGCCGCTGTGCCCACCCGGCCCCGGGCGCGCAGTCGTCGTCGGTGAAGCAGATGACGGCGCCGCGCGCGGCGCGCGCGCCGAGGTTGCGCGCGGCCGCCGGTCCCGCTCGCCGCGCGCGGACCACCCGCGCACCCGGCGCCTGGACCTCGCGCCGACCGTCGTTGACGACGACGACCTCCAGCGGCACGGTCGTGCGCTGCCGTGCGAGCGCGGCGAGGCAGCGCGCGAGCGCGTCCGGACGGTCGCACGTCGGGACGACGACGGAGATCACGCGCGCCGCCGGCGCAGCGCCGCGAACGTCGCGGCGGTCGTCGCGGCGACCCCGGCGAGCATCGCCGCAGCGGCCCCCGTCGCACCCGACTGCGGCACCGACAGCAGCGCGACGAAGACGAATGCGGCCGCGCCGACCGCCGCGCCCAGGAGCACCGCCCCGGCTCGCGCGCGGACGGCGGCGAGCTGGTTGGCCAGCGCCCAGAGCGGTGCGAGCGCGGCGGCGGCGAGCGCGATCCGCAGCGCGTCGGCGCCCGCGCGGAAGTCCTCGCCCAGCGCGGCGGTCAGCAGCGGCTCGGCCGCCAGCGCGGCGACGGCGCAGATCGGCACGGCCGCAACGGCGCACCACAGCGCCGTGCGTCGCAGCATGGCCTCGGCGGCGCCCGGCTCGTGCGGGTGCGCGCGCGACGCGCCCGGCAGCGCGACGAGCATCGTCTGCAGCACTGCGTAGGTGATCGCCAGCGCGGCGCCCGCCGCGATCGCGGCGTGGCCGGTCGCGGCGGCGCCCGCTCCGGCGAGCGCGCAGGCCGGCGCGGCGCCGCGGTGGACGAGCTGCGTCAGCGCGCCGCCCGCCGCCTGCAGCCGCGCGAACCGCAACGCGCCGGCCGGCAACGCGGCGCCTGAGCGCGCGCCGCGCAGTCGCGGCCCGGCGCCGGTGATGCCGAGCAGCAGCGCCGTCCCCGCACCGAGCGCGACCGCCGCGATCGCTCCGTCGAGCCCCGCACTCGGATAGAGCGCGAGCGCCGCAACGACGATGACGCCGTTCTTGACCGGATAGCGAAAGCTCCAGGCCGCGCTGCGCTCCAGCCCGAGCGAGACCTGCGAGAGCAGCGTCGCCGCCGTGCCCAGCACGGCCGCCGCGGCGACGAGCGCGACATGCAACGGGCGTACCTCGCCCGGCGCCAGCAGCGCGCCCGCGACCGCAAGCGCGGCGAGCCCGCCCAGCATGAGCGCCCGCGTGCGCACAACGCGCAGTGCCAGCGCCCGCGCGACGGCGTCGCGGCGCTCGCCGTCCAGCGGCGCCAGCACGCGGGCGAAGAGCGCCGGCCCGCCGATCCCGGTCGCCGTCGCGATCCCCGTCGCCAGCGCCAGCGCGACGGCGAAGCCGCCGTAGTCGGCGGGCCCGAGCGCGCGCGGCACGAGCAGCACGAGCGCGACGAGCGTCAGCGCCTCGACCCCCTTGCCCGCGGCGCTCCCTGCGAGCGCCTTCCGCGGCAGCGCAAGCGCGGCCCGGCCGGTCACGGCGCCGTGACCGGTACGGGCCGCTATCGCGTCCTCGCCGACACCGCCTTCGACCTCGGTCCGCGCCGCGCGGAGACGTTGTCGCGGGCGGCGATCGCGTAGTAGTGGGTCGTACGCGGACGCAGGTTGTTGACGGTCAGAGCGATCTCGCTGCCCACGGCCGTGACGTCGAAGCGGCATGTCCCGCTGCAGAGTGCCAGGGCGCGATCGAAGTCGCGCGCCGTACGGATCGGGCGCCGCGACTGCTTGACGACGTAGTTCTGCGCGGCCGGAGGCTTGGATCCATCGGTTCCGGGCGCCGCGAAACGCAGGACGATCGCCGAGCGCGACGTGCTGCGAGCCGAGAGCAAGGTCACCCGCCCCGGCATGTCGGCGCCGGCCGGCCGGCTCGACGCCGGCGCACTGCACACCTGCGCGCTGGGCGCGGGGGAGGAGATCTACCGGATGAGCTCGCGCGACGGCTCGAACCTCACGCGCCTGACCTTCAACGACTACAACCCCGCCGGCTCGGGCGGCGAGACCACGAACAACCTCTCCGGCTTCGACCTCAACCCGCACTGGTCGCCCGCGGGTGACCGCATCGTCTTCCACAGCGGGCGCGGGATCGAGTTCGACGCGGCACAGTGGGATGCCTTCACGGTCGGCTCGGCGGTCGGGGAGAACCCGATCGGCGGCACGCCGGCGCTGCGCCTGACCGCGCGTGCCCTCAACGACGAGCGCTGCGGCTGGAGCGTCGCTACGCCCTACAACCTGCTCTCCCTGACGAAGGCCGGTTCGGGCACCGGCACCGTCACGAGCGCGCCCGGCGGTATCGACTGCGGCGACGACTGCGCACAGGGCTACGCCGACAACGCGGTCGTCACGCTCACGGCCGTTCCCGACGCCAACGGATCGAGCTTCGCGGGGTTCACGGGCGGCGGCTGCAGCGGCCCCGCCACGACCTGCGCCGTCACGGTCGACGATGCCAAGACCGTGACGGCGACGTTCAGCGACGCCAACCCTGCGCTCACGGTGTCCAAGGCGGGCTCCGGCGCGCGGAAGGCCGGAACGGGCGCGGGCACGGTCACCAGCGCCCCCGCTGGAATCGACTGCGGCCTGGACTGCAGCGAGGAGTACGCGACCGGCACCCAGGTCACGCTGACCGCGGCGCCGGCGCCCGGCTCGACGTTCGACGGGTTCACGGGAGGCGGCTGCAGTGGCACGGCCAGCACCTGCACCGTGACCGTCGACGAGGCCAAGACCGTCACCGCGATCTTCAGCGGCCCGCTGCTGACGGTCACGAAGGCCGGTGACGGCGTCGGCACGGTCGGGAGCCTGCCGTTCGGCATCAACTGCGGGACCGACTGCTCGGAGGACTACGCGGCTGACACGATGGTCACGCTCACGGCGACCGTCAGCACCAGCACCGTCGCCGGCGCCACCGGCTCCACGTTCGGCGGCTTCAGCGGGGGTGGATGCAGCGGGACCGCCACGACCTGCACGGTCACGATGGACGCGGCCAAGACGGTGACCGCCACCTTCGTCGACTACCCGACGCTGACGGTGACAAAGGCGGGCGCGGGCACCGGCACGGTGACGAGCGCTCCGGCCGGTCTGTCCTGCGGCGCCACGTGCCTGCGTGACTTCCCCAGGAACTCGGAGGTCACGCTGACCGCGGCTCCCGCTGCGGGGTCGAGCTTCACGGGGTTCACGGGCTGCGCCACGACGCCGACCGCGACCACGTGCACGGTGACGATGGACCAGGCCCGCGCGGTGGCTGCCACGTTCGCGCTCATCCCGCGCACGCTGACGGTGACGAAGGCCGGCAACGGCTCGGGTACGGTCACGAGCGCTCCGGCCGGTATCAATTGCGGCTCGGACTGCGCGCGGGACTACGACAACGGCACGTCGGTGACCCTGACGGCCACGGCCGCGCCCGGATCGCGCGTGAGCGGCTTCAGCGGCGGCGGCTGCAGCGGCAACTCTGCCACCTGCACCGTGACGATGGATCAGGCGCGGTCGGTCACGGCAACGTTCCTGCTGGTCCCCCGCGCGCTGTCGGTGGCGAAGCTCGGCGGCGGCTCGGGCACCGTGACGAGCTCCCCGGTCGGGATCAACTGCGAGGGCGATTGCTCGCAGAACTACGACCACGGCACGGATGTGACGCTGACGGCCAACCCCGCTGCGGGGTCGACGTTCACGGGCTTCACCGGCTGTTCGGCGACGCCGACGGCCACCACGTGCACGGTGGTGATGGACCAGGACCGCTCGGTGACCGCGTCGTTCGGGCTCGTCGCGGGCCAGGCGCCGCCGCCGCCGCCGCCACCACCACCGCCGGCCGCCGTGACTCCGCCGCCGCCACCCCCGCCGGCGGGGGCGCCGGCGCAGCGCCGCGGCAGCCTCAGCGCGCGCGTCACGCCCTCGCGTGACCTGCGGGTGCCGTTCGTCTTCCGCACCAGCGGGCGGCTGACGCTGCCCAGCGGCATGACGAGGGCGCAGGGCTGCAAGGGCCGTGTGTCGGTGCAGGTCAAGCGCGGCGGCACCACGATCTCGACGCGTCGCGTCTCGCTGACGTCGTCGTGCACGTACAGCGTGCGGGTGTCGTTTGGCAACAGCAGGCGCTTCGGGAGCTCGAAGCGGCTGAAGTTCACGGCGCGGTTCCTCGGCAACGCGCTCGTGCTCCGCGACACGGCGCCCTCGCGCTTCGCGCGCGTTCGCCGCTAGATCCACTCGGCAGGCCACTGCGGAGGGGACCGACTCGGCGGTGACCGGGCCGGTCCCCCCGTCGAGGAGCCGATCAAGCTGCCCGAACCCACCGTGGTTCGAACCGCGGTCGACGTGTACGACGAACTCGAGCCCGCGCAGCGGGCGGGGCTCGACGAGTACTCGTCGTGCGCACGCGGTCGACCGCTCGCCGCTACCGCGAGCATGTCGTGCCGGGAACGACGCTCGTCGAGGACGCCGGCCACGCGCTCATGCGCGAACGGCCCGAACTGTTCGCCCCCTTGCTCGTCGACTGGCTCGATCGCGCGGCCCGCGCGCGAGCGGTCCTGGGCGCCCGCGCCCGGCGGGCCGAAGGCAGCGTGTTGACTTCCCCCTGCCGATCCACATAGTTTCGGCGCAACAGACGCAGTACGGGAGGCGGTGTCGCATGACTCGCTACGAGAACGTGGCCGAGGACTATCTGGACCAGCGGCGCCTGAAGGCGGGTGCGGCCGGCTGGGTGCTGCTCGCCGGCCTGGGCGTGGCGTACGTCATCTCCGGCGACTTCGCGGGCTGGAACTTCGGCCTCGCCGAGGGCGGCTGGGGCGGCCTGCTCATCGCCACGATCCTCATGGGCGTCATGTACACGTGCATGGTCTTCGCGCTGGCGGAGATGTCCTCGGCGATGCCGACGTCGGGCGGCGGATACACGTTCGCACGCCGGGCGCTGGGTCCCTGGGGCGGCTTCCTCACGGGCACGGCGATCCTCATCGAGTACGCGATCGCCCCCGCGGCGATCGTCGTGTTCATCGGCGGCTACGTCGAGTCGCTGGACATCTTCGGCATCCAGGCCGGCTGGCCGGTGTACCTCGCCTTCTACGCCGTCTTCGTCGGCGTGCACCTCATCGGCGTCGGCGAGGCGCTGAAGCTCATGTTCGCGATCACGGCGCTCGCCGTCGTCGCGCTCGCCGTGTTCGTCGTCGGGATGATCCCCGAGTTCAGCGCCTCGAACCTGACGGACATCAAGCCCGACCCGAGCGCGTCGGGCGCGAGCGACTTCCTGCCCTTCGGCTATGCCGGCGTGCTGTCGGCGTTCGTCTACGGGATCTGGTTCTTCCTCGCCGTCGAGGGCGTGCCGCTCGCTGCCGAGGAGGCGCGCGACCCCAAGCGCGACATGCCCAAGGGCATCATCGTCGCGATGGTGATCCTGCTCGTGTTCGCCGCGCTCATGCTCACCCTCGCGCCGGGCGGCGCGGGCGCGCAGGCGATCAGCGACTCCGACAACCCGCTCCCGCTCGCCGCCGACACGGCGCTCGGCGAGGGCTCGTTCATCGGCGAGTTCGTCAACTACTGCGGCCTCGCGGGCCTCGTCGCGAGCTTCTTCTCGATCATCTTCGCCTACTCGCGCCAGCTCTTCGCGCTCTCGCGCGCCGGCTACTTCCCGCGCGCGCTGTCGGTGACGAGCGGCCGCCACGTGCCGCACATCGCGCTCATCCTGCCGGGGATCGTCGGGTTCCTGCTCGCGGCGATCACCGAGGACGGCGCGCGCATGATCCAGATCGCGGTCTTCGGGGCGACGGTCTCCTACGTGCTCATGCTCGCCAGCCACATCATCCTGCGCCGCAAGGAGCCCGACCTCGAGCGCCCGTACCGCACGCCGGGCGGCACGCTGACCTCGGGCGTCGCGCTCGTGCTCGCCGTCGCCGCGGTCATCGCGGTGTTCTTCGTCGACGAGACCGCCGCCTTCATCACGCTCGGCGTCTACTTGCTCGCGACGCTGTACTTCGGGCTGTACTCGCGCCATCACCTCGTCGCGCAGGCGCCCGAGGAGGAGTTCGCGGCCCTGGCGCAGGCCGAGGCGGAGCTCGCCGGATCGTGACCCTCGACGAACTCAAGGACCTCGTCGAGCGCGGCGAGGTCGACACCGTCGTGCTCGCCCTGTGCGACATGCAGGGCCGGCTCATGGGCAAGCGGCTCACCGCGCGCCACTTCGTCGAAGACGTCGCCGAGCACGGCGCCGAGGGCTGCAACTACCTGCTCGCCGTCGACGTCGACATGAACACCGTCGAGGGCTACGAGATGGCGTCGTGGTCGCGCGGCTACGGCGACTTCGTGTTCAGGCCCGACCTCGACACCCTGCGCTCGCTGCCCTGGCTGCCCGGCACGGTCATGCTGATGGCCGACGTCGTGTGGGAGGACGGCTCGGACGTCGTCGCCTCGCCACGCCAGATCCTGCGCCGCCAGCTGGCGCGCCTCCAGGAGCGCGGCTGGGACGCGATCGCGGCCACCGAGCTGGAGTTCATCGTCTTTCGCGACACCTACGAGCAGGCGTGGCACAAGGCCTATCGCGACCTCGAGCCGGCCAACCTCTACAACGTCGACTACTCGCTGCTGGGCACCGCGCGCGTCGAGCCGCTGCTGCGCACGATCCGCAACGACATGCAGGCCGCCGGCATGGAGGTCGAGGACTCCAAGGGCGAGTGCAACCTCGGCCAGCACGAGATCAACTTCCGCTTCGGCGGCGCGTTGCACAAGGCCGACGAGCACGCGATCTACAAGGACGGCGCCAAGCAGATCGCCTCCCAGCAGGGCTACTCGATCACGTACATGGCGAAGTACGACGAGCGCGAGGGGTCCTCGTGCCACATCCACTTCTCGCTGCGCTCGAGCGAGGACGGGACGCCCGTGTTCGCCGAGGACGAGGCGCTGTTTCAGCGCTTCGTCGCAGGCCAGCTCGCCTGCCTGCGCGAGCTGACGCTGTTCTACGCGCCGAACGTCAACTCCTACAAGCGCTTCGCGGCCGGCTCGTTCGCGCCGACGGCGGTCGCCTGGGGCAAGGACAACCGGTCGTGCTCGATCCGCGTCGTCGGCCACGGCGCCGGCCTGCGCTTCGAGAACCGGCTGCCGGGGGCCGACGTCAACCCCTACCTCGCGATCGCCGCGATGATCGCCGCGGGGCTGCACGGCATCGACGCCGGGCTCGAGCTCGAGCCCGCCCTCGAGGGCAACGCCTACGAGGCCGACAAGCCGCGCGTGCCCGCGACGCTGCGCGACGCCCGCGACCTCTTCGCGGCCAGCGACGTCGCCCGCGAGGCGTTCGGCGACGAGGTCGTCGACCACTACCTCAACATGGCCGACGTCGAGCTTGCCGCCTTCGGCGCGGCCGTCACCGACTGGGAGCGCTACCGCGGGTTCGAGCGCCTGTGAGCGACATGCTGAAGATCCTCGAGCCCGCCACCGAAGCGGTGCTCGACGAGGTTCCCCGGGCGGGCGCCGAGGAGGCCGACGCCGCCGTCGCGCGTGCGAAGGCCGCCTACCCCGGCTGGCGCGCGATCGCCCCCGCCGACCGCGCGCGCCTGCTGTACCGGCTCGCCGACGCGATCGAGGCGGCGCACGAGGAGCTGTCGGTGCTCGAGGCCCGCAACGCCGGCAAGCCGATCGGCGACGCGCGCGGCGAGATCGGCATGGTCGTCGACACGTTTCGCTACTACGCCGGCGCGCCCGAGCGGCTGCTCGGCGACACGATCCCCGTCGGCGGCGGGCAGGCCTTCACCGTGCGCGAGCCGCTCGGCGTCGTTGCGCTCATCACGCCCTGGAACTTCCCGCTGACGATCGCGAGCTGGAAGATGGCGCCCGCGCTGGCGGCCGGCAACACGGTGGTGCTCAAGCCCGCCGAGCTGACCCCGCTGACCGCGCTGCGCTTCGAGGAGATCGCCCGCGGGGTGCTGCCCGAGGGCGTCGTCAACGTCGTCGCCGGGCCCGGCCGCACCGCCGGCACGCGGCTCGTCGAGCACCCCGACGTCGCGAAGGTCGCCTTCACCGGCTCGACGGCCGTCGGCCGCTCGATCGCGGCCGCGGCGGCGCAGACGATCAAGCGCGTGACGCTCGAGCTCGGCGGCAAGTCGGCGAACGTCGTCTTCGCCGACGCCGACCTCGAGGCGGCGGCCGCGTCCGCGCCGATGGCGGTCTTCGGCAACGCCGGGCAGGACTGCTGCGCGCGCTCGCGCATCCTCGTGCAGCGCTCGGTCGTCGAGCGCTTCATGGAGCTGCTCGAGCCGCACGTGCAGGCGATCGCCGTCGGCGACCCGCTCAACGAGGCCACGCAGATGGGCCCGCTCATCTCCGCCGGCCAGCGCGAGACCGTCGCGAGCTTCGTCGGCGAGGGCACGCCGGTCGCGATCCGCGGCTCGGCGCCCGACGGCCCCGGCTACTGGTTCGCGCCGACCGTGCTGTATCCCGTCGAGCGCGACGACCGCGCCGTGCGCGAGGAGATCTTCGGCCCGGTCGCCGTCGTCATCGCCTTCGACGACGAGGCCGACGCGATCGAGATCGCCAACGACACGATCTACGGCCTGTCGGGCTCGATCTGGACGCGCGACGGCGCCCGCGCGCTGCGCGTCGCGCGCGCCATGGAGACCGGCGTGCTGTCGATCAACGCGAACACCTCGGTGCGCGTGGCGACGCCGTTTGGCGGCTTCAAGCAGTCCGGGGTCGGCCGCGAGCTCGGGCCCCACGCACTCGACGCCTACTCGGAGGTCAAGTCGATCTACTACGCGACGGAGGGCTGATGGGACGGCTGGAGGGGAAGGTCTGCGTTGTCACCGGCGCTGCCGGCGGGATTGGCTCGGCGACGTGCGAGCTCTTCGCGCACGAGGGCGCGACCGTCGTCGGCGTCGACCTGCGCGACGTGCCCGGCGTCGACCTCGCGCTCGCGGTCGACGTCACCGACGAGGAGCAGGTCACCGCGATGTATGCGCAGACGCGCGAGGCATACGGCCGCATCGACGTGCTCTTCAACAACGCCGGCATCTCGCCCGTCGAGGACGGCTCGGTGCTCGACACCGACACCGAGGTCTGGGAGCGCGTGCTGGCGGTCAACCTGCGCTCGGTCTACCTGTGCTGCAAGCACGGCATCCCGCACCTGCTCGACGGCGGCGGCGGATCGGTCGTCAACACGGCGAGCTTCGTCGCGGTCATGGGCGCGGCGACGTCGCAGATCGCCTACACCGCTTCCAAGGGCGGCGTGCTGTCGCTCAGCCGCGAGCTCGGCGTCCAGTTCGCCAAGCAGAACGTCCGCGTCAACGCGCTGTGCCCCGGGCCCGTCGACACGCCGCTGCTGCGCGAGCTCTACGCCAAGGACGCCGAGCAGGCCCAGCGGCGGCTCGTGCACGTCCCGATGGGGCGCTTCGCCAACGCCCGCGAGATCGCCCAGGGGGCGCTGTTTCTCGCCAGCGACGAAGCATCGTTCGTCACCGCGTCGACGTTCCTCGTCGACGGCGGGCTGAGCGCCGCGTACACGACGCCGCTGTAGGCGTGCCTCCCCGGTCACCGGGGACGGCTGCGGAGGGGTCGCGTCCGAGCGCGGATGCGCCGGTCTGCGCACGACTCATGAGCGCGGTCGGAGACCAACGTATTTGCTGCGTTCCCCCCATGGAGCCAACCGGGATCGAACCGGTGACCTCCTGCTTGCAAAGAGTATGGGGAGGACGAGAAACGTGCGGATTTGCAGGGAGAACGCAAGAGGGCGCTACACCCGCCCTACGTGATTTAGCCGCTATTTGCGCGGTTCGCCGGGGGGTTTTGGCCATCGGATGGCCTAAACCCTCGCCCCGGCCGATCGCGTCGGTACGCAGCATCGGCTGCCGTCAGCGCGCCGGGGGTCGCCGCCGCGGTTGGACCGACAGCAGGGCACAGATGGCTGTCGTCGGTTCATCCGAGCATCTCGTCGAGCTGCTGTGCGCCGCGGCCCGAACTCCCGGGGGCGAGATCGGGCTGCTGAAGACCGCTCAGGTCGCGCAGATCCTCGGGCGCCGCCGCGACTGGGTGCATCGCAACGCCGCGCGGCTCGGTGGCTTCCGGCTGCCGGGCAGCGGCGAGTGGCGCTTCTCCCCGCAGGGCGTCGCCAGCGGCGTCCTCGTCGCCACCGAGACCGGTCGCGATGTCCCGGCGAGCACGCGGGCGCCGCGGGGCCGCCGGCTCGCGTACCCGCCCGCCAAGCAGACGCTCGCCGATCGCCCGCGGCGCGCGACGACAGTCATGGAAGGAGGACCGGATGGCACGTCCGGCACGAGGCAGCGTTGAGATCGTCAACCGCAAGGACGGATTGCGGACGTTCTGGTTACGCATCACCGTCGACGGCGTGCGCCAGCGCGTGCGCCTGGGCACCGATCGCGACGGTTGGACGCCGGCGCGCGCGCAGGTCGAGCTCGAGGAGCAGATCAAAGGCGTCCAGGCCGGAACATGGGCGCCGCCAGAGCCAGTCGCGGCGGGCGACGACAGCGACCCGACGTTCCGTACGTACGCGTCGAGCTGGCTTGAGGACAACATGCTCGAGTGGCGCCCGCGGACGGTGACCGACGTCAGGTGGCGCTTGGAGAGCCACCTGCTGCCGTTGATCGGCGAGGACCGCCTGTCGACCTTCGACATCCCGCGCGTCACCACGGTCAAGACGTCGCTGTTGAAGGAGAGCCGACGGATCGTCGAGCGCCGCGACGCGGGCATCATCGACCGCGATGCGCGCAACATGGCGCTGCGGCCGTTGTCCAACGAGTCGATCAACAAGTGCCTCGCGCTGCTGGCCCGCATCCTCGACGACGCCGTCGAGCGCGGCTACCTGCGCGACAACCCCGCCCGCCGCGTCAAGCGCCTGCGCTATCACCGCCCCCGCCGCCCGATCCTCGAACGCCACGAGGTCCGCGCGATGCTGGAAGCGGCCGACCGGCTCGATCAGCGGGCGGCCGGCCTGACCGACAAGACGCGGGAGGTGGCCGAGCTGCGCCGGCAGGGGCTCGGATACCCGGAGATCGCCGAGCGGCTGTCGATCGCCGTGTCGACGGCGTACTACCGCCAGGCGCGCTACGAGCAGGCAGGGGACCCGATCCCGTACGTCCGCTGCTGGGTGCGGCTGCTGTGGGCTGCCGGCCTGCGCATCGACGAGGCGTGCGGGGTCCGTCGTTGCGATGTCGACGTGATCCGCAAGCGCGTGCGCGTCGGGCAGGCCAAGACCGACGCCGGCGTGCGACACGTGCAGCTGACGCCCGACACGCTCGCCGACCTGCGTCGCTACCTGGACCTGACAGCCGAGACGCCCGCATCCAGGCCGCTGCTGCCGACGCGCCGCGGCGTCCGCCACGACCGCACGAACGCCGCCAAGCGCGTGGTCAAACCGCTGATCACGGAGACCGACGTCGTGCTCGCCGAGCGCGGCGAACCCGCACTGCACGAAGGCGTCACCGCGCACGCGCTGCGCAAGACGTACTTCACGTTCCTGCACGAGGCCGGCGCGCCACCACGCTGGGTCGCAGACCAGGGCGGCCACGTCGACCCGTCGACATCGCTACGGATCTACACCGAATCGCTGCGTCACCGCGAGCGCAGCGAGCACGGCGAGGCGTTCGACCGCCTACTCAACGACGACGACGACCGCCGACGACGGAAGCCCGCCGCATGACCTCGCTCATCGTGGCGGTCATGACTTCAGGCGACACATCCCCAGCGGCCGAGAGGCGTTCGGTGCCGCCGGAATCGCCGGCAGGGTGTTGCGATGGCTGACACGCAGGCGGTACTACCGCGAGCGCGATGGGTCCGAGCCGGTCAACGAGTTCATCGAGGCGCTGCCCGCCAAGCAGGCCGCGAAGATCGACTTCTACGTCGAGCAGTACCTCAACGGACAGCCGGTCGCCGCGCCGCTAGTTGGTTACCCGATCACGTCTCAGGTGCGCGGCGAGCTGCGAGAGCTGCGGGTGCGCTTCGCCAACACGTACCTCCGCCTGCTCCACCAGCGCTCAGAGAACCTGCAGATCCTGCTGCACGCCTTCGAGAAGGACACGCGGCAGCTACCTGAGGGGGAGATCGAGATCGCCGAGCGGCGCTTCGCGGACTTCAAGGCGCGCATGGACGCGGCGCGACGAACGCCGCCGCGCGCGGCCGGTCAAGACGCACCGCCTTCGCGTCGATAGCACGTTGACCGACTTACTCATTTCGATAAGCTCACCGTGATGGCTGCCAGCGACACGCACTCCCCCAACCCGGCCGGAGCCCGCGCCACGGACGCTGCGGCGTCCCGTGGCGGGCGCAGCGAGGACTACCGCGCCGCTCGCGACGAGTACGCCGCGAGCGAACGGCTGCGCGAGGTCAACTGGATCGCCGCGCACATCCGCGAACGCCGCTACGAGCTCCAGCTCACCCAGCAGCAGGTCGCCGAGCGCGCCGGCACGTCGCACTCGTTCATCTCCAAGCTCGAGAGCGGAGTGCACATCCCCACGATCCCCGTTCTGACGCGCATCTTCGCCGTCCTGGAGGAACGGCTGCTCATCGGGATCGAGCGCGACACGCCCGACGGCGAGTCAGAACGCGAGATCGCCCCGGCCCCGGAGCTCACCGCCGCCTGACGGCCCGCGCCGCCGCGGTCGAACGCGGCGGCTCAGTGCGGATCCACGCGGACGCGCACGCATAGGCCGACGCCGGGGAGGTGGATCTTCTCGCGGGCGGGGTTCTCGAAGATCGGTCCGCGCGTGTAGTGGCGCCACTGCGCGATGGGCGGTCGTCGCGTCGGGCCGAGAGCGGTTGGATGGGGTTCGCGGTTGGCGCGCGGCGTGGAGGCGGTGGGGGTTGCCGTCCGTTGTAGCGCGAGGCGTGCGCGTCGGGTGGCGACGAGTTCGTTGGTGTGATCGACGAGGTCGAGGATCGCCAGCGCTCCGGCGCGTGTGAGCGGGACCGTCCCAGGTCCTGCGCGTGGCGTCGAAGCGGCGTTCGGGCAGGGCGCGCAGAGCGGGGAGTCGGCGTGGGCTGTAGGGCCCGGTGATCTCGATGACGTCGCCGCGCAGGATCGCGCGCCCGATGTCGGCGCGCGCGAGACGCGCGCTCGCGCTGTCGGAGATGTCGACGGCGACATCGCGCTCGTCGAGCTCGCCGATCAGCGTGGAGACATGGCGTAGCTGCTCGCGGCGCGCAGGCACGCACCAAGCCTGCTCGCGCGGGCGGTAGTGGCGCTCCGGGAGGGTCCGGATCAAGTCGATGATGGCGTCGTCGTACGGCACCGCCGCCAGGAGCACGAGGCCGCGGTGGGTGTCGACGCTCAGGGCCATCAGCAGGGGGGAAACTCGTCGCACGCCGACGAGGTCGCGAGGGGCGGCGGGACCGGTGCCGGGATCGGCCGTGCCTCGGATGGGCCTGCGGCGGGGCGTTGCGATGGTCGTGCGCGGGAGGTGTCCCGGCCGTCTCGTGATGTCTGCGTGGAGCGGCGTGCCAGGCGCTCTGTGCGTCGCGGCGCGTGGGGGGTCCGTTGACGGCGTTGGGTCGTGCCGGGGCGATTGGGCCGGCGGTCGAGGTGTGCTGTCGGCGCGGGCGCGGTGGGTGCGGCTCGGGGGTGTGGTGTGCTGCTGTCGCTCGGAGCTCTGCTGGGCGTCCCGTCTGTGGCGATGGCGATGGCGACGGTGACCGCGGCGAGGACACCGACCGCTGCGCCGGCGAGCTGTCGACGTCGAGGACGTGTTGTGTGTCGCGTTCGTACGCGCGGCTGCTGAGCGCGCACGGATCGGCGCGGCCGAGGTCGGGCCGCAGGTGTGGGCGTGGCGGTGTCGCAGGCCGATGCGAACAACGTGGTGATCGCGTCGTCGTGCGCCACGGTGGGCGCGGCGTCGTCGACGACCCCATGCTCCCAGAGCGCTGCGAGGCGCTGCTCGTCGTCATCGAGGCGGGGCGTCGTGAGGGTCACCGTGTACTGCTGTCGGCGCTGCTCGCGTGATGACACCCGCCGACCTGAGCTGACGCCCCGCTGCCGCACTCGTTTCGAGGTGCCCATTCGACGGCGAACGCTGGTGCAGGGCCTGTGGTCGGGGGGTGAATTGCCGGGTGTCGGCGACAGGCAGTCGTGACCGCGTCTACCTGGGGCCATGAGGCGACTGATCGGCTGGAGCGCGATCGCGCTGCGGTCGAGACGGATACGGTTCGCGGCGCCGGGCTCGCGGGCGATGCGTGTCGATCGATCAGGGTCGGTGGTCGTCTGCACGGCCGGGTGGCGGCGTGAGTTGGAGGGGCCGTGGTCGCTGGGCGGCGCGGACTGTTGGGGCGCGCAGTCCGCGGCGAGCCGCATCGCGCGCGCGGGCGGCGAGCCATCGCGATCGCCCGGCGCCGTCGCCCGACGATCGCGCGAGGCTGAATGCCAAGACGCGGAGGCGTGGTGGGCGTGGGGAGGCGGGGTTTGCTGCGTTCGGGGTGGTCGCGGTGCTGCTGGTCGTCGTGGTCGCAGGGGTTCTGACGCTGACCGTCATCGTCGCCGTCTTCACTCCTGGGGCGAGCCAGGGTTGCGAGGGAATGGACGGCGCTGGGGAACCGACCGGGCCGACCGTCGGGTCGTTGGGCGGGGTTGCCGGCAGTGGGGTCACGAGCGCCGAGCTCGACAGGGTGCGATCGAGCCGGCTGGCGGGCAGCGTGCTGACGACGGGCGTGTTTCGCAGCACCGCGTACGGGCCGCCGTGGGGTGGGTTGCAAGGCCCGGGTGAGGCGACGGCCGGCGGGCTCGTGCTTGCGGGTGGTGCTCCGGCGCGGTACGTGATCGCGACGGATCCGCGGGTGATCGCGCTCGGGCAGTGGGTGTACGCGTGGCCCAATCCGTTTGGGTGGCGCGGGCCGTTTCTCGCTGCTGACACGGGCGGGCGGATCAAGGGTCACACGATCGACTTCTATGACTGGCGCGGCCGTGCATACCAGACCCGGTGGAACCGGCAGACGACCGTCACCGGCGAGCCCCCGGCCGCTGACGCGCGGTCCGTCGATGTCGCGGGTCAGACACCCACGGCGTCCAGCGACGCGCACGAAGTACCCCTGGCCGGCGGATGTTCAGCGATGCCGCTGTCGAGCGAGTCGGGCGTGCGCATCGGCCAGATCGCGAGAACGTTCCTCGGCCAAGACGCCAGGCGCCAGGCGTTTGCGGGCTTTGACCCGCCGACTACGCAGGTCGCGTGGTGCGCGTGGTTCTCCACGAACGTGTGGCGCTTGGCGGGGGTGCCGATCGAGGTCAGTGACTTCTCCGGCTACCAGTACACGTGGGCGCAGCGCAACGGGACTCTCTTCAAGGGCCTGGGTTCGTCGCCGCGCGGTTCGACGCCGCGGGTCGGGTCGGCGTTGATGTACGGGAGTGGGCCGAAGAGCACGAGCACGTCGCAGCACGTCAATCTCGTCGACACGGTCAACCCGGACGGGACGTTCATGCTCACCGGCGGCAACCAGGACTCAAGTCGTGTCACCCGGGAGGGCCCGTGTCGGCTGAGTCGCGCTGACCCTGCGCGGTTGACTGGGCCGGGGTGCGACCCGCGCCCGATCTACGCGATTGCCGCGCCCGGTCCGGCGACGTAGGCGATGCGAGCACTCGTCGCCATCGCGGTTCTCGCGGCCGTCGTCATGGTTGGGGTCTCTCTGTTCACGGGCAACCGTCAGGAGACACCGAAGACGGTGACGACATCCGCCTCTCGCACCGCGACCCTGCGGTCAGTGCCTGCGCCGCGGCTGACGGCACGGCAGATCAACCGCCAGGACCGACCCGATCGGCGTCGCCAGCGCGATGAGGCGCATGTCTTTGATTGCCGCCCGCTGCTCAGCGTGCTGCCGATGACGTTTGAGTCGGTGCGGTTTGCGATCGGCGGTCTCGCCGCCGACGGCCGCACCACGATCATCCGGGGGAACGCCAGCGGGCTCGGGTGGCGGCGAGCGCGGATCGCCTACGACACGCTGCGGCGACGAACCGGCGACCGATCGAGCTCATACCGGCTCGAGATCCATCCCTGACGCGCCGGGCCGTGCTCAGCCTCCCTGGGGCTCTCTCGCCGGGGACGCTCGCCGGTTGCTCGGCGTGCGGACGACTGCGTGCGGCCCGTCGGATCCGGCCAGGGCGTATGCCATCCTCCGAGAGGAGGTCGAGTCGATGTCGCAGCGAGCAGACGAGAGGTTCATGACGGCCGAGCAGGCTCCGGCGATCGAGCCGTTCGCGTCGATCGTCGAGTACGCCGATCGGGTTGGCGCTCGTCATCGTTGGATGCTGCAGCAGCTCGAGCGCCTGTGTGAGCGACCGGAGCGCTGGATCGTTGCCGGCCCGGCCAGGGTCGAGGAATGGCATGTCGGCGCGATCGTCGTCGGGCCTCCGGGCTTCTTCTTGATCTGGCCGAAGACAACACGGGTCGAACCCGCCCTGTGGGAGACGCTGCGTGCCTGCCGTGAGCACGTGCAGCGCTCGCTTGGGGAGCAGTCACAAGCGGCTGTTGAGGTCGTCGTTTTCAGTCCGAGTGACGAGCGCGGCCACATGCAGCGCTGGATGAACACCGAGTTCGACGTTCTGACAGCCGATGGGAACGATCTGGACCGGCTGCTCGCAGAATGGGAGCCGATCTCGGGCGCGTGGCTCAGCGATGAGTGGTTGTCGCGTCTAGCGACGGCGTCGACGCCGCGGGAGACGCTGTATGGGCCCGATCGGGGCGCCCATCAGCAGTATCCGAACTGGTCGGCGCCCCGCGCCGACGGCTGCTGACGGAGCGACGTCGCACGGATAGGCGCGGGCCGGTGCTCAAGGCGTAGCGCGGCCCGCCTGGTAGGCGCACGGGAAGTCGCGCCTGCGTGTGGCCGCGATGTGACAGGGCGTCGCGCCGCTCGATTCCTGGGAGGGGGTCAGATGGTTGATCGCTGCGACAGCGCATCAGTGACCCCGACATCGAGGAGCGGAGATCAATGGTGTGCGACAGGATGATCGGCAGGATCGCCGCTGCGGTGGCCGTGCTGTCAGTGAGCTTCGGGACGGGCTTGAGTGCGGTGGCGGGGAAGGTGATCGATCAGATCGGGCTGCCGAAGGTGGCTGGCCAGGATCTGAAGTTCGATGTCGGGTCGTTGGTCACGGCGGTGCTCAAGCCGGCTGATGGCGCGGGTCAGTCGACGGTGATGAGCGCGATCGTCGCGGTGTTCGCGTTGCTGTTCTTGGCGGCGATCATCTACTTCGTCTTCGGCCTCATCCAGGGCCTGCGGGGCGCTCGCGGTGGCGTCGAGACGGCGTTCAGCGTCGTCGCGGCGCTCGTCGTCGCGATCGTCGGCTTCCAGGTTCTCGCGTAGGCGGGCTTGCCGTGCCTCGTCTACGACAGCTCGCCGCTGCACTCCTCGTTGTCGCCGGATGGCGGACTCCCGATGCGGTGGTGAACAAGATCAGCACGAACGCTGGCCGGGGTTCGTTTCAGAACGTCAGCGGGTTTATCCGCGCGATCTTCGACGACCCGGTCCATCAAGCCCACGTGTTCATGCTGTTCACGGCGCTCGTGGCCGCGATGTTCCTGGCCGCGATCGTGACGGTCGGCCTGGGAGCGCTGCAGGCCGTCCGCGGTGATCGCGGCGGGACCGACGTGATGATCGGCGGCGCCTACGGGCTCGTCGCGCTACTCGTGATGTTCGCGGTGATCCTATGACGACGCGGTCGCTGCGACGCTCGAGGGCCGCGCGCCTGGCCGGACTGACAACACTGGTGATGGGCGTCGTCCTGCTCGTGTCTGCCTCGACCCCGGAAGAGGCAGACGCGGACATCCCGGTGCTCGGTCCCGCCCTCGGGCTCGGCGGAAAGGCCCTCGGTTGGTTTGGCGGCCAGGTGACCCATGCGGCCGGGAGCGTGGTGCTCGACGGCGTCAAGGCGATCCTCGACTGGATCTTCGGCGGGCTCCGGGACACGATCACGCCGTACGTCATGCGGTTCCTGACACGCATCGACCTCGTCTTCGGCGGCGGCCTTGACCGGATGGTCGTGCCGCTGGTCGTCATCGGCGCCGCGCTGATGGTGCTCGGTGCCGTGTCGTCGGTCATCCAGGGATACGGAGCAGTCATCGCGGGTGCCTCGAGTTCGGCGAGCGTGATCAGCGGCGTGCTGATGCGCGTCGCGGGCCTCGCGCTGCTGATGGGGTCGTGGCACACGCTCGTGCCGATCGGCGTCGATGTCGCCAACGGGTTCAGCGGCTACGTGTTCAGCGACCAGGCGATCAACGACGCGCTCGCCAAGACGTTCGGCCTCACCGCCGCCGGAGGCGCGACAGCCGGGATCGCGGCAGCGAGCGGTGTCGCGCCGATCGTGCTCGTCATCCTGCTTGTGCTGATGGCGATGTTCTTCATCGCGCTGTTGCTGTTGAAGTACGTCGTGACGTTCGCCTTCGCCGTGCTGTACCTCGGTGGCCCGGTGATGCTCGGCCTCGGCGCATTCCCCGGCCTCGGGAGCGTCGCGCTGAACTCACTCGTGCGAAGCCTCGCGATCCTGATAGTGATCCCGCTGTCATGGGCGACCGTGTTCGCGGCCTGGGCCGCCGTGAACAGCACGCTCGTGACCGCTCCGCCGAAGAACGCCGGCGCGTTCACGCTGGCAGTCATCAACGGCCCCGGGATCTTCGTCGCCTCATGCCTCGTCGTGTTCGGCGTGACCCGCGCGCTGATCAAGATGGCGACGCCGCTCGGCGCGCCGCTGAGCATCCCGGGCGCACGACTTGCGATGGCAGCCGCGGCCTACAAGGCCGCGCCCGCACTGTGGAGCAAGCTCGGTGCAGCGTCCGAGGGACTGCCTGGCGCCGAGGCCGTCGCGGAGCACAACACGCGTTACGAGGGCACGCCGTACCGCCGCGCGGTCGCCGCGAGCGAAGCGTGGGACGGCCCAGGCGTCGCCGACGGGATGAACCTCGCTGCGGCTGGCGGTCGTAGTGGATCAGACGTTGACGTCGTAGACGGCGCACGCGCCCAGGGCGACGAAGCAGGCCCACCGCCCGCGGCGACAACGGGTTCGTCGACAGGCGCCGATGTGATCGACGGGACCGCGCACGAGATTGCTCCGGAGCCCCCACCCCCGCGTGAGGCGCCGAGTCTCGCCGCGGGCACCCCGGATTTCGAAGCGGCGCGAGCTCAAATCAGCGAACAGGGTCCGGTCACCCCCGACCAGGTCACGTCTGCACTTGGGCACCTGGACGACGGAGAGATCGCACACGTGCGCGACGCCGCGCAGAGCGCTCGCGCGCTGCAGCACGCCGCAGGAGGAGAGGAGGGCGACGTGTACTTCCGTGAGCGGATCGCCGCCGGCATCGCCAACGGAACCTTCCGACCTGAGAGCCATTCCAACGCTGCCACGGTCGGTGCCGGAGCGCATCAGACCGTCCTCGACGCCCTCGATCCGCCGGCGGACCCAAGCGGGCGTCCCGCCCATCAGGAGGACATGTACACCGAGCGCGAGCTGCGCAGGGATTGGACCGAGCCGGTGCAGGGCGATGACGAGGGGCGGCGCTGATGGTGCATCCGATCCGTCATCAGGTCAACAGCCGGGTGCTGCACAAGGGTCTGTTCACGGACGAGCAGTTGATGCCGGCGGCGATCTTGGTGCTGCTGGCGGTCGGTGTCGCGTACACGGCCGCGAGCATGGCGCTCGGCGTGATCGCTGCCGCGGTCTTCCTGCTGCCGGTCGGCGCGATGATCATCGACAACCGCGCCGGCCAGTTGCTGCACGGTCACATTGCGGCGTGGCTTGCGTATCGCCGCGCGGTCGGGGTGTACGACCCGGGCGCAGGTGACCGCGCGGTCGGCTACGAGCTCCAGGCCGACGACGACACGGTGCTTGCCGCGGGGGCTCCGACGCCGGGTGAGTTGCGGGCGGTGCTCGGCGAGTGAGCACAGGCGCGACACGGACGCCGCTGAGGTCGCACCGCCGACGGCGCGACCGCGAGCCGGTGCAGGCGCTGCCCGCGGGGACGCTGCTGCCGATCAGCCAGCTCGGGACCGATGGGACGATCGTGCTCGAGGACGGCTCGTTTTCGCATGTGATCGCGTGCTATCCGCGCAATCTGCAGACGCTGACGGCCGATGAGCGGCTGGAGACGTTTCTGAACTTCCGCAACATCGCGGCGTTCCAGGAGCGTGGCCAGTCGCTGCAGCTGATCGTCGAGGGCGATCGTGTCAAGACCGAGGCGCACCTCGCGTTCGTCGATGAGCAGATCGAGAAGGTCTACGGCTTTCGTCCCAGCGCTGTCAGCGCCGCCGCAGCCGTCGACCTCAACCGCGTGCAACGTGCGCGCTGGGGCCTGTACGAGATGTTGCTTGAGAGCGTGCGCCGTGGCGCCACCGACGCCGACTTCACGCCACGACAGCGCGTGTACATCGTCGTGCGGTACGAGCCCGACGACGACGGCGACCGATCCTGGCGCGAGGGACTGCCCGCCGGGATGCCCGGATCACGCGCGTCGCGACGAAGCGCGGGCTACCGGTCGCCGCGGCGTGGTCCGGCGCGCCGGTTGCGTGACCATCAGCAGCTCGTGCGGCTCGCGGAGATGCGGGCGTTTGAGTTGATCGGGCATCTCGCGCGCGATGGCATCACGGGCCGGATCCTGGACGGGCCGGCGGTGCTGCGCTACGTCAGTTCGCGGCTGAACCCGACGTCGGTCAGCTGGGATCGCACGGAGACGCTGGACGGTGAGGCGCCGGTGCTGTCGCGCTTTGATGATGCGATCGAGGGCGAGGATGCCGAGCGCGCCGCGCTCGCGCTGCGCGACCTCGTTGCTCGAAGCCCGCTGGACTTCCGCCGCTACAGCGATCACGCCGAGATCGAGCAGGACCTCGTCCAGGTGCTCTATCTCACTGGTGCGCCGTCGATGACGCGCACGTTCTGGATGACCGAGCTGATGAACCAGCCGCTGCCCTACACCCTCACCGTGCATCTGCACGGCCTCGATCGTGTCGCGATCGCTGATGAGGCCAAGCGGCTGCATCACCAGGCGATGCGTGAGGTCGAGCGCGAGGCCCGCAAGGGCCGCCGCGACGCAACCACCAACGCCCAGGCGCAGGCGCATGGCGCGCTGGCTGAGCAGATGGCGCAGGATCCGCTCGCGAACCTGACCGACATGAGCGTGTACCTCGCGCTGCGCGCTCCGGGGCCGCGGCCCGACAAGCACGCGCTCGCCGCCGCGGCGTACCGTGCCCAGAAGACGGTCGCGCGCGCGACGAGCGGCGGCACACTGGATCGCGGCAACCGCCTCCAAGAACCGTTGTGGGTGTCGACGCTGCCGTTCGGCGCCGACGTCGCGCACCGCACGCTGCGGGTCGGTGTTGAGCACGCCGCTGACAGCTTCCCGTTGATCGGGTCGACCTGCGGGTCGCCGAGCGGGATCCCGTTGTTCATCGAGCCGGTGTCCGGGCAGGTGCAGTGCGTCAACCCGTTCGATCGTGCTTTGACGAACTCGACGATCGTCATTGCCGGGCGCTCCGGTGTCGGGAAGACCGTGACCGCCAACCGCTTGGTCGCGCAGATGGTCGCGATGGGCGCCCACGGCTTCCTGTACGACCGTGCCGGTCACTACGAGCTGCTCGCCGACCTCATCCCCGGCGCGCGCGTCATACGGATGGGCGCCGACGACGGCACAGTCATCAACCACTGGGACGTCGACGACCCGGCGAACGTCCCGAGCGCGAAGGTGAAGTTCCTGCTGCGCCTGCACGAGACGCTGCTGCGCCGCGAGCTGTCAAATCACGAGCGCAAGGTGCTCGCCGACGCGATCCGCACGACCTACAGCCACTGCGCCAGAACCGGCAAGGTCCCCAGAGAGGGCGAGCTCGTCGCGCTCATGCGCGCGTCCGCCGACTACGAAGCAGGCGAAGGGCAGCCGGGGGCGATGGTCGACGCGTTGCGCTCGCTCGTTTCGGAGTTGTCGGAGTTCGTCGCCGGTGGGACGCATGCGGCGATGTGGGACCGCGAGACGTCGCTGCCGGCCGCCGCGCCGCTGTTGATCTTCGATTACCGCAGCGTCGATGAGCAGAACCTGATCGCGCTCGTGCTCGCGAACATGGAATGGACGCGGCGTGAGGTCGAGCGCGTCGATCGCCGGGCACGCAGCGCCCCGATCGACGGCGCTGTCTACCACGGACGCTCGATCGTCGGCCTCGATGAGGGCTGGTCGTGGGCGCAGGTCCCGGTGCTCGCCGGCGAGGTCCAGACGTGGGCGCGCCAGGGACGCGCGTATGGCGCGGCGTTCATGGTCGTCTCCCAGGACCCCGAGGACTTCGACGGCGACGCCGACGCGGTACTCAGGAACGCGTCGATCCGGATCTTTCATCAGCTCGACAAGGGCATGCTCGCGTTCGTCCGCGACACCGTCGACCTCAGCCCCGAGATGACCGACTCACTGAAGTCGCTGCGCAAGGTCGCCGGCCGCTACTCCGAAGCCCTCGTCATGAACGGCCCCCGTGGTGATGGGCGCGTCTGCGCGATCCTCGGCGCGCATGAGTACTGGGCCTGGACCAGTGAGCCACAGATCGACGTGCCCCGCCGCGAGCGCGCGATCGCCGAGCACGACGGTGACGTGTGGGCTGCGCTGTCGCAGCTCGCCGGGGAGGGGATCCCGCAGGTCGAGGAAGGCGCCGGACAATGACCCCAGCCAGCGGCGTCGTCGCGCTTCGCCGCGGCGTGCCACGACCACCCGTCACCGCTGCCCCGCGTCACGGCATCCGCCGCGTCTCAGATGTCGTGATGCGCGGGGTGCGCACGAGCGCGCTCGTTCGATCAGCCCCGGGCGCGGTCGTCACGTTCGCGGGTGTCCAGGGCGGCGCCGGCGTCTCGAGTGCTGTGCTGCTCGCGTGTGGCGCGGTGAAGCGTGCGAGCGACCGGCCAACGGTCGCGATCGACCTCGCCGCCGCGACGCGCGGCGGGCTCGGAGCGCTCGCCGGCGCCTGGTCACAGACCTCCGCTGAGGCGACCGCCGAACTCGTGATCGCGGGTGGGAGCCTCGCGCGCCCGTACGTCGAGACCGAGGAGGGCATCCACGTCATCAGCGATGCGCCACAGGCGTCGATCGCGATCGACCAGACCGCCCGCCGACTGCTTGCAGCCGCCGCCGAAGCGGTCGCACGCGACGCGGGAGACGATGAGCTCGCGGCCCTCGCGCGCACGGAAGTCGAGCAGGCAGCGATCGACGAACTCGTCGGCGCCCACCCGGCGACGCAACGCGCGGCACTGGACAAGCTCATCCACACCGCCGCCGTCCCGCACAGCCTCGTCGCGATCGATCTCGGGCTCGCCGACGACGCGGCCCTCGTCCGTCACGCGCCCGTGAGCGACCTGCACGTGTGGGTCGTCGCCGCGCGCCGCGAGGACCTCGAGGTCGCACGCCGCCGGCTCCTCGGACACGAGGTGGTCGCCGACCGCGAGCTCGTGGTCGCGTGGCAGCCCGATCGCGAACGCGTCGGGTCGCGCACGCTGCGCGGTCTCGGCGACGCTCGCGGCTGCCCCGTCGCGCGGCTAGCGACCTTCGACCCCCGTGACCCGTGGGCAGACCGCGAGCGCGCGTGCCGGTCAGGCCTGGAGGCGCTGTGCCGACACCTTCCATGACCCGCCAGACGCTGTCAGCACGCGGACATCGGCGCAGCGGCCTCATCGTCAACGGCGCCAGGGCCTCTGGCATCGCGATCGCGATCGTTCTCGCCGTCGCAGGCGTCGTATGGGCGATCGCACCGACGTCGTGGCAGTCGCTGATCTCCGACGAGCAGCGCACCGACGCGACCGCACTGACGATCATCTCGATCTGGACGAACAACCTCCTCATCTGCTGCCTGCCGCTGCTCGCGGGCGTCATCGCACACCGCCTCGTCGCCCGGCACCGTCAACGCTGGGCGCACGTCGTACTCGCCATCGCGGCACTCGGGACAGCGCGCTCGCTGGGCATCGTCGGCGTCGTCGGCGGCCTGGACCCACGC
Source organism: Solirubrobacterales bacterium (assembly GCA_038255395.1). Taxonomy (GTDB): domain Bacteria; phylum Actinomycetota; class Thermoleophilia; order Solirubrobacterales; family Solirubrobacteraceae; genus CADCVQ01. The sequence goes on from JBBSLI010000010.1 coordinate 73,761, forward strand.
TGGCTGGCATGCGCCGCCGCGTGGTGGATCCCCGAGGCGACCTGCCTCGGGGTGTGTTGCGCCGCCGCATGGCAGGCGTTCCGCGACCCCGACTCGCATGCGGCATCCGGACGCCTCGCGCACGCCCTGACGTTCGCGTACGGGCTGCTGTGCATAGCGGCGATCGTGGAGGTCGCGCTGACGTGATCGCGTGGCGCCCGCTCACCATCCTGATCGGCTCAGTCCTATTCCTCGCGCTGCTCGTCGTCGGCTCAGGGCTGATGACCGGCACCGACGGGCTCCGCGAGATGTGGCACGAGATCCGCGTCTACCTCCTCGTCGCCGGCGTCATCGCCCTCATCGCCATCGGCGCCGTGATCGCGATGGTCGCCGCACGGCTGCGCGCCCGCAAGCGGCGCGACGTCGCGCGCTACGAGCTCGTGCTCGGCCAAGCCGACGAAGCCACGCACGACGAGGTCGCTGCGGCCGCCGAAGCGCTCGTGCAGGCACTGCGCTCCACCCTGGTCGAGCGGGTCGCCGGTGGCCAGCCGTGGCTAGCGATCGAGTCCTGGCACGTCCCACCAACCACCGCGGGGGAGACAGGCAACGCGCTGTTGATGATTCTCTGCGAGCCAGTCATGCTCGACCCCGCGCTCGCTGCGCTGCGACGCGCGTACCCGAACCTCACTGTGCGGTGTGACCTCGAGACGGGCGAGCCAGTGCGATACGACGCCCCACGCTTCGAGCCATCGCACGTGCTCAGAGTCCGCAAAGCTCGGGACTGGGTGCTCCCCGTCGGCGGCTCGACCGGAAGCCCGGATCACTCCAACGCCCGATCGGTCCTCGCGACGGTGATCCGTCAGCAGCAGAAGGCTGGCCTCGATGGCCTTGTGAGCTGCGTGCGCTGGTGCCTGCTGCCGGCCGACGAGTCCGTTGACGCGCTCGCGGCCCGCAGGTTGCGACGCCTTGCCGAGAGCACCGAGCAGCAGAACTCCGCGGTCAGCGCCGACGTGATCGAGGCGCAACGCAGCGGCGGCGGCGCGCTGTGCTTCGTCGAGCTGCAATCGGCGATCCAATGCGCCCCCGGCCATGAGCCGGGCCGCTACGGCGACCTGCAGGCCGCGTGCCGACTGCTCGTCAGCCCGGCATTGTCGATGCGTGGCGTCAACACGTTCGTGGAGCGCCAGATGGTGATTCGTCAGAAGCTGTACCGCCGTCGCTGGGCGCGGGCGACGCCGCCGGTGCTGCCGGATCAGACGGGCGCATCGCTGTGGTTCAGCGGCGAGCTCGGCCTCTTCATTGAGCTTCCCTCACTTGGCAGCGAGCACGATCTCCCGCTCGCCCGCAACACCGTCCCGCACCTGCCGGCCCCGGCGGCCCTCCCGCGCGGCCAGCACCGCGGGCTCCCGCTGCCCCCAACCGAGGACGAGCTCGAGCGTGGCTTCAGGACCACGATCGAGGTCCCAGCCGCCGACGAGGAGGTCCTCGTCGGCGAGCTGATCAGCGAGGACGCGTAGATGGCAACTGCCGCACCGCCGCCACGGCTACGCCTGCCGCCCGGTCGCGTCGATCCGCTCGTCGACATCGGGATCGCGCCGCCGCGCGTGCGGTGGTCGCTGACGCACGAGGACCGCAAGAAGGGCGTCCTGATCGCCGGCGGGCAGGGCTCCGGCAAGACCGCGACGCTGCAGAAGATCATCGAAGGAGACGTGCTGTCGCCGAACACCGCGACGATCGTCCTGGACATGAAGGGGTCGCTCGCGGAGCGGCTGCTGCGGATGATCCCGCCCGATCTTCCCAAGCGCTACTACGACCACTCCGCGCAGCTCTGGCGGGACGGGACCAAGCGCGTCTGGTACCTCGACTTCGCGGACCCCGCCTTCGGAATCACGCCGTTGCACGTCGAGCCGGGCTGGACGCTCGCGGGGCTGCCGAACGAGTTCGTGCGGATCGCCGGGATGGTCGTCCACGCGCTGATGGATCTCTTCGAGGACCAGATCTTCCAGTCCTCGCAGGACATCATCGAACGCTCCGTCATCGGCACGATGGCGATTGCCTGGCACGAGCACACCGAACGCCACCACAACGCCGGCACCAGTCCCGAGCAGCACGGGTTCGGCGGCTCGTTTGAGGTGCTGCACAAGATGCTCGCCCCGACCGACCGACGCGCCACGGTCGATCGGCGCTCCGGCCCGACGCCAAACCCGTGGCACCAGGCCGCCGGCCGCGCGTGCCAGCGAATCCCCGGCTTGCGCAACGCCGCGGAGATGCTGCTCTACGAGCTGCCCGCGCTGGCGCGCAACAACCTGTCCCGGCTCGAGGACCGGCTGCAGCCGCCGGCGAACAAGCTCGGCCCGCTCGTGACGTCGCACGCCGCTGTGCGCGAGTTCGTCGGCCACCCATCGCGGCTGTCGTTGCGGTCGGTGATCGAGGCGCACGACATCCTGATCGTCAACCCGCGCACGGACATCCTCGGCCAGGACAGCCCGACGATCCTCGTCAACTTCCTCGTCCACATGATCGACGCCCAGCTCGACCGGCAGATCAGCATGGACGAGCCCACACGGCCCCGGGTGAGCCTGCTGATCGACGAGGCACACACCGTCATCACCAAGACGCTGATGCAGATGGTCAGCCGCCACCGCGAGGCCGGGTTCTGCCTCACCGCCGCCACGCAATACCTCGCGCAGATCGGCTCATCGATCAAGAGCAGCGGCGTCCACGACTACGTCCTGGACGCCGTCGCGAACCTGCTGCAGACGAAGATCTACTTCCGCATGGCCGACCCCGTCGACGCTGAAGCGGCGTGCCTCGTCGGCCGGCCGGTGCATGACTCGATGGTTCGTGGGGATCCCGTCAGCCAGGCCCGTATGGCGATCAACCCCGCCGCCCTCATGGCACTCGAGGACTACACCGCCACCGCCCGCGTCATGTCCAACGGCCAGTGGTCCGCCGCGCCCGGCACGACCACGAGCCTCGGCGGCACCGCCGCGCTGCCCGTCTTCACGCACCGCTCGATCGCGGCGCCGCCACTGCATCTCATTGCGACGACCTGGCGCGACATGCATTACCAGCGGATGCGCGACGTCCTCGGCGAACCCGACACCACCGAGGCGCGATCCGACGCCCCGCCCGTCATCCCCGAAAGCCTCGGCGGACCCACCACGACACCGCCTCCGCCGCCACGCGAGCGCGACGAAGCCGCCCAGGTCGCCCGCGACACCGTCGGACGCGCCGGCACGAGCGCGAAACCCGCGAGCGATGCATCGACGCGCGAGTGGCAGAGCGTCCGCAAGCCCAACTCCGAACCCGACACGACACCACCGGAGCGAGAGGCCCCGCGCGATGTCGCGGTCGGCGGCGCCCGCATCGAACGCACCCCACCACGACCAGCACCCACGGGCTCGGAGCGGATCGAGCTGTTCGACTGGGCGATGCGCCCGACCCAGCGCCCAGCGCCACCCGACGACCTGCGACCCATGCCCGGCCTCGTCGCCGACGCCGTCGGCTACGCCGCCTCCGTCGAGCAGATCACCGCGCTCGGCGACTGGACCAACGCCAACGACGTCGCCATCCAATCAGCCGACGCCGCGGCCCGCGCCGCCCGCTCAACCGCCTTGCTCGAAGCACGCGCCAACGGTCTCCCCGACAACAAGGGCGAAGCGGCTGCGACGACGGCGGCCAATACCGCGCGGCGCCGCGAACTCGCCAAACACTCAGAAGCCTCCTGGCAAACCGACCTCCAAACGGTGAAGCTCAGCACCCAGGAGCACCAGCTGCTCGACGTCCTCGCGCGCCTGCCTCTCAGCGCCCCCGCAGTCCTCGCGACGCTCATCAACAGCGCTCCGAAGGAACGTCGGCTACGCCAGCTCCTGCGCGAGCGACTGCACGACCAAGGTCTCGTCAGCGCAAGCGCGCTCACGCTCGAACGCCGCAGGGGCCGCCCGCCGATCGTCTACGCGGTCAGCGCCCGCGGCCGCGACTGGCTGCGCACCGAACACCAGCGGTTGCGACCTAACCAACCCGTTCCCGACTACCTGCGACCCGATCGCAGCCTCCCCGCGCCGGGACGTGGCAGCACCGTCCCGCACACGCTCGCCGTCCAACTCGTCATCGGCGCGCTGCGCCACTACGGCGGCACCGACGTCAAAACCGCCTGGCGCACCCCGCTCATGCCCGGCGGGCGCCTCGACGTCGGCATGATCCACACCGACCGCCGCGATAAGCGCATCCGCCTCGACGATCTCACCGGACCCACCGGCCACACGGTCACCGGCGATGCGCTCGCGACCGCACCGGGCGTAGTTGAGCCCGACGCCATCGTCCACATGACCGGCCACGTCGCAGGCCAGCGACGCTCCCTCGCGGTGCTCCTCGAGATCGACCGCACCGACCGCGCCGCTTACAACACCGACAAGCTCGTCGCCTACGACCACTTCCTCGCCGGCTGGTGCCTGCGCACACGGACCTTCGCCACCGCCAGGCCACTCGTCGTCTTCGTCGCCCGAACACCCCGCGCCGCCCTCAGACTCCTCGCGCACGCCAGCGACGTCATGACCGTCGGTATCGGCACGCGCGGCCACGACCCCCAGGCCTATGACCACCACGGCCGCACACACACCGCGTTCACCTGCGTCGACTGGCTTCTCGCTGGCCACGCGTACGCCCTACGCATGGCAGCTGTCCCGTCCGGGGGACTCGACGGCGCTTCCGCTGTCGACGCCGACGCGGTCGCGCTACTGCCCGAGACATGGTGGGCTCAAGGTTCCAACACGGCGCGCCATTAGCCCGATTACGTGGGACGGAGGTCGCAGGCGCCCTCGCAGAGAGAGTGGCTTGCGTCGACAAGCGGCACTGAGCCATGCAGCCGGATCACGGAACGGATGGAGGCCGGCCGCCGCAGTGACTCCAGGCGACAGCTCTCACCTCAACCTTGCGCGTCGAACAGGAAAGCGCCTTGTTTGGGAGCCCGTGCGACCGTTAGAACTAGCTCTACGACGGCGCGTACTGACGAAGGGTGCGCGGGGCGCCCGACCAGCTCCAGCGAGTCGGTGACGCCGTTAGGGATCTTGCGATCCGCCTAGCATGCTCTCGGCCTCGTCAAGCCAGCGTTGTGCTTTGGCCAGGCTGGCGTCGTCGCCCATCGCGCCGAACGCTTCGATCGAGCGTCTCAACGGTCCGCGTGCGTCTGTTGGGCGCCGTTGTTGCAGGCGGTGCCATCCGAGCATCGCGTCGAAGAAGGCGAGCGCAAACGGGTCCGAATACTCGGTCGCGAGCGCAACGAGCCGTTCTTGATGCGGCGCGGCCTCATCCGGTCGGTCTAGAAGCAGGAGCATGAGTGCGGTGTCACGCTCGGAGCTGATCTGGTAGGGCAGGTCCCCTGACTCGCGCTTCATCACCAGAGCACGCTGATAATGCGTAAGCGCTTGTTCAAAGTCACCTGCGAGTTCGCGCACGAATCCAAGATTATGTTCGGCGCGGGCCAAATGTGCCTCGACGTATTCCGACGGGTTGTCCCTGAGCTCGTCCTCGAACAGTGCGCGGGCATCGTGGAGCAACTCGGAGCCACGCGCGAGGTCGGGCGGGTCCTGATCTAGGTAGGCGAGGCCCAGGTCGGTGCTTGCACGACCGCGCAGCGTCCGGGCCTTCGTGGACGAGAGTGCCAGCGCTCGCTTGCCAAGGTCTATCGCCGCAGCAATGTCTCCAGCACGCCGTGCCGCGAAGGACTGCAGTGCGTAGATCGATGCACGATGTGTCGGCTCGCCCGGCAGCGATCCAGTTAGGTTGACGGCCGTGAGCGCGGACCCATAGTCCTGAAGCTGCAGTTGCACCGCGACGGCCATCTCGAGCTGCACCAATGGCGGTGATGCCGACATCACGTCTGCAGATCGGACGCGCGATTGCTCCGATGTTGTTGTGCCGCCGAGATCACGGTTGACCGCCTCGAGGTCGACCGTTCGTACTCTGAGATCGGGCAGAGCCTCACGTCTGCGTTCCAGGTTGCCAATCGCACGGTCGTTCACGGAGCGCAGGAGCCACGTCACCATGGCGGGTTGCGCGCGAACGATCGCATCCATCACCTCGCGATCATTGCCCGAATAGCCGAGCACGAACAGACGACGGCCCCGGAGCCCGAGGACGAAATCGCGGTCAACATCATCGGCAAGCCCCCGACCGACTGCTCGTATCGTTAGCACCAGGCTGTCGTGGTCAGTAGCTTTGCCGTGCAGATGCACTGGTGCGCCACGCGCGAGCCGAAGCCCGTGGCGTACAGCTGCCGCCTCGATCGCGAGGTCAAAGTTCGTGGTGGCAGTGAACGCGCCTTCGGCGGCGGTCCTCGCAAGGAACGTATGCAACGCGTTTGGCCGTGCAGATACAAACGGGGCATAGATAGCACTCGGCAGTACGCCAAGAATGTCGTGAAACCTCTGGAAGAGGAGTTCAGGAACCAGCGTCGCGAACTGGTCGTTCTCGAGCGCGGAGTCACGCGCGGAGATAAGGCGATGATCCGTAACGAGCAATTGCACGGTCTCACGAAGTAGTTGCGGGCCGGATGGCAGATTCGTGCCGCCAACCATTGATACGCCAGCCCCTGCCAGGATCGCGAGTTCCCCGGCGGTGTGTGCGGCGAGAAGCTCTCGTACGAGGTGATCTGGATCACTGGGAATCGGACGTAGTGTCACGTCGGCCACTCAATCAGGTTGGACGTACCTCCCGTTCTGCCGGCCTCCACTGGATCGGCCTGCGGGTACGCGCGCTTCTTGGCCTCCATGCGACCAAGCGGTGCGCGAAGGTCGCCGCTTGACGCCCGCGTGTTTGCCGCCCGACGACGGCTTCACGCGCGCCAGGCACAAGCGATGCTACCCGGCCTGTGGACGACCGCGTGCCGGGGTCTTGGGGCGCGACCCGAGCATTTCTTCTCGCGCGATCCGACACCGCAGGCGCTGGAGCGAACGCCATACTTGCGGCATGGCCCCCAATCCCGCGCGCGGCGTCACAATCCGAATCTTCCTCGTGGATGGCACGCCACAGGGACTTCGACTGGTCGAGCGAATGGGATGGACGGGATCGTTCTTGGCCTTTGCCCGCGCGGACTACCAAAGCGCGCGAGCGCGTGCCGAGGTCTCTCGGACCGGCGTATACGTCTTGGTGGGACCCGATCCGGAGGGTGGACGCACGCAACGGGTGTACGTGGGCGAGGCGGACAGCATCCGCGCGAGACTCGACGCGCACCAGAAGCAGAAGGACTTCTGGACTCATGCCTACGTCGCGACTACTCGCGACGATTCGCTGAACAAGGCTCACGTTCGCTTCCTCGAAGCGAGGCTTCTGGATCTCGCGAAGACAGCCGACAACGCTTCCCTCGACAACTGGACGGCACCGGGCGTCATCGGACTCACCGAGCCCGAAGTTGCCGAGATGGACACCTATCTCGACAACGTCCTGCCGATGTTCCCCCTCGTCGGCGTGAACGTGTTTGAACCCGCGGAACAGCCGGTACTCATGGTGCCCGTGTCGGAGCCCATATCAGCACCGTCTCTCGCTGAACGTGGTCCGAGACTACATCTCAAGACACAGCTAACCCAAGCGGAGGGCGAAGACCGGGCGAGCGGCTTCTTGGTCTTCGACGGCGCTCGGGGGCGTGGTGAGAAGAAGGTCATGATGCCTGGGTACGAGCAACTACGCGACCGCCTAGTTCAAGAGAGCATTCTTGTCCCTGATGGCCAGCACGTGCGACTGACCAAGAGCTACCTCTTCGACTCACCGTCCGCCGCCGCCAGCGTCCTAAGCGGCGGGAACAAGAACGGGCGCACGGAATGGAAGGATGCAGCAGGTCGCACCCTAAAGGAGCTACAGGAGCAGAGCACGACCTAGAGTCCTCGAGTCGGCCGCTCGACGGATCGCGGTTGCACCGTCGAACCCTGAGGGCCACACCGCGCTGCTCTCACGCCCCGGACTGCCGTCGATCGTGATCGCGTCGCGCATTCCGGCGCCATCTGTTCAGGACCTTGCGCGCATCCACCGACGGTGGCTGGCCAGTCGTCATATTGCGCCACGCAGCTCTCCCCACCCGGGGAGCCCGAGCTTACGTTGTAGCTCGGCTCGGAGACCACCGGCCAGAGCCAATGGAACGAAGTCGGATGTCTCCAGGAGGTAGACACCGGCCGCGTCAGCAGACCTTCGGGCTTCGGATGTGAAGCCAAACGCCGAGACGAAACAGACGTGGCCGCTCTCGCCCGCATGGGCGACGAGTTCCTCGACCGGCTGAACACCGATCGGTTGATCTTGGTACCGCTTCACCTGCACGAACCAGTCGTCAGGTCCAATGCTCCCTCGGGCGAATCGGGCGTGTACGTCGATCACAGCTCCGGCGCCGATCCTCCCCACGATCTCAGCGCCCTGCGCTAGGAAGAAATCGGCAGTCAGCAGTTCGTAATCGCCATCGTCAAGCGCGTGGAGTCGAGTAGTGGCGAGCTCCTGAAGCGTTCGAAGCGCAGCGAGGACCTGGGGGTCGGGCGCTCCCATACGGAGCGGATCGCCACCCGAGGCGATGACGGCCAGCGTCTCGCCCTCGTCGTGTAGCTGCCAGAACGACATCCTCGGGCCGAGTACGCGACCCTTGAGCGGCGCGAAGAACTCGACCACCGGGATCTCGTTGAGAAGCGTGACCTCCCGAGTGATCCAGATGTCGATGTCGTTCTCGACTTCAGTCGTGCGCTTGGATGCCGGTCCCTCTACCTGGCAGATCACAAAGGACTTGCGCTGCGGCACGTAGTAGACGGCATAGTCACCGCTTTTGCACAGATTTACGAACCGCCGCAGCGCACCCGGCCATCCGGACGGGAAGTCCGGGCCATAGACATCGCGCAGGTGCTTGCGAAGCAGATGTTCGTCATCCGCCTCGACTTGGGCTAAGTCGACGTCACGCCAGCCCACGCCGATGATCCCGCGCTGCTCGCAAAACTCGACCGCGGACCCCCCGGATCCAAGCTTGATGCCCCAAGCGCGAGCCATTGCGCCAGGCTAACTCAGTGGTTGGTGCTACGACAGCGTTTCGCCGATTATGCCGGCGAGGGAGAGGAAGCCTTCCGGCGTCGGCTTCGAGTCCTCGCCGTCGTCTGGGACTCCGATGCGGCCATGCGGCGGAGCGTTTCATCGAAGTCCGCGAGAGCGCTCGTTTTCGCGCAACGGAGACTGCCGGACCGGGCCTCCCCGGCCGCACATGGTGTGACCCTGGCTGCCCGGCCGCACCGATGGAGCGTCAGCTGAGCTGCTCGGACAGCCCGATGATGATGCCCTCGGGGCCACGCACGAAGCAGAGCCGGTAGATGTCCTCGTATTGCGCGATCTCGCCCACGAGTTCAGCACCGTGGCTGCGCAGTCGGGTGACGTCGTCGTCGAGGTCGTCGACCAGGAACATGATGCGACGCAGGCCCAGCGTGTTCGCCGGCGCGCTTTCCGGCTCGGCTCTGACCGCCGGCGGCTTGTGGAATCGCGACAGCTCGACCCGGCCGTGGCCGTCCGGGGTTCGCATCATGGTGATGTCGGCACGGACGTCGTTGAGCCCGACGGTCTGGTCCACCCAAGGTCCCTCGACCGTCGTCTCGCCCTCCAGCTCCATGCCGAGCTCGGCGAAGAACGCCGTGGCGGCCTCGAGGTCCTCGACGACGATGAGCACGTTGTCCATCCGCTGAATCATGGTGTCCTCCTGAAGTCCTGGGCCGCGTCTGTCCGCTGCCCTGTGCCTCGTGAACGGAGCCAATCAGAGCTTCTCGACATAGGGCCCTTGATCTGCTGCCGCCTTCGCGTGGGTTGCGGCACTCCGCGTGCCGCAACGCCAGCGAGGCCGGGCGTCAACGGGCGCTCAGAGACGCAAATCCCATCCGCGAGGCGTCTCGTGCGGCCACCAGCACAGTGGCAGGACCCGTCATCGAGTGCCGGCGTCATCGGGGTTCACGTCCCGGTGGTCATGGTCACGGTGCGGGCGTCGCGACCATCGTATGCGAACATCTGTTCGTATCATGGGCGGGTTGTGGCCACCATACGTCGAATTGCATTGCCATTCGGCTTACTCGTTCCTTGACGGCGCGTCGCAGCCGGAGGAGCTTGTCGCGGCGGCGGTCGAGCGCGGTCATACGGCGCTGGCGTTGACAGACCATGACTCGTTGTCGGGGTCGATGGAGTTCGCGCAGGCTGCGGAGGCGTTGGGGCTGCGCGCGATCCATGGAGCGGAGGTGTCGCTGGCGGACGGTCGCCATCTCACGCTGCTTGTCCGCAGCGCGGCGGGCTGGCGCAATCTCTGCCGGCTGCTGACGCGCGCGCACGCCGACACGCGGGACGGGCCGCAGCGTGATCGTGGTGAGCCGTCGGTCTCGCTCGATGATGTCGAGGCGCACATGGAGGGGCTCGTGTGTCTCAGCGGGTGCGCGACGCATGGGGTGCGCGACGAGCCGACGATGCAGCGGTTGCTCGCGGCGTTCGGGCCGGACGCCTTCCGCGTCGAGTTGCAGCGCCCGTACGCCCGCCACGACCGGACGCTGAACCGCGGGCTCGCCGCGCTCGCGGCCCGGCTCGGAGTCCCGACGGTCGCGACCGGCAACGTCCACGCGCACACTCCGGGGCGCGCACGGCTGCAGGATGCGTTCGTCGCGATCCGCGAGCACACGACGCTCGACGCCTCCGAGCCGCTGCGGCGCGGCAACCACACACACGTTTTGACGTCGCCGCGGGCAATGGCGGCGCGCTTCGCCGACCACCCGGATGCGGTCGCGGAGTCCGTGCGGTTTGCCGAGACGCTGACGTTCGATCTGTCGACGAATCTTGGCTACCGCTACCCGGGCGCCGAGGACGCTTCGGCTGGTCGCACGCTCGCGGAGATCTGCCACGCGTGCTTTGACGAGCGCTACCCGGTCGGCAGTCCGCGTCGCGCGGAGGCCGCGGGGCGGTTGGAGGAGGAGCTGCGGGTCATCGACTCGCTCGGTCTCGCGGGGTTCTTCGTGTTGCATCGCGATCTGCTGGAGCTCGCGCGCGAGGTCGCCGTCGAGGTGCGCGGCGCGTCGGCAGCACGAGCGTTGTTGCCGCCGGGGCGTGGGCGGGGGTCGAGTGTGTCGTCGATCGTCTGCTACCTGACGGGGCTCAGCCACGTCGATCCGATCGCCAATGGTCTGCTGCTCGGGCGCTTCCTGAACACGGAGTTGACGGCGCTGCCGGACATCGATCTGGACTTCCCGCGCGACATCCGCGCCGTGTTGATCCCGCGCGTGCATGAGCGCTACGGCCGCTCGCGGTCGGCGCTCGTCGCCGCGTTCCCGACGTACCGGGCCAGGGGTGCGATCCGCGAGCTCGGCAAGGCGCTCGGCCTGCCGCAAGGGGAGATCGAGCGCGTCGCCAGGGGCAGCGAGGGCTGGTCGACGCGCGACATCGACCGCGACGTCACGACGGCGCTCGGCCCTGGCCGGGGGACCGGGCGTTGGGCGTGGCTTGCGCGGCTCGCCGAGGAGGCGCAGGGCCTGCCGCGGCATCTGTCGCAGCATTCGGGCGGGATGATCGTCGCGACCCGGGATCTGATCGATTGCGTGCCGCTCGTGCCGGCGGCGATGGAGGGCCGCTGGCTCGCGCAGTGGGACAAGGACTCCTGTGCAGACGCGGGCTTTCTGAAGATCGACTTGCTCGGTCTCGGGATGCTGTCGGCGGTCGAGCGCTGTGTGGAGCACATCGCGCAGCGCCGCGGCGAGTACGTCGACCTCAGCCGTATCGCGTTCGACGACCCGGCGACGTACGAGTGCATTCAGACGGCGGACACGACGGGGGTCTTTCAGATCGAGTCGCGGGCGCAGATGGGCTCGCTGCGGCGCACCCGGCCGAAGAACCTTGAGGAGATCACGATCCAGGTCGCGATCGTGCGGCCGGGGCCGATCGTCGGCGGCGCGGTGAACCCGTACATCGAGCGTCGTCAGCGGCTGAACGTCGACCCCGACTTCCAGGTTCCGTATCTGCATCCGTCGCTTGAAGGGCCGCTGCGCGAGACGCTCGGGACGATCATCTTCCAGGACCAGGTGCTCGAGGTCGCTCAGGCGTTCGCGGGCTTCACCGTGGGGGAGGGCGAGGGGCTGCGTCGCGCGATGAGTCGCAAGCGCTCCGAGGAGGCGATCGAGGCTCACCACCACAAGTTCGTCGATGGCGCGATGCGCACGCACCCCGACGTGACCGAGGAGCTCGCCGAGCAGGTCTTCGCGATGGTGTCCGGCTTCTCCGGGTTCGGGTTTCCGAAGGCGCACGGCGCCGCCTTCGGCCTGCTCGCCTACCAGTCGACCTGGCTGCGCGTCCACTACGGGCCGGAGTTCCTGTGCGCGCTGCTCGATGAGCAGCCGATGGGCTTCTATCCGCCCGACGCGCTCGTCCACGAGGCCCAGCGCCGCGGCATTCCGGTCCATGCGCCGGACGTCAACGCCAGCGACGTCGGCTGCATGGTCACCGCCGATGGGGCGGTGCGTATCGGCCTGGGCTATGTCGTGGGCGTCCGCGCTGATGAGGTCGTTGCCCTCGTCGCTGCACGCGAGGCGGGCGGGCCGTTCGGTTCGCTGGAGGATCTCGCTTCGCGCGCCGGTGCCGGCCGGCCGGCGCTTGAGCAGCTCGCGTGGTCGGGCGCCTGCGACGCGCTCGCGGGCGGCGATCGCCGCGTCGCGCTGTGGCAGCTCGGCGTCACCGCGCCCGGTGCCCGGGTCCGTGGCCGCGAGGGCGTCCAGCTCGCGCTCGCGCTCGACCTGCCCGCGCCACCTGCGCTGCGGCCGCTGTCGGCATGGGACGCGATGATCGCCGACTACAAGACGACCGGGCTGACCGCAGCGACCCACCCACTCGGACTGCTTCGCGCCCGCCTGCACGCCGGGGGCGCGACCGACGTCGGCGCGCTCGAGCAACTCGCGCATGGCGCGGGTGTGCGGGTCGGTGGGCTCGTCATCGCGCGGCAGCGGCCGGGGACCGCGAAGGGCATCACGTTCATGCTGCTCGAAGACGAGCACGGCACCGTGAACGTCATCGTCTCGCCGCAGATCTACGACCGCGACCGCCTCGTCGTGCGCGCCGAGCCGCTCGTCGTCATCGACGGGCGCCTCGAGCGCCACGCCGCCGCGGGCGGCGCGATCAACATCGTCGCCCGCCGTATCAGCGCGATCGACGTCGACGACCGCGTGCGCGCGCAGGTCAAGGACTTCGACCTCGCCGACGCGATCGAGCCTGACCGCGAGGCCCGGCAACGCGCCGCTGGAGGCGATGACTTCCGTGCCGTCGCGCCGCCGATCATGAACTTCGGCGCCGGCCGCCGCCGATGACCAGCGCGGCCGGCGGCGACCCGCAACACCGTCCGCACGAAATCCCGTCGGGGCTGCCGAAAAGGGCTGATTCGTTGCCGAAACCCCCTCAGATCACCGATTTCATTGCCGATTAGCGGCCCTGCACGGGACACAAAACGGCAACGGATCGTCGGGCGTTCGCCCAGCAAGCACGGGCGATTCGACGCGATTTGGGCTGCCGGCGTGTGGTGACAGAAGAGGATTCGGCACAACGACGCGCACTTGCATCGCGCCCGACGTATGGTCACGCTGGGGTCTCTTCTTGCTGTGCCTCTGGCACCCCCGCGTGGTCGCGGATCCGAGCAGTACCCCGCCGTTATGAGCAGCACCCGCCTCGCACGACACACCGGTCGTCGCGCTCGACGCATCCAGCCATCTCGCTGCATCGCGCCGCGCCGCACGCACCGCTGCTGGGCAGTCGCCAATTCGGTCGATCGCTCACGTCGTCGAGGCACCTGCGGCGTGCGACCTGCGGACGCGAGAAGCGCCGTCTGACGCCTGGCTGATCTGACCCGCCGCGTCCTGCGGCACCTCGGTGCATCGCGCTCCTCGCGTGGCGATCGGCCACGCCGGAGCGCGCTCACCGGCTGCAGATCGGCTGGCGTCGGCCACGGCTCATCCGTCCCGGCCCCGCGCCCGCCGACATCGCGAGCCGCTGCTCGCCGCGTCTGTCTGCTGATCGCAACGCGCCGGGAGTCATCGCATCCCCAAGGGAGGCCCCTATGGCCACCATCACCACCGTCGCCAGCGGCGAGCTGCGTCTCGCGCTGGACGACATCGTCGTCGGCGACAACGTCCGCGACATCGACGCCGAGCACGTCGAGAACCTCGCCAAGTCGATCGCGCTGCGCGGCCTGCTCGTCCCCCTGATCGTTCGCGCAACGAACGCCGGGTACGAGCTCGTCGCCGGCTTCCATCGCTACCACGCCTGCCGCAAGCTGAGCCTCACGGACGTCCCGGTCGTCGTGCGCGACACCGAGGGCTCGAGCGCCGACAGCGCGGCGGAGAACGTGACGCGCAAGCAGCTCACCCCGTTGGAGGAGGCCCGCGCGGTGCAGGCGATGCTCGACGAGGGCTACACCCTCGACGGGACGGCGCAGGCGCTCGGCTGGAGCCGGCAGCTCGTGACCGCCAGGGCGAAGATCCTCAAGCTCCCGGAGGCCGGGCAGGCACTGGTCGGCAGAGGCGAGATCCCGGTCAGCGCGATCGACACGCTGCTCGCGATCGGCGACGTCTCACCGGGGCTCGCCGATGCGGTCGTCGCGACGATCGACGTCGGCGCGGTCACCGGGTCGCAGCTCGTCAACAGCGTCGGCTGGGCGATCGGTCAGGCGCTGCGGACGACCGCCAAGGACACGTTCGCCGCGTATCTCAACACGATCAGCCACCGTGACCTGCCGGCGTTGCGGTTGGGCAAGAAGACCGACGCGCTCGTCGTCGAGGCTGAGAAGCTGCACCAGCGGGTCGAGCCGTACGCCTACGGGCCGCCGACGTTTCGCTTCGACCCGACCGATGTCGATCAGGCACGCGCCGCGGGCGTGCTGATCGAACTCGATGGCTGCACGCCGATCATCACTGACCGCGCGCTGTACCGCGAGCTTGCCAAGCAGGCGATCAAGCGCACCGTCGAGCGGTTGCGCGAGCGGGCGGCGGCGAAGGCGAGCGGCAAGCGCGCCAGCTCGGCGAACCGGGAGCGCACGCCGCGCGACGAGCTTGACACCGAGCATCGCGCGAACCTGCGCGACCTCACCAGGCAGGCGCATGCGACGAACCTCGACCTCGGCTCGGCGCTGCTGACCGAGCTTGCGACCGTCGCGCCCGACGACATCCACGTCGCGCGCTTCTTCGCACTCGGCTTGTTGGGCCCGGATTCTTCGAGCTACCTCGGGACTCGGGAGCACACCGCGCTGACGGTCGCGGCGAACGGGTTGCGGCTCGTGCTCGACGAGCACCGCGAGACGACGACCCCGACGCTGAAGAGCGGGAGGAAGGGCAAGACCAAGGTCGCCTACGGCGACGCTGGCGACGCAGTGAAGTGGCTGTGGACGTTCGTCGACGGTGCGAAGAGCGCCGGCGAGCTGTACGGCCGCGTCTTGGTCGTGTTTGCCGCCCAGCACTACGCCAGCCAGCTCGTGCTCCCAGCGAGCAAGCGTCGCTCGTCAGCGCTGCCGGCGTCGCGCAAGGACGCGGCGCAGAAGGCGTTTGAGCGGATCGTCAAGCCGGTCCTGCCGGCGAGCTGCAAGCAGCTTGAGCGCGCGCTCGCCGCCGAGGCACGCTCCCACGACACGAAGGTCAGTGAGCTCGCGCAGTGCGCGCGAGAGCAAGTCGCCTTCGCGGGCGAGTCCGCGCACGCGTCCGAGCGCGACGCCGACCCGGAGGTCGATGCCGACGCGCACGCCGACCTCGACGTCGACGCGCACGAGGACCTCGACATCGACTGAACCCGTCGACGGGCGGTGCCCTCATGGTCGCTGCCCGGCCCAGCCCGATCAGGAGAGGCCTGTCCGCGCACGTCGCGGGCGGGCCTCTCGCCGTTTTGGGCCGCGCGACTGCGGCGGCCACCACCTCAGTGAAGGGAAGGACACCATGCCACCCAGCCATCCGGCCCGTCCGCGCCGCGCAGCGACGCGCGCGGAGCAGATCGCCGCGCTGCACCACGAGCACGCTGCGCGGCTCGAGCAGCGTGTCGCGCGGCGCGCGCACACCGACCGCGAGACGATCGAGGACGCCTGCTCGTTCGCGTGGCTGCAGCTGCTCACGCACCCAGCGGTCGAGCTCGACCCGCCGCTCGCCGCCGCGCTCGGCTGGCTGACGCAGACCGCGACCCGCGAGGTGTGGCGACTGGCAGCGGCTCGAGCACGCGAGCGCCCGCTTGATCACGCCGCGATCGAGCGCGAGCAGCGCAGGCGCGGACAGCTTGCTCCCGCCGCCGACCGGGTCGCCGCGCAGCACGGCCGGCTCGCCCTCGTCGCCGCGATCCCCGAGCACCCGCGGCGCTTCCTGCTGCGCCTCGCGCTCGGCTACTCGTACCGCGAGATCGCCGCCGCCGAGCGCGTGAGCCACGCGACCACCAACCGCCGGATCACCCGCGCCAAGCGACACCTGCGCGACCTTGACGCCGCCGGCTATGAGCCGCGGGTCGACGACCGGTTGGTCGCCGCCGCCTGACCCCCCGAACCGCCCGCCCGCGATCGGTCGAGCACCGGGACGCGTGGCTCATGCGGGCTTCTGGCACCACCTCCTCGCCGCCCGGCGTGCCGACCGGCGAGCACATCCGGTGCGCAGCGTCCCGGCGCGCCGTCGCCACACCCACGCCCGTGAGCACCCGCGCACGGCGGGTGCCCTCGCGCCCGCCCGCGGTCGGCCACCGCCCCATCGCACCCGAAGGGAACGATCACATGCTCACCACCACCAGTACCGCGCTCGCACAGATCCGGTCCTGCGCGCCCGCGCGGCCCGCTTCCCAGTGCACGGCGATGACGATCGCGCTGGACGCCGCACGGGCGCGACTGAACGCCGCGCTCGACGACCTCCGCACGCTTGTCTACACCGGCGAGCTGTGCGCCGACGCCGCGGCCGACCTCGAGCGCGACTACGTCACGCGGCACCTGCACCGCGTCGCCGAGCTCGAGCAGCGCGGCGCGCTGGCCTGCGCACCCGAGGAGTGGCAGCGCTTCGTCACCGCCGCCGCGCGCCGTACGAGCGCAGCGCGGCGCGCGGCCGACCGTCGCGAGCGCGCGCGCCGCGAGCGGACCACCCGCCACTGCCTCGCCGTCGCGTCCGGCCGGATCGACGACCCGTGGATCGCCGCGCTCGGCAGCGTCGAGCCGGACCCGGAGCTGCGCGCGATCCGCGCCGACCTCGCGGCCGCGCACCTGCTCTGACCAACCGGCTTGTCGCGCCCGCCGCGACGCGCCCGACGACCCGGGCGCCGCTCGCGGCGCCCGCAACCCGCCCGTGCCAGGACGCGACGTGCGGCGCGGGTCGCGCCCGCGTCCGCGGCGACGACCCCCATCCCAGTGAACGCAAAGGACACGACTCATGCCTGACCTCTCACACACCGTCGTGGTCATCGAGGAGGACCACGCGACCCGCATGTTCCTCGCCGACAACCTGACCGCCGACGGCTTCGACGTCCACCCGACCGGCGACCCCGGCCACGCGCTCGCGCTCTGCGCCCGCATCGGCCCGGACGCCGCGATCGTCGACGTCAACGGCGGCAGCGGACGCACGTTCGCACGCATGGTCCGCAGCGGCGAGCGCCGCGACATCGACGACCGCCTGCCGCTGATGCTGCTCAGCAACCGCCACGGCGAGCTCGACGTCCTGCGGTCCTTCGACGCCGGCGCCGACGACCACCTCGCCAAGCCGTTCAGCTACGCCGAGCTGCGCGCTCGCCTGCATGCGCTGCTGCGCCGCGCGAAGATGGCCGCGACCACGCGGCCAGCGCGGCAGGTCCGCGCACTGCGGATCAACGACGCCGAGCGGCGGGTGACGGTCGGCGACCGCCGCGTCGATGTGTCGGCGAAGGAGTTCGCGCTGCTGTCGGTGCTCGCCAGCGACCCGACCCGGGTGTTCACCAAGCAGCACCTGCTGCGCGAGCTGTGGGGCATCCGCTCGCTCGGCACGACCCGGACCCTGGACTCGCACGCGTGCCGCCTGCGCCACAAGCTGAGCGCCACCGGCGAGCGCTTCGTCATCAACGTATGGGGCGTCGGCTACAAGCTCATCGACGGCCCGCCCGCCGCGGCGGCCGCGCCGGACCCCGCCGCGCCGAGCGCACTCACGCACACGTCCTGACCACCCGACCGGCCGCGCGGGCGACGACGCCCGCGGCCACGTAGCGCTCGCCCCGTCGAGCGCCCCCGTCTCCCCGGCGCGGCGCGTAGCCCGCCGACCCGTCGCGACCGGACCCGCCCGCGTCCGCGTGGGCCCTCCCAGCCGCGCACCGGGTCGGCGGGCACGCGCCCGTGCCCTGATCCAGTGAAGCGAGGCAGACCCATGACCACGCATCCCGCGACGGCAAGCCCCGTGTCGGGCCGCCACCGCACCTCCGGCAGCAGGACGGCGCTGCCATGACCCCCGCCCGCAAGTCCACGCCGCGACGGCGGTCCACGCTGCGACCGATCGGGCCCGCCGTCGCCGAGCTCCTCGACACGCTGCACCCGGCAGACCGCGATCTCGTGGAGATCCGGCTGTCGCCGCGGACCGCGGCAGCGATCACGCGCCTCGACGCCCGTGACGGCGCCGTCGTCGCCGCGCACGACGCGCATCCCGCGCACGCCGCGGCCGCGGCGCCCGTCGTGGTCGATCGCATGACCGCGGAGCGCTGGCGCACGCTGGCGTGGCGGGCCGTCGGCGAGGGGCTGCTCGCGCCCGCCGAAGCCCAGGCCGTCAGCGATCTGCTCGAACCGCGGGGCGCGGCATGACGACGGTCGCACCACCGAGCCCCGCCGTCGCGCTCCCGATCCGGATGCGGCTGCCCGACGGCCGCATCACGGAGCGGGAACTGCCGGCCGGGCGGCACCGGCGCATCCACCTGGACCTCCTGCACGCCGGGAGCGACGGGTACGCGGAGATTGCCGCGGGACCACGCACGGACGGCCGCCTGCGCGTCACGACGCGCAGGGACCCGGGCCACTTCGTGCCCGGTGGCGCGACCGGCGACCCGGGCTGGCTTGACCGCCTCGCCGGGCTCGCGGGCCGCCACGCCGAGCTCGGCGAGGAGGTGTTCGTCGCGCCGGCGGTCCGACACGGCCGCGGCGCGAGCAAGGAGCACGTCAGCCACACCCATTGGCTGTGGATCGACGTCGACGGGCCCGACCGGCTGCCCGCGGTGCGGGCGTTCGCGCGTCGCAGGGCGCCGCAGCTCGTGATCGCGTCGGCCGGCTCCGGGGGCGTGCACTGCTACTGGCGGCTGCACGATCCGCTCCCCGCCGAGCTCATCGAGCGCGCACACGAACGCCTCATCCACGCGCTCGGCCACGAGTGGCGCGATGGCCGGCCCGTACCGACCGTCGCCGACGCGGCGTGCAAGGACCGCTCACGGGTCATGCGCCTCGCCGGCACCGTCAACGGCAAGACCGGCCGGCACGCGCGGATCGTGTGGGCCGACCTCGCGCTCGCCCCGTGGCCCGTTCGCGGACTGCTCGGCGACCTCCCCGACCCGCCGGCACCGACGAAGGCGCGCGCTCGCGTCGGCGCGCCCGTCGACCACCACGATCCGTACAAGCGGATCGCGCCGGTCGACTACTTCCAGGCGCTCGCCGGGATCACCGTGCCGGCGCATCGGCTCGTGTCGTGCCCGAACCCCGCGCACGACGACGCGACGCCAAGTTGCCACGTCGGCCTCGATGCCGGCGATGGCTGGTGCTGCTTCGCGTGCGGCGCCGGCGGCGCGATCTACGACCTCGCGTCCGTGCTGCTCGGCGGCCCGACCGGCCGCTGGCTGCGCGGCGACGCGTTTCGCCGCGCGCGCGACCACGTCGCCCGCGCCTTCACCTGAACACCCCGACCCGCTCGACCTGTGGGCGCATGGCCCGTGTCGAGAGCGGACCACACATCCCATCAACCTCGATCCCGAGGAGCAATGCACCATGTCTGAAGAGACCGCCAGTTGGCTGAACACGATGACCCTGATCGGCTACACCGATCAGCGCGGGCACGCCTGGCACTACCGCGTCAACCGGCAGGGCGACGAGCCCAACCACTACCCCGGACCGATCCCGGTCGACGACGTGCAGCGCCGCCTGTTCGCGTGGAAGGTGCTCGAGGGCACCGTCACGTCGACCGCGACGCTGCTCAGCGTCGACGGCGTCGACAGCGTCCGGATCACCGACCCCGACCGCAAGGCGATGCTGCGCCCGCCGGGGGCGCTCGGCCCCGACGATCAGGGCGCGATCCTCGGCATCTTCAAGGCCGGCTATCAGGGCCATGACTACACGACGTGGCTGCTCGAACAGGTCGCCGAGATCCTCGACGACGACCTCGCGATCGGCTCCGCCGGCCTGCTCAGGGGCGGCGCGCTGGCGTGGGTCTCGATCGAGGTGCCCGAGACGATCACGACCCCGGAGGGCGTCGCGTTCCGACCGCACCTGCTCGCTACCACCTCGTTCGACGGCTCGGTCGCGACGACGTATGGCCGCAAGGTCCAGCTCGTCGTCTGCGACAACACGCACGCCGTCGCGATGCGCGAGCAGGGCCAGCAGATGAAGGTCCGCCACTCGCGCCACTCCGAGGTCCGGCTCGCCGACGCGCGGCAGGCGCTCGCGCTCGTGCACACGATCGCCGACGACTTCGCCGCGGAGGTCGCCCGCCTCACCGCGGTCGCGGTCTCAGACGGCGACTGGGCGTGCTTCCTCGACGAGCTCGCGCCCGTCCCGAGCACGGAGGGGCGCGGACGGACGCTCGCGCAGACCAAGCGCGAGGGGCTGCAGCGCCTGTGGGATCACGACACCCGCGTCGCGCCGTGGCGCGGCACCGCGTTCGGCGCCCTGCAGGCCGTCAACACGTTCACCCACCACGAGGGCACCGTGCGCGGCATGGCCCGCAGCGAACGCAACATGCTGCGCGCCACGACCGGCGCGACCGACGCGCTGGACCGCAGGGTCGTCGACACGATCCTGCAGATCGCCGCCTGACCCGCGGACGCCAACGCGCGGCAACCGGGGAGGGGTCGCCCAGACAGCACGGGCGGCCCTTCCCGTGACCTCGTGGTTCAGGCGGCCTGCGTGGGATGCCAGCCCTGCCCGTCCTTGCGGACGAGGCCGTCCTGCGCGAGCCCGGGCAGCACGCGGTACAGGTAGTTCTGCTTGATGCCCATCCGCTCGGCGATCTGCGGGATCGTGATCCCCGGGCTCGCGGCGACGAGCGCGAGCGCCTGCTTGGCGCGCGTGCCGGTGCCCTTCGGTCGCCCGCGGCCGGTGCCGGCCGCGGCCGGCCTGCGGGCGGCTCCCCGACGGCGCCCGGCGGGCGCGGCGGTGCGTCGTTCGGGGCCGCGGCCCGCCGTCGATGGACCGGTCGCGCCGTCGAGCGCGGCGGCCGCCGCTTCAAGGCGCGTGTACTCCTCGACGAGAGGTCTGAGCTCCTTCAGGCGCGCACCGATCTCGCCGCGCTTCTCGTCAAGAAAGTCTGCCATGTCAGATCCCCCGAAATAGTGTGATGGCGCAGCTTCGCTGACCGAGGCCATCGACGCCTCCTGCCCCAAAGCAGGCACAGCGAATCCTCGCTGTAACCCCCGCTGAACGCGCCGTCGCGCGGCCCGCGGGTGAGCGGAGCGCATCACACGCCCAGTCAACCGTCGGCTGCGGCGGCGCCACGGTCGCCGGTGACCGATCACAACCCCTCGCGCGGTGCTCGACGTCGAGCACCGCGGCTGAGCCGTGCCCGCACATTCCACCTCGCTGAGCGCTGAACGCACAGCCCGGCGAGGTCCACTCACACCACCTCGACGTCGCGCGACCGTGCGACAGCAAAGGACCGTGACCATGACCAGTGAACTCCCCGGCCACGCCGGGATCACCGAAGCCGACTTCGCCTACCTCGAACGGCTCGCCGCAGCGGCCGCCGAGAGCGGCCTGTACGGCAGTGGCAACCGCGTACGCGCGCAGCTGCTGATGAAGCTCATCTACGGCCGCGACCTCGACATCCCCGTCAGCGCCGCGCTCAGCGGCATCGACATCTACGACGCCAAGATGGAGCTGTCGTCAAACCTCATCGCCGGGCTCCTCGAGGCCCACCCGCACTACGCCTACGCCGTCGTCGAGACCAGCGACGAGCGCTGCGAGCTCGAGTTCTTCAAGGACGGCACCTCGATCGGCAAGGCGAAGTTCGACCGCGCCGACGCGACGACCGCCGGCCTCGCCGACACCGAGTACTACCGCCAGTACCCGAGCGACATGTTCTTCGCGCGGGCCATGACGCGCGGCGCGCGCCGGTACTGCCCCGGCCTCGGCAGGGGCGTCGCGATCTACGCCCGCGGCGAGATCGCCAAGCCGACGCCCGCCCCGACCGCGACCGGCGGCCGCCCAGCGCCGGCCGAGCAGGCCGCGAGGGCGCCGGTCGCCGGTGAGCAGGACCGCGAGCGCATCCGCGCGCTCGCCGCGCGGGCGCGCCTCAGCGACGCCGAGCTGTTCAACGTCCTGATCGCCGCCGCCGGCCGCGGACCCGTCGCCGACGACGAGCGCGCCGCCCGCCAGCTCGACCGCGCGCTGCAGTCGCTCCCCGCCGGCCTCGTTCCGAAGGTCGTCGAGCTGCTCACCCAGCGCGTCACGGACCTCGCGAGCGCCGCCAACGGCCAGCCGGAGACGAGCCCATGACCGCCCACACCGCAACCGCCCGCGACCCCCATGGGGTCGCGGGCATGCCCGCGCTCAGCGACGAGCAGCGCCGCGTCGTCGAGCACGGCGACGGCGCGCTGTTGATGTTCGCCGGCCCCGGCGCCGGCAAGACCAGGGTCCTCACCGCCCGCGTCGCGATGCTCCTCGCGCGCGGCCGCGCCCAGCCGCGCGAGATCCTCGCACTGACGTTCACCGTCCGCGCGACCGAGGAGCTGCGCGTGCGCCTCACGGCGCTCGTCGGCCACGAGGCCGCCGCCGCCGTCACGATCGCGACGTTCCACGCCGCCGCCGCCCGCATCGTGCGCGCGCACGCCACCGTGTTCGGCCGCACCGCCGCCTACAGCATCTACGACCCCGACGACGTCGCCCGCATGATCCGCGACGTCCTCACCGACGAGCCCCCGCGCGACGGCGCCTCCGCCGAGGCGAGCGATGTGCTCGCGCAGATCTCGACCGCGAAGGGACGGCTCTGGACGCCCGACGCGATGCGCGTCTACGGCGAGCATCCGGACCGGGAGCGGATCGCGGCGATCTGGGACGCCGTCGACAGCGAGCTGCGCGCGTCGAACGCGTTTGACTTCGACGACCTCGTCGTCAACAGCGTCACGCTGCTGACGGGCGACCCGGTCGAGCGGGCGCGGTACCGGCGTCGCTGGCGGCACATCGTCGTCGACGAGTTCCAGGACACCGACCACGCCCAGTTCCGGCTGCTCGCGTGCCTCGCCGGGCCGGCCGGCGGCGCGCCGGGCGGATCGCTCGTCGTCGCCGGCGACGACGACCAGCTGCTGTACCGCTGGCGCGGCGCCGACGTCGACAACCTCCTCGAGTTTCACCGCACGTACCCGTGTGCGACGGAGGTCGTGCTGCGCCGCAACTACCGCAGCCGCCCCGAGATCCTCGACAGCGCGACACGCTGCATCCGCCACAACACCCGCCGCCGCGCGAAGGCGCTCATCGCCGTCCGCCCGGCCGGCGGCCGCGTACGGGTCTCACGATTCGTCAACGACCACGCGGAGGCCGCCGTCGTCGCCCGCGAGGTCGCGACAGCGATCGACGCGGGCATCGACCCGCGCGAGATCCTCGTGCTGTGCCGCTCGCTGCGCTACACGCAGCCGCTGCAGCAGGCGCTCACCGCGGCGGGGATCGCGTACCGCGTCGTGGGCGGGCACTCGCTGTGGGAGCGCGTCGAGATCCGCGACGCGCTCGCGTACGTCACGCTCGTCAGCAACCCGCGCGACGCCGCCGCGTTCACACGCGCGATCGCCGCGCCGACCGACCGCACCCAGTTCGCCCGGGCCAAGCGCAAGCCACCGACGCGCGGCGTCGGCCCCGCGACCCAACGCGCCGTCATCCAGCACGCCCGCAGGAGCGACGTCGACCTCCTCGCCGCGTGCACCGCGGCCGCGGGATCGTCAGGCGGTGGGCGGCCGTACACGGCGAGCGCGATCGCGCGGGAGTCGCTGACCCTGTTCGGGCGACAGCTCAGCGACGTGCGAACCGAGCACCACCCGACCCGGCAGGTCGCCAAGGCGGTCATCGGCGCCCTCACGATCACGGGCGGCCCCGTCGACTGCTACGACGAGCTGCTGCACAGCACCGACGACATCGACATCGCCGCCGACTGCGCCCGCATCAAGGACGACCTGCGCTCGCTCTGCCGCGCCGCCCAGGACTACGAGCACGCCCACGGCGACGACGCGACGCTCGCCGGGTTCCTCGAACGCACGCGCGCCGAGCCCATCACGACGGTGACGGCCGAGCACGACACGCGCCTGACGATCAGCACGATCCACGGCGCGAAGGGCACGGAGGCCGACGCCGTGTTCCTGATCGGCTGCGAGGAACGCCTCCTGCCGACCGGGTACGCGATCGACAGCGACGACCCGCTGCGCATCGACGAGGAGCGACGCCTGTTCTACGTCGCCGCGACGCGAGCACGGGACCGCCTCACGCTCACCACCGTCGCCGAGCGGCTCGGCAGGCCAACCGCGCCCTCGCGGTTCGTGCAGGAGGCGCAACGATGACCGTGGCGCGAGACAACCGGTCAACCAACCGACGGAGCGTGGCGTGCGGCTCCTACCGCGATGACGGCGTCGAGCACACGCTCGTCGCGATCCGCGAGGACGGCGAGCCGTGGAAGCTGCTCGACATCGCCACTCACGCGACGGCGGTCATCGAGTCGTTCTACCCAGACGAGGAGCTCGGGGCCGTACAGGCCGTCGCCGAGCTGTATATCGACGACATGACTGCGCCCGCTAACGAAGACGCAATCGCGTGAGGATGGCGGCCTGAAGGTCGAGGGGATCCGGTGTGACACGCCGGATCCCCTCGCACGCTGCAAACGTGCTCAGTGAGAGCCCGCGACCAGTTCGGGGACACAGAACTGGAGCCGCCGCGCTGTTCGTCGTTAAGGACCCTGGTGCGTGGCCGCACGCGCGGGGGGTGAACACGCAGCCGTTTGCGACAGCGGTTCGATGGCTCGATGCCGCGCTGTCGCTGCGGGATACATACCGGTCGCCGACCGGCCGATCAGGATGCGGGTAGGACCTAGACTGCAGGCACTTCTCGCCTCGGTCTCTCGATGTCCATCGTCCCGACAGAGAACACGATGATTCAGGTCGCTCACGACCGGTTCGAGCGGCTCATCGGCGAGCACTACGAGCCCCTCAAGCCCGAGGTTCTCACAACGGTGCGCGGCAAGCTCGCCGCCGCCAACCTGCACCCCGACGCGTCCGATCTCGAGGCCGCGTACAACGCGGCGTGGCACGCCTTGTACGAACAGTCGCGACGCGAGGACACGCCGATCGGCAACCTCGGCGGGTGGCTGGCGACGATCGCCTACCGGCGCGCAATCGACGACATCCGTCGTGCGCGACTGAAGCATCGCGTGCCCGTCGGGATGGGGGACAGCACCAGCACGTTCGGCTATGAGCCCGACGTCGATGACGAGCTCGACGATCGCCGGCGCTATCACCAGTGGCTGATGTCGCTGCGTCTGCGGCTCACGGCGCGCGAGCAGCAGGCGGTGAGCCTGTGCGTCCTGCACGAATACTCGCGCAGGGACGCCAGCGAGGTGATGGGCGTGGACGTCAAGCGGCTGGACAAGATCATGGTCGCGGCGAACAAGAAGCTCGGCGGGATGCTCGACGCGATCAACCGCGGCGAATGGTGTAACGAGCAGCGATCGCTGATCAAGGCATACGCGTTCGGGCTGCACGACGAGGACGGCGAGCGGCACGCGCTCGCGGCCGCACATGTCGGTGAATGCCACGCGTGCGCCGCGTACGTGCGCTCGCTGCGCGGGCTCTCCGGGGTCATGCCGGCCCCGACGCTGCTGGCAGGCGCCGGCGGCGGCGCCGTCGCGTGGCTCGGCGCGCTTCTGGGCGGCGGAAGCGGCGGCGCGGCGATCAGCGGTGGAGGCGCTGCGGCGGGCGGTGGAGGCCCGGCGCTCCTCGGAGGCCTCGGGGCGAAGACGGCGGCGCTGTGCATCAGCGCCGTGTGCGCTGCCGGCGGAGCAGCGGTGATTGTGGAGAGTGCCCGCGACGCCGAGCGGCCCACGGACCCGACGGCAAACAGCCACCCGGCGAGCCACCGTCCGGTCGCGCCGGCGCCGCGCCGAGTTGCAACGACCGCGCCCACATCGAGCGCGAAGCGCCAATCCGGTACGCCCGCGAAGCGCGCCGCGCCTGATCCACGCAGCAAGGGTGCACAGGAGATCGCCGAGCTCGGCATCGAGCCGCAGGCGACGTCGACCACGCCGATCGATCCCGGGTCGCGGGCCGGGTCGGTGCCGCGACCGCCGTCGGCGTCGGAGTTTGGGATCGGGCCGTAGCGGGGCAGCGGAGGATCCGTGATGTGGCATGCGACGATCGCGCCGCCGGTTGCGATCAAACGGGAGGGCAGATGAGGCACATGTTCAGCAACGGGCGCTACGCGAACGTCACGGCGACGCTGGCGTTGGCCGTGGCGCTCGGCGGGACGAGCTACGCAGCGATCAGCCTGCCGTCGGGCAGCGTCGGCAGCAAGCAGCTGCGCACAAGCGCGGTGACGAACAGCAAGCTGCGCGCGAATGCCGTGACGTCCGCCAAGGTCCGCAACGGCTCGCTGCGGGCGCGGGACTTCAAGGCCGGCCAGCTCCCGGCCGGGCCGGCCGGGCCCGCGGGGCCGGCCGGCGCGACGAACGCCGTCCGGCGGCACGTCCCATCGCTCGGCGTCGCGGCTGGAGCCTCGGGCGCGGTGAACGCGCCGTGTGCCGCGGGTGAGCGCGCGATCGCGGGAGGCCTGGAAGGCGACGGCTCGGTGATCACGCCGCCGACGTTCCTGCTCGTTGAGAGCTTCCCCAAGACAACGGGTGACGTGCCGACCAGTTGGTACGTGGAGGCGCGCAACGTCGCGTCGGCGTCCGCCCAGTTCCTCGCGTACGTGATCTGCGCGCGCCCGTAGGGACGCGCGCCAGTACTTACCTCGCTTTGGCGTTGACCATGACTCAGGCGGCACCGGCTGGTCACCCGTGTGCGGCACCGCAGGAAACAGGCGGGGCCGAGAGCCATTGACTACAAAAGCCCTGGAGATGACCCTGTTTTTGGCGCAATCATTGGATCAGGGATACGATGCGGGTCCTTGAGCGGCCTCGTTGGGAGGCAACTACCCCAGGGAGGCGGAGACGATGGCGAAGGGTCAGGAATGCCCGAAGTGCGGCGAGCACAAGATGCAGCCGTACACCACGAATCAGCGCAAGTGCTCGAACTGCGGCACGATCGTCAAGAACGGTTAGCCGTGTGCGTCGTACGACGCATCATCCGCAGGCGTAGGTACCCGATCACAGGATCTGGCGCTACGGCGTGACGAGCACCCGGACACGGCGGGAGTGCCCGGTCGCCCAGGCGTAGCCGGTCTGGCTCGGGACGACGGCGCGGAACGTGTAGCGCGTGGCGCGGCGGGTCGCCTCGAAGCGATGCGTCATTCGCCAGCGGCCCCGGGCGTCGGCCTGGGTGGTCGCGAACGTGCGCCAGCGGCCGCGGACCATCGCCTGGAGGTACACGCTCTTGTGCGGAATCAGCTGTCGCTTGATGATCTGCCCGGTGAAAATGAGGGTGTCGCCGTTGCGGTAGCCGCCCTGGTCGGACTGGATCGTCGTCGTCGCGCGCACGCGCAGGCCGCGACGCGGCGACGCGATCGCCTGGTTGCGGTCTGTCGCGGGGAAGTACACGAGCCGCACGCCGCGGCTGGGCCTCCGCGCCGGCAGCCGCGCGGTGACGACGCCGCGTCGCGATGTGCGCAACGGCTTCCTCGAGAGGCGCCATTGACCGCCGGCCAGCCGTGACGCGACCCACACGCGCGCACGCGCTACGGGCCTGCCGCGCGCGGTCGTGACGCGCCCACGGATCCGGGTTGTCGTCGCGTAGTCGATCGTGCGGCGCCGCACGGTGCTGCGGCCTCGAATGAACCCGAGCGTCACCTTCGTTCGTGCCGCTGCCCGCGAACCGTTCGGACTGCTTGGCCCGGCGATGTTCAAGTCGGGGTTGAAGAATCCATGCTGGGGGTCGTAGAACCCGCGTGGCGCGGCGAGTGCGACGCGACCTGTCGCGAGGACCGTGTCCTGCCCGGCCGCATCTGTCGCCACGACGCTCGCGGCGTGCGGCGCGCTGTCGGGCAGCTGCGCCGCGCTGAGCGTCAGTTGTCCTGCGAGCGTGCTCGCGCACGGCTTGGCGGCGTTGTACTCCAGCGGGTCGGTGTTGTTCGGGTCGACGTCCGCGCATCCGTCGCCGCCCTGCATGCGCTGTGTGACGGAGCCGTCGACGCGCAACGTGAGCTCGCGGACCCCGCCGCCGGCATCGGTCGCCGTCGCGTCGATCGGCGTGCCCGCGCCGACGCGCAGCCCGTCGCGCAGCCCCTCCGCCTTGCCCGTGGGCGCGGCCGTGTCCTCGATGGTGGCCCGGACGCGGTAGGCCTGAAAGGCGGCGACGACCTCGCTGGTGGTGCAGCCGCTGACGCAGGCCGCCGACAGCCCGACGACGGGCACGCCGCGCCCGTCCAGGCCCCGCAGTCGCGGAAATGACTGGTGGTTGATGTTCGCGAACCCGGTGGCTGCGTTGCTGACGGTCGGGAGCCCGAACGCCCCGGCCTTGAGGTTGGCGAACGCGCTGTCGCTGCAGCAGCGGCCCTTGCCGTCGAACGCGTCTGCCGTGCCCGACGGGTCCAGGAACATGTTGCCCAGCGCGTAGACGCGGATCGCGCCGCGGGCGCTGGCGGCCGGAACCTGCCAGCTCCACCACACCTCCAGGCTGGTGATCCGCGTCCCCTTGGGCGCCGCGAGTACCCATGACGCGCCGCCGACGCGATTTCCGGTCGCTCGTGCTGTTGCGAGTAGGGCGCCGACCTTCGCCGACGGCTCGCCGCACGTCGACTGAACGTCGGTGAGGGGCACGTCGGCGCTCCGCGCCCAGCTTCCGCTGCTCAACGGTGCGCCACTGCTCGTCGCGCACGCCCAGACCGAGTACGTCGCGCCCGCGGCCGATGCGGAGGGAGCGAGGGCAACAGCTCCGGGGGCGAGCACAAGAGCGAGGAAGAGCACCCGCGCGGCCGGTCCGTCGCGCACCCGTCGGCGCGCCACCGCCGGGAGCGATGCGCGCGGCGGGTCCGCGTGCTGCTCGGTTCCGTAGGCGTTGCGTGCCGGCAAGCGCTGCATGGCGATGGCTCCTTCCGGGACGGGCCTCCTCGTCATCGGGTTCGTCCGCAGCGTTGGCGGAGGGCGGCCCGAGGGTGTCACCAGGATGCTCGTGAGCTGGGTCGATTTGGTTCTCAGTGGGTCGTCGGCGGCCGCGTAGCGCGTGCGCGCGTCGCGCGTGTCATGGCCCTGTCGCACGGGAGGGCCGATCGACTCCCTGCCCGTTCGTGCTCGCGATCACACCATTTGCTGGCTTTTCACATTGCGTCGCCCGTCGCAGTTGACCGGGGGTCGCCTGTGGCGTCAATGCGACAGCGGACCAGGAGACGCCGACGATGCCCATGGTCACGCCCGCCCATCCGTCGAACGAACGCTGTCTGCGTCCGCGGTTCGCGGAGCGTGGATCGGCTGCACGACGGCGCGGGCGCCGTGTGGGACGCGGTGTCGCTTCGGCACGGACGAAGGTCGCCTGACATGGCGCGCTTGCCGGACGACCTCGTGCGACATGTGCGCGGCGCGACCGACATCGTCGAGCTCGCGGGCCGATACACGCCGCTGCGCCGCTCTGGCACCGACCGCTTCGTCGGACGTTGTCCACTGCACGAGGACCGAACACCCTCGTTCACGATCTCGCCGAGCAAGCAGCTGTTCAAGTGCTTCGGATGCGACGCCGGCGGCGACGCGGTCACCTTCGTCGAGCTCGCCGAGGGACTGGACTTCCGAGCGGCCGTCGAGCGCTTGGCCAGTGACGCGGGCATCGTGGTCCCGGAGGCTGAGGCTCGATCGGTCGGCTCGTCACGCGAGGCCGGCCGCGCGCGGGAGTTGCAGCCGCTCGATCGCGCGGCTGCGTTCTACGAAGCCCACCTGTGGTCCACGTGCAGCGCGGACGCGGCCGCGGCGGCCGCGTATCTCGCCGAGCGACGGATCAGCGAGGCGACATGCCGCCGATTCATGGTTGGCCTTGCTCCGCGCGACGGCGCGCGCTTGCTGCGCGCTGCGACCGCGGCCGGGTTCTCGGCACGCGAGTTGCGCGACGTCGGCCTCGTGGCTCGCACGCGCGACGGGGCTCCGCAGGACCGGTTTCGGGGGCGGCTGATGCTCCCGATCTGTGACCTGGATGGTCGCGTCCTCGGGTTCGGGGCGCGCAGACTCGACCGCTCCGGCGGCCCCAAGTACGTCAACTCCCCGGCGAGCGCGATCTTCGCCAAGCGCGAACTGCTCTTCGGCGCGCACCATGCCCGCGGCCCCGCGGCGAGCGCAGGCTTCGTGGTCGTCGTCGAGGGCTACTTCGACCTGCTCGCACTGCATGAGGTCGGGATCAGCAACGCCGTCGCCCTCATGGGCACGGCCGTCAGCGAGCTCCAGATCGCCGCGATGAAGCGGCTCGCGCCAAAGATCGTGGTCATGCTGGACGGCGACGACGCCGGTCACGACGCCACGGCCCGCGCCGGTGCCCTGGCGCAGGAGCAGCAGCTCGAATCTCGCGTCGTGACGCTCCCCAAAGGAAGCGACCCGGCCGCGCTGCTCCAGCAGTACGGTCGCGATGCGGCGCAAGCCGAGCTCTCGGTGACCGGGTGGTCAGACGTTTGAGACGTCTAGGACGCCTCGAGCGAACGCGGCCAGGATCCGCTGGTGCGTTTGCCTGGGCAGCGTCCTCGTACCAGGCTCGCCGAGCGGTGTGCCCGGACGTGCAGGGGCGTCGTCCAGCAACTCTTCTATACCAGCGCGAGCGACGAGGAGCAGTCCGTGTGTCGCGCGCGTGCAGCTTACCGCGAGCCGCCCAAAGGCAGAGTTGAAATCGTCGAGCTCGTCCGCCCCGGACAGCGGATGGACCGCGACGGTGATCCGATTCGTTTGGCCCTGCCATTTATCCACCGTCGACGCCATCAGCACGCCCTCCGGGATACCGTAGGCCTCTGTGAGACGCTCGACGAGCGAGTGGGCGTCGTCCACCGCAGCGTTGCGTGTCGCCAGGATCACGATCAGCGGGTCCCCCGTCGGCTTCACTGATTCGATCTCGCGCGCCCCGGCAGGCGCACCCACGGCGTCGTACTCGCGCTCAATGACGGTGAACCCGCCCGAGAGAAGCGGCTGCAGCATCGCTTCGACCACCTTCAGGAGAGGCTGGTCGATGTCCGGTGCCTCGGCATCAGGCAGGCCAGCTACCTCGAGAAGGGTCGGATGTCCCTCGGCGACGCTGCTCCACACGTCCGCGGGTGCACCGGTCATCGCGGGCAGTCGGATGCTGCGGTCCTCCGGGGCGGCAACGCAATCCAATCGGTCCCAGCCACGGTAGAACGCGCGCCACATGCCAAGCTGGTTTCCGTGGGGTCGCCAGACCGCTGGCAGGTCGATCGAGAACGTGGTCAGCGCCTTCTCACGTGATGTCGGCCACGCGCGATAAGGGTTGTAGCCGGGGTCTCCGCGCCACGGGTTACCGCCAGCGTCGATGGGCGGGAGCTGGCCAACGTCACCGACCCCAACGACGATAGGAGCGTAGCCGCGCACCCCGGCAAACAGGTGGAGTGCCATCTGCCAGGCCTCGTCGACGAAGAGCACGTCGTATGGAACTTGGTCGTTGCCCGCGGGCCCCAGGTGCTTCAGCTGCCGCCCGAACTCGCCGATAGCGCCGAGCCTGCTCGCGGTCCCGACCACAACCTTGGCTTCCGGCGGTATTGCTGAGGTCGAAGCCACGACCGTGGCGGCGGCCTGGACATCGGCTGGGACTTCGGCAAAGACCGCCTTGCTGGCCAGAAGGCAGACGCGGGTCTTTCCGAGTTCGTCGGCGAGCTGTTTCGAGAGCGGCCACACCTGACGATTCATGAAAGCGGTCACCGCGACTCGCACACACGCTGGGTGGCTCAAGGCGTCCATGACCATACGGCGGAGCTGCATCGATTTGCCGGCGCCGGCGGCCGCGCGCAGCAGGATCGTGTCATGACCACTCTGCCCTGACAGTGCCTTGGACAGGGCCAGAATCGCCTCCGTGGCAGCGTCGTTGTTGGTGGCCGTGGCGTCCGCGTGGTGTCGCGTATCGAGGACCGGCTCCGGCGTGCTGAAATCGATCGCGGCAGGCATGTCAATCGAGGTCATCTGATGTGAGCCCGTCCGGTGGCCCGGCCGTAACAAGGTCCGCCGGTGTCTCGTCGCCAACATCGAAGCGCTCTTCATCGATCAGGGGCGGCCATGTCTCGGGATTCATGTTCCCTGCCGCCCGCTCGCTGGCGAAGTAGTCCGACGTCTCAGCCTCGGCGACGGCGTGCGGCCGGCAGCACCAGCGGTGTGTCACAGGATCCGCGGCGAAGGACGACGGCGTGCACGTCGCTTTCGGCGCCGCCAACTCATCGATTGGCGGGCGGACGACAGTTAGCTCGTGGCCGTTCGCAAGCAGACTGTTGAACCAGCTGCCGTCCGCCAGGACAAGCTCATCGCCCGGCGACAACTCGAGCGGCACAGGCGGGGTCCAGACGAGTCCTGGTCCTCCGTCGTCCGCGAGCGGGCTGATCGAAAGCTGGCCGAACTTGAAGCTTCCCGACTGGATGACGCAGGTAGTCGCGGGGCGCTCAACCAACGGCTCGCCGTTGTGGTGGAGCGCCACAGCCACGACGCCGTCGACGAAGCGGCGTGAGGAGATCGCCAGGCGAGGCGGGTCCACCGACACAACGGAGGCGACAGTGATCTCACCTGCGCCGACGTCCAGTGCACGGTCGTGGGCAAACGCATGGTCTGCCATCGCCGCGATCTGGAGCGCGCACGCCACGTCTTTCTCGAGCAGTCTCACCTGGACGTTGCGCCAGAACTCAGTTGTTCTGCCAAATCTCACGAGGTCGAGGGCCTCGAGGCTCACGCGGCGCCACCACACCTCTTGTGATTGGGCCTCGATCGTCTCGAGCACGTCTCGCAGGCGCGACACGGGAAGGGTGCCCAATACCGAGTCCGTGTTGTCGGTGACCGCCTGCTTGTACGCGAGCGCCTGCACCACGAGTGCGCGATACGCGGCGGGGTCACGGTCGCGCTCGCGAGATGCGGCGTGGATGGCGTCGGACTCGGTGTTGGACAGCCGCGCGCCCGGGGTGTGCGAGAGATCGGCAATCTCGTCCGAAACCTCGCGGTGCGCCAGCGGGCTGGTCGCTGATGCCCAGCGAACGAGGTAGTCGAGACGAAGCGCGTCGCCGGCGGGCCCGCCGGGGGTGAGGTGCGCTGCGAGAACCTCGCGCAGCTCGACGATCGGGTAACGGGTCTTGAGGGCACGCGACCGATCTTCTTCCAGCAGGAACGCGACCGCTACACGCTCGCGCGGGTTGATCGCCTCGGCCAACTTTGCGGGTGTGCCGTCGAACGTTAGGGCTGGACGACCCGTGTCCAGGTCGCGCTGCCAGCGCATCCGGCTGAGCTCGACCCCGGCGACCGAGTCTGCAGCGGAAACGAGCAGGTCGGCGGTAGCGCGATCCGGGACCACGACGTGTATTGGCAGCGCATCGTTGTCGCGGGCGTCGATGATCGCCGCGCCGATCAGCTCTATCGCGCCCCTGCGTGCGGTCGGGGCCTGAGGCTCGAGGAAAGTGCGTGTCGCCCATTCGGCGCCCGCGCGACGCACTGCGATGCCGTAGATCCCTAGCGCAGCCGAATCCGACTTGGCGATCGCCACGTAGATCGCGCCAGGCAACCCAACCGGATCGGTTCGGCCGCGTCGCTGCAAAACCGCCCGGCCACGGACGGTGGCGGCGACCTGGTCAATGATCCGCGCCGGGACTTGACCCGCCACCTCGCGTTCCTCAACGATCCCCGCGACGCCGGGCCGGTAACGAGGGGGCACGCCGATCTCGATCAGCACGTCTGTCTTGCGCGTCGACGCGCGCAGCTCGCTACGGCAGTAGCCGAACAGGCTGCACGAGACACAGGTCACGGGATCGAACGTCGCCTCCAGGTGGGCGACGTAGGCGGGCAGTTCCTCATCCGTCGGATGGTTCTCACCGAGCCTGCGTTTCTCCTCGAGGCGCTCCAGCGCGCGGCCACGGACTTCGGCTCGGTGGTCATCGAGCTGCTCGACCACGGCCTCCGGTTGCAGGAAAGCATTGCGCGGAACGGCGAGCGCGCCGCAGTGGTGCACCTGCGTTCCCTTCGGTAGCCGGCTCCACTCGGCCGCGGACTCAGCGCCAAGTGCGACCTGAAGGAATCCTTTGAGCATGCGCCGATCGTCGATACGGGCCCGTACGCGTTCGTAGTCCTTGGCGTCGCCCATGATCAGCCATGAGCCGACGACTTTCGGGCCGGCGCGGCGTGGCGCGACGATCCCGAAGTCAGGAAGCACCGCGGTTGCAGACTCGTTCTCGAGATAGAGGTAAGGGATCCCGAGAGCCGTGATCATCGTCGCGGTATCGGCGAACGTCGCTTTGAGATTCGCGTCCTTGAGCGCCTTCGCAGTTGCCTCGACGGACCCGCTGCATGTCACGCGGGCGACCGCGGCCGGTCGAGGAAGGTCGAGCTGGCCGATGGTCTTGGTGAGCAGCTCCGACACGAACTGCTCGTCGTGCACCAGGCGCTCGAATGTCATGGCGCGCATCCACCGAGCCTCGGGGATGCCGGCCGCGGTGTCGGGTGACCCGACGTGGTCGGCGAGCGCCTTGCGGGTCTTGCGCGTCAGGAAGGGGTCGGTCAGGCGAAAGCGCCGGCAGCCAGCGTGGGACGACGCAGCCACCGCGCTCGTACCACCGCCCGCCTGCAGATTGCCCATCTTCTGTCCCTCGTTAGCGCTGCCGGCTCTCCGGGTCCAACCATAGAGCGACCGCCCCAGGCGGATTTCCCGTCGTCCGGTCGCCATCGACATGGATCTGCGTTAGAACACGCTCGTGGCCACCATCTACGCCGTCCTCGAGCAACTGCGCGCCTCCGCCACCTCCGAAACGGACAAAGGGGCCAAGTTCGAGCGTCTCATCAAGGCGTACCTCCGAACGGACCCGGTCTACGCCGAGCAGTTCACGGACGTCTGGCGCTGGACCGAGTATCCGGGGCGCGGCACCCGGGGCGACACCGGCATCGACCTTGTCGCGCGCGACAAGGACACCGGGCACTACGTCGCCGTGCAGTGCAAGTTCTTCGCACCCGGCACCAGCGTCTCCAAGCCCATGATCGACTCATTCCTCGCTGCGTCAGGCAAGGCGGAGTTCGGCGAGCGGATCATCGTCTCTACCAGCGACAAGTGGAACGCCAACGCCGAGGATGCGATCAAGGGCCAGGCAATTCCCGTGCGCCGTATCGGACTCCCGAGCCTCGAGGCTTCACGCGTCGATTGGTCGCGCTTCAGCATCGACGCGCCTGAGGACCTCACGCTGGCGGACAAGAAGGAGCCACGCGATCACCAGCGGGTCGCGATCGACAAGGTCGTCTCCGGATTCAAAGACCACGACCGCGGAAAGCTGGTCATGGCGTGTGGGACGGGCAAGACCTTCACGACACTGAAGCTCGCCGAGGAGCATGTCGGCCCCGGCGGAAAGGTCTTGTTCTTGGTGCCGAGCATCAGCCTCCTTGGGCAAACAGCCCACGAGTGGGTGTCCAACGCCGACGTTGCAATTCACCCGCTCGCCGTGTGCTCCGACCGCAAGGCGACTGCAAAGACGGGCAGCGACGCGCTCGAGGACATTTCGATTATCGACATCGCACTGCCGGCCACAACCGACGCCGACGTCCTGAGGCAGCGCCTGGAGGACGCGGAAGCGGACCCTTCAGGCATGACGGTGGTCTTCGCGACCTATCAGTCGATCGATGTCGTCGCTCGAGCACAGGAGGGGCGCAGCGAGTTCGGGCTGATCGTGGCCGACGAGGCTCACCGAACCACGGGCGCGACGCTGGCAGGCGAGAGCGAGTCGGCCTTCGTACGGGTCCACGACAACCAATACCTGCCCGCCGCGAAGCGGATCTACATGACCGCGACGCCGCGGATCTACGATGACTCGACGAAGACGAAGGCCGGCGAGGCGAACGCGGTGCTCGCGTCGATGGACGACGAGACTCTGTTCGGTCCCGAGTTCCACCGTCTCGGGTTCGGCGAGGCGGTCGAGCGCGAGCTACTCACCGACTACAAGGTGCTGGTCCTCACGGTCAACGAGGAGGCCGTAGCCCGAACCTTCCAGCAGCAACTGTCGGACGACAGCAACGAATTGAAGCTCGACGACGCGGCGAAGATCGTTGGCTGCTGGAACGGGCTTGCCAAGCGCGGACATGCCGAGCACTCGTTCGAACCGGACGTACGCCCCATGCGCCGAGCAATCGCTTTCGCCGGGCAGATCAAGGACTCCAAGCGGGTCGAAGAGCTGTTCCAGTCGGTCACCAACTACTACGTTGCAGCAACCGAGCAGGACGACAACGGAGCTTCGCCGCTGAAATGCAGCGTCGAGCACGTAGACGGCACGATGAACGCGCTCGAGCGCAATCGGAAACTCGACTGGCTGCGAGAAGAGCCAGCCCAAGGGTCATGCCGCATCCTCACC
This sequence comes from Solirubrobacterales bacterium, assembly GCA_038255395.1. Taxonomy (GTDB): domain Bacteria; phylum Actinomycetota; class Thermoleophilia; order Solirubrobacterales; family Solirubrobacteraceae; genus CADCVQ01. The sequence goes on from JBBSLI010000010.1 coordinate 110,584, forward strand.
AACGCGCGCTGCCTTTCTGAGGGCGTGGATGTCCCCGCGCTCGACGCCGTGATGTTCCTCTCGCCGCGCAAGTCGGTCGTCGACATCGTCCAGTCTGTTGGCCGGGTCATGCGCCTCGACGAGAAGGGCGGCAAGCAGTTTGGCTACATCATCCTGCCGATCGGCATCCCCTCGGGTATGACCCCGGAGGAGGCGCTGAAGGACAACAAGCGCTACGCCGCGGTTTGGGAGGTGCTCCAGGCGTTGAGGGCGCACGACGAGCGGTTCGACGCGCTCGTCAACAGGATCTCGCTGTCGACAGCACGCGACAACAAGGTCAACGTCATTGGTGTTGGTGGCGGGAAGGACGGTGGATGGGAGCAGGGAGAGCTCGATCTCGTCTACCCGGATCTCGATCAGTGGCGTGATGCGATCTACGCCAAGATCGTCCAGAAGGTCGGGTCACGCGAGTACTGGACCGACTGGGCCAAGGAAGTCGCCGGAATCGCCGAGCGGCAGATCACTCGCATCACGGCGCTCCTCGCGGCCCCCGGCATCGGTGTGCGCGACGAGTTCAACGTCTTTCTCGACGGTCTGCGCGGCAACCTGAACGACGGCATCACCGACAAGGACGCCGTGGAGATGCTCGCGCAGCACCTCATCACTCGGCCGGTGTTCAACGCCCTGTTCGACGGCGATGAGTTCCTCGACAACAATCCAGTCGCCCAGACCATGGAGCGCATGCTGGCGGAGCTCGATCAGCATGACCTCGAGGCCGAGAACGAAGCGCTCCACAAGTTCTACGACTCGGTCCGCCGCAAGGTCGCGGATGTCAAGGACCGTACGGGCCGTCAGGAACTCGTCCGCCGACTCTACGACACGTTCTTCTCGACTGCCTTCAAGAAGACGTCGGACAAGCTAGGGATCGTCTATACGCCGGTGCAGATCGTCGACTTCATCCTGCGCTCTGCCGACGAGGTGCTGCGGAAGGAATTCGACCAAAGCCTGTCCGACCGGGGCGTGCACATTCTCGACGGTTTCACAGGGACCGGGACCTTCATCGTGAGGCTTCTCGAGCTCGGGCTTATCGAACCGCATGACCTGGCTCGCAAATACGCGCAGGAGCTCCACGCGAACGAGATCCTGCTGCTCGCGTACTACATCGCGGCAGTCAATGTCGAGACCACCTACCTCGGCGTCCGACGCGATGCCGACGCGGACGCCGACTACGAGTCCTTCCCGGGCCTGATCCTCACCGACACGTTCCAGTCGTGGGAGGACGACGACCGCCCTGACCTCAAGGTGTTCCCCGAGAACAACGAGCGTCTCGAGAGGCTCAAGTCCCTTCCGATCACGGTGATCGTAGGGAACCCTCCGTACTCCTCCGGTCAGGATTCGGCGAATGACGACAACCAGAATGAGCGATACCCCTCCCTTGACGAGGCGATTCGCACCACGTACGCGGACCGCTCGACGGCAACGTTAAAGAATTCGCTGTACGACTCGTACATCCGCGCCATCAAGTGGGCAACCCTGCGCGTCAAGGGCCGAGGGGTGATCGCGTTCGTCACGAACGGAGGCTTCCTCGATTCAAATACGGCCGACGGCCTTCGGAAATCTCTCGCCGCGGAATGCAGCGCTGTCTACGTCTACAACCTTCGAGGCAACCAGCGAACAGCAGGTGAACAGTCCCGCAAAGAGGGAGGCAAGGTCTTCGGCGGGGGTAGCCGCGCCACCGTAGCCATCACCGTGCTCGTCAAGGACCCGAGCAATGCCCAGCCGGCGAAGATCCACTACACCGACGTCGGCGACTACCTGACGGCCGAGCAGAAGCTCGATGCCGTCGTGGTCGCGAACTCCGTGTTTGGACTCGACTCAATCACGATCGCCCCGAACGAGTATGGCGACTGGCTCAACCAGCGCCGCGAGGATTTCGGGACTTTTATGGCCTTAGCCGAAGATGGAGGACCGTCGCTCTTTGGTCTCCGGTCTAGCGGCGTCAAGACAAACCGCGACGCATGGACCTACAACTTCTCTCTGCGACGGCTGCTCGGCAACATCGGAGCCGCTATTGGTTTCTTTAACGCTCAGTCCGCGGCCTACGAGAACGCTCCCGACATCGAGGTGCGTGACTTCATCGATCGCGACCCGACTAAGTTCTCGTGGGACAGGGCCGACCTCCCAAGAATCGCGCGCGGTGAGCGTTACGAGAGCGATGATAAGGCAGTCCGGACGGCCATCTACCGCCCGTTTACACGCGAGTACCTTTACCTTGACCGGAAGCTGAACAACACGGTCTACCAACAGTTCAGGATCTATCCGAGAGCCGAGATCCCGAATTTCGGGATCTATCTAATTGCGCCCGGATCGCCGGCGCCATTCTCGGTCCTGATGGTGGATCAAGTCCCAGAGCACGTTCTACACGGGGCCGGCAACCCAGGCCAGATGCTCGCCCGCTGGCGCTACGAGCCGGCACCGGATGCCGCCACGTTTGACCTTGAGCTCGACGGCGAGTCTCAGTTTGGCGATTTCCGCCGACTGGACAACGTCACCGACGAGGGACTCGCGCGATTGCAAGCGGCCTACGGTGATCGGATGACGAAGGAGGCCATCTTCTTCTACGTTTACGGGCTTCTGCACTCGCCGGAGTACCGGGAACGCTACGCCGCTGACCTCAAGAAGATGTTGCCGCGGATCCCGCTGGTCGAAGACCCATGGCCGTTCATCGACTGCGGCCGCGAGTTGTCGGAGATCCACCTCGGATATGAATCGGCGGACCCGTACCCACTCGGCGGGCTCGACGTCGCGGGCAGCGGTGACCCGTTCGACTTCTTCGCCGTTCGGAGGATGGCGTTCGCAAAACGGCGTAACGCTGAGACGAGAGGCCTCGAGGTCGATCGCTCGATATTGGTCTACAACGCCAACGTCACGCTCTCAGGGATTCCGGACGCGGCCCACCGTTACGTGCTCGGCTCGCGGTCAGCGATCGAGTGGATCATCGATCGCTACCAGGTCAAGACCGACAAGGCGTCCGGAATCGTCAACGATCCCAACGACTGGAGCCGCGAGATCGGCAATCCGCGCTACATCATCGATCTGTTCGCGAGGGTCGTCACGGTCAGCCTCCGCACGATGCAGGTCGTGGATGCGCTTCCCGAACTCGCGGTATTGGCTGAGCCTCAAAGCGTACGCCTGGGTGCCGTGGTGCGAGACGACTGAGCCGGATTGGGCGTTGGAAGCCCGAGGTCGGTGGCTCAGTGATCACCACGCTGCGGCCCGCTCGGCGAGGACGGCACGTGCGGTGCGGACCTGGCGCCTGTAGGGCTGCGCGACGCCTGTGAGGTTGAGCGGCGGTTGCCAGTGGCGCATGACGCCGTGCTCGACGTCGTGCAGGAACACGATCCCGTCTGACGCCCACACGGCGATCCGAAGGTGCTCGCGCATCCAGCGAGTCAGGCGTTCGTTGCCGTCGGGCTCCAGTGCGTAGTGCGTCCACTTCGAGGGGTCCGGTTCTCCGGACGCCGCGGCATCGGTGTGAGCTGAAGGGCATCGACGAGCAGGGCTGCAAGCGAGCGACGCGGGGATGACCATCCGGTCCTGCCGGATGCGAAATGCGTGCGCAGATCACGGTCGACGAGGCTGCTCTCGGCCTTTCCGACGTACAGCGGGCGGCCATCACCCGAAGAGGTGAGGCCGAGCTGTGACCAGACCGAGGCGTCGCCGTACAGCGCGTACTGTCGGCGCCGGGTGAAAACTGACCCCCCTCTGCCGGTTGAATTCTGACCCCCGGGTCGTGTGGCGGAGGCGTCCGGGCGTAGCCGGACCCTCGCTGGTCAAGCGATCGAGCGAGGGAGGCGGCAAAGGGGTTGGTTGACG
>JBBSLI010000011.1:0-112118 GCA_038255395.1 Solirubrobacterales bacterium
GGAAAACCCGGGATGCCGGCGCCGCCTGGCAAGATCCGATCCCCGCCCGCCCCGAAGGTGTGGCTCTGCCACATCGAGCGTCCGAGGACGCCGCCAGGCGGTGATCGGCGCCCGGGGTTTCCGGTGGACTGTTATGAGACGGGCCACTAGACGGCGACGGCCGGCCGCCGGGCGTAGTCGCGCACGCGCGCGTCGAAGCGCAGCTCGGCGATCGCCTCGCTCGGCGCGACCGGGTCGCGGTAGGAGTCGCGCGCCGTCATGACGTCGTACGTGTCGGCGATCGAGATCATCCACGACAGCAGCGGGATGTCATCGCCGCTGACGGCGCCGGGGCAGCCCGTGCCGTCGATCCGCTCGTGATGGCACAGCACGATCTCGGCGACCGGACCGTAGCCGTCGATCTGGCGCAGCACATGGGCGCCGTGCTCGGGATGGGAGCGGATGATCGCCCATTCGTCCTGCGACGGGCGCGTCCCGGCGAACAGGATGCGGTCGGGGAAGATGAACTTGCCGATGTCGTGCAGCAGGCCGCTCGTGTGCGCGAGCTGCTGCGTGCGCCCGTCGAGCAGCTCGGCGCGCTCCTGCGAGAGCAGCAGCGCGCGCAGCAGCCACAGGTAGACGACGAGCAGCGCGGCGACCATGCCGAGTGCGACGCCCCCGAGGTGGGCATAGCCGTAGATCATGATCGCGCCGAGCAGCACCATCGCGGCTTCCGACGGCAGCAGCGGGACGAAGACCGACCGCAGCTGGGAGCGGATGCTGACGCCGTCGAGGACGCGCAGGCTGACCGCCGCCACGCCGAAGTTCACGATCGTGGCCGCGACGAAGCCGGGCACGCGCGCCAGCACGAACGAGACGTCGTCGATCGCGACGTCGAACGCGCCCGCGAGTTGCTCGATCACGACGCCGCCGGCGAGCGCAAACCATGCCCAGGCGGCGAGGTTGCAGGCCGCGGCCGCCGCGCGCGGGCGCCTGCGCGCGATGTCGACGCTCGTCGCCAGGACGCCGATCAGCGCTGCGGGCGCCGGCCCCAGCAGCACCATCGCCAGCAGGAGCCCGAGAAAGCTCGCCGAGACCTGCATCCGCGGCAGGTCGATGATCAGCAGGTCCGTGCAGACGACGAGCAGCAGGATCGCCGCAAAGAGGGCTGGGTCTCACCTGCTTGCGTCCGCCAACAGCACACCTGTGCCGAGCGCACCGGCGAGGAGCGACGAACACCCGATCACCACTGCGCGACTGGGCGACACCACGCGGTCATATCGGCATGACCGCCCGCGAGCCGAAGCCGCGATGTGCGGTCGGCGCGAGCACCGCGCCGACCGCGGATCGAAGCTTCCCTCTCCCCTGCGTCGCGTCCCTGCGTACTGGACTGATGTCCTACCGCAATACAACGCGACCGGACGTTTGAACTTGCGCAATTACCCCATCGCTCTACAGCCGGCCTGACTCGGTGTCGAGGTAACAGACGTGCGAAGGGCTCTGGCTAATCGGCCGTTCCGGACGCTGGCCGCCGCGTACACGCTCAACGAACTGGGCGACTGGCTGGCGACGATCGCCCTCGCGGTCCTCGTCTTCGACCACACCGGCGACGCGCTGGCGACGACGGCGCTGTTCATCTCGACGAAGTTCCTCCCCTCGCTGCTCGTCCCCGCGCTCGCCGCGCGCATCGAGAAGATCTCCGTCAACCGCGCGCTCGGCGGGCTCTACGTGATCGAGGCGCTGGCGTTCGCGGCGCTCGCCTTCAGCGCCACCGCATTCACGCTGGTCGTCATCTGCCTGCTGGCGTTCGTCGACGGAACACTGGCCGCGACGGGCCGCGCGGTCACGCGCGCCGCGACCGTCGCGCTGCTCGAGCCGGCCGGCCTGCTGCGCGAGGGCAACGCGGCCCTCAACGTCGGGTTCTCGTCGATGAACATCGCCGGGCCGGCAGCAGGCGGCGTGATCGTCGCGACAGGCGGCTCGAGCCTCTCGCTCGCGCTCGCGGCAGCGCTCTTCCTCGGGCTCGCGGCGCTGCTGCTGTCGACCCGTGGCCTACCGCGCGGCACGACCGACGAGGCGCCGTGGCGTGAGCGGCTACGCGACGGCGCCGCCTATGTCTGGTCGCATCCGGTCGCGCGCCCGCTGATCGTCGTCCAGGCCGGACTGCTCGTGCTGTTCACGATCGTCGTCCCGATCGAGGTCGTCTACGCGAAGGAGTCGCTGGACGCCGGCGACGGCGGCTTCGCCGCGCTCGTGACGTCCTGGGGGCTCGGCCTCGTCGTCGGCAGCTTCGTCTTCGCGCGTCTCACCGGCCGCTCGCTGGTCCGCGTCGTCGGCATCTCGACGCTGGTGATCGGCGTCGGCTATCTCGCGATGGCCGCGTCTCCGAGCCTGGCGCTCGCCTGCCTGGCCGCGGTCCTCGGCGGTACCGGCAACGGCGTGCAGTGGGTCGCAGTCGTGACGGCGCTGCAGGAGGCCGTCGACGCCTCGATGCAGGCCCGCGTCGCCGGCGTCTGGGAGGCCGTCGCGACCGCGATGCCCGGCCTCGGCTTCGTCATCGGCGGCGCGCTGACCGCCGCCGTCTCACCGCGCGCGGCGTTCGCCGTGTCCGGTGCGGGGGTCGTCCTCGTCGTCGCGGCCGGCACGCTGGCGTGGAGGCTGCGCAACCGCCGCCTCGTCGCCCGCCGCGCCTGAGGCGCCGCAGCTACCTCAGCGCTGGTCGATCGGGATGTAGTCGCGCGAGCGCTCGCCGGTGTAGATCTGGCGCGGCCGCGAGATCTTCTGCTCGGCGTCGGTGACCATCTCGCGCCACTGCGCGATCCAGCCGCTCGTGCGCCCGATCGCGAACATCACGGGGAACATCGCGACCGGCAGCCCGAGCGCCTCGTAGATCAGGCCCGAGTAGAAGTCGACGTTCGGGTAGAGCTTGCGCTCGATGAAGTACTCGTCCTCGAGCGCGATCGCCTCGAGCTCGAGCGCGATGTCCAGCAGCGGGTTGCGGCCGGTGACCTCGAAGACGTCCTCGGCGGCCTTCTTGATGATCCGGGCACGCGGGTCGTAGTTCTTGTAGACCCGGTGACCGAAGCCCATCAGGCGCTGCTTGCCCTCCTTCACGCCCTTGACGAAGTCCGGGATGTTGTCGCGGTGCTTGATCCGCCGCAGCATCCGCAGCACGGCCTCGTTGGCACCGCCGTGCAGCGGGCCGTAGAGCGCCGCGATCCCGGCCGCCACCGCCGAGTACGGGTCGGGCTTCGCCGAGCCGACCGAGCGCACCGCGCTCGTCGAGCAGTTCTGCTCGTGGTCGGCGTGCAGGATGAAGAGGATGTCGAGCGCCCGTTCCAGGCGCGGATCGGGCTCGTACTTCAGCTCGGTCATCTTGTACATCATGTTCAGGAAGTTGCCCGAGTACGCGAGGTCGTTGTCCGGATAGACGTACGGCTGGCCCTGCGCGTGGCGGTAGGCGAACGCGGCCAGCGTCGGCATCTTCGAGATCAGCCGGATCGTCTGGATGTTGCGGTTCTCGGGGTCGTCGATCTGGTCGGCCTCGGGATAGAACGTCGACAGAGCCCCGGTCGCGCTGAGCAGCATGCCCATCGGGTGCGCGTCGTGGCGGAAGCCGCCGAGGAACTCCTTGATGTTCTCGTGCACGAACGTGTGGATCGTGATCTGGTGCTGCCATTCGGCCAGCTGCGACGCGGTCGGCAGCTCGCCGTGCACGAGCAGGTAGGCGACCTCGAGGTAGCTGGATTTCTCGGCCAGTTGCTCGATCGGGTAGCCGCGGTACTCCAGGACGCCGTTGGTGCCGTCGAGGTACGTGACGGACGACCGGCAGGCGGCCGTGTTCATGAACGCCGGGTCGTAGGTCATGAGGCCGAAGTCGTCCTCGTCGACGCGAATCGCGCGGAAGTCCAGGGCGCGGACGGTGCCGTCCACGATCGGGATCTCGTACTGCCGACCGGTCCGGTTGTCGGTGACGCTGAGCGTGTCCTCGGCGCGCGGTCCGTCCGCGGCGTCGGCCTCGGGAGCGCTGGCGGTCTTCGTCGTGGTCTTGTTCTCGTTGCTCATTCGCCTTCGATTATGCACCCCTGAGGGCCGAATCAATCCTGTTCGGTGTGTGAAGTTCCTGCTACGTGAGAATCAGTCGCGTTTCCAGCCGCCACCGAGGAAGCGACTGAGGCGCCCGCCCTTGACGTTTGCGCTGAACGTCGCGGCCCCCGCGGCGTCCTGTTCGGGCAGCGCGGCGGCGCCCTCGGCGTCGAGCGTGAGCGTCACCCGGAGCTCGGCGATGCGCGCCACCTCGGGCGCGTCGACGAAGCGCTGACCGCCCGGCGTGTCGAGCACGAGGCCGTCGAAGATGTGCTCGGCCTTGTTCTCGAGGACCTCGCGGACCGTGCCGATCTCGCCACCATCGCGGTCGACCACGGGCGTCCCGCGCTCGAGCACCTTGTAGGAGATCGCATAGCCGTCGTCGGCTGCGTCAGGAGGCGACATAGATGATGCTGGCCATCGTCGCCACCGTCAGCGTGAGGCCCAGCGTCATCACACCGCGAGCGGCGCTTGCGTCGGCCGGAAAGTCGGGCTTGCGCATCCCGTAGACGCTGATGGCGACCGCGAACACCGCGAGCACCCCGCCGATGATGAAGAACGGAGCCTCGGACTTCTCCTCATGTTCGGCAGCAGCCTCCGCGGCATGCTCGGCGGCGGCAAGGATCGTGGCAAGGACGCTCATGGCGGCGCGACCTTATCACCGGGCTCGCCGGGAGGGGGGGACGGATCGGCCGTCGCGCCCGGCCCGCCCTCGTAGCGGCTCTCCGTCGCCTCGACCTGGCCGTGGTAGTGGCTGCCGAGCTCGGGGTGGCCGTAGGGTCGCAGCGCAGGGGCGTCGAGCGTCATGAACGACAGCTGCGCGATCGGCTTGCCGGCCCACAGCTTGATCGGGACACGCGTGAGGTTCGTGATCTCGAGCGTCAGCGTGCCCTTCCAGCCCGGATCGACGAAGCCCGCCGTCGCATGCACGATCAGCCCGAGCCGGCCGAGGCTCGACTTGCCCTCGATGCGGGCGACGACGTCGTCGGGCAGCTCGACCCATTCCAGCGTGCGGCCGAGCACGAACTCGCCGGGGTGGATCACGAACGGCTCCGCGTCGGTGATCTGCAGCTGCTCGGTCAGATTCTGCGGCGGCGCGGCGAGGTCGATCGCGGCCGTGCGGTGGTTGTGGAACACACGAAACGTGTTGCCGAGGCGCAGATCGACGCTCGCGGGCTGGACCATCGTGCGGTCCCACGGCTTGATCGTGATCTGCCCCTCCTCGACGAGGCGCAGGATCGTGCCGTCGGAGAGGACCGAGGTGGGAGCGCTCATGCGCTCGCGAGTGTAGGTCAGCGCTCGACGCGGCGCGCGCGCGCGACGACGGTGCGCACCCGCGGCGGCGGCGCGACGCGCGGCGCGCCGTGCGGATCGCGGCGCGGATGGCGCGGCAGCGCCGGCCGTGGACCGTGGTGCGGATGCCGAGGACCGGGGTGGAGCGGCCGCTTGGTACCACCGTCCTCGTCGGTCACCGGCTCTGGCTCGGGCGGCGCATGGACCGCGTACCAGACGATGTAGAAGAGGGCGAAGATCGGGAGCTTCAGGACGACCATGAGGAAGATGAAGGTCGCGCTCATGTACTCGTGACCATACCCGAGCACGCCCCGGTGACGCATCCGACGGCGGGCGTCTGTGCGCCATACGGCTCGCGCCGTCCCTGCACCGGTGATCCGTTGGGCCGCAATGGGCGCAACTGCACCCCGATGTCACGCAACACAGCCACACGCCCGAGCCGCCGGCGCAGGCGGTACGCGATCGCCGGCCTCGCGGTCGTGGCGGCCGCGCTCCCCCTCGCCGGGGTGACCGGCATCGCCGGCGCCGCCGGGTCGAAGACCGTGACCTTGCAGGACATCGCCTTCGACGCGAAGCGCCTGTCGGTCTCCAAGGGCACGCGAGTCACGTTCGCGTTCCGTGACGACGGGACCACCCACAACGTGACGAGCGTCGGACGCAGGCGCTTCGCGACGATCGCCGATCGCAGCGCCGGCGCGGCGTCGCGGACCTTCTCTCGGACCGGAACGTACCGCTACGAGTGCACGCTTCATCCCGGCATGACCGGGCGCATCACCGTCCGCTGAACACCGATCACCCTAGGAAGGAAATCTCCTTGTCCCATCAGTTCGATCTCGAAGTCCTCGACGCCGGCGGCGCCATCCGCGACTCCGCCGAGGCAGCCGGCCTGGACCGCAGCGACTTCCTCAAGAAGAGCGCCCTCGCGGGCGGCGGCCTGATCGTGGGCAGCGGCATGTTCGGAGCGTTCCTCTCCAGCGCCGAGGCCGCGATCTCCACGAAGAAGCGCTCGAAGTCCAACGACGTGAAGATCCTCAACTACGCGCTGACGCTCGAGTACCTCGAAGCGGCCTTCTACGAGCAGGCCGTCGCGAACAAGGCCTACGGCGACAGCGCCGACCTCAAGCGGTTCGCCGAGGTCGTCGCCAGGCACGAGGCCAAGCACGTCACGTTCCTGCGGGGCGCGCTCGGCTCCAAGGCCGGCAAGTCGCCGAAGTTCGACTTCGGCGACACGGTCACAGACCAGGCGAAGTTCGCCGCGACGGCCCAGGTGCTCGAGGACACCGGCGTCAGCGCCTACCTCGGCCAGGTCAAGAACGTGTTCCAGGGCGGCGTCCTGCAGGCCGCCGGCACGATCGCCACGGTCGAGGCGCGCCACGCCGCGTGGATCCGCTTCATCAACGGCGCGACGCCCGCCCCGGCGGACTTCGACAAGCCGAAGTCCGAGAAGGCGATCCTCAAGGCGGTCGGAGGAACGGGCTTCATCAAGTAGCCGCACCCGAACAGGGCGCAGCGTTCGACGGGGCCCTGCGGGGCCCCGTCGCCGTTGACCCGATCGTCAGCCCTTCAGCGCGACGTCGGTCGCGTCGAACGACGTGATCCGCTGCAGCGCCTTGACGCGCTCGACGATCTCGGGCCCGGTCAGCCGCGCGACGCGCTCGGTGCCGAACTCCTCGACGTTGTACGACGCGACCGCGGTGCCGTAGGCCATCGCGAGCTTCAGCACGTCGACGCTCGCGTCGGCGCCGTGGGCGGCGACGCAGCCGACGAAGCCGCCGGCGAACGAGTCGCCCGCGCCGGTCGGGTCCGCGACGAAGTCGACCGGGAAGGCCGGCACCCAGAAGGACTCCTCCGGCGTCACCAGCGCGGCGCCGTACTTGCCGAGCTTGACGACCATCGCGCTCGGGCCGAGCTCCATGATCTTGCGCGCGCCGGCGACGACCTCGCGCTCGCCCGTGAACTGCGCGACCTCGCCGTCGTTGAGGATCACGCAGTCGACCTCGGAGATCGCGGCGATCAGCGCGTCCTTGGCGATGTTGATCCACAGGTCCATCGAGTCCAGCGCGACGAACTTCGCGTTCTCACACTGGCGCCGGACGTTGAGCTGCAGCTCGGGCAGGATGTTCGCGAGGAACAGGACGTCGGCGTCCTTGGACTGCTGGGAGAGCTTGGGGTCGAACGTCTCGAACACGTTGAGGTCGGTCTCGAGCGTGTCGCGGGCGTTCATGTTCTCGCGATAGACGCCGCTCCAGAAGAACGTCTTGCCGCCCTCGACGTGCTCGATGTCGTCGGTGATCACGTTGCGGCCGTGCAGCACGGCGTACTCGTCGTCGCCGAAGTCGTCGCCGACGGGACCGACGACGCGGATGTCGTCGAAGAAGGACGCGGCGAGCGAGAAATGCGTGGCGGCGCCGCCGAGCATGCGCTCGCGCCCGCCGTGCGGGGTCTGCACGGCATCAAACGCGATGGATCCTACGACTGTGACGCTCATGGAGGTGACTCTGTCCGTTCGTTCGCACGTGTTCGCGGTCGGGGTGAGGCTCGGGCCCAGCGCGGGAAGTATGGTGCCCCGGCGTTATGCGCGCGATCCAGATCTCCGAGTACGGCGGCCCCGAAGTGCTTCAGCTCGTCGATCTGCCCGTGCCCGAGCCGGGTGACGGCGAGGTCCTCGTGCGCGTCAACCGCGCGGGCCTGAACTTCGCCGACACGCACCGCCGCACGAACAGCTACCTCGCCAAGGACGAGCTGCCGTTCGTGCCCGGCTCGGAGGTCGCGGGCGTGCGCGCGGACACCGGCGAGCGCGTCGTCGCGCTGTGCGGCTCGGGCGGCTACGCGGAGTATGCGGCCGCGCCGGGCGCGCTGACGTTCCCGATCCCCGACGGCGTCGAGGACGAGACCGCGCTCGCGCTCGTGCTCCAGGGGCTCACTGCCTGGCACCTCTATCGCACGTGCGCGCGCGTGCAGAGCGGCGAGAGCGTCGTCATCCACGCGGCGGCCGGCGGCGTCGGCTCGCTCGCGGTCCAGCTCGGCACGTCGATGGGCGCCGGGCGCGTGATCGCCACGGCCTCGACGGAGGACAAGCGCGCCCTGGCGCTCGAGCTCGGCGCGGACGCCGCCGTCGACGGCTCGGCCGCGGGTCTGACCGAGCGCTTGATCGAGGCCAACCTCGGCGCGCCGGTCGACGCCGTGTTCGAGATGGCCGGCGGCGCCGTCTTCGACGCGTCGCTCGCCGCGCTCGCCCCGTTCGGGCGGCTCGTGATCTACGGGATCGCGTCCGGCGAGGGCAACAGCGTGCGCAGCGGCAGCCTGATGCGCCACTCGCGCGCGGTCGTCGGCTTCTGGTTCGCGCACTGCCTCGAGCGCCCGGCGATGATCGACGAGGCGCTGGCCGATCTGTTCGAGCGCGTGACCCGCGGCGAGCTGCGCGTCGTGACCGGTCCGGCGTATCCGCTGGGCGACGCCGCCCGGGCACAGATGGACCTCGCCGAGCGCCGGACGACGGGCAAGGTCACGCTCGATCCGACGATCCCTGGTCGACCCACCGGAAGCGTCTGACGACCACGAGGCCGCTCCGGAAACCGGTCGTGTTCTAGAACACGGTGGCCTGCGGCGGGGTCCGAATCTATCCAGGTATGACCCAAACCTGTCCAACACCCCGATCTGCGAGCGGAAATCCTGCCGGGGACTGTCGTTGCCGTCCGCTCGGCGCGATAACGGAGCCATGTCCTTCCCCCGCCGCAATCGCACCGCTCACCCAGAGCAGGCCAGATCCTCTGACTCGCCGCGCCGCTGGATGGAGTCCGAGGACGCGATGGAGCTCTGGTACGAGTACCAGGCAAGCGGCGACCAGCGCCTGCGCGATCGTCTGGTCCTCACCTACGCGCCGCTCGTGAAGTTCATCGTCTACCGCAAGATCGGTGAGCTGCCCGCCAGCTGCGAGGTCGACGATCTCGTCTCCGCCGGCCTCGAGGCGCTGATCAAGTCGCTGGACCGCTACGACCCGGAGAAGGGCGCGACGCTCGAGCAGTTCGCCTGGACGCGGATCCACGGCGCGGTCATCGACGAGCTTCGCCGCGGCGACTGGGCGCCGCGCTCGCTGCGCCGCTGGGAGCGCGACATGCGCCGCGTGCAGACCGAGTTTCGCTCGATCCACGGCCGCGCGCCGTCGGACACCGAGCTGGCCGATGCCCTCAACATGACCGCCGACGAGCTCGTTGCCCGCAAGCGCGACCTGATCGCCTCCGACGTGACGTCGCTGAACACGCTCGTGCTCGCCCACGACGGCGCGAGCGTCGAGCGCATCGACGTGCTGCCGAGTGACGACGCCTCGACCGACCCGCTGCACGAGGCCGCCAAGACGCAGGCCAAGGAGCACTTCCGCCGCGCGTTCGCCAACCTCGGCCGCCGCGAGCGCGAGGTCGCCGTCCTGCTCTACGTCAAGAACCTCACGCTGCGGGAGATCGGCGAGGTGCTCGGCGTCTCCGAGAGCCGCGTCTGCCAGATCCACGGCGAGCTGAAGAAGACGCTCAAGCGCTCGCTGGCCAACGACGCCGATCTGCTGCGAGAAGTCGCCTAGAGAGGGCGGTCTTCGAGCAGTCCGCCGGCGCCGCCATCAGCCCGCGGCGTCGGGGTTCTCGGCCTGCTCGTCAAGCTTCTCGCGCAGATAGGCGGCCTTGTCGGCGCGGCGCTCGGCGGCGTGCTCCTCGTTCTCGGTGACCGCCTCGTCAGCGCGCGTGCGCTCGGCCAGCTCACGCTGGAGCTGCTCGATGCGCAGCGTCTCGGTCGTCGGCTCGTCGTCGTCCATCGCCCGGCGCGCGCGTTACTTGCCGGTGGTGCGGTGCATCGCGGCGCGGCCGTGGCCGGCGCGCCCGCGCGCAGCCGCACCGCCGCCGGTGACGCCGGCCTTCGACGGAGGCGGCGTTCGGCGCATGAGCTGCCGCAGCGCGCGGTCGCCAGGGCCCTCCGCCTCGCGCTCGCTGAGCGTCTCGGGATGGACGGTGCGAAAGCTCGGCCCGCGGCCCGGGACGACGACCGCGACGACCACCTTCGTCCTGCTGGGTGTGTCGAACACGATCCCGTCGAGCTTCGGACCGTCGCCGGCGACGGTGACCAGTGCGCCTGTGCTTGTCGACTCCATCGATCCACCCTACTGCGGCGCACACCTGCCCACGCCCTCAAGATGTTCCGCCGCGTGCCGATAGGAAGGACGGTTTGTCTGAATACGCGCGCTCCGGCTGGACGGGCTCCCGCGCCTACGCGGTGACGGTGGCCGGGATCGCGCTCGCCTACGTCGCCGCCGCGCAACTCGGCCTCGCGCTGGCCTACGGCGAGTCGACGGCGAGCGCCGTCTGGCCGCCCGCCGGCATCGCGCTCGCGGCGCTCGTCGCCTTCGGCGTGCGCGTCTGGCCCGGCGTGCTGCTCGGCGCGCTCGTCGCGGAGGCGACCTCGGGCGTCCCGCTGAGCGCCGCGCTCGGCATCACCGCCGGCAACACGCTCGAGGCGCTGATCGGCAGCACGCTGCTGCTGCATGTCGCGCGCCTGCGCGACTCGCTGGACCGCGTCCGCGACGTGGTCGCGCTCGTGTCGGTCGGCACGCTGAGCTGCGCGCTCGGCGCGACATTCGGATTCCTGAGCCTATGGCTCGGCGGCGTCGTCCCGTTCGAGGCGCTGTGGAGCGTCTGGAGCACCTGGCTGCTCGGCGACATCGGCGGCGTGCTCGTCGTCGCGCCCTTCCTGCTCGTGCTCTTCGCCTGGCGCCACCAGCGGCCGCAAGCGCGCGACGTCGCCGAGGCGACCGGGCTGCTGGCGGCGCTGATCGTCGCGTGCGTCCTCGCCTTCTCGGGCTCGCCGGGCCTCGAGTACCTCGTCTTCCCCGTGCTGATCTGGGCGGCACTGCGCTTCCAGGCGCTCGGCGCGGCCTCGGTGAGCCTCTTCGCAGCCGGCGTCTCCGTGAGCTTCGCCGCACGCGGCGTCGGCCCGTTCGCGGCCGGGACGGCGGGCGAGGGCGTGCTCGCGTCGCAGCTGTTCACGACCGTCATGTCGCTCGGCGGGCTGATGCTGGCCGCTGTCGTCTCCGAGCGCGCGAGCGCGGTGCGGGAGCTCAGGGAGGCGCACGGCAAGCTCGAGGACACGGTGCGCCGGCGCACCGCCGCGCTGGCGACCGCGAATGCTCATCTGCTCACGCTCGCCACGCACGACGGGCTCACCGGCCTCCCCAACCGCGTGCTGTTCTTCGACCTGCTCGACAAGGCCGTCGCGGTCTCGCGACGCCAGGGTTGGGAGGTCGCCGTACTGTTCGTCGACGTCGACGGCTTCAAGGACACCAACGACCGCTACGGCCACCACGTCGGCGACGAGATGCTGATCGAGACCGCTGCACGCCTGCAGGGCGCCGTCCGCGAGAGCGACACGGTGGCGCGGCTCGGGGGCGACGAGTTCGCGATCCTGCTCGCCGGCTCCACCTCGCAGGAGGAGGCCGCCGGCACCGCCGATCGCGTGCTCGGCCAGCTCGCGCGGCCGTACCCGGGCGCCCACGCCGGCCCGCCGCTGAGCGCGAGCGTCGGCGTCGCGGTGCGCCCGGCCGGCGACGACGTCTGCGCGCAGGACGTCCTCAGGCAGGCCGACGCGGCGATGTACCACGCGAAGGCCGGCGGCGGCGGCCGCTACGAGCTCTTCGACGCGGCGATGAGCACGCCGCGCTTCGGCACCCTGCACCTGGACGTGCGATGAAGCGCGTGCGCCGCACACCCCCCGGCGGATGGCCACCCGACAGCGGTGTCGACGACCGCGCCTGGTCGGCCCGCACGAACATGCACGCGCGCGACATCAGCGCCGGCAGGGACGTCGTGCGCCACATGCCGCTGCCCGCGGAGACCGGGCCGACGTGGGCCCCCGACCGGCTCTCGATCTGGCCCGTCGAGGGCGGCCGCTACGGCATCGACGCGCAGTACCACGGCGCGACCGGCGCGCAGCGCGCCGAGCATCAGCGCGTGCGGCTGGGCGAGAGCGGCCTCGCCGCGACCGTGCGACCCGAGGCGAACGACGTCACGATCCTGCGGCTCGACGAGCTCGCCCATCAGGCGGCCTGGCTGGCGCTCGAGGCGTTCCTCGGGCCGCCGATGGACCTGCCGCCCGTCGCCTAGTGGCCCGTCTCGTAACAGGTCGCTGGAAAACCCGGGATGCCGGCGCCGCCTGGCAAGGACGCACGACCGAAGGTGTGGCTCTGCCACATCGAGCGTCCGAGGACGCCGCCAGGCGGTGATCGGCGCCCGGGGTTTCCGGTGGACTGTTACGAGACGGGCCACTAGTGCAGCCTCACGACACTGGAGGGGCTGGCGCCCGCGGGCGCCGCTGGATCGGTCATACGTGGTGCGAGCAGAACTGCATGCGTGCACGGTCGACGCAGCGTCCGCGAGCGCCATCTGCTCCGCCACATCCGCATGCCGCGCGCCGTTGTGGTGGCGCGTTTGTGTTGGCATGAAGCACGAACGCGCCACCACGGCGCAGACCGCGCGCCCCGCCCGGGCCGGCCCCGGCGCGACCGCCGACAGCACGGCCACCCACGCCCTCATCGATGCAGTTCCTGCCGGCGCCGCGGCAGGCGGCGCCAGACGCGTCGCTCAGGGGCCGGCCGTGTCGCCGGCCACCTACGAGCCGGGCGGGCGGGCCGAGTCCAGCCGGTAGGCCCAGGCGAGCGCCTCGGCGACCGCGCGGTACAGCGGCTCGGGAACCTGCGCGCCGAGGTCGAGGCCGCCGAGCGCCTCGGCGAGCGCCGCGTCGTCGCGCACGGGAACGCCCGCCGCGCGGGCCTCGGCGAGGATCCGCTCGGCGACGAGGCCCCTGCCCGCCGCGACGACGCGCGGCGCGGCGTCGGTGCCCGCGTCGTAGCGCAGGGCGGCGGCGCGGCGCGGGCGTGGGGGCCGGTCAGGCATAGGCGTCGAAGGGGTCGTGGCGCGCGCTGACGAGGACCTGCGCGGGCTTGCCGGTCGCCGCGGCGACGGCCTGCTGCAGCTCGGCGGCGTGGCGCTCGGCGAGCTCGAACGGCGCGCCGGCCCGGGCACGGACGTCGACGCGCAGCAGCTCGCCGCCGGCCGTCAGCGCCAGATGCAGGTCCAGCGCGCCCAGCCGCGCCGACGCATAGGTCAGGCGGACCTCGTGCTGGTCGTCGTCGCGCGCCGCGCGCTCCTCGCTCTCGTCGCGCTCGGTCACGGTGATGCGCGCCAGCATCCCGTCGGGCAGCGGCACCGCGACGGCCGGCGGCGGCGTCTGCGGCGCCTGCTGGGCGTCGGCGATCCGCAGCACGACCCTGTCGCTGCTGATCTCGCTGACGATCAGGCGCAGCACGTCGCCGGCCTGAACGTCGTCGGGAAGCTGCGCGGCGAGCGGCGTCCCGGCCAGCACGATGATGCCGCGCTGGCCGATGCGCTCCGCGACGCTGGCGACGACCTTCATCCCCTCGCGCAGGACGAGCTCGGGCAGCAGCGCCTTCAGCATCGCGGCTTCGACACGCAGCAGGTCCATGACCTCAAGGATGACGGCTGCGGGTCGATGACCGAGCCCTATGGAACGCGGGCTCTACATCGCAGCCTCGGGAATGCTCACGGAGCAGGTCCGCCAGGACCTCATCTCGCACGACCTCGCCAACGCCTCGACGCCCGGCTACAAGGCCGACCGCGTGACGACCCAGAGCTTCGGCGATCTGCTGGTCCAGAACCCCAGCGGCGCCACGGTCGGCACGCTCGGCGCGGGCGCGCGGATCGCGTCGCAGACGACCGACGTCACCCCCGGGCCGCTGCGCACGACCGGCGAGCCGCTGGACTTCGCCGTCGAGGGTGAGGGCTTCTTCGCCGTCCGCGGCGCGGGCGGCACGCGCTACACCCGCGACGGCCAGTTCCAGGTCTCCTCGAAGGGCACGCTCGTCACCGCCGGCGGCGACGAGGTGCTGGGCCCCAACGGACAGCCCGTCCGCGTCGGCGCCGACGGCACCGTCGCCGCAGGCGCGATCGGCGTCACGCGCCTGGACGGCGCACGGCGCGAGGGCGAGAACCTCTTCACCGGCACGGCACGCGGCACGGGTGGGCGCGGAGGGATCGTCCGCGGCGGCGCGCTCGAGGGCAGCGCCGTGGACCCGATCACGACGATGGTCGACATGCTCGGCTCGCTGCGCGCCTTCGAGGCCGGTCAGCGGGTCATCACGACGATCGACTCGACGCTCGCGAAGGCAACCAACCAGGTGGGGACGGTCTAGTGGCCCCCGCTGCGAACAGGAGGAACCACTGATGCTCGAGGGACTCCGCGCAGCGGCAACCGGCATGACCGCCCAGCAGCGGCGAATGGACGCGCTGTCCAACGACATCGCGAACGTCAACACGACCGGCTACAAGCACGAGCGCACGAGCTTCCGCGACCTCGTCGCCAGCCAGACCGGCCTCGGCGGCGCGGCGGGAGTCAGCGCCGGCGCCGGCGCGGCCGCCGAATCGATCGGGCGCGGCTGGGGCCAGGGCGCGCTGCAGTCCACCGGCCAGCCGCTCGACGTCGCGATCCAGGGCGACGGCTTCCTGCAGGTCAAGCTCCCCGACGGCCGCAGCGCGCTGACGCGCGACGGCGCGCTCCAGGTCGACGCGCGCGGGCGCCTGGCGACCTCCGACGGCGCGCTGCTGGCGCCACCCGTGACGCTGCCGCAGGGCATGTCGCCCGACGAGCTCACGATCGCCTCCGACGGCACGCTGTTCGCGCAGGGCAAGCCGCTCGGGCGTCTGACGGTCGTGACCGTCGCCGCACCGCACCAGCTCGACGAGGCCGGCGACGGTCGCTACACGACCAACGCCGCCAGCGGCGCCGTCCGCGCGGCCGCTACGGGCACGATGATCACGCAGGGCGCGCTGGAGATGTCCAACGTCGACCTCGGCGACGCGATGGTCGACATGATGGCCGCCCAGCGCGGCTTCCAGATGGCCAGCCAGGCGGTGCGCACGCAGGACCAGATGCTGTCGATCGCCAACGGGATCAAGCAGTGACGACCCCGGTCGGCCTTCCCGCAGGTCTCGCCCTGCCGCCCGAGATCCGCTCCGCGGGCACGGGCGTCCAGGACGAGTACCGCTCGGCGCTGGCCTTCGAGCGCGTCCTGCTGGGCCAGGTCACGAAGGCGATGCAGGCGACGATCGGCGGTGGCGAGGGCGCCAGCGCCGCGACCGAGGCGCACAAGAACATGCTGCCCGACACGATCGCCGACGCGATCATCGCCGGCGGCGGCATCGGCCTGGCCGCCGACCTCGTCCGCGCACTGCGCAGCGACCGGCCGTGAGCGCCATGACCGCAGCACCGATCTCCGGCGACGTGCTTGCGCACCTCGACGCGCAGATCGGCTCCGCGCGCCGGCTGCTCGCGCAGATCCTGCGCCAGAGCGGCGCGATCCGCCGCCGCGACGTCGACGGCGTGCTCGCCACGATGACCGACATCCAGGGCGAGATGGCGTCGCGCGGGCGCCTGGAGAGCGAGCGGACCGAGCTGTTGTGGCGCGCGGGCGCGCTGCTCGGCGTCCCCGCCGAGGCCGTCACCCTGACCGAGCTGACCGGCCTGATGGCCGACGCCGAGGCCGACGACGCACGCGCGCGCAGCGCCGAGCTGCGCGGCCTGCTGGCCGAGGTCGAGCGCGAGCACGCGATCAACCGCGCGCTCATGCGCCAGGAGCTGTCCTTCCTGGAGCACCTCACGCGGATGCTCGGCGGGGCGCCGGAGAGCGGCGGCTACGGGCGTGGGCGGGAGGGGCCGATTCGGCCCACCTCGTACTCCCCACTTCACGTCGTCGACTACGAGGCATAGGAACCGCGCATGCCGATCTCGAGCTTCATGGGGCTGCACACCTCGCTGCGCGGGCTGCTCGCCGAGCAGCGCGCGCTCGACGTGACCTCGCACAACATCGCCAACGCGAACACCGTCGGCTACACGCGCCAGGAGGCCGTCATGCAGGCGACCGACGCGCTGCGGACCGGGCCCGCCGGCATGCTCGGAACCGGCGTCGACGTCACCTCCTACCGGCGCATCCGCGACAGCTTCCTCGACCTGCAGTACCGCGCCCAGAACATGCAGGTCGGCTACGGCACGGCTCGCGCCGGCGCGCTCGACCAGGCCGAGATGCGGCTCTCCGAGCCCGGCGACAACGGCATCTCGGCGCGCCTGAACAGCTTCTGGGGCTCGTGGTCAGATCTCGCCAACGCGCCCGAGAGCGGCGCCGCGCGCGGCGCGCTGATCGAGGACGCGCGCACGCTCGTCTCGTCGATCAACGCGCTCGACGCCGGCCTCCAGACGGTCATGACGCAGTCCGCGCAGGAGCTCTCGATCCTCACCGGCAACGGCGGCGCGCTGGAGGGCATGGCCCGCGAGCTGGCGGCGCTGAACGGCGCGATCCGCGACTCCCAGCGCGTCGGCGCACAGCCCAACGACCTGCTCGACCGTCGCGACCTGCTGCTCGACAAGCTCTCCAGCCTGGCGCAGGTGTCCGTCGCCGACGACGGCGCGGGCTCGATCCGCGTCACGCTCGGCGGCGCCGCCGCGCCGCTCGTCGACGGGACGACGGTCACCTGGCCGGCGCCGGCGATGCCGAGCCCCGGCGGCAGGATCGGCGCGCTCATGGACGCCGGCTCGGCGACCGGCACGATCGCCTCCTACCGCGCCGACCTGGCGAACTTCGCGCAGGCGCTGACGACGCAGGTCAACGCGATCTACAACCCGGCCGCGGGCGCGGACTTCTTCAACTACGACGCGGGCACCGCGACGCTGTCGATCAACCCCGCCGTCACGGCGGCGACGCTGAAGGCCGGCACGGGCGCCGCGCCCGGCGCCAACGACGCGGCGATCGCGCTGTCCGAACTGCGCGGCCGGCCCGGCAGCCCCGACGACGTCTACGCACGGCTCGTGACGCGGATCGGCACCGAGGTCGCGGACGCCCGCCGCACGACGGTGAACGCGACCGCGCTGTCGGGGTCGATCGAGGATCGCCGCCAGAGCGCGGGCGGGGTCTCGCTCGACGAGGAGATGACGAACCTCATCCGCTTCCAGCGCGGCTACCAGGCCGCGGCGCGCGCGATGACGACGACCGACTCCCTGCTGGACACCTTGATCAACCGCACCGGCAGGGTCGGGCTGTGAGCACGCCGCGCATCACGAGCTCGATGATCCACCGCGGGGTCCTCGCCGACCTCAACGAGATCGCGAACAAGGTCTCGCGCACGCAGCTGAAGCTGTCCTCGGGCAAGGAGATCCTGCGCCCGTCCGACGATCCGTTCGGCACCGGCCGCGCGCTGACGCTGCGCAGCGAGCTGGACGGCCTCGGCCAGTACCGCGCCAACGCCGCCGACGCCGAGGGCTGGACGACGGCCACCGACACCGCCCTGGGCACGATCGGCGACCTCGCCCAGCGCGCCCGCGAGCTGCTGCTGCGCGGCGCCACCGGGACGACGGCCGCGAGCGAGCGCGACAAGATCGCCGGCGAGATCGACCAGCTGATCGCCGCCGCCAAGGACACGGGCAACGCCAACTACGCGGGGCGCTCGCTGTTCGCCGGCACGGCGACCGCGACGAAGCCCTACGGCACCGCCGGCGACGCCTACCTCGGCGACGGCGGCGACATCGTGCGCTCGATCGGCCCCGGCGTGTCGGTGATCGTCAACGTGCGCGGCTCCGACGTGCTCGGCGACGGCGCCGACGGCAAGCTGCTCAACACGCTGCGCGACGTCGCGGCCCACCTGCGCGGCGCGACGCCCGCCGACGACGCCGCGCTGCGCGGCAGCGACCTCGTCGCGATCGACCGCGCGATCGACGACGTGCTCGCCGTTCGCGCCCAGGTCGGCGCCGTCGCCAACCGCGTCGCGTCGGCCGACAACCGCCTCGCCGAGCTCGAGGAGAACGCCCGCGGGCTGCTCTCCAAGACCGAGGACGCGGACATGGCCGCGACGATCGTCGACTATTCGATGCAGCAGTCCGTCTACCAGTCCGCGCTGCGCGCGGGCGCCGGCATCGTGCAGACCTCGCTGCTGGACTTCCTGCGTTAGGAGCACCACCGCATGTCCCCCCTCACCGTCCACAGCACCCGCTTCGGCACGATCGAGATCGAGGCCGACGCCGTGCTCTCGTTCCCGCGCGGCCTGATCGGCCTCGGCGGCTCGCGCTACGCGCTGCTGACGACCGATCCCGAGAGCCCCTTCTCGTGGCTGCACTCCGTCGAGGACCCCGACCTCGCGCTGCCCGTCACGCGACCGTGGCAGTTCTTCCCCGGCTACGAGGTCGTGGTCGGCGACGACGAGGGCGCCGCGCTGGGCCTCGGCGGCGACGCGCCGGCCGATGTCTGGGTGACCGTCCGTGCCGCCGCGAGCATCGAGGACTTCACCGTGAACCTGCGCGCGCCGATCGTCGTCACCAGCACGCCGGACGGACCGGCGGCGTTCCAGGTGATCAACGATGCGCCGGGCCTCGAAGTGCGCACGCCCCTGTTCGCGGGCAGCGCCGCCGCTGACAGCGGTACGGCTGCCGCGTAGGCTGCAGGCCATGCTCAGCATCACCCGCCGCGTCGGCGAGCGCATCGTCATCGGCGACGACATCGTCCTGCACGTGCAGGAGGTCAGCGGCAGCACGGTGCGGATCGGCATCGAGGCGCCCAAGGCGCTGCCCGTCTACCGCGAGGAGATCTGGGCGGCCGTCAAGGAGGAGAACGCGCGCGCCGCGGCCGCCGACGTGGAGCTTCCGCGCGGCCCGATCGTCCCGCCTGCGTCTGCGGCGTAGGCGTCTGGCGCGCCGGGGCGGCGATAGCACCGTTGCGCCAGCGACGCGCGCGGGCTCGTGATCGCCGGAGCGCGGGCAGAACTGCAGCATTGAGAGGATGAGTTGACGTTTCGCGCGGGGCGCCGACCGGTGCGGTCACGCCGGCGTGGGCGGGCGGTTCGCGGCCGAAGCCGTGTCGGGAACGTGTTCGCATCGAACATCGACACGACACGGCACCCGACCCCGGCCGACCGCGCCGAAGCCGTGTCGGGAACTCACACCTCCCCATCGATGCAGTTGCGCCAGCACGACCGCGATCACATCTCGCCCTACGCCGCACGCTGAAAATCAACCACCTGGGTCTCAAGCCTGCCACCCGCTCACGCTCGGGACCACGGCGTGACGATGCAGACATGTGAGCTGGCGGATGGATCTCGTGCTGTACGCGATCATCGCGATCGCCTGTCTCGGCGTCATCGAGGCGCTCGTCACGCGCCCCGGCTCGTCCGACCGCCGCGGCGGCGAGCGGCGCTCCAGCGATCGCGCGCTGCACGCCGCCGAGCAGCTCTTTCGCACGAGCTTCGAGAACGCGCCGATCGGGATGGCGCTCGTCGCCCTCGACGGGCGTTTTCTGCGCGTCAACCGCTCGCTGTGCGAGATCGTCGGCTACGAAGAGCCCGGCCTGCTCGCCGTCGACTTCCAGCAGATCACCCACCCCGCCGACCTGCAGGCCGACCTCGACCTCTACGCCAAGCTCGTCAGCGGCGAGTCGCAGTCCTACGCGCTGGAGAAGCGCTACATCCACGCCTCCGGGCGGCCGGTCTGGATCGAGCTGCACGTCTCGCTCGTGCGCGACGACGACGGTGAGCCCGTCCACGCGGTCGCGCAGATCCGCGACATCAACGCCCAGAAGGCCGCCGAGGCGCACCTCGGCCGCTACCTGGCGGTCGTCGAGTTCGCCGAGGACGCCGTCATCGCGACCGACCTCGACGGCGCGATCCTGACCTGGAACCGCGGCGCCGAGCGCCTCTTCGGTTACAGCTCGCAGGAGGCGATCGAGCGCCCGATCGACCTGCTCCAGCCGGCCGACCGTCCCGGCGAGGTGCAGGAGATCAGCGGCGAGATCCGCGCCGGGCGCACCGTCGAGCGCCTCGAGACGCGCCGCCAGCGCCGCGACGGCGGCCTCGTCGACGTGCAGGTCACGGTCTCGCCCGTCCGCGACGGGTCGGGCGCGGTCATCGGCGCCTCGACGATCGCCCGCGACGTCACCCAGGCCGTCCTCGCCGAGCGCGCCCGCACGTCGCTCGAGCGCGACCTCGCCAAGGCCCACGACCGCTACGCCCAGGTGCTCGCCGCCGCGACCGAGTGCGCGATCATCGGCACGAGCGCCAACGGCACGATCACCGTCTTCAACACGGGCGCCGAGAAGATGCTCGGCTACTCGGCCTCTGAGCTCGTCGGCCAGGCGACGCCGGTCGTCCTGCACGACGCCGACGAACTCGCCGCGCGCGCCAGGGCGCTGCGCGCGCAGCCCGGCTTCGAGGTGCTCGTCGCCAACGCGCGCGCCGGCAACGCCGAGACGCGCGAGTGGACCTACGTGCGCAGGGACGGCGCCCGCGTCCAGGTCTCGATCACGGTCACCGCCCAGCGCGAGCGCGGCGTCGTCACCGGCTTTCTCGCGATCGCGACCGACATCACCGACGTCAAGCGTGCCGAGCGAGCACGGCGCGAGGCCGAGGGTCTGTTCCGCGGCGCGTTCGAGCACGCGCCGATCGGCGTGGCGCTCGTCGCCGCGGACGGCCCCGCGGCCGGCCGCATCGTGCGCGCCAACCGCGCCCTCGCCGAGCTCGTCGGCGGCGACCCCGCGCAGCTGGCCGGGCGCGACCTCATCTCGCTCGCCCCCACCGAGGCGCACGCCGAGCTGACCCAGACGCTCGCGCGCCTGATCGACGGCGCCGAGTCCGTCCACGGCGAGCAGCGCCTCGTCGACGCCGACGGGCACGACATCTGGACACTGCTGTCGGGCTCGCTCGTGCAGCCCGAGGTGCCGCAGGACGGCGCGCGCCAGGCCGTCATCCAGGTGCTCGACATCTCCGAGCGCAAGACGTTCGAGGGCCGCCTGCAGCACCTCGCCGACCACGACGCGCTGACCGGGCTGTTCAACCGCCGCCGCTTCGAGCAGGAGCTCGACCGCACGCTCGCGCACGCCGTCCGCTACGGCAGCCGCGGCGCCCTGCTGCTGCTCGATCTCGACGGCTTCAAGTACATCAACGACGCGCTCGGGCACTCCGTCGGCGACGAGCTGATCCTGCGCATCGGCGCCGTCCTGAAGGGGACGCTGCGCGACACCGACATCGTCGCCCGCCTCGGCGGCGACGAGTTCGCCGCGATCCTGCCGCAGGCCGACGCGCGCACCGCGGGCGTCGTGGCGGAGAAGATCCTCTCGGCGATCCGCCGCCAGGGCAGCGTCATGACCGCCGAGCAGCGCGAGGCGCGCGTGACGACGTCGATCGGTGTGACGGTCTTCGACGGCTACCGCGGGCTGACCGCCGAGGATCTCTTCATCGAGGCCGACATCGCGATGTACGAGGCCAAGGACGCCGGCCGCGACGGCGTCAAGATCTTCTCCAGCGAGGAGCGCTCGCGCGAGGCGATCAACGTGCGGGCGACCTGGCTGGAGCGGCTGCGCAACGCCGTCGCCGACGATCGCTTCCGCCTCTTCGCGCAGCCGATCATCGCCTTCGGGGAAGAGGGCGTGCCCTGGTACGAGCTGCTGCTGCGCTACGCCGATGACGCCGGCGACCTGATCGCGCCGGGCGCGTTCCTGTCGATCGCCGAGCGCTTCGACCTCATCTCCGAGATCGACCGCTGGGTGCTCGGCGAGGCCGTGCGGATCCTGCACGACGAGCACGCCGCCGGGCGCGACGTCGCACTGGCCGTGAACCTGTCGGGCAAGACGATGGACGACGCCGGCCTCGGCGACTACCTGGAGAAGCTCATGGCGGCGCGGCCGATCGAACCGGGCCGCCTCGTGATCGAGGTCACCGAGACGGCGGCGATCGTGAACATCGAGCGCGCGCGCCGGCTGGCCGAGCGCCTGCACGCGCTCGGCTGCCGTTTCGCGCTGGACGACTTCGGCGCCGGCTTCGCGTCCTTCTACTACCTCAAGCACCTCGCCTTCGACTACCTGAAGATCGACGGCGAATTCGTCCGCCAGCTCGCGCACGACCCGACCGACCAGCTCGTCATCGAGGCCGTCGTGAACATCGCCAAGGGCCTGGGGACGCGCACCGTGGCCGAGTTCGTCGGCGACGACGAGACCGTCGCGTTGCTGCGCCGGCTCGGAGTCGACTACGGGCAGGGCTATCACCTCGGCATGCCGGTCGCCGTCGGCGAGCTGCTGCCCGCCGCCGCCCGCTGACCGCCACGCGAGCGAGTTTCGGTAAATACGGTTCCCACCCGCTACGCTGCAGACGTCAATTGGATGGAAGCGGGGACCGCTCGGGACTCGTCGCCAGCCACGCGGAGGCTGCCATGGCCGATCTGCCGTCGGACGACCGAGACCTTGTACAGACGCAGGAGCGCTGCCTGCGGGCGAGCGGCCGCCTGCAGGCGGCCGCCGAGCGTGACGCCGCGGCGCATGCGCGTGACGTCGCCGCCGAGGCGCGCGACCAGATCGCCGCGCTGCGCGACGAGGAGCTCGCCGCCCGCGACGGCGCCCGCGCCGACGACGCCCGGCCGCTGACGGGTGCCGACATCGTGCTGCGCGCCGCGCAGGACCGGCGGCGCGCGGCCGCCGATCGCGCGCGGGCGGCAGAGGCGCGCGCGGAGGCCGCCGAGGCCCGCCGCCGGGCGGCGCGCGACCGCGAGCAGGCCGCGCGCGACCGGCTGGAGGCCCAGGCCGACCGCGAGACGCTCATGCGCCAGCACAACGACGCGGAGACCGATCCGCTGACCGGGGCGCGCACGCGCGCGGCCGGGCTGGTGAACCTCGAGCACGAGATCGAGCGCGCGCGCAGGGTCGGCCAGCCACTCGTCGTCGCCTCCATCGACGTCACCGGACTGAGGATCCTCAGCGACACGCCGGGACATCCCGCCAGCGACAGGCTGCTCAAGCGCGTCGCCGAGGAGCTGCGCGACAACCTGCGCCGCTACGACCTGCTCGTCCGCGTCGGTGGCGACGAGTTTCTCTGTGCGATGCCCGGTGCGACGCGCCACGACGCGCGCGAACGCTTTCGCGCCGTGCGCGCCGCGCTCGCCGCCACGCCCGATCAGATCGAGATCGAGGTCGGCCTGGCCGCCCTCGGCCAGCATGACAGCGCCGATGCGCTGCTCGGGCGCGCCGACGCCGAGCTGCCGGCGTCGTCACGAAGCGTGGCCGGCTGATCCTGGCGCTGCAAGTGCTCATGCAGATGGTCCCGATCGGCCCCGCTGCGGGTCTGACTCGCTTGACTGCTGTGCGTGACCCGACCCCGCTCCCGGCAGCCGCGCAGCCGCGGCGGCCGCCGCGTGCTGCTGGCGTGTGTGGCCCTCGCCGCGCTGCTCGCGGGCGGCGCCGCGCTCTACGACACCACGCGCGCCGACCGCCTCGCCCCCGGCATCACCATCGGCGGCGTCGACGTCGGCGGCCTTGACGTCGCGGCCGCGGAGCGGCTCGTGCACGACCGCGCGGTGGCCCCCAAGCAGCGCACGCTGCGCGTGCGGACGCGAGCCAAGACCTTCGAGCTGCCCGCGCAGCAGATCCGGGTGAGCGCCGACATCGACGAGGCGCTCGACCAGGCCCTGGCCCAGAGCCGCCGCGGCTGGTTCGGCGCACGCCTGCTGCGCGACGCCAGCGGCGACAGGACGCGCTCGTCGATCGCGCTCACGACGCGCTACGCGAAGGGCGTGCTGCCGCGGTTCGTGGCCGAGATCGCCGCGCTGAACTACGTCGCGCCGGTCGACGCGGGCGTCGAGCCGCAGGCCGGCGGCCTGCAGCGCGTGCCGTCGCGCCAGGGCCTGCGGATCGACACCGGCGAGCTTCACCGCAAGCTCGAGCGCGCGGTGCAGAATCGCTCGCACCCGGCCGACATCGACGTCACGACGGTGCCCGTCGCGCCGAAGGTCACCGAGGACCAGCTTGCCGGCAGGTACCCCTCCTACATCGTCGTCGACCGCAAGAACCACGTCCTGCGCCTGTACCGCGACCTCAAGCCGTTTCGCAGCTGGTCGATCGCGGTCGGCCGCGAGGGCCTGGAGACCCCCACCGGGCTGTACGACATCCAGTGGAAGGAGACCAACCCGAAGTGGCGGGTCCCCAACAGCGAGTGGGCGGGCGACCTCGCCGGCAAGACGATCCCGCCGGGCCCGACCAACCCGATCAAGGCGCGCTGGATGGCCTTCAACGGCAGCGCCGGGATTCACGGCATCGCCCCGAGCGCCTACTCCTCGATCGGCACCGATGCATCGGCCGGCTGCGTGCGGATGCGGATCCCCGACGTGATCTCGCTGTACGCGCGCGCGCCCGTCGGCACGCCCGTCTACGTCGCGTAGGCGACGTCGGCCGGGGCCGGGGCCGGGGCCGGGGCCGGCGCGGAGGCGCGCGTGCGGCGCGGTGCGGTGCGGTGAATCTCGTGCTCGGCGTCACCGCGCAGATCGAGCAGCCCGCGGGTCAGCCCATCCGCACGTAGCCCAGCGCGCTGCCGGCCTCGTGCGTGCGCCGGGAGACCTGGTCTGACGAGTTGCCCTCGATCGTCTGCACCGAGCCGTCGGGCAGCACCGCCTCGACGACGCCGATGTGCTCGTCCCAGACGATGAGGTCGCCGGGGCGCGGCACGGCGCCGGGGCCATTGGGAACGGCGCGCCCGGTGCGCTGCGCCCAGGCGTAGACGTCGTCCACGCGGCCGAAGCCCTGGCCGTTGTCGCCCAGCGGCATGCCCGCCTCGCGCGCGGCCCAGGACGTGAAGTACGCGCACCACGGGCCGACGCCGCTGCCCGCGGTCGCCTGGCGGTACTGCGCGATCCGCGGCGCGTCGTTGGAGCCCGGCGGCTGCTCGGCGACACCGACCTCGCGCTGCACCGCGGCCAGCACGCCCGCACCGCCGGGCCCGGCGGGCACCGTGGCGAGGGGCGCCGCCGGCGGCGTCGTCGCGGCGGACTGCAGCAGCGCCGAGAAGGAGCTCGCGGTGCCGGCCGCGGCGGCCGGCGGTGGCGGCGCGAGAGCCGGCGGGACGAGCCCGGAGCGCAGCTCGGCGATCCGCTCGAGGACGTCGACGACCGACATCAGCGCTGCGAGGCGGGGACGCGTGCGGACGGGAAGGTCAGGCAGCGCCGCAGGCGCTCGCGGTCGGCGCGCGGGACCTCGTAGCGCCCTTCGTCGCGCATGAACTCGAACTCGGCGCGCGAGTGGTAGGTGCCGCCCCGGGGCTGCGGCCGCGCGACCGGGCGAGCGCCCGCGGCGAGGCGCGGCATCCAGCGCAGGAAGAGGTCGCGCTCGGCGCCCTGGACGCGCTCGTGCAGCCGACCGCCGCTGTCGGAGGAGAGCACCGCGACCTCGCGCTGCTCGACGATCGGCCCGCCGTCGAGGCGTGCGCTCAGCTCGTGCAGGGTCGCGCCGGCCGGCGTGCCCTCCCACAGCGCCCAGAAGACGGGGTACATCCCGCGCCCGTACGGCAGCATGCCCGGGTGCAGGTTCCAGATCGAGCCGCCGTACCCATCGATCAGCTCCGGGCGCAGGATGAGCGGGAAGTGCACCGACAGCGCGGCGGGCGAGGGCCTGAACGCCGGGTCGTGCGGATCGCAGGCGAAGACCTCGTGGCCGCGCTCGGCGGCGACCGCGATCAGCGCGTCGTCGAGGCAGACGACCTGCCTGACGAGCGCGGGCGAGGCGTTGCGGATCGCCCAGGCGCCGAGCGTCCCGCCCGCGAGCAGGTCCAGTCCGCCGCCGCTCACGAGACCACGTCCGCGATCGCGAACTCGACGTCGAGATACCAGGCGGCGTCGGTGCCGAGCACGTCGGGCGCGAGGTCGGCGGCGCTGCGCGCGATGCCGAAGCGCATCGTGTCGTCGTCGATGCGCGTCTGGATCGACGTGCGCTCGGCGGTGTGCAGGAGCACGACGCGATCGAGGTAGGCGACGTTCGCGCCGAGCGCCTGCATGCGCCGCCACATGTTCCAGTCGCCGGGCTCCTCGAGCAGCCAGCAGGCGGTGTCGTAACGCATGTGCGCAAGGCGATCGGAGTACAGGACGGCGCCGTGGCAGACGTGGCCGTGTGCCAGCCGCTCGCGACCGACGATCGTCGGCGGGCCGCTGCGCTGCTCGCACAGCGCCTGCGCGTGGACGAGGTCGGCCTGCGTCTCGCGTGCGCGAGCGACGAGGTCGGCGATGTGCGTCGCGGTGAACTCGTCGTCGTGGTCCAGCGGGGCGATGAAGCGCCCGCGCGCGGCGTCGAGCGCGTGGTTGGAGGCGCGCAGGCCGGTCGTCTCCCAGAACGACCACGGCTGCGACGGATGGTTCGGGCGCTCGGAGAGCTCGAGGTAGCGCACGCGCGAGTCGCGTGCTGCGAGCGCCTCGACGGCCGCGCGCGCGGCGGGGTCGGGCCCGTCGGAGCAGACGAGCACCTCGACGTTGGCGTACGTGCCCTCGAGGATCGAGGGGATCGTGCGCGAGACGAGGCGCTCGTGGCCCTTCCAGGTCGGGATCCGCACGCTGACGAGCGGCTCGCGCTCGAGCCACGGGTCGGTCGGGGGGGGCCGATTCACCATGAGGTGGTGGTCGGCGATCGCGCGCAGCTCGTCGGCGAGCGCCTTGCCGCGGCGAGCGCGGGCGACGATCTCCTCGGGATCATCGGGCACGGACGGCGCGTCCACGCCGAGCGCGGCGAGCACGTCGTCGCCGCTGCGGACGCGGACGACCTCGCGCTGGTCGGGCGTGCCGGCGACGAGCAGCACGTCGCCGAACTCGCGGTCGGCGGCGAGCGTCTCGCAGGCGACGCCGGCGAGGTCGGTGGCCAGCGAGCCGTCCTCGCCGCCGGCGTCGAGACACAGGCAGGTCGAGCCGTCGGCGGGCGCGTGCGCGACGTAGCGCGCGAGCGCGCCGAGCCAGGTCTCGGGCCGCGCCCAGTCGGGCGAGAGCCAGAGCCGCAGGCCGGCCTGCGTCTCCAGCGCGACGGTCTGGCTCAGCGCGCCGACCGCCGCCTGCAGGCCGTCGCGATCCAGGTCTCCGGGGATCCGGGCGGCGCGCGGCGCGGTGCGCTCGAGCATGAAGCCGGCGCGGAAGCTCGAGCCGAACGTCGCGCCGGCCAGCAGCGCCGCCCACTCGCGGCCGTGGCGCCGGAACGCGTCGGCAGCCGCGGGCGCGATGACGGGGTCGCAGTCGGCCAGGACGATCATCGAGCAGAGCAGGTCGTTGGGCATGTCCAGCGCCGTCGCGGCGAAGCCGTCGCGCTCGAAGCAGGACTCCAGCAGCGACGCGAGCTCCGCGTGCGTCGGCAGCCCGCACGCGCCGTGCTCGACGAGCCAGCTCGGCTGCGGCGCGCCGAGGCGCGCGCGCAGGAGGTCGTCGAGCGGCTGCGCGCCCTCGGTCGGGCAGGCGAGCACGACGCGGCGCGCGGCGACGCGGGCGATCTCGCGCAGGAACGGCGCGCGCTGCGCGGGCGGGATGTGCTCGAGCACGTCGAGGCACAGGACGGTGTCGAAGGCGTCGTCGGGGAAGGGCAGCAGCGGGCCGGGGTCGAGCGTGACGGCGACCATCGACGGCGCGGGCGCGCCGTCGAACGCGACGTCGGCGCCGACGAACGGCACGTCGGGGGCGATGCAGGCCAGGCCGTGCGGGCCGCAGCCGACATCGAGGATCGAGCCGGCGTCGTGCAGCGCGGCGAGCGCGGCGGGCGTGTAGCGGGTGAGCCAATTGAGCATCGCGGCGTCCTCAGGGCGTCCGGCCGACGGCGCCGATGCGCGCCACCTCGTCGTCGTCCAGGCGGTTGGCGAGCGGCAGCGAGATCGAGCGCGCCGCGATCGCATCGGTGGCGACGAGCGACGCGCCGCGGTCGGCGTCCTTGAAGGCCGGGTGGCGATGCAGCGGCGGGTCGTGCAGCGTGCGCGCGTCGACGCTGCCGGCCGCGGCGGCGGCGAGGATCCGCTCACGCGTCCCGGGGTCGGGGGTCAGCGCCTGGAAGTACTGCCACGTGGAGCCGACGGCGTTGCGCTGGTAGCGCAGCCCGGACGGCTCGGCGGCGTGCATGACGCGCGCCGCGAGGTCGCGGCGGGCGGCGAGGATGTCGTCGTACTCGTCGAGCACGGCGAGACCGGTCGCGGCGTGCAGCTCCGACAGCTTGCCGTTGAAGCCGCTCTCGACGCTCGTGCGCGTCGAGGGCTCGATGCCGAAGTTCATTATCCGCCCGATGCGGGCCGCGATCTGCGGATCGGGCGTCGTGACGGCGCCGCCCTCGCCGATCGCGAACGGCTTCGTGGCGTGGAAGGAGAAGACCTCGGTGTCGCCCTGCGTACCGAGCGCCATCGCGTCCTCGTCGACGGCGCCGAAGCCGGGCGCGGAATCGATCAGCAGCGGGGCCTTGTGGCGCGCCGCGATGTCGCGCCAGGCGGTGCGCAGGCGGCCGTCGGGCGCGGTACCGAACGGCGCGCAGGCGAGGATCCCGGCGACGCGGCCGCGGCGCACCTTCAGCGCGGCCTCGAGCGATTCGGGGTCCAGGCCGTAGCCGTCGGGCTCGATGTCGACGAACAGCGGCTCGAAGCCGGCCCAGGCGATCGCGCCGGCGGTCGCGGTGAAGGTGTAGGACGGGCAGGCGATCAGCCGCCGGCGCGCCTTGGGCTCGCCGCAGACGGCGCGCAGCGCGGCCATCAGCCCGGTCGTCGCGCTCGACGTGAGCACGCAGTGCGCGCGGTGGCGCAGGCGCTCCTCGATCCGCGCGCTCAGCATGCGCGAGCAGGGGCCGCCGTTGGCGAAGTACGCCTCCTCGATCGAGAGCTGGAAGTACGCCATGATCGCGAGGCTGGGCGGCAGCTCGGGCTGCTGGAAGGGGATCCGGTCGCGCGCGACCGCGGCCGTGCCGCGACGGCCCCGTCGTTCGGGCACGCCCGGCGGCGGGCCGGTCTCTGTGCGGACGCGCTGATCCATGGAGGTGGTCCGGTCGTCGGCCTGGCGGCACGAGACTTGAGGACAGGGCCGGTCGCCGCTGGGCAGCGGCCGTTCGCAGCGAGCTCATACGGAGGGCGACGCGGGGCGCGGCAGGCTGCCGGCTCATGTTCTGCCGGGAACTGTCGATGAACCACAAATGGGGTTCATGAACGCCGCGCTGCAAGCCGGATCGGTCTGCGGACACGACCACCTCGTCTCGTTCTACGACAGCGAGGACTTCCTCCTCGACGCGGTCTGCGCGTTCCTCGGGCCCGCGCTGCTCGACGACGGCGCCGCGATCGTCGTGGCGACCCCTGCGCACCGGACCAGGTTCGAGGCAGCGCTGCGCGCCGCCGGCATCGATGTCGATGCCGCGACGCGAGAGGACCGCTACATCGCGCTCGATGCGGCGACGGTGCTGGCAAGCTTCATGGTCGACGGCCGACCTGACCCGACGCGCTTTCGCGCCGCGGTCGGCGCCGTCATGGACCGCGCGTCGCGAGGCGGCCGCGAGCTGCGGGTCTACGGCGAGATGGTCGTGCTGCTGTGGGAAGCGGGTGACGCCGACTCGACGCTGGCGCTCGAGGACCTGTGGAACGACTTCGCGGCGGTCCGCGCATTCCAGCTGCTGTGCGCCTACCCGATGCGGGTGTTCGACGACGAGCACGACAGCGCGGCGTTCGAGCGCATCTGCGAGCAGCACACGGCCGTGATCCCGACCGAGAGCTACTCCCTGCTCGTCGATCCCGCGCAACGGTCACGCGCGATCGCCCGACTGCAGCAGCAGACCTCGGCGCTGCAGGCCGAGCTGCTTCGCCTGAGCGCGCACGGCCCGAGCGACGGACCCACCGTGGAGGTGGACGACGGCGGCCACGATCGCGACGAGGCCGGCGAGCGGCGTGACAGCGCCGGTGACCGGCGTGACCAGGCCGCCACCGCGCGCGACGAGGCGGCCGATCGGCGCGACGATGCCGCCGAGCAGCGCGACGACGCCGCCGAGCGATCCGAGGCGTCGGCCGGCGACGACCGCGCGTCGCGCTTCCAGAGCCCGTCGGCCGTGGCCCGGCGCGAGGCCGCGTCGGATCGCCTGCGGGCGTCGCAGGATCGCCGCGACGGGGCCAACGAGCGCGTCCAGGCCGAATCGGACCGCGATACGGCGCATGCCGATCGGGGCGCGTCGGCGCTCGACCGCGAGTACTCGTCCGATGACGATCTGACCGGGGCGTACCGGCGCGGACCGGGCATCGTCGAGCTCAACCGCGAGATCCGGCGGGCGCGAAGGAACCAGACGACGACCGTTTTGGCGTTCGTCGACGTCGATGGCCTCAAGGCCGTCAACGACTCGTTCGGGCACGCCGCCGGCGACCGGATGCTGCGTGAGGTCGCCGACGCGTTGCAGGCCAATCTGCGCTCGCACGACCTCGTGATTCGCTACGGGGGCGACGAGTTCATCTGCGCGGCGTCCGGGCTCACCCTGGCCGACGCGCAGCGGCGACTCGCGCGCGTCAACGCCGGCCTCGCTGTGGGATCGTCGCGGGGGGGAACGGTGACGGTCGGGCTCGCGGAGCTGCTGCCCCACGAGTCCACGGAGGACGTCATCGCGAGGGCCGACGTCGCGCTGTACCGCGAACGAAGGCAGTCCCGCCCAAGCCTCGTCTGAGACAACCGCCGCGTACGCCCGGGCGGTGTCCATGGACCGCGCCGCACCGGCATCGCTCGCGGCTAATGGGTCGACCTGGGGCCCTCGCCCGCCAGCTCGCGGCGGATCTGCTTCGGCGTCGCCTTGCCGTGCACGCCCAGCCCCTGCGCGAAGTGCGCGACGCGCAGCTCCTGCAGCATCCAGTGCACGGTGGGAGCGGCGGCGCGGCCGCCGCCCGCGCGGTACTCGGCCTCGAGCTCGTGGATCGAGCTCATCCGGTCGCGGTCGGCGGCGACGGCGTCGGGCAGGCGGTCCAGGCGCCGGCCGGCGGCGCGCAGGTAGCGCTGGACGTCGGGCAGGCGCCGCGCTCCCGCCGCGGCCGCGAAGCCCGCGTGGACGAGGCCGCCGAGCTGCGCGGCGACGTCGAGCCGAGCCGGTTGCAGCGCCGGGTCGGCGGGCAGCTCGTCGAGGCGGCGGCGCAGCAGCGCCGCCTCGTCGAGCACGGCGACAACGTCCGCGACGATCGCCGTCGTCGTCGCGGGCAGCCCGCGCGCGACGTGCTCGCGCAGCGCGGCGAAGCCGGCCTCGTCCCAGGCCGGCCCGCCGCCGGAGGCGACGAGCGCGTCGAGCGCCGCGACGAGCGCGTCGTCGAGCAGCGCGGCGGCGCCGCCCTGGGGCGCGCCGGCGATCGTCAGGGCGGCGGCGGTCGGCAGCGCGCGCTGGACGGCGCGCAGCGGTGAGGGCACCGTCAGCCGCAGCAGCCGCCGCGTGCCGCCGCGCATCGCGAC
Organism: Solirubrobacterales bacterium; assembly: GCA_038255395.1. Lineage (GTDB taxonomy): Bacteria > Actinomycetota > Thermoleophilia > Solirubrobacterales > Solirubrobacteraceae > CADCVQ01. The sequence goes on from JBBSLI010000011.1 coordinate 31,651, forward strand.
GGCGGCGGCGCGCGGCGTCTCGAACGCCCGCACACCGGCGGTCTCGCCCTCGTCCGTCAACGCCGGATAGGCACGTACCGCATCGCCGGTGCCCGGCAGCGCCACGCTGCGGGGCAGCGTCCCGATCGTCCAGCCGGTCAAACCGGAGCGCTCGACCGACGCCATCTGCTCGGCGAGCTGCGCGCGCAGCCGCGGCCGCACCTGCTCGCGCAGCGAATCGAGGTCCTTGCCCGCCGCGAGCGCCGCACCCGTCTCGTCGCGGACCTCGAAGCGCGGGCGCAGGTGCGCGGGCAGCCTCGACGGGTCGAACTGCTCGGGCGCCGCGCGCACGCCGCGCACGCGCTCGAGCTCGCGCGCGACGGCCTCGACGATCGGCGCGCGACCGTCGAAGCGCAGCCCTGCGACGACCTGCGCGGCGGTCTCCGGGATCGGCACGAGCGGCCGGCGCAGGTCCTTGGGCAGCGAGCGGATGAGCGCGATCACGAGCTCCTCGCGCAGCCCGGGCACGAGCCAGTCGAATCCGTCGGTGCGCAGGCGCGGCAGGGCGGCGAGCGGGACGTTCACCGTCACCCCATCGAGCTCCGAGCCGGGCTCGAAGCGGTAGCTCAGCGGCAGCGCGATGTCGTCCTGGCGCCACTCGTCGGGCAGCGCGTCGCGGTCGATCCCGGCCGCGCCGACGAGCAGCTCGCGCGTGTACGTCAGCAGCGCGGGGTCGCGGCGGCAGGTGTCCTTCCACCAGCGGTCGAAGTGCGCGCCCGAGACGACGTCCTGCGGCAGGCGCGCGTCGTAGAAGTCGTAGAGCTGTGCCTCCGTCGCGACGATGTCGCGCCGCCGCGCGCGGTGCTCGAGCTCCTCGACCTCGTCCAGCAGCGCGCGGTTGTCGGCGAGGAAGCGGTGCTTGGCGTTCCAGTCGCCCTCGATCAGCGCGCGCTGGATCAGCAGCCGGCGCGACAGCTCCGGGTCGATCGCGCCGTAGGCGACCGTGCGCCCGGTGACGACGGGCAGGCCGTAGAGCGTCGCCCGCTCGACCGCCACGACCGAGCCGCGCTTGCGCTCCCAGTGCGGCTCGGAGTACGTGCGCTTGACGAGGTGCCCGGCGATCGGCTCGATCCAGCGCGGCTGGATCTGCGCGGCGGTGTGGCCGAGCAGGCGCGTCGTCTCGACGAGCTCGGCGACCATGACCCACGCCGGCGGCTTGCGCGCCAGCGCCGATCCGGGCGACAGGCCGAAGCGCGCGCCGCGCGCGCCCGTGTACTCGCGCCGGCCGTCGTCGCGCAGCCCGATGTGCGACAGCAGGCCGGCGAGCAGCGCGCGGTGGATCTCGTCGGCAGCCGCGCGCTGCTCGGTGCCCGTCGGCCGCTCCTCGATCGTGATCCCGACCGCGCGCGCCGAGCGCCGCAGCGAGCCGGCCAGGTCCTGCCACTCGCGCACGCGCAGATAGTGCAGGTATTCCGCATGGCACATCCGGCGAAAGCCGTTGCGCGAACGCTCCTTCTGCTGCGCGCGCAGGTGGCGCCAGAGGTTGAGGTAGGCGACGAAGTCCGACGACTCGTCCTTGAAGCGCGCGTGCTGCTGGTCGGCCTCGGTGCGCTTGTCGGCGGGCCGCACGCGCGGGTCCTGGATCGACAGCGCGGCGGCGATGACGATCACCTCGTCGGCGCAGCCCAGCGCGCCGGCCTCGAGCACCATCCGCCCCATGCGCGGATCGACGGGCAGCTGCGCGAGCTTGCGGCCGAGCGTCGTCAGCCGCTTGCGCGGATGGTCCGCGTCGAGGTCGAGCGCGCCCAGCTCGTGCAGCAGCAGCTTGCCGTCGCGGATCTGGCGGCGGTCGGGCGGGTCGAGGAAGCCGAAGTCCTCGACCTCGCCGAGCCGCAGCGCCTCCATCTGCAGGATCACGGCGGCCAGCGACGTGCGCAGGATCTCGGGGTCGGTGAAGGCCGGCCGAGCGGCGAAGTCGTCCTCGGAGTAGAGGCGGATGCAGATGCCGTCCGACGTGCGCCCGCAGCGGCCCATGCGCTGGTTGGCCGAGGCCTGCGAGATCGGCTCGATCGGCAGCCGCTGGACCTTCAGACGCGCGCTGTAGCGGCTGATCCGCGCGGTGCCCGGATCGACGACGGCGCCGATCCCCGGCACGGTCAGCGAGGTCTCGGCGACGTTCGTGGCGAGCACGACGCGGCGCTCGCTGTGGGCCTTGAAGACGCGCTGCTGCTCGGCCGGCGACAGGCGCGCGTAGAGCGGCAGGATCGCGACCTCCTGCGGCAGCCTGCCGGCGAGCGCCTCGGCCGTGTCGCGGATCTCGCGCTCGCCGGAGAGGAAGACGAGCACGTCGCCGGGCGCGTCGCGCAGCAGCGCCGCGACGGCGTCGCCGATCGCGTCGACGGGGTCCGTCTCGTCGGCGACCGGCGCGTAGCGGACCTCGACCGGGAACGTGCGACCCGAGACCTCGACGACGGGCGCGTCGCCGAAGTGCGCGCTGAAGCGGCCGGGGTCGATCGTCGCGCTCGTGATGACGAGCTTCAGCTCGGGCCGCTGCGGCAGCAGCCAGCGCAGGTAGCCGAGCAGGAAGTCGACGTTGAGGCTGCGCTCGTGGGCCTCGTCGACGATGATCGTGTCGTAGCGGCGCAGCAGGCGGTCGCGCCCGATCTCGGCGAGCAGCAGGCCATCGGTCAGCAGCCGCACGAGCGTGTCGGGGTTGGAGCGGTCCTCGAAGCGCACCGCGTAGCCGACCGCGGTCCCGAGATCGACCTCGAGCTCGTCGGCGATCCGCTGGGCGACCGTGCGCGCGGCGATCCGCCGCGGCTGCGTGTGGGCGATCGACGTGCGTCCCAGCTCGAGGCAGATCTTCGGCAGCTGCGTCGTCTTGCCCGAGCCCGTCTCGCCCGCCACGATGACGACCTGGTTGGCGCCGATCGCGCTGAGGAGGTCGTCGCGGCGCGCGCTGACGGGCAGCTCGGGCGGGTAGCGGATCTGCGGGGCGGTGGCGGCCATCGCGGGAGAGCCCGAGGATAGGCTGCGATCATCGCCCGCATGGAGCGCGTGCGGATCGACAAGTGGCTCTGGGCGGCACGGTTCTACAAGACCCGGTCGCTCGCCACGGACGCCGTCAACGGCGGCCGCGCGCAGCTCAACGGCGCGCGCGTGAAGCCCAGCAAGGAGGTCGCGGCGGGCGACGAGCTCGAGCTCACGATCGGCCAGACGCGCCGCGTCCTGATCGTGCGCGCGGTCAGCGAGCGCCGCGGACCGGCGAAGGAGGCGGTGAAGCTCTACGAGGAGACGCCCGGCAGCATCGCCGCCCGCGAGCTGGCGGCCGAGCAGCGCCGGCTGCAGTCGCCGCCGCCGGGCGCCGATCTCGGCATGCGCCCGACGAAGCGCGACCGCCGCCGGCTCGACGACGCCCGCGGACGGCGCCGGTGACGGGGCGGCGCCGTCAGCGCCTGCAGGCGTTGCCGAGGTCCAGCCGCTGGCCGCGGTCGACCGTCACCTGGCGCGTCGCGGCGGCGCCCGTCGGCGGCCGGCAGGTGAACGTCCACGCCTCCTTCGTCCCGATCGTCGTCGGCGCCGGGCCGCGGAAGCGCACCTCGCCGCTCCAGTCGTCGGGCGTGCTGCTGACCTGGTCGTAGTTGACGACGATCGCGGTGTACGTGCCCGGCGCAGGATCGAGGAGCACGGCGTCCTCCGTGTTGTCGCCGAACGCCGCCGACAGCGCGGCGATCGCGCCCGTCGAGTCGAGCACGTAGACGTCCCAGTCGTTGGCCGGGTCGGCCCATTCGATGTGCACGGTCAGGCGCCCGTTGTCGGCTGCCGGCGGCCCCTGGACCTCGAACGGGATCGCCTCGTACGGCGGCTCGGCGGGGAAGGGGTAGAGGACGTTCTCGCCCGGGAAGCCGGCGGGGTTGGCGAGCGGGATCGTCGCCTGTGGCGGCGCGACCGCGTCACGGCCTAACCGGCCGGCGACCTGCGGTCGCGTCGACGGGTTGACGTGCCAGGCGAACGTCTTGCCGGTCGTCCTCATCGAGCTCTCGAGCGTGTCCTGGAACATCAGCGGGGCCCCGATGTCCGTGCAGAACTCATCGCGGCAGACCGGCGAGGTCGCCGTCTGGAAGGTCTTGCGCAGGGTCAGCGTCGAGCCGGCCGGCGCGGCGCCGGTCAGCAGCGCGTGCAGCGGCGGCTCGGCCGTCGCCGCGAGCATCTCGTAGTAGGCCTCGCGGTTTCCGCCCTGGCCGGCACCCGCGGCCGGCGCGAGCCCGAGATACTCGGCCACAACGCCGGTCTCGAACGGCGGATGGAACTCGTCCGGGCCGATCTCGAACGTGAAGCCGAGGCCGCCGGCCGACCAGAACGACCAGTCCTCGGCCGCACCCGTCGTGTCGTACAGCCCGAAGCCGGGGATGTTGTCGTAGCGGTTGTGCGCGGCCATCCGCGCGCCGAGCGCCTTGTACAGCGGCTCCTCGAGCGGGAACCCCTGATCGATCGTGCCCGGGACGCGCAGCACGAGGTTCGAATACGTGTGGTTCGTGATCAGGGTGACGATCTGGCGCGTGGCGATGAGCTCGCGGACGTTCTGGATCTCGGGCTCGGAGAACGGCCCCGGCCCGCGGTACGTCTCGCCGAGCGGGTTCAGGCTCGCACCCGCGCCGCCCCACAGGCCACCGTAATTGCGGTTCGGATCGACGCCGGACATGCGCGTCTTGTGGTCGCACTTGCCGGCGACGTCGCGGCAGTTCTTGCGCTTGTACTGGAAGTCGCGCAGGCCGAACTCCTGCGACGGCGGGACGGCCCGCGCCTCGCGGGAGACGTTGAACCCGTCGGGGTTGACGATCGGCACGATGATCGTGCGCGTGCTGTCGACGAGCTGCGTCGTGCGCGCCGACCGTCCGTAGTTGCGCAGCAGGTCGTAGGCGAACTCGATCGTGTGCTCCGACGACGGCCACTCGCGGGCATGGTGCACGCCCATCATGAGGAAGGTCGGCTTGCCATCGGCCGCCGTCGGGTTCGTCGTGATCTCGATGCCGGGGACCTCGCGCCCCTCCCACGAGCGGTGGTTGAGCGTGATCGGCTTGACGAGGCCCGGGTACTGCAGCGCGAGCTGCTTGAGCTCGAACTCGTAGTCGGGCAGGCGCCGGTACGTCGTGCGCCCGCTGGGCAGGGCGCTCGCCGCCGCGGCGGCGGCGTAGCGGGCGTCGGCCTGCGCGTTGGCCTGCTGCCGCGCGTCGAGGTCGGCGATCGTCACCGTCCACACGAAGCCGGCGTCGCGCAGCTTCTTCGCGTCGGCGTCGCCGTGCAGGACGACCTCGACCGAGCGCGCGGTGCCGTGCTCGGTGAGATCGAGGCCGAGACCGTGGAGGCGGTTCTTCGATGCGCGTGTCGGCGTGGTCACCTCGACGACCTGCGTTCGGTCCGCCGCAGCGGCCGCCCGCACGCTGCGCCCGGCCGCGGCCGTTGCGCGACCTGCGTCCACCGCCAGCACGTCGACGCGCAGGCGTGCCGACGGCCCCGTGCCACGAACGCGGCAGGCCTGCACGATCAGCCTCTGGCCCTTGCGCACGAAGCCCTCGGCCAGCTCGCTGCTGCCGAAGGCGGCCGACCCCGCGACGCTGCGCCCGGTGCGCGCATCGAAGACGCCCACGTCCCAGTCGCCGCCCCGGCCGCTCAGTCGGGCACGGATCAGGCCCGTCGCACGAGCCGTGTGACGCAGCGTGTCGACACCGGCGGCGGCGCCGCCCGCGAGCTGCTCGTGGCAGGCGCGCAGCAGGGCGCGGTCGGCCGAGACCGTGGTTGACGCCGCGGGCGCGGAGCCGGGCAGAACGAGGCACGCAAGAACGCCGAGCAGGAACATGCCGCTTCGCCATGGTGGGGCGCGCCGTCCGGTGATCGATCCGTGACCGGCCACGAGCTGATCGTCCGCCCACAGCACAGCCGCGTCAAGGCCGGGAAAGGATCGACGCGCCCCGCGCTGCCGCCGGGTTCAAGAAGCGCCCGCGGCGGCCGACGACGGGCATGTGCCGCAGTCCCCCGCCTGCCTCGCCGTCGTGCCGGTCTACCTGCGAACGCCGGCGGAGCTCGACGTCCTCCTGCGCGCCATCGTCTCCCTGCGCGAGACCGCGCCGCAGGCCGAGGTGCTCGTCGTCGACGACCGCAGCCCCGCCCAGGGGCTCGTCGACCTGATCGAGATCGCCTGCGGCGAGCTCGCGATCGAGCTGCACCGCCGGCCGGTCAACGGCGGCTTCTCGCGGGCCGTCAACGTCGGGCTGCAGCGCGCGCTCGACGAGGGCCGCGACGCCCTGCTCGTCAACGCCGACATCGAGTTTCACGAGCACGGCTGGCTCGAGCCGATGCTCGCGCGCACCGACACGACGGGCGCGCTCGCGGCCGTCGTCGGCGCGCGGCTGCTGTACCCCAACGGCCTGCTGCAGCACGCGGGCGTCTACTACTCGACGCTGCATCGCTTCTGGTCGCACCGCTTCGCCTTCGGGCCGCCCGACCTGCCCGAGGCGCTGCAGCCCTGCCGCTGCCCGGTGACCGGCGCGCTGCAACTCATCCGCCACGAGTGCCTCGCCGAGGTCGGCCTCTACGACGAGCGCTTCCGGATGGGCTGGGAGGACGTCGACTACTGCCTGCGCGTCTTCGCCTCCGGCCGCGAGTGCATCTACGAGCCGGCCGCCTGCGCGACCCACGCGGAGTCGCTGTTTCGGCGCCACAGGGGCGAGGGCCAGGACAACTGGGAGAGCCAGTCCTGGCAGACCCTCAACGAGAAGTACGCGGCCACCGATCTGTCGGCGTTCATGCCGGTGTACGAATGATGGGCGCCAACGTCCTCTTCGCAGGGATCGGTACGTCGGCCCCGTGCTGGTATCGCTGTGCGCTGCCCGCCCGCGCGCTCGGCGCCGACTGGGTCGGCGTGCGCGGCGAGCCGTCCGCGCTGACGTTCCACACCGGCGAGTCGGCGCGGACGCTGCGCTGCATCGCGGACTTCGCGAGCTACGACGTCGTCGTCCTGCAGCAGCCGCGCGGCACCGCGTGGCTGCACGCGATCCGCGAGCTGCAGGCCGCCGGCGTGACCGTGCTCTTCGAGATCGACGACTACGCCCACGGCGTGCGCAAGGCCAAGGACCACGCGCAGGCCGATCGCTTCGACAAGAAGCTGCTGGCGGCGATGGAGCTCAACATGCGCGCCTGCGACGGGATCATCTGCTCGACGGACTACATCGCCTCGCGCTACCGCGCGTTCAACGCGAACACCCTGGTCTGCCAGAACGGGATCGATCTCGGCCGCTACGACCTGACGCGGCGTGCGCGCGAGCACGTGACGATCGGCTGGGCCGGCGGCACCGCGCACCGGCCCGCGCTGCTGCCCTGGCTGCGCGAGCTGCTCACCGTCATGGAAGAGCGACCCGCGACGCGCTTCATGAGCGTCGGCGTCCCCGGCTACGCGTCGCCGTTCGCCGAGCGCTTCGGCGCGGAGCGCGCGATCGGCCTGCCGTGGGCGCCGATCGAGGCCTACCCGGCCGCGATGGCGTCCTTCGACATCGCGCTCGCGCCCGCCACGAACAGCGCCTTCTTCCGCGGCAAGAGCGACCTGCGCTGGCTGGAGGCCTCGGCGCTCGGGATCGCGCTCGTCGCCGATCCGGTGCTGTACCCGGCGATCGAGGACGGCGTGACCGGTCTGCACGCCGCGACGCCCGCGCAGGCGCGCACGGCGATCCTCGCGCTCGTCGACGACGCCGACCTGCGCGTCCGCATCGGCGCCGCCGCCCGCGCGTACGTGCGCGAGCACCGCACGAGCGCGGCCGTGGCGCCGCAGTGGCGCGCGGCGTTCGAGCAGGTGCGAGCGGTGGCGCGCGCGGCGTAGCACGCCGACGCCGCCGGTGCTGCCGCCGGCCCACGCCGCCGACGGTGTGTACGGCTCGATCACCACGCCCGTGATCGAGCGACACATGAATGGCCACCAGACGAGGAGGTGTCGCTCTATCACCACATGCGTGATCAAGCGACACCCGAAGGATCGCGCGACGCTGAGGTGTCGCTCGATCACGCGTCCGTCGTCGCGCGCACGCCGCTGCGACTGTACTCGCCCTCGCGCTGGCGCTTCGACGACCCGCCGGCAGCGACACGCCGCGGCCGCCGTGGCAGTCTTCGTCGCATGCGCAAGCTCCAAAGCCAGGGCGTTCATCACATCACGATCGTCGGCGCCGACCGGCAGACGTCGATCGACTTCTGGGAGGGCGTGCTCGGGATGCCGTTCGTGTTCGAGCAGCCCAACCTCGACCGCTCCTCCGAGAGCCACCTGTACTTCGATCCCGGCGACGGTCGCCTGATCACGATCTTCACCAACGAGGAGCGTGCTGTCGACCCCGCGCGCACCCCGACGGATGCCGGCTGCGTGCACCACGTCGCGTTCGCCATCTCGGCGGCGACGTTCGCGCAGACCGTCGAGCGCCTCGACGAGCGCGGGATCGCGCACAGCGGCGTCAAGGACCGCGGCTTCATGGACTCGATCTACTTCGAGGACCCGCTCGGGCTGCTGATCGAGCTGGCCTCCTACCGCTTCGCGCCGCCGGCCGGGCACACGCACGCCGACGTGCTGCTGCAGGCGCACCACATCCGGATCGAGCGCGGCGACTACAACATCACGCAGGTGCACCTCGCAGACGCGATCGAGGCGCTCGTCGAGCGCTCGACCGGCTCGCTGTCGCGATGAGTTCGCTCGCCTGAGCAGGTCTACGGCGCGGAGACGAGCGTGGCGTTCAGCGCGTCGAGCACGGGCTCGATCGGCGTGAAGCACATGCTCTGCAGCAGCCCGAAGACGAGCGTCGTGACGCCGACCGCGCGCACGGTGCCGTCGGATGCGGGCGCCGTGTAGACCGGGCCGCCGCTGTCGCCCTCGCGCGCGGTGATCGTCGTGCAGGGCAACCGCGTGCCGGGATAGGAGCGCACGATCCTGCCGCACTGGTCGGCCCCGCTCGTGCGGCCGGTGTAACAGACGCGCCGTCCGAGCAGCGGCCGCGCGGTGCCGCGGACGAACCAGGGCGGGCTGAACAGGCCGCGGTCGACGACGGCGGCCGACGGCCGGCCCGCGCCCGACGGCACCGGCAGCACGAGCGCGTCGAGCCGGCGCGAGCGCGTGAAGCGATAGAGGTTGCGGCGCACGCCGCCGAGCACGATTCCCGGCTGCGGCGGGCGACGCAGCGCGGCGTTGCGGCGCCGCGTCGTGCGTCGCTTCGTGACGCCGGCGCAATGTCCCGCGCTGAGCCCGCCGGAATGGGTGCCCAGACGGATCAGGAACGCCGACGTGCAGACCGCCGAGCCGTCCGGCGCCGGCGCGCCCGGGACGAGCCGTCCGCGCGCGAACACGAGCTCGCGGCCCGCCATCCAGCCGTCGAGGTCGGGCGCCTCGCCGGGCCGCCGGATCAGCAGCGCTGCGAGGCCGCGCGTGGCGACAAGGTCGTAGGCGTCCTGAAATCCGGTCGCGGCCGCGCGCAGCGGCGTCCAACCCGCGGACGCCAGCACCGACTCGAGGTTCGCCGCGGGCACGCCGGTCAGCGTCGTCGCGAGCGCGCGCGCCTCCTCGCAGGTGGCGACGCTGACGTCGAGCAGGATCGCGTCGCCGGTCTTCTCGCAGTGCGCGTACTCGCCGGCCGGCGCCTGCGCGCCCGCGCTCGCAGCCGTCGCCAGCAGAGCGGTCGCGGCGATCAGGACGGCTCGCAGGAGGGGGCGGCGCACGGCAGGCGATGGTGGCAGGTCGCCGCGGCGTGCCGCGCTGATCGAGCTCAGCCCGGTCTGGTCAGGCCGTCGAGGCTGTAGCGCTCGAAGCCCTTCTTGACGAGCTTGGACAGCTCCTCGAGCAGCCCGGGCGTCGCGTTGTGCGGCGTGAGGCTGAAGTTGGCGCGGCCCTGCATCACCGCGCGCAGGTCGTCGCTGAGGCCGCCGAGCAGGGCGGAGTGGCTGAGCACCGGCATGAACATGAAGCTCACGTCCTCGTCACGCTTGTGCACCGAGCCGAAGTGCATCGCCGTACCGCTCGGCCCCGCCCGCACCGTGTCCAGCTGGTAGTCGCCGGGCTCGTCGCAGGCGACGACGAGCATCGCCGCGTGGCGCTCCAGCAGCGGGCGCAGCTCGTCGAACAGCCCGTCGAGATCCTCCACCTGCTCGATCATAGGGAGCACACTGCTGTCGCCACGCGCCGCCGCTTCTGCTGAACTAGGGGATGTGGCGCACGGACGCTCCCTGCAGACGATCGAACGCCTCCGGGCCGAGGTGGCGCTGGCATGTCGCGCGCTCGCCGCCTCCGGGCTCGTGTGCGGCCTGGCGGGGAACGTCAGCGCGCGGGCGGGCGATCTCGTCGCGGTGACGCCGACGGGCGGGCGCCTGGCGACGCTCGCTGCCGAGGAGATCACGATCGTCGACCGCGCGGGCGGCCTCGTCGACGCGCCGCTGGCGCCGACCTCGGAGCTGCCGTTTCACCTCGCGATCTATGCGCGCTACGACGCCGGCGCGATCGTGCACACCCACCCACCGATGGCGACCGCAGTCGCCTGCGTCGCCGATGAGCTGCCGTGCATCCACTACTCCCTGCTCGCGCTCGGCGGCAACGTGCGCGTCGCGCGCTACGCGACGTTCGGCACCGACGACCTCGCCGCCCAGGTCGTCGACGCGCTCGAGGGACGCACCGCGGCGCTGATGGCGAGCCACGGCGCGGTCACCTATGGCGCCGACCTGCAGGCGGCGATCGACGCGACCGAGCTGCTGGAGTGGGCGTGCTCGGTGTACGTCCACGCGCGTGCGTGCGGGACGCCGCGGGTGCTGGCCGAGGACGAGCGCCAAGCCGTCGTCGACGCGCTCGACGCACATGAATACGGCCAGACGCGGGCGCCGAAGGTCGGCTTACCACGCATGTAGCTGACCGTAACATCGAGTGTGTTCCAATGAACCCGGCGCCGGCCCGCTGTGCCAGCATTACACTGCGCCGGAGTCGAAGTTCGAAGTGAAAGCAGGTTGTGATGCGGCTCGCGGATCGGTTGCGCATGATGCGGATCCTCGTCGTCGACGACGTCGCTGTGAACGTCGATCAGCTGGGGCGGATGCTCGCCCAGGCGGGCTACACCGATGTCGAGACGACGACGAGCCCGGTCGCGGCGCTGGACAGCTGCGCGCGCCGCACGCCCGACGTGTTCCTGCTCGACCTGCACATGCCGCAGATGAGCGGCTACGACGTGCTCGAAGCGCTCGGGCCGAGCATCCGCACCGGGACCGGGCCGGCCGTCCTCGTGCTCACGGGCGACGTCTCGGTGCAGGCGCGCCGCCGCGCGCTCGAGGCGGGCGCGCGCGACATCGTCTCCAAGCCGTTTGACTTCGACGAGGTGCTCCTGCGGGTGCGCAACCACCTCGAGACGCGCTACTTCCAGCGCGAGCTCGACGAGCAGAACAGGCGCCTGGAGGACGCCGTGCGGGCACGGACGCAGGAGCTCGAGGCCAGCCGCGTCGAGGTGCTCGACCGCCTTGCGCTCGTCGCCGAGTACCGCGACGACGAGACCAACGACCACGCGCGCCGCATCGGCCACGTCTCGCGGATGCTGGCCGAGGGCCTCGGCCTCGACCCGTCGACGGTCGAGCTGCTCGAGCCGGCCGCCGGCCTGCACGACGTGGGCAAGATCGCGATCTCGGACATGATCCTGCGCAAGCCCGGCAGGCTGACGTCAGCGGAGTTTCGCGTCATGCAGTCGCACACCACGGCGGGGGCGCGGATCCTCGGGCGCAGCCGCTCGCCGATCCTGCAACTGGCGGAGCGCATCGCCCTGACCCATCACGAGCGCTGGGACGGATCCGGCTACCCGCACGGCCTCGCGGAGGACGCCATCCCACGCGCGGGGCGGGTGGTCTCGGTCGCGGACGTCTTCGACGCGCTCACGCATGTGCGGCCCTACAAGCCGGCGTGGAGCGCGGCCGAGGCCGCCGCCGAGATCGCCGCGGGATCCGGCACGCAGTTCGATCCCGCGGTCGTCGACGTCTTCGAGCGCCACGATCCCGCCTCGCTCGTCGACCCGATCGACGCGGCCTGCTGAGCAGGCGTCGATCCGGCGCCTGCCAACGCGAAACGGGCGGCCCCGAAGGGCCGCCCGTCGCGGGAGTCATGGTCTGTGCGGGAACCGATGACTAACGGAGCAGCGACAGGACCGACTGCGGCGCCTGGTTGGCCTGCGCGAGCATGCTCGTGCCGGCCTGCTGCAGGATCTGGGACTTCGTGAACTCGACCATCTCCTTGGCCATGTCCACGTCGCGGATACGGCTCTCGGCGCTGATCAGGTTCTCCTGGTAGCTGGCGAGGTTGGCGATGCGGTGCTCGAGCCGGTTCTGGACCGAGCCGAAGGCGGCGCGGGTATCGGAGACCTCCGCGATCGCGTTGTCGATGTCGTCGAGCGTCAGCGCGGCGAACGTCGCGTCGTTGGTGGCCGATGTGATGCCGGCGACCTCGGCCAGACCGGGCGACGTCGCCGACGCCGTCAGGTCGCTCGTGGTGATGGTGACCGTCTCACCGTCGTTCGCGCCGACCTGCAGCGCGATCGAGCCCGTCGCCGACAGCAGCGAGACGCCGTTGAACTTCGTGTTGGTCTTGATGTCGCCGATCTCCGTCGCGAGCTGGGCGACCTCCGCCCGGATCGCGTCCTTGTCGGTCGTGCTGAGCGTGTCGTTGCCGTACTGCGACCGCAGCTCGCGAACGCGCTGCAGCATCGAGTGGACCTCGGTCAGCGCACCCTCACCCGTCTGCACGAGCGAGACGCCGTCCTGCGCGTTGCGCTGTGCCTGGGCCAGGCCGGTGATCTGGCCGCGCATCTTCTCGGAGATCGCGAGGCCGGCCGCGTCGTCGGCGGCACGGTTGATGCGGTAGCCGGAGCTCAGACGCTCCATCGACTTCGCCATCTTCGCGGCGGAACCGACGAGCTGACGGTGGGTGTTGAAGGCTTCGACGTTGTTGTTGATGCGAAGGGACATGCGTTCATCTCCTTGATGACGTGGGTTTGCTCTGCGTCCCGAGGCGACTCCTTGTCGCCTGCCGACCTGTCATCGGCCGCGCCGCGATGGACTTGAGAAAGAGATCCTCAGGCGCGCGCGTCGATGTGCCCGTGGCCGTCGACGGCCGGCGCGGCGGGGTCCGTCGCGACCGTCTCGGCCTCGCCCTCGGCCTCGCTCTCGCGGGGCGGGCGGCGGCGCTCGTCGGCCGGGCGGTCCTCGCCCGCGCGCGCGATCCGTCCGACGCGCTCGACCGCGGCCGGATGGGAGCGCCGGATCGGAGCGATCGGGTCCATCAGGCCGCGTCGGCGTCGGCGGCCTGCGCCGACGCGCGCATGACCTCGGCGTAGCGCGCGCGCACCTCGGCGACCACGAGCTGGCGGGCGACGGCGACCGCGACCGCCCACAACACCAGGTGGCCGACGATCCCGCCGACGAGGCCGCGCACCATCACGTCCAGTGGCGGCAGGCCGGCCCTCATCGCCAGCAGCATCGCCAGCATCGTGCCGAGCAGCCCGCCGCAGCCCTTCGCACGCCGCACGGCGCTCGCAGAGCGCGGGTGGGCGGCGACGGAGATGGCGCCGGCGACGGGCTCCTCGGCCGCGGCGCCCTGCGTGTCGTCCTTGCGCTTGCTCATGTCCCGTGCATCCGCTGCAGCTCCAGGCGCTGGCGCTCGAAGACGAAGTGGACGATGCGCTCGCGATCGGCCTGGCCGACCTCGTCGAAATGGATCGCGCGCAGCTTCGCGTCGCACTCGCGCACGACGTGCCCGCGGATGACGATCGGCGGATCGTGCGGGGCGAGCTGCAGCGACAGGTCGACGGTCTCCCCGGGCGCGAGCCCGTCGAGGCGCGACACGACCGCGCCGGAGCCTGAGATGTTCACCGCGACCGCGCGGATCCCGGGTGCCACCGTCACCTCGAGCACCGCGTCCACGCGCGCGTACTCGCGCCGCTGGATGACCTTGCGCAGGCCGACGTCGAGCTCGAGGACCTCGCCGTCGCGGAAGTCCGCGACGCGCGCGTCGAAGTGCACGAGACCGCGGTCGGTGGTGATGTCGACGCCGACGTTCGTGCCGACGACGCCGTCGAGCGTGTGCATCGGGCGCACGAGCAGCACCGCGGTCCCGTGGCCGGCGTCGAGCTCGACGATCGCGGGGAGGCTGCCGATCTCGGGGACCTCGACCGACCCGCGCTGCGCTCGTGGGCTCATGCCAGCAGCCGCGCCGCCAGCGCGGCGGGGTCGGCAGGGCCGAAGCCCTCCGGCCCGCTGCCGTCGCTCGCGTAGGAGATCGCGATGCCGCGCGCGATCGCCTCGTCGATGACGGGGCCGGCGTGGCCGACCTCGTCGAGATGGGTGAGCACGATCGCGGCCGGCTTCAGCGGCGCGAAGCCGTCGAGCAGCGAGCGCACGGCGTTGCCGGAGAGCGTCGCGGGGACGGCGACGTGGACCTCGGGACGGCCGAGACGGCGCAGCTCGGCGGCGAGCCGCTTGACGTCGGACGGCGAGCCGGGCGAGACGGCGGCGGTGTCGATCACGGTCAGCCCGGCGTCGCCGGCGGGCCGGGCTCCGGCCGCGGCCGGAGCACCGCCGAGGCTGATCGCGGTCACGTCGAGGTCGGAGTGCTCGCGGTAGGCCGCCGCGAGGCGCTGCGCGCACAGTGTCTTGCCCGAGCCGCCGGCGCCGACGAAGGCGATCGCGCGGCCGCCGGCGGGGACGGGCGGGCTGAGCGGGATGCGCAGCGCGAGCGCCTCGCGCAGCGCGCGCTTGAGCGTGCGCCTGGGCTCGAACGGCAGGACGTGGGAGATCGTCGCATCGACGAGTTCGGTCGCGAGCGCAGACGCGATGCCGGCGGCGACGAGCGCGCGCTCGTGCGTGGCCGCGGCGCCCGTGCGCGCGGCAGGTACGGGAACCGTCTGGACGTCGTCGGAGACGAGCTGCAGTTGCGGTGCGACCGGCGGGTGCTCCTCGAGGTGGGCGACGGCGACCATCGCGCCGCCCGCGGTCGCCGCGTAGGCCGACGTACCGAACGCGCCCGTGACCTCCTGGCGCTCGTCCGCCTGCTCGACGACCGCGACGGGCTCGGCGACGGGCTCGGCGGCCGCGACCTCGGCGGCCCGCAGCTGCTCGATGAAGGGTGACGCGACGCGCATGATCTCGGCGATCGCAGGCGCCTGCGCCTGCGCCGCGGGCGCGATCGGTGCGGGGTCCGGCGACGATGCGTCGTACGCATCCAGGCCCGGCGTCGCGCGGCGCGCGACGACCTCGACGCAGCGCTTCTGGAAGAAGCCGGCGACACCGCCGTCGAGCCCCTCCCGCTGACGGATGACGATCGCGTCGGGACCGAGCTCCTCACGGATCTTCGGCAACAGCTCGTCGAGGTCCGATCCGCGATAGGTGATGGGATCGCCTCGGCCTGCGTCGCTCATGCGTCGACCACTCCAATGGTTTCAACCCGGATGCCGGGCACGATCTCGTTGTAGGAACAGACCGACAGCTGCGGCAGCGTCTGCTCGCACAGCCGGCGCAGGTGGCGGCGCACGCGCGCCGAGCACAGCAGGACGGGGCGCCGCCCGCGGGCGATCGCGGAGTCCTGCTGACCGGTCAGCGCACGGACCAGCGCCTGCGCCCGGGCGGGCTCCATCGCGAGGTACTCGCCGTCGGTCGTCACGGTGATGGCATCGGCAATTTCCTGCTCGACTTGAGGGTCGAGCGAAATTGCGCGCAGCGTCGACTCGGCATCGACGTGCGGCGCGGTGATCGCGCGGCCGAGCGCCTGGCGCGCGTACTCGGCGAGCAGACCGCAATCGCGGGTCACGCGGGCCTTGTCGCCGATCGCCTCGACGATCGCCCCCAGGTCGCGGATCGAGACGCCTTCGCGCAGCAGCGCCTGCAGCACGCGCTGGACCTCGCCGACCGACAGCAGGTCGGGAACGACCTCCTCGACGACGGCCGCGTTGTGCTCCTTGAGGCGGTCCAGCAGCTGGCGCGTCTCCTGGCGGGTCAGCAGCTCGGCGGCCTGCTGGCGGATCGTCTCGGTGAGGTGCGTGACGATGACCGACTCGCCGTCGACGACGGTGTGGCCGAGCGCCTCGGCCTCGGCGGCCTGGTCGTCGGCGATCCAGACCGCGGGCAGGCCGAAGGCGGGCTCGACGGTCGGCACGCCGGGCAGCTCGCCGACGGCGTCGCCGGGATCCATCGCCAGGCGGTGGCCGGGCAGCAGGCGCCCGCGGGCGACCTCCGAGCCGCGCACCTTGACGACGTACTCGTGCGAGTCCAGCGTGATGTCGTCGTGGATGCGGACCGGCGAGATGACCATCCCCAGCTCACCGGCGATCTGGCGGCGCACGACGCCGACGCGCGCCAGCAGCGAGCCGCCGGCCGAGTTGTCGGCCATCGGCACGAGGCCGAAGCCGATCGCGAGCTCGAGCGGGTCGATCGCCAGCGCGCCGACGGCGGCGTCGCTCGGCGAGGGCAGCTGGGCGGGGACGTGCTCGGCCTCGGCGCGGCGGGTCGCCTCGGCCTGCGCGATCGTCGGGCGGTCCTTGATCAGGCGCGCGACGAGCAGGAACGCGCCGCCGACGATCAGGAACGGGATCTTCGGCAGCCCCGGGACGAGCGCCATCGCGCAGATCGCCGCGCCGGCGACCATCGGCGCCTTGCGCTGATCGATGATCTGCGAGGCGATGTCGTTGCCGAGGTCCTTCTGCGACGCCGAGCGCGTGACGATGATGCCGGTCGCGACGGAGATCAGCAGCGCCGGGATCTGCGCGGCGAGGCCGTCGCCGACGGTCAGCAGCGAGAAGTGCTGGGCGGCGTCGGAGAACGGCATCCCCTGCTGCATGACGCCGACGATGATCCCGCCGATGAGGTTGATGAGGACGATCAGGATCGCCGCGATCGCGTCGCCCTTGACGAACTTCGAGGCGCCGTCCATCGCGCCGTAGAACTGCGCCTCGCGGGCGATCTCGTCGCGCCGGCGGCGGGCCTCGTCCTCGGTGATCTGGCCGGAGTTCAGGTCGGCGTCGATCGCCATCTGCTTGCCCGGCATCGCGTCGAGCGTGAAGCGCGCGCCGACCTCCGCCACGCGCCCGGCGCCGCTGGTCACGACGACGAACTGGATGACGATCAGGACGAGGAAGATGATCAGGCCGACGACGACGTTGCCGCCGACGACGAAGTCGCCGAACGCCGTGACGACGTGGCCGGCGTCGCCCTCGAGCAGGATCAGCCGCGTGACGCTGATGTTGATCGCGAGGCGAAACAGCGTCGTCAGCAGCAGCAGCGTCGGGAAGGACGAGAAGTCCAGCGCCTTCTGCACGTACATCGTCGTCACCACGATCGCCAGCGCGGCGGAGATGTTCAGCGTGATCGCGATGTCCAGCAGGAACGGCGGCAGCGGGATCACGAGCATCGCGACGATCATCACCACGCCCGCCGCGGCGATCAGGTCCGTGTGGCGCGTCAGCTTCTGGATCAGGGGGCTGTCGATATTCATCAGGCCACAACGCTTTGTCGGCGGCGGCCCGCGGTTCTGTAGACGAATGCCAGCAATTGGGCGACGGCGCCGAACAGCTCCTCGGGGATCGGGCGGTCGAGCTCGACGGCTGCGTGCAGCGAGCGGGCCAGCGGCGGGTTGGCGATGACCGGCACGTCGTGCTCCGCCGCGAGCGCCTTGATCCGCGCCGCGACGAGATCGCGCCCCTTCGCCACGACGACCGGCGCCGGCGACTGGCCGTCGTACTTCAGCGCGACGGCGTAGTGCGTCGGGTTCGTCACGACGACGTCGGCGCCGGGGACGGCGTCCATCATCCGCGCGCGCGCGGCCTGCATCTGGCGCCGCCGGATCGCGCCGCGGACCTCGGGCGAGACCGTCTGCTGCTTGAACTCCTGCTTGATCTCCTCCTTGTCCATCTTCAGCGACTTCTCGTGGCGGTAGCGCTGCCAGACGAAGTCCGCGGCGGCGATGACGAGGTAGGCGACGCCGGCCTTCTGGGCGATGCCGACGCTCGTCTGCGCCCCGCGCGCCAGCATCTCGTCGGGCGACAGTCCGACGAGGCTCGCGAGCTCGTCGAGCTGCCCGAGCAGGGCGATCCCGGCGATCGCGCCGACGGCGGCGAACTTCACGAGCGTCTTGGCCGTCTCGAAGATGAAGTGCGTGCCGAAGAGGTTCTTGGCGCCCTTCAGCGGGTTGAGCTTCTTGAAGTCGGGCTTCAGCGCGCCGGCGCTGGGCTTCCAGCCGACCTGCAGGACCCCGGTGACGACGCCGGCGACCATGCAGACC
Source organism: Solirubrobacterales bacterium (assembly GCA_038255395.1). GTDB lineage: Bacteria > Actinomycetota > Thermoleophilia > Solirubrobacterales > Solirubrobacteraceae > CADCVQ01. The sequence goes on from JBBSLI010000011.1 coordinate 49,940, forward strand.
ATCGCGATCGGCAGGACTGCGAGCCCGGCATCCGTCATCGCCGACGCCAGCACGCGGCCGAAGCCCTGCTGGTCGATGACCTCGGGGGTCGAGATCAGCGCGAGCGAGTTCGTCATCGCGTCGCGCATGTGGCGCCACGCGGCAGGCCCGAGCGCGCTCAGCGACAGCAGCGAGGCGAGCAGCACGATCGCGCCGTTGAGATCCTGTGACTTGGCGACCTGGCCCTTCTTGCGCGCCTCGTCGCGGCGCTTGGGGGTCGCCTTCTCCGTCTTCTCGCCGCCGCTTGCCACTCAGCTCACCCGAGGCTCTGCAGCGCGGTCGACACGGAGCGGTTGAGCTCGTCGGCGATCCAGCCGGCGGCGAACGGCAGCGAGACGCCGATGATCAGCAGCCCGACGGTGACCTTCGCCGGGAAGCCGACGGCGAAGACGTTCATCTGCGGCACGACGCGCGAGACGATGCCGAACGCGGCGTCGGTGATGACGATCGCCAGCACGACGGGCGCTGCCAGTTCGAGCGCGGAGAGGAAGACCTGCGCGAACGCCTTCTGAGCGCCGCCGACCATCTGCGCCAGCGACGGCATGTCGAGCAGCGGCACGAGGTCGTAGGAGCGCGCGAGCCCCTTGATCATGAGCTGGTCGCCACCGATCGCGATCAGCACCATGATCCCGACGAGGATGTAGGTCTGGGTGAGGACCGAGCTCTGGTTGCCGGTGACCGGGTCGACGAGCGCGCCGTAGGAGAAGCCGATCAGCGTGTCGACGAACGCGCCGGCGGTGCTGATCGCGGCGAACAGCGCGGCGAGCGCGAAGGCGAAGATCAGGCCGACGAGGATCTCCTTGAGCAGCAGCTCGGTGAAGCCCATGACGTCGAGCGGGATCGCGCTCTCGCCGACGGCGAGCGGCGCGATCGCGACGGTCAGGCCGACAGCGCAGATGCCCTTCGCGCGGGCCGGGATCGAGCGCGAGGAGAACAGCGGCGCGAGCACGAACAGCGGCGCGATCCGGCCGAGCACGAGCAGGAAGCCGGCGATCGAGTTCTGGCCGAACTGCGCGAGCAGCAGTTCGGCCGTCATCGCCCGACCCGCTCGGGAATCGAGCCGTACAGCTCCCGCGTATAGCTCGTCAGCTGGCCCATCATCCAGGGGCCCGCGACGACGATCACGACGACCATCGCGAGGATCTTCGGGATGAACGACAGCGTCATCTCCTGGATCTGCGTGACCGCCTGGAAGACGCTCACGACGAGGCCGACGACGAGCGCCGACAGCAGCAGCGGCAGCGCGAGCTTGAGCGCCATCTCCAGCGTGCGCATCGTGAGGTCGATGACCGCGCTCTCGTCCATCGCCGGGCCCTCAGCCGAAACTTCGGACGAGTGATTCGGTGACGAGGTTCCACCCGTCGACGAGCACGAAGAGCAGGATCTTGAACGGCAGCGAGATGAAGATCGGGGGCAGCATCATCATGCCCATCGACATCAGCGTCGCGCTGACGACGATGTCGATCACGAGGAACGGCAGGAAGATCAGAAACCCGATCTGAAACGCCGTCTTCAGCTCGGAGAGGATGAAGGACGGGATCAGGACGTGGGTCGGGACGTCGCGGCGCGTCTGCGGCCGTTCGAGCTTCGCGAGGCCGACGAACAGCGCCAGGTCCGTCTCGCGCGTCTGCTTGAACATGAACTCGCGCATCGGCGTTTCGGCGCGCTTGAGCGCCTGGACCTGGGTGATCCTGCCGTTCTGCAGCGGGTCCCAGGCGTTGTCCTTGATCTGCGCGAACGTGGGCTGCATCACGAACAGCGTCAGGAAGAAGGCGATCCCGATCAGGACCTGGTTGGGCGGCGCGGTCGGCGTGCCCAGGCCCGAGCGGATGAAGCCCAGGACGATCAGGATCCGGGTGAAGCCGGTGACGCAGAACAGCAGCGCCGGCACGAGCGTGACGCCCGCGACGAGCAGCAGGATCTGGATCGCGTTGGCGCCGTCGCCGGTGAGCTCGTTCATCGGCGCACCGTCCAGCGCTGGATGGCCTTGAGGACGTCGCGCGCCGAGGGCGGCGAGCCGGGGGCGGCGTCGAGCGGGTCGGGTCGCCCTGCCGCGCGGGCGAGCACCTCGCCACCGCGGTTGATCTCGTCGAGCAGGCCGAGCGTGCGGGCCTCGTCCTCGCTGTAGACGCGGATCATCGAGACGCCCTGCTCGGCGCTGCCGACGAGCACGATCTCCGTGCCGGAGCGCACGAGGTGCAACGACCGGCCGGGGCCGAGCTGCAGCGTCGAGAGGGTGTCCAGTCCGCCGCCGGTGGAGCGCTGCTCGCGGCCGACCTTGACCTGCTTGAGGATCCAGTGCAGCCCGAAGATGACCCCGAGCACGACGGCGAGCCCGACGATCGTGCGCACGATCCCGCCACCGCCACCGCTCTGCTCGACGGCCTGGGCAGGCCGGTCGAGGTTCAGCGGCGTGTCCTCGCCGCTGGCGGGAGTCGTGGAGGTGGTTGACGCAGCGAGGGTGGCCGGTGCGCTGAGAAGCGCGCACGCGGCCGCCGCCGCCAGTCCGTGGAGGGATCGGCTGCAGTTCATTCGAAGGACCCGAGGGAGGAGCCGATCCCGTGATCGGCGGGACCCCTGAGTCCTTGAGCGCGAGCAGGGCCGTGGGCGGCGAGAGCTCCGCGTCAGTCAGATCGCGTCGCTGCTGGAGCGCGGCACGGCGCCACGGTGAGGATCTCTCTGCCGGGACGCCGCGCCCCTTGTGGAGGCCGCCCTGCGGCCGACCGTCGCATCAGGCCCAGTGCAACGCCCAGGCCCCGTCGTCGCCGCGGGTCACGACCGCGGGCGCCTCCACGGCTCGGGAGGCGCTGCGACCCTCGTGCTCCCATCTGAGGGCGAGTACGGGCAGGGTCGCCGCGTCGGCGGCGCGGTCGGTGCGACGCGTGACGAAGCACTCGTCGACGAGGGCCAGCCCTCGCGACCAGATGTCGGTGAACCAGACGAGGGGAAGCGAGACGATTCCAGCACCGCCGTCCGGGCCCCAGCGCACGCTGCAGCCGGGCGGCTCGCCGGGCGCGGGCACGTGGCACTCGACGACGAAGCTCGTATGCGGCTGGAGATCGCGCCTCGAGCTGCGCGCGCCGCGCTCGACGAGCGCGCCGGCGGTCTGGGCGAGAACGCGCTCGACGTGGTTGCGGTGGTTGCTGCGGAACTGCTCGTCGTGCCAGTGCCGCTGGATCTCGACGATCAGCGCCAGCACGAGCCTGCTGCGAAACTCGCCCGGCAGCGCGTGCAGCAGCGTGTTCGCCCATGTCTGCCGCTCGTGATCGATGTTTCGCTGCGTCATCGCGAGCAGCCCGCGAAGGATCTGCGCCGGCCCGGCCACGAACTCCGTCCCGCGCCGGACCGCGTCCACGTGGCGGAGCTTTCGCGACGCCAGCTCATCGCCGGGCACCGTGCGGCCGACGAGCAGATCCGCCACCAGCTCGGGTCCGCGCAGCCGGCGCCATGCGTCCAGCACCTCCACGCACAACGGGGGCTCGGAACCGAGTGCGACCAGCGAGCGTTCGGCCAGGAGGTCGTGGTCCTCGAGGACGAGCTTGCCGCGCCGCCACACGATGCGGTGACGCTGTCCGCCACAGTGAAACTCGGCCGTCACGTCCGGCAGCCCTTCGTACCAGCGACAGGCTTGCGGGTTCATGGTCGTGCCTCGGCGCGCAGGTTCGCCTCACGACTCCTGCTCGATGCGGACGACCGTTGCCCAGTCCGGCACCTCCCAGCGGCCCTTGCCGACCAGTCCGACGACGACGCGGGCACTCCTCGGTGGTGTGGCAGGCCACGGCGTGTAGCCGTCGGTCAGCACCACGATCGTCGACGGACGCGGCCGCAGCGCCAGCGCCGCCTCGATGCCGGCCACCATGCTCGTTCCGCCACCGCCATAGAGCTCGACCTGCCGCGCCGACGTGACGCGCTGGACCCCGTGAACGTGCGCGTCGCACGCCAGCACGCGCAGGCGGTCGCGACCGACGCCGATGCCGTGCAGGATCGCGTCGACCTCGGCCAGAACGTCACTGAAGAGGTCCGACATGCTGCGCGACGTGTCGATCACGACCGCGACCAGCGGCAGCGGCTTGCGCATCGTCGGCATCACGACGGCGCCCATCACGCTCGCGCGCCGTGACGGGCGCGCGTAGCTGTAGTCGACGCAGCCGGCGACGCTGGCGAAACTCGTGCGCACCGCGGCGCCGAGCGTGCGCCGCCAGTCGACGCGCGGGTCGAGCATCGCATCCGCCCAGATCCGCCAGCCCCGCGGCACGGTGCCGGGGAGCTTGCCCGCGCCGCAGCTGCCGCGGATCTCCGACGCCACCTTGCAGCGCAGCAGCTGCGCGCCTGCCGGCGAGATCTCGGGCACGCCGTCGGCACGCAGCTCCCAGCCTCGATGCCGGCCGTGCGCACCGCTGCCGCACTCGCCCGGGACGAGCTCCTCGCGGTCGCGGATGCTGCGGAAGTAGTCCTCGGCGAAACCGCCCTCCTCGCAGCCCAGCGCGGACGGGACGATCGGGTCGATCGGGAAGCTGGCGTCGGTCTCGACGAGGTCGTCGTTGATCTCCGCGTCGGCCGCGGCCATCCACGCTCGCTCGGAGGCGTCGTCGATCCCGAGCTGGTCGGCCCTGCCGGCATGGTCGCGCAGCAGATGCCCGGCGTGATGCACGAGCACGCTGCCGATCTCCTCAGCGCTCCAGCGCCCGACGATCTCGGGGTCGATGTACAGCCGCCACGAGCGATCGACCGCGATCGAGCCGAGGCCGGGCGCGGCGACGACGGGGGAGGCGAACAGCGCCGTCGCGAGATACGGGAAGTGCGTCGCTCCCCAGAGTCGCGCCGCCGCAACACGAGGCTCGTCGAGCCGCGCCGCGCTCATCGGTCCAGCAGGCCGGCGTGGCGCAGCACCGGGGCGAAGTGCCGCAGCTCCGCAGGAGCCGCCACGCCATCGGGGCGACATTGCGCGAGGACCCGCGCCGCAAGCGCGGCGACGTCGGCGCCCTTGCCGGCCGAGCGACCGAGCACCTTCCACGCCGCGAGCCAGCGCTGCTCGGTCGGATTGGCCGCCACCGCGGACGCGATCGCCGCCAGCGCGGCGTAGGCGCGGTCACCGCGATCGGGAAGGACGAACGCCTCGGGGTCGTCGAGCACCTCCTCGGGGTCGGGCAGGTCCATCTCGGCGGCCCAGTTGAGCAGCTCGATCCCCGGTCCCTGCCCGACCGCCCCCATGATCAGCGCGCCACGCGCCTCCTCCGAGGCGCCCGCGACGGTCGCCGCCGTCCACAGCAGCGCCGCCATCTCCCAGCTGCGCGGGCTCGGCCAGCCGCGGCCGGCGCTGCTGCCGTCGTCCGGCATCGCCACGACGAGCGTGGGGCGGACGGAGACGAACGCCGAGATCAGCCCGCAGCCGATCGCGAGCTGCGAATCCCAGCCGTCGGGCAGCTCCCGCACGATCGGGGCGGGCCAGCCGGTGCTCAACCCCTCGGCGAAGGCCTGCGCCTCGACCGGCCAATCCAGATGGCAGAAGCGGTTCGCCAGCGGCGGCGACAGGTCCCAACCGTCGGCGGCGTACTCGGGAGGGTTGGCGGCCGCGATCACGCTGATCCCCTCGGGCAAGGCAAGATCGCCGACGACACGCTCGAGCACGACGCGCAGCAGCGCCGCCTGCACGGCCGGCGGAGCGGTCGAGATCTCGTCGAGAAACAGCACCCCCCGTTCCTGCGTCGCCAGATTGCGCGCCCACCGCGGTGGCGCGAAGCTGACCTTGCCATCCGCGACCACGGGCAGGCCGGCGAAGTCAGATGGCTCGCGGATCGACGCGATCACGGTCTCGCACGGCAGTCCGAGCGCCGCCGACATCGCCTCGACCGCGGAGGACTTCCCTGTGCCGGGGGCACCCCACAGCAACACCGGGACACGCGCGGCGACCGCCACTCCAAGCGCCTCGACGGTGGTATGGGTGGCCGACACCGACCGATCATATGCCGCTCACCGATGCCATGAAGGTGATCGCCGCGGCCGGCCGTGTCACCACTCGTTCGGTTCCGGCAGGTCCGAACTGAGCCCGGATCGGCATCCGTGCTCCGTCGATGGCATGAGCGTGTCGGTCGCTGTGCTTGTCCAGCGCATCGGGCGACTGAGCGACAACCGCATGCGCCAGGTCTGCGCCGCGCTGGAGGTCGCCGTGGCCTGCACACGCTGGACGCCAGGCGACTCCGCGCGGCTCGGCGCGCAGCCAGGGCGCCGCCCGCCGGTGGTTGCCCTGGGGGACGGGCTCCCGGCAGCGACGCCGGCAAGCCCGTCCCGCAGGTCCGTCCTAGACCGCGATCTTGAAGCGCGTCACGAGCCCGTCGAGCTCCTCCGCGCTGCGTGCCAGGAGCGCCGCGGAGCTGGCGATCTCCTGCGTCGATGCGGTGGTCTGCTCCGTCGAGGCGGAGACCTCCTCGGTCGCCGCCGAGGCCTGCTCGGCGACCGCCGCGACCTCGCTCGTGGCGGTCAGGATCTGCTCGATCCGCGAGGTCATGTCGCTGACGTTCTCGCCGATCTTGATGAACGCGTCGCGCGCCGTGCCGACGACGCGGGCGCTCTCGTCGGTGCGCTTGGCGCCGTCCTCGACGATCTCGACGACGTGCGCCGTCTCGCCCTGGATCTCCTTGATCAGGCTGGCGATCGTCTTGGCCGCCGACTGGGACTCCTCGGCGAGCTTGCGGACCTCCTCGGCGACGACGGCGAAGCCGCGGCCCTGCTCGCCGGCACGGGCGGCCTCGATCGCCGCGTTGAGCGCCAGCAGGTTCGTCTGGTCGGCGATGCCCGTGATCGTGTCGACGATGCCGCCGATCTTCTCGGAGCGCTGCGACAGCGACCCCATCGCCTCGACGAGCGAGCCGGAGGACTCGCGCACGGCGGCGATCGCCAGGGTGGCCTCCTGCGCCGCGGCGACGCCCTGCTCGGCGACGATGCGCGCCTCGCCGGCCGACGTCGCGGTCTCCTCGGTCGAGCGCTTGGCGGCGTCGACCATCTGGACCTGGCGCTCGGCGCCCGAGGCGACGTCGCCGACGGCGCGGGCGATCTCGCCGATCGCGTTGCCGGTCTCGTCGGAGGTCATCGCGACGCGCTGGGAGGCGTCGTTGACCGACGAGGACGTCGTCGAGATCTGCTGGATCATGGTCGCCAGCTCGGCGCGGGTCTCGTTGTAGAGCCCGAGGCCGCCCTGCGCCTTGGCGAGCATCGAGTTGAACGTCTCGCCGAGCGAGCCGATCTGGCCGCCGTTGGCGCTCTGCACCGGCGTCGTGACGGGCTGGGCGTCGATCGTCAGGTCGCCACTGCGCAGGCCCTCCAGGCCCTTGCCGAGCGCGACGAGGCAGTTGTCGTCGATCGACTTCATCTTCACGTCGAGGTCGGCGAGGATCGAATGGTCGCCGAGCGCGGCGCGCATCGTCTCGCGCACCTCGTTGTAGCCGCCGAGGCCGGCCTGCGCCTTGGTGAGCATCGAGTTGAACGTCTCGCCGAGCGAGCCGATCGCCATGGTGCCGTTGGACTCGAGCGGGCTCGTGACGGGCTGGACGTCGACCGTCAGGTCGCCCGCAATCATCGCGTCCAGGCCCTTGCCGAGGCTCGTCAGGCAGTTGCCGTCCAGGCTCTTCAGGCGCTCGTCGAGATCGTTGAGGCAGGACTTGTCGCCGAGCTTGGAACGCAGGTCCTCGCGAACGGTGTTGTAGCCGGCAAGACCGGCCTGCGCCTTCTCGAGCATGCGGTTGAAGACCGCGGCGAGCGCGTCGACCTGCGGATCGCCGCAGGGCGCCAGCGGCTGCGTCGCGGGCTGCACGTCGACCGTGAGATCGCCGCGCGTCATCGCGTCGAGGCCGGCGCCGAGGTTCGTCAGGCAGTGCGCCTCGAGGCTTTCCAGGCGCTCGCGCAGCGCCTGCAGCCCCGCCTCGTGCTGCGGGTCGGGCTGCGGTGCAACGGGGGCGGGGGCGGCCCGGCGGGCCGAGAAGGACTTCACAGGAGGCTCCTTGTGGGTGCTTGCGAGGGCCCGCCTGTAGTCGGCTCGTCGCGGGTTTCCTGAAGCGCCTCGCCCCGCAGCGCCGCGACCGCGGTCAGCCATCCTCCCGGCGCCGGAACACGTACACCGCGGGCTCGAGCTCGGGCGGCAGCACGAGCCGCGTGAGCGCCTCGTCGCGCTCGAACGAGAAGCCGGCCTGATGCTCGTAGGCCGCGCGGTCGCCCGATGCGAAGTCGTGGACGCTGGAGATGACGATGTACAGCTCGACGCTCGGCGTCGCGAACACCTCGCGTTCGAAGTCGTTGCCGGCCGGCGGCCAGGAGCACACCACGACGCGCGGCCTGCGGTCGCGCAGGGCGGTCCGTGCGTCCTGGCGGACCACCGCGTCGGGAAACTCGATGCTGTGCGTCCAGCTGTGGTCGTCGGTCGCCGTCACCGACACGCCGGCAGCAGCGAGGAAGCGCGACAGCGTCCCGTCGCCGGCGGCGATCTCCAGGCACGGGCGGTCGCCGATCATCGTTGCGAGCCGGTCGATCAGGTGGCGCGAGTAGAAGCAGTAGATGCCCTTCGGCCCGACGAGCGGCATCAGCAGCCTGCGCTGCCACAGCAGCGGCCACCAGAGCCGAAACCAGAACATCGAGACCGGCTTGCGCTCGAGGTCGTCGACGAACAGCAGGCGCTGGGCGATCCAGCCGTTGAGCAGGTTGAAGCGGACCCTGCCGCCCCGGGTGCGGCCCGCCGCGGCCGTCAGCGCCACCTGCTTGAGCGTCGCCGACGCGATCTGCCGGCGGATGAGCCGCGACAGCGCGGGGTCCCGGCCGGCGCGTGCCCGACCGGCGGCCGGCTGATCGGAGAGCTCGAGGACGTAGGCCTTGAGGGCATCGAGATCGCCGCGGGCGACGATCGGCGCGAGTTCGCGCTGCACGGTTGCCCATTCCTGCGGGTAGGCGGCGCGGAGCGCGTCGACGGACGGGTTCTCGCGCAGCCACGCCCGCACGTCCTCGTGTGCTGTCGCAGACACGTCTGTCACATCGGCAGGAACGATGCGCACGTTGAGCGAGCGTCCCGCCGAGCCGCTCAGGCGGCGTCGCGCGGCGCGGCGTGCACGGCGGAGACGATCTCCGTCACGCGCAGGCCGAACTCCTCGTCGACGACCACGACCTCGCCCCGGGCGATCGGTCGTCCGTTGACCAACAGATCCACGGGCTCGCCCGCCAACCGGTTGAGCGACACGATCGACCCGGGCCCGAGCGCCAGCGTCTCGCCGATCGTCATGCGCGTGCGGCCGATCTCCACGGCGAGCTCCACCGGGACGTCGTGCAGGCGTTGAAGTTCGTCTTCCATGCGGCTCTCCTATTGAACGGCCATGTCGGTGAACAGGACGTCCTCGACGTGGACGTCGGTGTCGTGGTGGATCGCCTTGACGATCTTCTGCTTGAGCTTCTCGCGGCCCTCACGGTCGATCAGGCTGCCGGCGTCGCGGTCGGTCAGGATGTCCGTGATGATGTCGCGGATGACGGCCTCCTGGGGCAGCGGGCCGAAGCCCTCGGGCGGCTTGGCCCCGTGCTTGTCCGCTGCGGCGGCGGCGAGGCTGTGGTCCTTCGGATCGAGCACGATGCCGACGCCGAGCTTGGCGAAGCGGCCCTCCGACAGGTTCACGAGGAACTCCTTGGGCAGCACGTAGACCGTCCCGGCGATCTTCGGCTTGGCGACCGCCTCGGGCTTGGCGATGACGAACTTGTACACGCCGCCGAGCACGAGCAGCAGCACGACCGGGATGATGAACTTCAGCTTGGATTTCATGTGAGGGTCACGGTCCGGTCGAGGGGGCGTTGAGGCGAACGAGCACGATCTCGACCCGCCGGTTGCGTGATCGGCCGGACTCGTTGGAATTGGAGGCGATTGAACGTTGGGCGCCCGCGCCCGCCGCCTGCAGGCGCCGCGGGGCGACGTCGTGGCGGATGAAGAAGCGCACGACCGAGGTCGCCCGCGACGTCGACAGCTCCCAGTTCGTCGGGAACCGCGCGCTGTTGATCGGGCGGTTGTCGGTGTGACCTTCGACGACGATCGGGTGGCGCACCTCGGTCACGAGCAGCCGCGCGATCGCGGTCAGCAGCTCGTTGGAGGCCGGCGCCAGCTCGGCCTGGCCGCTCGCGAACAGGACGCGGTCGGTCAGCAGCCGGATGACGAGCCCGCGGCGGGCGACCGTCGTCTGCAGCTCGGACTGCAGGCCATGCTCGCGCGCGTACTGGTCGATCTGCGCCTTGAGCTTGCGGAAGTCCTCCTCCTCCTTCTGGGCGGCGCTGCGCTCCTGCTGCGTCTCGCCTTTGCCGCTCGATGTCGACTCGGCCTTGATGACCGGCTGGATCGCGGGGACCGGCGGCTCGGGCGTGGACTGCTCCGTCGACTCCGTCGCGCCGGACTCCTGGAGGTTCGGGCCGCCCTGCACGATCTTCCCCGAGATCGCCTCCGCGAGCGACTTGGAGAGCTGCTCGAACTTCGACGTGTTCACCGACGAGATCGCGAACAGCACGATGAACAGCACCATCAGCAGCGTGATCATGTCGGCGTACGTCAGCAGCCAGCGTTCTTCGTTCTCGTGCTCCTCCTCGTCGTGCTCGACGTGGCGGCCGCGCCCGTGGCGAGCAGAGGCCACGGGCTCACGCGGCCAGCGCCGCGTCAGGCTCGGCGCCACCGTCGGCAGCGTCGCCGGACGCGGCCTTGTTGGCTGTCGCCGCCTCGCGCTCGGCGGGCGGGACGAACGTCAGCAGCTTGTCCGACAGCACGCGCGGGTTGTCACCGGCCTGGATGCCGAGGATCCCCTCGATCGTGAGCATGCGGAACTCGCGCTCTGCCGCGGAGAGCTGCTTGAGGCGGTTGGCGGTCGGCAGGAAGACGACGTTCGCCGTCGCCACGCCGAGCAGCGTCGCGATGAAGGCCGCCGAGATCGACGGGCCGAGCGTCTCCGGCGAGTCGAGGTTCTCGAGCACGTGGACGAGCCCGAAGACCGTCCCGATGATCCCCATCGTGGGGGCAAAGCCGCCGGCCTTCTCGAACGGCTGCACGCCTGCTGCGTGACGGCGCTTCATCGACTGGACCTCGGAGTCGAGCACCTCGGCGACCATGTCGGGGTCGGTGCCGTCGACGACGAGCTGCAGGCCCCGGCGCATGAAGTCGTCGTGCACGGTGCTCAGCTCGTCGTCGAGCGCGAGCAGACCGTCGCGGCGCGCCTTCTCGGCGAAGCCGACGAGCTCTGAGACGCGGCCGCGCATGTCGATGACCTCGGCGCTGAAGACCTTCATGTAGAGCTTCGGGATCGCCTTGATGCGATCGAAGCTCGTGCCGAGGATCGTCACGCCGAGCGTGCCGCCCATGACGATCATCATCGCCGACGGGTTGAGGACGGCCATCACGGGCGCGCCCTCCAGCGTCGCGCCGATGAACAGCCCGCCGATGCAGACGACGAGGCCGAGGATCGAAGATGCCTTCTTCATGGCCTGGCGTGATCGGTCGGAGGGTCGGGAACTTCAGTGCTCGGCACCGCGTGCAGCACGCCGCGGCGGATGTCGGCCTTCCAGCGCAGGATCGCGCGGGTGATCTGCTCGGGGCTCTCGCCGACGAGGATGCGGGCCCCGGTGGCGAGCGTGACGACGGTGTCGGGGCAGGCCTCGACCGTGACGATCAGGTCGCAGTTGAGGTGAAAGGGCTCGGCGGCGTGGCCGAGGCGGTGGAGGACGATCATGGCGTGAGGGAGCGCGTGCCGGGTTTGTCGGCGCAGGCGGGACGGCTCCCTCGATGCCGTCCCGCCGCGCCGACGCGTGGCGATCTACCGCTTGAGGTTCACCAGGTCCTGGAGGATCTCGTCCGCCGTACTGATGACGCGCGAGTTGGCCTGGAACCCGCGCTGTGCGGTGATCATGTTCGTGAATTCGGAGGCGAGGTCGACGTTGGACATCTCGACCGCGCCCGACGTCGTCAGGCCGTAGCCGTTGCTGCCGGCCGTGTCGACCTGCTCGGCGCCGGAGGAGTTGCCGGCGTTCCAGCGGTTGGAGGACGCGCGCTCCAGGCCCGCCTCGTTGGCGAACTTCGCCAGGCTGATGAAGCCCGCGACGACGCGCGTGCCGCCGCCGGGCGGGTCGTAGGAGACCGAGCCGTCCTGGCCGATCGACGCGTTCGTCGCGCCCGTCGGGATCTGCAGGTAGGTGTCGGTGCCGCCGGCGCCGGCCGCGGTGCGGCCCATGACGTAGGCGCCGTCCTGCGTGACGAGGTACCCCTGCTGGTTGGTCGTGAAGTTGCCCGCGCGGGTGTACTGGAACACCGTCGGCACCGCCGGCGGAGCACCGGATCCGACGCGGAACCAGCCCTCGCCCTGGATCGCGACGTCGAGCACATTGCCCGTGGACTGCAGCGCGCCGCCGCCCATGAGGTTGTCGATCGAGCCGATCTGGACGCCGAGACCGACCTGCGTCGCGTTCGCGCCGCCCTGCGTGCCGCTGGGCGCGGCGGAGCCGGACTGCAGTTGTGCGAGCGAGTCCTTGAAGGTCGTGCGACCGGCCTTGAAGCCGATCGTGTTGACGTTGGCGATGTCGTTCGCCGTGACGTCGAGCATCGTCTGGTGGGACTTCAGGCCGCTGATGGCGGAGAACATGCTGCGAAGCATCGGGAGGCTTCCTTCCTTGGATTACTGGACCGCGGTGACGGAATCGGGATCGATGCCGGCGACAGCGCCGACGGTGAGGGAGGGCTTGCCGGCGGTCCACTCGACGCGCTCGACCACCGCGGTGGTCAGTGCGCCCGTGGTGGCGTCGGGGTAGGTCACGGTGCGGCCGATGAGGGCGACGGCGCGGGCGCCGCGCTGCTGGTTGATGAGCTCCTCGTTGGCGCTCGCCATGTTCGTCGTCTGCTCGAGCTGGCTGAACTGCGCCATCTGGCCGATGAAGTCCGTGTCGCTCGTGGGGTTGAGCGGGTCCTGGTTCTTGAGCTGGCCGACGAGCAGCTTGAGGAAGTCGTCCTTGCCGAGGACCGTGCCGATCGCCTTGCCGGCTGCGCCGGTGGAGCCGGTCGTGCCGCCGGCGGCGGTGGTCGTAGTGGTGGTGGGAACGGTGGGCATGGTGGTTGTCGCTTTCGCTGTCGTTGCTCAGGCGAGGACGTCGACGAGCACGCCGTTGGGCAGCTCGAGCGTCCGCGCGGCCGGCTCGTCGCCTGTCGCGTCGCCGACCGCGGCGTTGTCGCCGTCGGCGCCGCCGTGGTCATCGGCAGCGGGGCCGCGGTCTTCACGTCCGCGTGCCTGCGGGCCCGCGCCGGCGACGTTGATCTCGAGCTTGACGAGGCTCAGGCCCTGCTCGGAGAGCGTGCGCTGCAGCTCGTCGGCGGCCCGCTGGAGGGCGTGTGCGGCGTGCGCGGAGTCGGCCGTGACCGTCGCCGACAGGCCGGACGGGCCGTGCGCGAGCATGATCTCGATGCCGCCCAGCTGGGCCGGCTTGAGCGCGATCCGGGCGCGGCTGACGCCCTGCGCGTTGGCGGCGGAGATCGTCAGGCGCAGCGTCTCGGCGGCGTGCGTGAGCAGGACGCCGCCGCGCGGCGCGGGCGGCGGCGCGGGATCGGCGGGCGTTGTGGCTGGGGCTGCGGTGGGCTGGGTCGCCTGCAGGGAGGGGTCGAGCGGGACGCCGGCGGCGTGCGGCGCGGAGGCGTGCGCCGGCGGCGATGCGTGCTGCCAGGCCGCGGCTGTGGCCGGCGGCCCGGGGCGGCGGTCGGGGCGCTGGTCTGCGGGCTCGTCGCCCGGCCGGTCACTGGCGACGTCGGCGGTGGGCGTCGCGGCGGCCGCGGGTTGCGCGGGCCCGGCGTCGGCGGCGGGCGCCGCGACGGCTGCCGGCGCGGTCGCGGTCGCGGCGTCGGCGGTGGGCGCCGCGACGGCTGCCGGCGCAGTCGCAGTCGCGGTCGCGGCGGGCGCCGCCGGGACGGCGGCCGTCCCCGCGGCGCTCGGAGGGCCGGGCTGCGACGCGGCGGGGGTGGGCGCTGCGGCGCCATCCGACGCCCAGAGCGGGTCCGCCTCGGGCAAGGCGGGCCCGCTCTGCGCGCCGGACGGCGTCGTGCTGGTGAAACCCTGCCCGCCCGTGGGCGGCGCTGAAACGGTCGGCGCGGCGGTCTGCGGCGAGGGGACCGCAACCGGCGCGACGGGAGCGGCGCTCACCGTAGCGACGACGGCGGCTGGCACGGCCGCCGGAGCGGGGACCTCGACGACCGCCTGCAGGGCGGGCGGCGCGACGAGCGCGACGGGTGCCTGCTGCGCGGGGGTGCCGGCGATCGCGGGCTCCGGGCCGGCAGTGGCCGTCACCAGCGGCGAGGAAGCCTCGGGCGCGACCGGCGGCGTGAGCGCAGGAGCGGGCGCCGGCACCGGCACCGCAACCGGCACCTCCGAACCGCAGTGGCCCGCTCGAGGACTGGCATCGCGCGGCTCGAGCTCGCGGTCGAGGTGCTTGCCGAAGGCCTCATGCGCACGTGGGGAGGCGTGCTGCGACGGCCCGCGCGGGTTCGCGCCGGGCAGGGCCGCGGTGGGCGGGGTCCGGCTCGGCGCAGGAAAGGAGCAGCCCTGGCTCATGTGATCGTCCCCTGCGCGTAGCCGAGCACGCGCCGCACGTAGTTCTGCGTCTCCTCGTACGGCGGCACGCCGCCGAAGCGCTCGACGGCGCCGGGGCCGGCGTTGTACGCCGCCAGCGCCTTCGTGACGTCGCCGCCGAAGCGATCGAGCTGCTGGCGCAGGTACTTCGCGCCGCCCTCGATCGACTGCACCGGGTCGAGCGGGTTCGTGACGCCGAGGCTCGCCGCCGTGCCGGGCATGAGCTGCGCCAGGCCCTGCGCACCGGCCGGGCTCCCGGCGCTCGGGTCGAAGTTCGACTCGGCGCGGATGAGGCCCGTCAAAAGGTTCGGGTCGATGCCGTTGCGGGTGGCGGCGGCGGAGATCTCGGCGGCGAACGGGTTGGCACCCGCGGCGGTCGTGACCGGCGCCGGCACGGGGGTCATCGCGCCGGCGAGCTGCGCGCCGAAGCTCGCGCCCGGGACCGCGGCCGGGACCGCGGCCGGCGCCGGTGCGCCAGCCGGCGGCAGCGAGAAGCTGAGCAGCGCGCCCAGCTCGCTGACGCGGGCGACCGTCGCGTCGATGCTCACAGGCCCGCGCTCCGGCGGTGGACGGTGAGCGCGACCTCGTCCATGTGGGCACCCTCGATACGGGCGGCCTCGCGGGCGTGCTCAGCGCGCCGGCGCTCCTCCAGGCGGGTGAGCGCGCGGTGCTCGCGGGCGGCGTGGACGAGCGCGACGCGGCGGGCGTCGACCTCCGCCTCGCGACGGCCGAGGTCCAGCTCGGCGGCCTGCTGAGCGCGCTGTGTGCGCTCGATGTAGGCCTGCATCGACAGCAGATCGGCGCCCGTGGCCGCCGCGATGCCGCGGCGCTCGTGGCGCGCGCGGTCGACCTGCTCGGCGGCGGCCGCAAGTTGCTCCTCGCCGGCGCGCTGCTGCACGACGCTGGCGGCGAGCTCCTCGGCGCGCTGCTGCTCGGCACGCTCGCGGAGCGTCTTGACGCGCTCGAGACGGAACTGGAAGGGACGGGCGCTCACGGCTGGGGTAGTCGGCGGCGAGCGCCGGATCTGAAGGCGCACAGGGCGCCGCAACTCAGATGCTCAGATGCAGCGGCGGCAGCGCGCTGCCGCCCGCCCGCGCGCCGCCGGGCGACGGACCGATCTCCTCGGCGCAGGACGCGACGACGTCGACGGCAGCGGCCGCAGCCACCCCGGCGAGCGCACACAGCGCTGCGTCGGCCTCCTGCGCCGTGCTCAGCTCGGCGGGCCCCTGGCAGAGGAACTGCTCGATCGGCTCGCGCTTGACCAGCGCCTCGTCGACGAGCGGATCGGTGCCAGGCTGGTAGGCGCCGATCGAGATCAGGTCGGCCTTCTCGCGGTGCGCCGCCAGCAGCGAGCGCACGCGGCGGCCCGCCCCGCGGACCGCGGGCGCGGTGACCTCGCCCTCCAGTCGCGACACGCTGCCGAGCACGTCGATCGCCGGGTAGTGGCCGGCGTGCGCGAGCGAGCGGTCCAGGACGACGTGGCCGTCGAGGATCGAGCGCACCGCGTCGGCGATCGGCTCGTTGAAGTCGTCGCCGTCGACGAGGACGGTGTAGAGGCCGGTGATCGTGCCCTCCGGCGACGTGCCCGTGCGCTCGAGCAGCCGCGGCAGCATGGCGAACACCGACGGCGTGTAGCCGCGCGTCGCCGGTGGCTCGCCGATCGCCAGCCCGACCTCGCGCTGGGCCATCGCGACGCGCGTGACGGAGTCCATCATCAGCATCACGTCCAGGCCCTGGGCGCGGAAGTGCTCGGCCACGGTCGTCGCGGTGAACGCCGCCTTGATGCGCAACAGTGCCGGCTCGTCGGAGGTCGCGACCACCACCACCGAGCGCGAGATCGCGTCGCCGAGGTCGCGCTCGATGAACTCGCGCACCTCGCGGCCGCGTTCCCCGACCAGCGCGATGACGTTCACGTCGGCCGTGCACGAGCGCGCGATCATTCCCAGCAGCGATGACTTGCCCACGCCCGAGCCGGCGAAGATGCCCAGCCGCTGGCCGCGGCCGCAGGGGACGAAGGCGTCCAGCGCGCGCACGCCGAGCGAGACGCGCTGCGTGATCCGCGGTCGCGCGAGCGCGGCGGGCGGCGCCGCCTGCGTCGAGCGCATGCCGGACGGCAGCTCGCGGTCGAGGCCGTCGATCGGACGACCGAGGCCGTCGATGACGCGGCCCAGCAGCTCGTCGCCGACGGGCACCCGCACCGGCCGGCCCGTCGCGGCGACCGCGTGCCCGGGACCGATCCCGTGGATCTCGCCGAGCGGCATCAGGAGCGTGCGGCCGGCGCGGAAGCCGACGACCTCGCAGGGCACCGCGGCGCGGCGCCTACCGGCCTCGATCGTGCAGACCTCGCCGACCTCGGCCTCGAGGCCCGTCGCCTCGACGATCAGCCCGATGAGGTCGTCGACACGGCCGCGGCGCTCGTGCAGGTCGGCGCCGAGCACGCGCTCGGCGCAGCGCTCCAGGGCGTCCATCACGTACCGCGCAGCTCCGCCGCGACGAGCGCGCGGACGGCGTCGAGCTTCGTGCCCACGCGCGCATCGACCTCGCCGACCGACGTGCGCACGAGCGCGCCGCCGCGCGCGACGCGCTGCTCGGGGTGGATCTCGACGTGCGCATCGCTGTGGTCGACGCCCGCGGCGCGGACGAGCTCGACGTCGTCGGGGTGCACGCAGACGACGATCCGCTCGGCGTCGAGCAGCCCCCGCAGCGCGCCCGTCACGACGTCGACGACCCGCTCGGGCTGGACCTCGATCGTGCCGACGACGATCTTCTCGGCGATCGCGACCGCAAGCTGGGCGGCGCGCACCTCGGCCGCGCCGACGAGTTGCTCGCGCGCGGCGAGCGCTTCGCCGACCGCGCTCTGGAGGGCGTCCATCGCGGGCGCGAGCGCCGCGGCGGTCTCCTCGCGGGCGATCCGCAGCCCCTCCGCGTACCCGTCCTGCAGGGCGCGTGCGCGCAGCGACTCGGCCTGCGCCTCGGCGGCCTCGACGACCGCGCGCGCGGCGCGCGCGGGGTCCTGCGACGGCGGCGGCGCGAGCTGCTCGAGCTCGTCGAGCGCGACCGGGCGGGCGACCTGCGCCTCAGAGCAGCTCGTCATCGCCGCCCCTGCCGATGACGATCCCGCCCGCCTCCTCCAGGCGGCGCACGACCGCGACGATGCGGCCCTGGGCCTCCTCGACGACGGCGCGCTTCTGCGCGGGCATGTACTCCATCTCCTCGGCGAGCATCTCGCCGCCGCGCTCGGACATGTTGGAGAAGATCCGCTCCTGGACGTCCTTGTTGACGCCGCGCAGGGCGACCGCGAGGTCCTTGGAGTCGACCTCCTTGAGGATCAGCTGGATCGCGCGGTCGTCGAGCTTGACGATGTCCTCGAAGGTGAATAGCAGCATCCGGACCTCCTCGGCGAGCTCCGGGTCGACCTCCGACAGCGAGTCGAGCACGTTGCGCTCGGTGCCGCGGTCGGTGTGGTTGAGGATCTCGGCCAGCGACTGCACGCCGCCCGCGACGGCGTAGTCCTGCGAGACGACGTTCGACAGGCGCTGGCGCAGCACGCCCTCGACAGCCTCGATGACCTCCGGTGAGGTCTCGCGCATCGTGCCGATCCGCATCGCGACCTGGGCCTGCTCGTCGGCCTCGAGCAGCGCGAGCACCTGCGCGGCGAGGTCGGTGTGCAGGTTGGCGATCACGAGCGCCACGGTCTGTGGGGCCTCGTTGCGGATGAAGGCGTGGATCTGCTCGGGCGGCGTGCGGCGCAGGAACTCGAACGGCCGGCGCTCGATCGCGACGGTCAGGCGGCCGACGATCTCGCGCGCCCGCTCGGGGCCGACGGCGCGCTCGAGCACCTCCCGCGCGAACTCGACGCCGCCCTCGGCGAGGTAGGCCTCGGCGAGGCACGTCTCGACCATCTCCTCCCAGATCTCCGCCGAGACGTCGGCGGGGACCTGCTGGAGCTTGGCCATGTCGAGCGACAGCGCCTCGATCTCGTCCTCCTTGAGGTGGCGGAAGACCTCGGCCGCGCGCTCGTGACCGAGGCTCACGAGCAGGACGGCCGCCTTCTGGCGCCCGGCCAGGCGCGAGGTCCGGCGCGGGGCCGCAAGCTGCTTGGAATCGGAGGGGACGTCGATCGCCATCGCCAGCGTCGTCATCGGCGCCATCCGTGCGAGCTTGAGCGGGGCTCGCCGATCGATGACGGCGGTCGCGGGGAACACGGCCATGCCGCGGTCGACGACCAGCCGCGCCTCCCGCCTGTGACCGCGATGTGACGCGCACACGCGATCGCTTCGGCGGCGTCGACGGCGACTTCGAGCGCGTCGAGGAGCGGGTGCTCGCCACCGATCACGCGCTGCTGACGGCAGCCTGACGTTTGCCGTCACCGCCACCGCGGTACCCGCATCAGACCATGGCGACGTTGAGAACCGACTCCGACGAACCGTCCGCCGCCGAGCTCGTCAAGCAGGTCTCCGAGCAGACCCAGCGGCTCATGCGCCAGGAGCTCGCGCTCGCGCGCCTGGAGATCTCCGAGAAGGCCAGGCACGCCGGGCTCGGTGCCGCCATGCTCGCCGGCGCCGGCGCCGTCGCGTTCTTCGCCGTCGGCACGCTGATCGCGATGTTCGTCCTGCTGCTGGCGACCGCGCTCGACGCATGGCTCGCCGCGCTGATCGTCACCGTCGCGCTGCTCGCCCTCGCCGGCGTGCTCGCGCTGATGGGCAAGGGTCAGCTCAGCCGCGCGACTCCTGCGGCGCCGGAGCAGACGATCGAGAGCGTGAAGGCGGACGTGGAGGAAGTCCGCGCGCACGCGCACACGTAGGCCCGCCGTCAGGGCTGAACACCCTTCCGTGCAGCGCTGCGCGGCTGCGCGCCGGTCGGTGTCATTCGTGGACGCGAAGATCTCAACGGTCAGGCGATGAGTTTGGCCGGCCGTCGCGGTCTACCGTCACGAAGCACCTCGCGCACCTCAACGCCCGCGACACGACGCTCGCGTTCGCCTCGCGCGCGTCGCAGGCCGGCATCGAGCGCTGGAGGACGCGGATGGGCTGGGAGATCCCGTGGTACACGATCACCGACGACTTCGACGCCGACTTCGGCGTCGGTCAGTGGCACGGCACCAACGCCTTCCATCGCGACGTCCCAGTGGTGGAACCTCCACGACGATTACCGCGGCGAGACCGCATGACCGTGCGGCATGGCACGAGCGGCGACGACCTGTCGAACCGAGGGGCGCCATCCGCCCCTCGTTCGACACGACCGCCCCGCGCCCGCCGCTTCTACTCCAGCGCGTAGGCCACCCACCGCACGAGCGGCGCGGCAAGCGGCTCGGCCTGGTGCACGACCTCGGCGACGGCGAGGCCCGCGAGCACGTCGACGACGTAGTGCTCGCCGAGGTAGACGACCGCGAAGGCGGCGCCCGCGACGTAGACCCAGCCGATCGCGCCGAGCGCGGGGTTGATCTCCATCAGGCCGCGCGCGGTGATCGCCGCCGACGAGATGTGGTCGGACGGCATCGAGCCCCACGGGTTGCCCGGAACCTCGTCATCCTCGCTGGGCGTCGGGCGGTCGAGCACCTTGCAGACGACGCGCCGCACGATGCGGTGCACCTCGCCGTCCATCCGGCCGGCCTGCTCGGAGGCCCACCACGGCGGGGCGGTCGGCACAAACCAGTAGAACGGCGTCGTCAGGTGGTAGGAGGCGGCCAGCCGGCCGGCCGCCCGCGGCAGGAGCCGCGGGTGGCGGACGAGCATGTAGGCGAGCAGCACGTGCGGGACGAACCACGAGCCGTAGACGACGCTGACGGCGACGTCGAGCGCCGACACCTGCTCGTCTCCGCGCAGCCTGCGCTGCAGGCGCTGTCCGGGCGGGATGCCGCCGCCGAGCGCGCTGTCGACGCGGATCGGATAGTCGATGTGCAGCCGCCGGCGGTGCGCGCGCTCGTCGTCGGCGGGCAGCTCCCAGCTCTCCTTGAAGAGCCACATGTACGTCATCCCGGCGCCGACGTAGCGGGCGCGGCTGCGCGGCGGCAGCGCCGCCGCGACCGCGAGCGGCGCGCCGCTGGCGATCGCGAGCGACAGCCACGGCGGCATGCCGATGCGCTTGCGCAGCATCGTCAGCAGGATCGACGCGGGCGCATAGGCGATCGCGCCGAGGTGCACATGCCGCTGCAGGCGGCGCCGGCGCGCGGCGCGGCGGCGGTGCAGGCGCGCGTCGTCGAGCCAGCGCACGAGCAGCGGGCGGCGATCCGGGCCCCGCCGGCGATGGTGGGCGGGGCGGTTGACCGAGCTCATGGACCGTCAGTGCCCGATCCGATCACGCGAGCAAACCCAGGTTTGGGTCTCGATCGGGATGGGTACGGAGTGTTGGTTCGGGACGAGCAACGAGTTGGGGGACGGGTCGTATGGCAACTGGCACCAAGGCTGCTGCGCGCAACAGGCCCGGCGACGACGCGGGCGCTGCGCGCGACGGTGAGCCACGTGCAGACCCCGCCCTCGAGGAGATCCTGCGCGTCCTGACCGCCGCCCGCGACGGCGACTTCTCCGTCCGCCTGCGCGCCCGCCGGCGCGACGTCATCGGCGACATCCAGCAGCGCACCAACGAGCTGATCGCGACGAATGCCCGGATGGCGAAGGAGCTCGCCCGCGTCAGCCGGATCATCGGCCGCGAGGGCCGCATGACCGAACGCGTCTCGCTCGGCACGGTCGACGGCCAGTGGAACGACACCGTCGAGTCGGTCAACGCCATGATCGACGACCTCGTCCGGCCGACGACCGAGATCTCGCGCGTCATCGCCGCCGTCGCCAGGGGCGACCTGTCGCAGAAGCTGGCACTGACGATCGAGGGCCGGCCGCTGAAGGGCGAGTTCGCGGCGATCGGCTCGACCGTCAACGAGATGGTCGCCCAGCTCGACCGCTTCGCCGACGAGGTCACGCGTGTCGCGCGCGAGGTCGGCACGGACGGAAAGCTCGGCGGCCAGGCGCAGGTCAAGGGCGTCAGCGGGACCTGGAACGACCTCACCGAGAACGTCAACTCGATGGCGTCCAACCTCACCGACCAGGTGCGCCAGATCGCCGCCGTCACGACCGCCGTCGCGATGGGCGACCTGTCGCAGAAGATCACCGTCCCCGCGCGCGGCGAGATCGACGAGCTGAAGGGCACGATCAACACGATGGTCGACCAGCTCTCGTCGTTCGCCGACGAGGTCACGCGCGTCGCGCGCGAGGTCGGCACCGAGGGCATGCTCGGCGGACAGGCCGAGGTCAAGGGCGTCAGCGGCACCTGGCGCGACCTGACCGAGAACGTGAACTTCATGGCGTCCAACCTCACCGACCAGGTGCGCCAGATCGCCCAGGTGACGACCGCCGTCGCCAACGGCGACCTGACGAAGCGGGTCACCGTCGAGGCCAAGGGCGAGGTCGCGACGCTCGCCGAGACGATCAACTCGATGACCGACACGCTGCGGGTCTTCGCAGAGCAGGTCACCGACGTGGCGCGTGAGGTCGGCACCGACGGCGTGCTCGGCGGCCAGGCCGAGGTCTCCGGCGTCGCCGGCACGTGGAAGGACCTCACCGACAGCGTCAACGTCATGGCGTCCAACCTCACCGACCAGGTCCGCCAGATCGCCGTCGTCACGACGGCCGTCGCCAACGGCGACCTGACGAAGCGGGTCACCGTCGAGGCCAAGGGCGAGGTCGCGACGCTCGCCGAGACGATCAACTCGATGACCGCCCGGCTGCGCGTCTTCGCCGAGCAGGTGACGAGCGTCGCGCGCGAGGTCGGCACCGAGGGCCAGCTCGGCGGACAGGCCGAGGTCCAGGGCGCCAGCGGCACCTGGCGCGACCTCACCGACAACGTGAACCTGATGGCCAACAACCTCACCGGCCAGGTCCGCAACATCGCCCAGGTCACGACCGCCGTCGCCAACGGCGACCTGTCACAGAAGATCACCGTCGACGCGCGCGGCGAGATCGACGAGCTGAAGGGCACGATCAACACGATGGTCGACCAGCTCTCGTCGTTCGCCGACGAGGTCACGCGCGTCGCGCGCGAGGTCGGCACCGAGGGCCGGCTCGGCGGCCAGGCCGAGGTCAAGGGCGGCAGCGGCACCTGGCGCGACCTGACCGAGAACGTGAACTTCCTCGCCTCGAACCTCACCGGCCAGGTGCGCAACATCGCGCAGGTCACGACCGCCGTCGCCAACGGCGACCTGTCCAAGAAGATCACGGTCGACGCCCAGGGCGAGATCGCCGAGCTGAAGGACACGATCAACACGATGGTCGACCAGCTCAACTCGTTCGCCGCCGAGGTCACCCGCGTCGCGCGCGAGGTCGGCACCGAGGGCAAGCTCGGCGGCCAGGCGACGGTCGAGGGCGTGAGCGGCACCTGGCGCGACCTGACGCAGTCCGTCAACCAGCTCGCCGACAACCTCACCGACCAGGTGCGCAACATCGCGCAGGTCACGACCGCCGTCGCGACGGGCGACCTGTCCAAGAAGATCACGGTCGACGCCCAGGGCGAGATCGCCGAGCTGAAGGACACGATCAACACGATGGTGGACCAGCTCAACTCGTTCGCCGCCGAGGTCACCCGCGTCGCGCGCGAGGTCGGCACCGAGGGCAAGCTCGGCGGCCAGGCGACGGTCGAGGGGGTCTCGGGAACCTGGCGCGGCCTGACCGACAACGTGAACCTCATGGCCGGCAACCTGACCGACCAGGTGCGCGCGATCGCGCGCGTCACGACGGCCGTCGCCAACGGCGACCTCTCCAAGACGATCGACATCGAGACCCGCGGCGAGATCCTCGAGCTGTCGGAGACGATCAACACGATGGTCGAGCAGCTCTCGTCGTTCGCCGACGAGGTCACGCGCGTCGCGCGCGAGGTCGGCACCGAGGGCATGCTCGGCGGACAGGCCGAGGTCAAGGGCGTCAGCGGCACCTGGCGCGACCTGACCGAGAACGTGAACCTCATGGCCGGCAACCTCACCGACCAGGTGCGCCAGATCGCCCAGGTGGCGACCGCCGTCGCCAACGGCGACCTGTCGCAGAAGATCACCGTCGACGCCCGCGGCGAGATCGACGAGCTGAAGAAGACGCTCAACACGATGGTCGACCAGCTCTCCTCGTTCGCCGACGAGGTCACGCGCGTCGCGCGCGAGGTCGGCACCGACGGCGTGCTCGGCGGACAGGCCGAGGTCGAGGGGGTCAGCGGCACGTGGCGCGACCTGACGCAGAACGTCAACCAGCTCGCCGGCAACCTCACGACGCAGGTGCGCGCGATCGCCGAGGTGTCGACGGCCGTGACGCAGGGTGATCTGACGCGTCAGGTGACCGTCGACGCCCAGGGCGAGGTCGCCGAGCTGTCGGACACGATCAACCAGATGATCGCCAACCTGCGCGAGACGACGCGGCGCAACGCCGAGCAGGACTGGCTGAACACGAACCTCGCGCGGATCTCCGCGCGCATGCAGGGCCAGCGCGACCTCGCGACGGTCTCGCGGATGATCATGTCCGAGATCTCGCCGCTCGTCACCGCCCAGCACGGGGCGTTCTTCCTGTCGGAGTCCGAGAACGGATCCGAACCCGAGCTGCGGCTGATCGCGAGCTACGGCTACAAGCAGCGCAAGACCGTCTCCAACCGCTTCAAGGCCGGAGAGGGGCTCGTCGGCCAGGCGGCGCTCGAGCGCAAGAGCATCCTCATCACCGACGCGCCGGCGAACTACGTGAAGATCACCTCCGGCCTCGGCGAGGCGCAGCCGACGAACATCGTCGTCATGCCGGTCCTGTTCGAGGAGCAGGTGATGGCGGTCATCGAGCTCGCCTCGCTGCGCGCGTTCTCCGACGTCGACCAGGCCTTCCTCGAGCAGCTCGCCGAGACGCTCGGCGTCGTGCTGAACGCGATCTTCGCCAACCGCCGCACGGAGGAGCTGCTGGTGCAGTCCCAGTCGCTCACCGAGGAGCTGCAGTCGCAGTCCGAGGAGCTGCAGTCCCAGCAGGACGAGCTCAAGCGCTCCAACTCCGAGCTCGAGCAGCAGACCCAGTCGCTGCGCGCGTCCGAGGAGCTGCTGCAGACCCAGCAGGAGGAGCTGCAGCAGACCAACGAGGAGCTGCAGGAGAAGGCCGAGCTGCTCAGCGTCCAGAACCGCGACATCGAGCTGCAGAACGCCGAGATCGAGCGCGCCCGCTCCGACCTCGAGGGCCAGGCCGCCCAGCTGGCGCTGAGCTCGAAGTACAAGTCGGAGTTCCTGGCGAACATGAGCCACGAGCTGCGCACGCCGCTGAACTCGCTGCTGATCCTGTCCAAGCTGCTGGCCGAGAACCCCGAGCAGAACCTCACCACCAAGCAGATCGAGTTCGCCTCGACGATCCACACCGCGGGCGCCGACCTGCTGTCGCTGATCTCCGACATCCTCGACCTGTCCAAGGTCGAGGCGGGAAAGATGGAGATCAGCCCGAGCACGATCGAGCCGGGCGCGATCTGCGAGTACGTCGAGCGTGCGTTCGGCTCCGTCGCCGAGCAGAAGGGGATCGAGTTCGCGGTCAGCGTCGCCGCGGGCGTGCCGGCGGCGATCTTCACCGACGAGCAGCGCGTCCAGCAGGTGCTGCGCAACCTGCTCGCCAACGCGTTCAAGTTCACCGACGAGGGACGCGTCGAGCTCGAGCTGGCGGCGGCGCCCGAGGACTCCGGCCACGAGCTGAGCTTCACCGTCCGCGACACCGGCATCGGCATCGCCGAGGACAAGCTGCGGCTCATCTTCGAGGCCTTCCAGCAGGCCGACGGCACGACCAGCCGGCGCTTCGGCGGCACCGGCCTCGGGCTGACGATCAGCCGCGAGATCGCGCGTGCGCTCGGCGGCGAGATCCACGTGCAGAGCGCCCCCGGCGAGGGCAGCGCGTTCGCGCTGCTGCTGTCGAACTACGTCGAGCTGGACGAGCTCGCTCCCGCGACGGCGCCGTCGCCGCACGGCGACGACCAGGTCGCTGCGCCCGACGACCTCGACGCGCCGCCGCCGGACGATATCCCCGCCGCCGGGCTGCCGATCGATCCCGACGACGAGCTGCCGCCCGGCCTCGAGGACGATCGTGCGCGGATCAACGCCGGCGACCGCGTCGCGCTGATCGTCGACGACGACGCCGAGTACGCGGTGCGCGCGCTCGTGCAGGCGCGCGAGCACGGCTTCCGCGCGGTGGTCGCGCGGCGCGGCACGACCGGCGTCACGCTCTCCCACGAGCTGACGCCCGACGTCATCGTGCTCGCCGTGCCGGTGCGCGGCGGCGCCGCGGTGCTCGACCAGCTCAAGCACCACCCGCGCACGCGCCACATCCCCGTCTACGTCTGCGGCGCCGCCGAGGAGCGGATCGCCGCGCTGCGCGCCGGCGCCGCGGGCTTCCTGCCGCGCCCGGTCGAGGCCGACGCGCTCGCGCAGGCGTACGTCGAGGCGACGACGTTCCTCGACACGCCGCGCCGGCGGCTGCTGATCGTCGAGGACGACGACACCCAGCGCGCGAGCATGGTCGCGCTCGTCGGCACAGGCGACGACGTCGACGTGACCGCCGTCGGCTCCAGCGAGGCGGCGCTCGAGGCGCTCGAGGCCGGCAAGTTCGACTGCATCGTGCTCGACCTCAAGCTGCCCAAGACCACGGGCTTCGCGCTGCTGGACCGCCTGAAGGGCGACGAGCGCCACAACGCCACGCCGGTGATCATCCACACGGGCAGGGACATGACCCGCCGCGAGGAGACGCGCCTGCGCCGCTACGCGGACTCGATCATCGTCAAGGACGCGGGCTCGCCCGAGCGGCTGCTCGACGAGACGGCGCTGTTCCTGCACCGCGCGCAGGCGGCGCTGCCGCCCGACAGCCGCAAGATCCTCGAGCAGCTGCACACGGCCGACTCCGTCCTGCCCGGCAAGCGTGTGCTGATCGTCGACGACGACGTGCGCAACGTGTTCGCGCTGACGAGCGCGCTGGAGACGCGCGGGATGGAGGTCCGCTTCGCCGAGAACGGCCGCGAGGCGATCGAGTCGCTCGACGCCGACCCCGCCGTCGACCTCGTCCTGATGGACGTGATGATGCCCGAGATGGACGGCCTCGAGACGACCGTCGCGCTGCGCGCCGACGAGCGCTTCGCCGGCCTGCCGATCATCTCGCTGACGGCGAAGGCGATGAAGGGCGACCGCGAGAAGTCGATCGCCGCGGGCGCCTCGGACTACATCACCAAGCCCGTCGACATCGAACAGCTCATCTCGCTCATGCGGGTATGGCTCTACGGATGATCGAGGACGCAGGCGGTCACGACGAAGCCCGTGAGCGGATCGAGATCGACCTGCTGCTCGAGGCGATCCAGCGCCGCTACGGCTACGACTTCCGCGGCTACGCGCTCGCGTCGCTGCGCCGTCGGCTGTGGCATCGCGCGTACGGCGAGGGGCTGCAGACGCTGTCGGGACTGCAGGAGCGCGTCCTGCACGACCCGACCTGCATGGAGCGTCTGCTGCGCGACCTCTCGATCAACGTCACGGAGATGTTCCGCGACCCGAGCTTCTACCGCGCGCTGCGCGAGAAGGTCTTCCCGCTGCTGCGCACGCACCCGTTCATCCGCGTCTGGAACGCCGGCTGCTCGACCGGCGAGGAGATCTACTCGCTGGCGATCGCGCTGCACGAGGAGGGCCTGCTCGAGCGCACGCGGATCTACGCGACCGACATCGACGATGCCGCCCTCGCGCGGGCGCGCGGCGGCACGTTCGCACTGGACCGCATGCAGCGCTACACGGAGAACTACCAGCGCGCCGGCGGCAGCGAAGCCTTCTCGTCGTACTACACCGCCAACGGCGAGTCGGCCCGCTTCGACCCTGCGCTGGCCGGCGGTATCGTCTTCGCGCAGCACAACCTCGTCACGGATGGCTCCTTCAACGAGTTCCAGCTCATCGTGTGCCGCAACGTGCTGATCTACTTCGGACCCAAGCTGCAGGAGGAGGTGCTCGGCCTCTTCGGGGCGAGCATGACCCGCTTCGGGATCCTCGCCCTCGGGCGCAAGGAGTCGATCCGCCACTCGGCGCACGCCGACGAGTACGAGCCGCTTGTGGAGAACGAGAAGATCTTCAGGCGGCGCTCATGAGCGGCTTGCGGCTCGTCGCGATGGGCGCGTCGTGGGGCGGGCTGCACGCCGTCGAGACCGTGCTCGGCGCGCTGCCGCAGGACTTCGCCGCGCCCGTCGTCATCGCCCAGCACCGCCAGATCGACTCCACCGACGGGATGCTCGCGCGGCTGCTCGACGCGCGCTGCTCGCTGACCGTCTGCGAGGCCGAGGACAAGCAGGCGCTCGACCCCGGCGTCGTGCTCGTCGCACCGGCCGACTATCACCTGCTCGTCGAGACCG
The DNA here is from genome assembly GCA_038255395.1 of Solirubrobacterales bacterium. Lineage (GTDB taxonomy): Bacteria > Actinomycetota > Thermoleophilia > Solirubrobacterales > Solirubrobacteraceae > CADCVQ01. The sequence goes on from JBBSLI010000011.1 coordinate 77,932, forward strand.
GTGCCGTCGCGCTGTCCGTCGACGCGCCGCAGAACTACAGCCGTCCGTCGATCGACATCCTCTTCAGCTCGGCGGCGATCGCGTATGGCGCCCAGGTCGCGGGCGTCGTGCTGACGGGAGCCAACGCCGACGGCGCGCTCGGCCTGGCGCAGATCGCCGCCCGCGGCGGGCCCGCGATCGTGCAGGACCCCGAGACCGCCGAGCGGCGCGAGATGCCCGAGGCGGCGCTGTGGGCGACGCCGGAGGCGCGGGTCCTGGCGCTGGAGGAGATCGGACCGGCGCTGGCGCAGCTCGCGGCGGCCGGCGTGGGGTCGTGATCGCGTGATCGCAGGCACCGCCATCCTGCTCGTCGACGACCACGACGAGAACCTGCTCGCGCTCGAGGCGATCCTCGAGCCGACGGGCTACCGGCTCGTGAAGGCGCGCTCGGGCGAGGAGGCGCTCAAGCGGGTGCTTCAGGACGAGTTCGCGGCGATCCTGCTCGACGTCCAGATGCCGGGGCTCGACGGCTTCGAGACCGCCGAGCTGATCCGCACGCGCGAGCGTACGCGCAGCGTGCCGATCATCTTCGTCACGGCGATCAGCAAGGCGCCGGAGAACGTCTTTCGCGGGTACGGCGCGGGCGCCGTCGACTACCTCTTCAAGCCCGTCGACCCGGTCGTGCTGCGCTCGAAGGTCGAGGTCTTCGGCGAGCTGTACGAGCGCGGCCGTGCGCTGGCCGAGCGCGAGGAGCTGCTGCGGGCAACGTTCGAGGACGCGCCGATGGGGATGGCCCGGGCCGGCTCCGACGGGCGCCTGCGACACGTCAACCGCGCGTTGACGCAGACGCTCGGGCGCGACGCCGGCGAGCTGATCGGCCGCACGCTCGACGAGCTCGGCCCGCCCGCCGACGCGGGCAGCGACGCCGTCCAGCGCGAGCAGCTGCTGGCGGGGACGATCGGGCAGTACGGGTGCGAGCGGCGGCTCGCCGGCCCGCGCGGGACGACGATCCCGGTGCTCGTCAGCGTGTCGCTGGCGCGCTCCAACGGCAGCGGGCGCCCCGACCTGATCCTGCATCTGCAGGACCTGCGCGAGCGCCACCGCGCGCAGCGCGACCGCGAGCGGCTGATCCGCGCCCAGGCCGCGCGCGCCCAGGCCGAGGGTGCCGCCGAGCGGCTGCGGATCATGCAGTCGATCGCCGTCGCGGCGCTCGGCGCGGAGGATCTCGAGGAGCTGCTGCGCGAGCTGCTGGACCGGATCCTCGAGGGGCTCGACGTCGACCGCGCCGCCGTCGTGCTGACCGACGAGGCGCGGGCGGTCGTGGCGCGCGCCGCGGGCGGCGTCGACACGGTCGTCGCACGCCAGTCGCGCCAGCATGTCGACGACCTCGTCGAGCGCGTCGCATCCGATCCCGCCCACCCGCTCGTGATCGCCGACATCGCGGCGGCGGGCATCGACGCCAGCTCGCTGGGGCCGGCGATCACGTCGCTGCTGGCGGTGCCGCTCGCCGACGACGGCAAGGTCATCGGCTCGATCCACGTCGGCACGCTGACGCGGCGCGACTTCGACGACGAGACGATCGCGCTGCTGCGCCTGGCGGCCGACCGCGCGGGGCTGGCGATCGCGCGCACCCGGTTGTACGCGCGCGAGCGCGCCATCGCGACCGAGCTGCAGCGCTCGCTGCTGCCGAAGATGCTGCCCGTCGTGCCGGGCGTCGCGCTCGACGCGCGCTACCTGCCCGGCGTCAACGGGACGACCGTCGGCGGCGACTGGTACGACGCGATCGCGCTGCCCAGCGGCCGCGTCGCGCTGGCGATCGGCGACGTCGTCGGCCGCGGGATCGCGGCGGCGGCGACGATGGGGCAGATGCGCAGCGCGCTGCGCGCGATCCTGATGCAGGCCGACCACACCGGCCTGATGGCCGACCGGCTCAATCGCTTCGCGCACGCGCTCGGACCGGAGGCCGTGATGACGACCGTCGTGCTCGCGATCCTCGAGCCCGCGACCGGGACGCTGCGCTACACGAACGCCGGCCACCCGCCGCCCGTGCTCGTCGGCCCGCGGGGCGAGGCCCGCTTCCTGTCCGACGCGCCGTCGCCGCCGATGGGCGTGGTCGCCTCGCCGCGCTACCCCGAGCACGCGACCGTGCTCGAGCCGGGGTCGACGATCGTGCTCTACACCGACGGGCTCGTCGAGGAGCCCAGCGAGGTGCTCGACGTGGGCTTGGAGCGCCTGCTCGACGCGGCGCGCGGCGCCGGCGAGGACGTCGCGGCGACCTGCGAGCGGCTGCTCGAGCGCGGCCTGCGCGGCATGAGCCGCTCCGACGACGTGACGCTGCTGACGGTGCGCACGAGCGAGACGCTCGGCGCGCGCGTGCGGCTCGACGTGTCCGGTCAGACGGGCGGCCTGTTCGCGATGCGCCAGGCGCTGCGCCGCTGGCTCGGCGAGACGGAGGCTGACGAGGACGAGACCGAGGACGTGATCATGGCCTGCAACGAGGCCTGCGAGAACGCGATCGAGCACGGCTACAAGTTCGGCGACGACCTCTTCGAGGTGGTGTTCGAGCGCGACGGCGGGGAGCTCTCGATCCGGATTCGCGACAGCGGCAACTGGCAGCCGCCGCAGGACGAGCCGCACCGCGGGCACGGGCTGCCGCTGATCGGCAAGCTGATGGACTCCGTCGACGTCACGCCGCGGCCCGGCGGTACGACGGTCGTCATGCGCCGGCGGCTGGCGGCCGGCCCGCCGCCCGCCGGCGCTGCGGGCGATGTGGCCGCGCGCAGCGTCAGCCGCTGAGTGCTCCAGGTTCGCGGGCGTCGGCGGCAGGTGGCGGAGCGTTTGGACCGTCGTCGCGTTCGCCCTGGATCGCGGCCGACGGTGAGAGTACGATCACGGCTATGTCAACTGCGGTGCTTTCCGTTGGTGATCGCGTCACGCGCGCCAACGACGGCGCGATCGGCGTCATCGAACATATCGGGCCGATGGGCGGCTGCTACGTCCGCTGGGAGTCCAGCGGTGTGATGTCCATCGTCGTGCCCGCCCAGCTCACACGGGTCTGACGGCGCTCGGCGACCTGATCGCCGCGTAGCGCTGCGTCGGCTATGTGCGCGCGGTCCCGTCGACGAAGCGAAGCCGGATCTGCTCAGGACCGGGGAGCACGATGCCGAACGCGTCGTCCTGCGCGCGCCCGTCGATCGCCAGCCCACGCTCGCGCGCCTGCGCCGCGACGGCCTCGACCGAGGCCACACGGACAGCGATGTGGTCGAGCAGTGGGCGCTGCGCGCGGTCGTCGGTAGCGCTGAGCGCGACATACCTGTCGGCGACCTGCAGCGCATCGGCGCGCGGGACGAAGCCGGCCTCCGCGAGCGCGACCCAGGTCTGCTCGGGGTCGGCGACGCGCAGGCGCACGTGATCGACGTCGTAGTCGATCCCCCCGCCCGCCACCATCGTGAAGCCCAGGCGTATCCCCTCCGGCCCTTCGAACGCCGCCCGTTCGAGCTGGTCGCCCGCGACGGCCGTTCCCGCTGCAAGGGCCGCGATCGCCCGCGGGACGTCTGCGACCCGCAGGACCAGGCGCCGCAGCGAACCTGCCTCGCGTGGGCCTTGGGCCGTGACGAGCGTCAGCCTGGCGGCGCGATCACCGGCGCCCACCACGACGCGAGCGGGCGTCCGGTCCAGTTCGTGCATGCCCAGGTGGTCGCACAGGAAGGTCGCCATGGCGGTGGGATCGGACACCGCCAGGCCGACGCCGTCCAGCGCGAGCAGATCGACGCCGGTGGAGATGTGGTGGACGCGCAGCGGCTCGTCGACCCACTCCATCGGGGTCGCTTCGGCCCGGCGGAGGCCGCGGAGGGCTGCTTGCTCGCGGTAGGGCGACTTGGAGTGTGGGCGGCGGGGCATGGGACGGTGTGGCGGGTGCCCCCATTTGTACCGTGCTCGCGCCGCGAGCAGTGCGCTCGAGCGCCCAGGCGACGACCTGGGCGCCTGGGCAGGCGGGTCACCGCGCGGATGTCTCGAGCGCGCGAACGCGCTTGTCGAGCTCCATCACGACGCGCTCCAGGCTGGTGCCGCGGTCGCTTGGGGTCGGCGTTGCGCCGCCGCACTCGCAGGCGCCCGCCGAGTCGGGGGCGATGCCGCACTCACAGGCGCCGGCGCCTTCGGGTGCAAGGGCTGCGGTGGCGTTGCATTGGCATGGCATGTCACTCACCTCGGGGTTGGTTGGTTCTCATGGGTCAGGTACGTCGTCCAGGCAGCCGCAGAAGGCGCCGTGGCTGCAACAGCCGCTATCAGAGCGGCGCCGGCCCGCCCGGTACTCGAGCAGTCGATCGCGAAAGGCGGTCAGCGCGGCGATCTTGACGTCGATCTGCTGCACCTTGTGTTCGAGCAGCCGCTCGAGCTCGGGGACCGTGGCTCCGCATCCGCCCTCGGCGGCTTCCATCAACCCGCGGATCTCCTCCAGCGAGAAGCCCAGGCGCTTGGCGCGGGCGACGAACTGCAGGCGGCCCGCGTCCTCGGCGCTGTAGAGGCGATAGCCGGCCGCGCTGCGCTCATCCGCGCGGACGAGGCCGATGCGGTCGTAGTAGCGAACCGTCCGGCTCGGCAACCCGACCTGTTCGGCGACCTCGCTGACGGTGATGCCCACATCCTGAGCATAAACCTGACACCCGGGTGTCAGGTCAAGCCCGATGCGTCGAAATTGAGTTTGCCCTTGACGCGACTATATGTCTGCGTCATATACTACCGTCGGGGTCGCGATGTGCGCGCGGCGCGACGGTCGTGCCGCGCAACATACGCGTGGCCCTGCGGCCGCACCGAATCCGAACGTCGGGCCACGGCCGCCCGCACAGCCTGGATGAACTGGGGCACCGTTTGGTCTTGCCGTCCTCATCTGCTCTGCCTCGGGCACCGCGCCCGCACAAGCAGCTGGTGGATGCCTGGATGCTCCTGCTCGCCGGCGACGCAATTCACGGCTACGAGCTCCATCAGGACCTGTATGCCCGCGGGCTCGTCGTGCAGCCGGCGACCATCTACCGGCGCTTGCGCACGTTCGAGCAGCAGCGCTGGCTGAGGTCGCGCTGGTCGGAGCCGATCGGCGGACCGCGGCGCCACATCTATCAGCTCACCTCCCAGGGTCGAGCGGCGTTGCGGGAGCTGAGCAGCTCGATCGCCGCGACACGCGACGCCTACAGCGCGTTCGCGCAGGCGCACGCGCACGCGGTGGCGCAAGGGGCCGGTGCAACCGGCGCAGACGACACGTCATGGCGCCTCGTCACGGGCCAGGACGAGCCCGAGACGACCGTCGCGATCGCCGAGGCGCGCCCGCCACCGTCGCCGCCACCGGTGCGACCGCACGCGGACCTGCTCGCGGGGTGGCTGCTGCTGCACCTGGCGGTCAGTGCAACACACGGCTATGACCTGCGCCGCGATGTCGGCGCCGTACATCACCTGGCCGCCGACGCCGGCACGATGTACCGCATGCTGCGTCGGTTCGAGGCCGACGAGTGGGTCCGATCACGCTGGACACAATCGGCCGGCGCGCCCCGACGACGCGTCTACCAGCTCACCCCCGCCGGGCGACGTCAGCTCGATCTCGTCGCCGGCACGATCGCGACGATCCGCGAGGGGCTCGACGGCTACCTGTTCGCCTACCGGCGCTTCCTCGGCCCCGATGCGAGCTCGCCGCCCGGATGAGCGCGGCTGCCCCGACGCCGATCCTGATCGGCCGGGGCTGGCGCGTGGCCCGCGACGCTGGCAGTCGCGGGCCACGGCCGCTCCCCGAAAACGCCTACATGGCGACATGCAGCGGTCTGCGTTTCCGCGCTATATGTTGCAGACATATACAGCGTTGTCAAGGGTGACGAGGAGCGGAGCTACTCGACCGCCCGCGCCACCGCCCGCACGAACGGCGCCGCGAGCGGCTCTGCGCGCCGGACCGCCTCGGCGATCAACAGGCCGACGACCACATCGAGCACGTAGTGCTCGCCGAGGTACACGACCGCGAACGACGCCGCCGCGACGTAGGACCAGCCCAGCGCGCCGTACAGCGGCGACACCTCCGCCAACCCCATCGCGGTGATCGCGGCCGACGAGATGTGGTCGGAGGGCATCGAGCCCCACGGGTTGCCGGGCACCTTGGCCTCCTCCCCGGGCGGCTCGCGCCGGAGCAGGTCGTAGACGACGATCCGCCCGACGCGCTCGATCTCGCCGTTCATCCGGCCGCCCTTCTCCGACGCCCACCACGGCGGCGCCTCGGGCGCGAGGAAGTAGAACGGACAGGTCAGGTGGTAGGCGGCCGACAGCCGCGCGCCCGCGCGTGCGAAGTAGTCGGGGTGGTTGGCCAGCAGGTACCCGAGCAGCAGCTGCGGCACGAACCAGGAGCCGTAGACGGCGGTCACGGCGCGGTCGAAGTTCGTCACCTCGCCGGGCGTGCGCAGCGCGCGCTGCAGGCGCAGGCCCGGCGGCACACCGAATCCGACGACCGTGTCGAAGCGGATCGGCTGGTCGATCCACAGCCGCCGGCGCAGCTTCTGCGGGTCGTCGTAGGGCAGCTCCCAGCCGAGCTTGAAGAGGTGCATGTACGCGGCGGCCACCGCGGCGTAGCGCTTGCGTCCCTTCGGTACGGCGATCGCCATGCCCAGCGGCGGCACGCAGCCCAGCGGCAGCGTCAGCGCGGGGTGCATGGCGAGCTTCCTGCGCGCCGCGATCGCGCCGACGGCGAGCGGAACCGCCGCTGCCGCGGCGACGCTCCAGCCGCGATGGGAGCGGATCTGCCGGTTGACGGCACCCGCGGTCGCCTCGAGCACGCGATCAAACGACGGCGGCAGGAGCCCGTCAGGCCCCCGCCGCCGGTATGTGGCCGACCGCATCCGCATGGGTGCCAGCCTGCCACAGCGCGCGTCCGGACGTCTACGCCAGCGCTTTACCGACCGCGTCGAGGACCCGGTCGGTCTTGAACGGCTTCACGACGAAGTCCTTCGCACCGGCCTTGATCGCCTCGAGCACCTTGCTCTCCTGGCCCAGCGCGGAGCAGATGATGATCCGCGCGCGCGGGTCCATCGCGATGATCTCCTTGAGGGCGGTCAGGCCGTCCATCTCGGGCATCGTGATGTCGAGGGTCGTGAGCTCGGGCTTGAGCTCCTGATAGCGAGAGATCGCCTCGACGCCGTTGCACGCCTCGCCGACCACCTCGTGTCCGCCCCCGCTGAGGGCGTCGCTGACGACCTTGCGCATGAAGGCCGCGTCGTCGACGACAAGCACTCGTGCCATGTCGATCAGTCTCCTTTCCGTGGGGCGGTTTCGAACGCCACCGTGTCGATACTGACGGCCCATTGATCGCCGTCGAGGGTCACGAGGCGCCCCGTTGCGAAGCGCCGTCCATTGACGTACAGGTCGATCGGGTCCTCGAGCTCGCGATCGAGCTCGACGACCGCGCCGGGCGCGAGCGAGACCGCGCGCCGGATGGTCATGTTCACGCGTCCGAGCTCGGCGGCGACGCGAACGCCGACACCGTCGAGCAGGTCGGAGCCCATCGTCGCGAGCTCGCGCGCCCCGCCGGCGCCGCCGCCCGGATCGTCCTCGGCGCCCGAGAACTCCGCGTCGAGATCGTCGAGCGCGCGCGTCATCCGCACGACGAACGCGTGCGGGATGAGCTGGACGAGGCGGCAGGAGTGGCCGAGCAGGTCGATCGCGACGGAGACGACCGCGGTCGCCGACTCCTTCTGGGCGAGCGCCTCGGCGAGCGTCGCGATGACGCGCACCTCCGGCGCCGCGATCTGCACCTCCTGGCCGAGGACGGCGCTCGCCGCCGCCGCGGCCGCGGCCATCATCTGGTTGGCGACCTCGCCGGCGGCCGACTCCTCGAGCTCGGTCAGCGGTGTCGCCGGATCGGGATCGGCGGCGCTCGGGTCCTCGCCCATCATCGCGGCGGCCAGCGCCCGCGCCGCGGGCAGCGGCATCAGGAAGAGGTTGCCGCCGGTGACGCCGTCGACGTAGGAGACGTCGGCGACGATCGCGGGCAGCGGCACGCCCGCGACCGGGTCGGCCTCGCTGTCGAGGACGACCGGGGGACGGGTCGCGACGGCGCCCGGGCAGTACGCCTCGAGCGCGCCGGCGACCGCGGCACCGGTCGACTCGCCGATGCGGACGAGTGCCTCCTCGGGGGTCATGCGTCCTCCTGTACCGGGCCGAGGATCCCGACCGCGCGGCGGCGGCCGTTGCGCCCGAGCTTGGCGCGGTGCAGCGCGACGGCGTCGGCGTACAGCGTGACCGCGCCCTCCTCGGCGGCGCCGTCGAGGCGCAGGATGTCGCCGGGCTTCAGCGCGAGCACGGCGCCGAGCGACATGTCGGCGGAGCCGACCTCGGCGCGCAGGCGCACGACGACCTCGCCCATCGCCTCGCCGACCGCGGCGGCCGCGCCGGCGCGCAGGTCCTCGTCGTGCTGGGTGGCGCCCGCCGTCCGCAGCACCGGCTCGATCGCGCGATGCGGGATCAGCAACACCATCGTCGACGACATGCGGCCGACCTTGAACTCGAAGGTCATCATGAGCGTCGGCTCGCTGAGCGGCGCGAGCTGCGCCGGGGCGCGCTCGGTCTCGATGTCGAGCAGCCCGAACCGCAGCTCGGCGAGATCGCCGAAGGAGATCGACAGCTCGTCGAGCAGCGTCTGGAACAGCCGTGAGATGAGCGCGCGGTCGACGTCGGTCAGCGTGCGCTCGACCGGCCGCTCGCCGGTCTGCCCGCCGAGCACGCGCTCGAGCAGCCCGAGCAGCAGCGTCAGCTCGGCCGTGACGAGGATCCGTCCCTCGATCGGCGCGACCTCGACGATGCCGCAGATCGATCGCCGCGGCACCTCGTCGAGCGCGTTGGCCCACGTCAGCTGCGCGGTGTCGATCAGCTCGACGGAGATCGGCGCGCGCAGCTCGGCGGACATCCGCGTCGAGACGCTGCGGCAGAAGTTCTCGTGCGCGCGCTCGAGGCGGCGCTGCTGGTCGGTGGTGAACTTCGACGGCCGCGTGAAGTCGATCTTGCGCACGCGGCGCCGGCGCGACGCCGGCGGCTGCGCGCCGCCCTCGGGCAACTGGCCGTCCTTCGCCGCCGCGACGAGTGCCGCGACCTGCTCCTCGGACAGCACGCCCGCGCTCGCGGCGCTCATGCCGCCACCGCCAGGCTGCGACCGTAGAGGTCGGCCTCGCTGCCGCCCGCGACGCGCGCGGTCACGCGCGCGTCGGCCAGGTGGACGCGGATCGTGCGGCCGCTGCCGCCGCCGGTCTGCGCCGCGACGATCGGGATGCCGGCGCTCTTCAGCGCCGCGCGGACGGCCTCCTCGTTGCGGTTGCCGACCTGCATCCGGCCGGCGCCGGCTGCGCCGAACATCTGCGCTCCGCCGACGATCACGCCGACCGGGTGGCGGGCGCCGAGCGACCTGACCGCGACCAGCAGCGCGGGCACGCCGGTGTCGGCGAACGTGCTCGGCGAGCGGCGCTCGACGTCGCCGGGGCCCGGCAGCATGATGTGCGCCAGGCCGCCGACGCCCGCGGCGGCGTCGACGAGCGCCAGCCCGATGCAGGAGCCCAGGCCGATCGACACGAGCACGATCGAGGGGTCCGCCGAAGCGGCCATCTCTCCCATGCGGACGCTGATCTCAGCCATGATCGGTCTCAGCCGAGCCCGAGCTGCGCGAGCAGGTCGTCGACGCCGTCAGCGGACGGGATCAGCAGAAACGACAGCGTGCAGGCCTGGCCCTCGATGATCAGCGCGGAGTCGAGCATCAGCGTCACGTCGCTGGCGCCCGCGCTCATCGCGAGGATCGAGCCCATGATCGCGCCGAGCATGTCGACGACCTGCTCGGGCGGGCCGAGCTCGATCTGCAGGCCCGTCATGTCGCCGAGCGCGCCGAGGTAGGACGCGCACAGGATGTTGACGACCTCGCCGAGCGCGGAGGCCGCGTACTCGCTGTCGGGCTCCAGGCCGAGCAGGCCGCAGAGCGTCGCCACGTCGGCCTCGGGGAACAGCATCAGCGCCGTCGCCTGCAGGTCGCCGTCGAGCGGGATCGCGACGCCGGTCACGCACAGCTCGGCCGGACCGGTCGCGTCGATCGCGTCGGCCAGCGGCAGCGCCGCCGCCGTCGGCACGTCGACGTCGATCGGCATGCCGAGCAGGCCCGACAGCGACGTCGCGGCGGTCCCGGCGCCGATGTTGGCGAGCTCGCGCAGGGCGTCGAGCTCGATCTCGGTGTAGTTGGTCCTCACGGCTTGGTTCTCCTCGGTCCTAGGCGGCGATCTCGTGCGGCGCCGCGATGGTCAGGGCATCGCAATCGACGATCAGGGCGATCTGGCCGTCGGCGAGCACGGCGCCGCCCGACAGGGCGGGGCGCTCGCTGACGGCGGCCGGCAGGGCGCGCGCGACGAGCTCGCGCTGGCCGATCAGCAGCTCGCAGCCGAGCGCGACGTCGCGATCGCCGCTGCGCACGATGACCGCGTGGTCCTGGCCCGGCACCGGGTCGTGGCCGACGGCCTCGCCGAGGTCGCGGATCGGCAGCACGCGCTCGGAGAGGATCAACATTCTCTGGCCCGCGACCGAGCGCACGGCGTGGTCGTCGAGGCGCACGGTGCGCTGCACGCGCTCGAGCGGGATCGCGAAGGGCAGGCCGCCGGACTGCACGAGCAACGCGGACATGATCGCCAGCGTCAGCGGCAGGCGGATCTCGGCGACCGTGCCGTTGCCCGGTGTCGACGTCAGCGTCGCCTCGCCGCCGAGGCCGCGGATCGCGGAGCGCACGGCGTCCATGCCGACGCCGCGGCCGGACACGTCGCTGGTCTGCTCGGCCGTCGAGAAGCCCGCCGTGAAGAGCAGCTCGGCCGCGCGCGCCTGGTCGACCAGGCCGACCTCGTCGGCGTGGATGAGCCCGCGCTCGTGGGCTTTGCGAGCGACGCGCTCGGGCTCGATCCCGCGGCCGTCGTCGCGGACGGAGATGACGATGCTCGAGCCCGCGTGGCGCGCCGAGATCTCGACGGTGCCGGTCGCCGGCTTGCCCAATTCGATTCGCTCTCTGGCAGGCTCCATGCCGTGGTCGAGCGCGTTGCGCACGAGGTGCACGATCGGGTCGCCGAGCGCGTCGATGACGGTGCGGTCAAGCTCGGTGTCCTGGCCGGAGAGGACGAGCTCGACCTGCTTGCCGAGCTTCGTGGAGAGGTCGCGGACGAGGCGCGGGAAACGCAGGAAGACGGCCTCGACGGGGATCATGCGGACCTGCATGACCATCGCCTGCAGCGCCTGCGAGGTGCGCGTGAGGTCCTGCATCGCGGCGACGAGGCCGGGCACCTGCGCGCCGGCGGCGAGCGCCTCGACGTGGGTGCGGTAGACGACGAGCTCGCCCATCGCATGCATCAGCGCGTCCAGCCGTTCGGAGTCGACGCGGACGGTGCTCGAGCGCTTGCGCGGCGCGCCGGCGGGCTCGCCGGCGGCGACGCCAGCGCCGGCGGCCGCGGAGATCTGCACGACCTCGGCCTCGCGCGGCTCGGTCACCTCGGTGACCTCGGGCAGGCCGGCGACATCGGCGACCTGCGCGAGCGAGGCCACGACGGCGGGCTCGGGCGCGTCGCTGGCGACCCACACGTCGATGCGGCGGCCGGCGAACGCGTCGACCTCCGACTCGCTGGGCGCGGAGTGCAGCAGCTCGCCGTGCTCCTCGAGCGCGTTGAGGACCATGAAGGCGCGCACGGCGGGCATCGGCGCCTCCTCCTCGAGCTGCACGCAGACCTGCAGCACGCGGCGCCCGTGGGCGCGCTCGAAGAGGTCGGGCGGCGCGAGGTCGGTGCCCTGCTTGGCCGCCGCCTGGGCCGGGGTGCGAGCGCGGATCAGGCCGTCCAGGCGCTCGACGAGCGGCGCGGGATCGAGCGCCTCGGCGCCCGTCGAGTCGATCGCCTCGACGGCGCTCTCGAGCGCGTCCAGGCATTCGAGCAGGACGTCGATGACCTTGCGCTCCAGGCCGCCGGTGCGCTGGCGCAGCAGCTCGAAGACGTCCTCCATCTTGTGCGTGAGCGCCGCCATCCCGGCAAAGCCCATCGTCGCGCTCATGCCCTTCAGCGAGTGCGCGATGCGGAAGATCTCGTCGATCGTCTCGCGCTCCTCGGGCTGCTCCTCGATGCGCACGATCGCGAGGTTGAGGTGCTCGAGATGCTCGCGCGCCTCGGCGAGGAACATCGGCAGGTAGGCGTCGAGCTCCATCAGCGCACGCGCCTGTAGACGAAGGGGTGCGCGATCTCGAGGCCGAGCTCGGCGGGATCGGAGATGCGCTCCGTCGAGCCGACCATGAAGTAGCCGCCGGGCACGACCGCCGCGGCGAGGCGCGCGTGCAGCGCGTCCTTGACGTCGGGCGTGAAGTAGATGACGGTGTTGCGGCACAGCACGAGGTCGTAGACCTGCTGTGCGGGGCGCATCGTGAGCAGGTCGCCGGCCTCGAATCGGCAGCGGGCGCGCAACTGCGGATCGGCGTGCAGCATGCCGTCGTGCTCCGTGAACCAGCGGCTGCGCTGGCGCGCCGGGACGTCCCGCGCGTCGCCCGTGCTGAAGACGCCGAGACGGGCGCGCTCGACCATCCGGCGGTCGATGTCGGTGCCGACGATCTCGGTGCGCACGCCGGGCAGCGCCTCGGCGCAGACCGCCGCGAGCGTGTAGGCCTCGGCGCCATAGGAGCTGCCCGCGCTCCACGCCTTCAAGCGTTCGTTGGCGGCGAACTCGGGCAGGACCTTGCGGTGCAGCAGCTCCCACTGCTCGGGGTTGCGCCACAGCTGCGACACGTTGATCGTGACGCGGTCCAGGAACTGCTCGAGCTCGGGCTCGGAGTCGGCGAGGACGGCAACGTAGTCCTGCAGCCGCGTGACCCCGCGGCGCTCGGCGAACGTGCGGATGCGGCGCTCCATCTGGCCGCGCTTGTACTGCGACAGGTCGATGCCGCAGAGGCGCCGGATCGCCGTGCAGAACGCGCCGTACTCGTCGCCACGGACGTCGATGGTGCTCACGCTGCACACTCCGATGCGATCGCTCGCGGAAGGTCGTGGAGCGCCAGCTCGGCGTCGGCGAGGTTCGCCTCCGCGACCGCTCGCGGCATGCCGTAGACGCTGCAGGTCGATTCGGCCTCGACGAGGATCCGGCCGCCGGCCTTCCTGACGGCGCGGGCGCCGTCGAGGCCGTCCCTGCCCATCCCGGTCAGGACGACGAGCAGGATGCGCCGGCCGAAGTGCTGGGCGGCGTCGAGGATCGTCAGATCGGCGCGCGGGCGCAGGCCGCCGATCGGGTCCTCGTCCTCGGTGAGCTGGATGCGGCCGCCGGCGAGCAGGTGCATGTGGCTGCCGCCGGGCGCGATGAAGACGTCGTCGCGAGCGACGATGTCGCCGGTGCTCGCCTCCCTGACGTGCAGCGCGCTGCGCTTGTCCAGGCGCGCGGCGAGCGGGGCGGTGAAGCCGGGCGGCATGTGCTGCACGATCAGCGTGCCCGCGCCGAGCGGGCTGGGCAGCTTGGGCAACAGCTCGCCGAGCGCCCGCGGGCCTCCGGTGGAGCAGGCGATGACGACGAGCGGCGGGCGATGCCCGCGGGGCGCGGCGGGGCGGATGGCGCTGGCGCTGGCGCCGCCGTCGGCCGGCGACGGGGACGCGGCCGCGGCGGGGACGGCCGGTCGCGGCCGCTTGGAGGCGGATGCGGCGGAGTGCGCCTTCGTCGCGATCTCCGTCAGGAAGTCGGCGGCCGAGCTGCCGATCTGCGGCTTGACGACGAGGTCGAAGGCGCCCTCGGCGAGCGCGTCGACGGCGCGGGCGCCGTGCGCCGGGCTGAACGCCGACACGACGACCGCGACGGTCGGCAGGTCGGTGCCGCGCAGGGCGGTCAGCACGCCGATGCCGTCGCGGCCCGGCATCGCGAGGTCGAGCGTCATGACCTCGGGGCGATGGCGGCGGCACAGCGCCAGCGCCTCGTCGCCGTCGGCGGCCTCGCCGACGACGTTCAGGCCGGCCGTCTCGAGCGCCTGGCGCAGGAGGCGGCGCATGAAGCCGGAGTCGTCGGCGATGACGACCCGCGGCGGGGTTGAGGAGAGCGGGGCCACGTGCGAGGGATTCGCGGCGTCGTCGGGCGCTTACGCCGCGGCCCTGGCGAGCGGCGGCTCGCCGGCGGGCGCGGTCTGGGTGGCCTTGCCCGACGCGACGGTGGCGTGCGAGGCGTGCGTCGCCGGGACGTCGGGGGCGAAGATGCCGGCCGGGTCGAGCAGCACGACGAGGCGGTCGCCGACCTTGGCGATCGCCTGGATGCAGGCGGCGCCGGCGGCGGGGACCTCGTCGAGGTCGTCGCTCGTGAGCGTCAGCACCTCCTCGACATCGCCGACGATGACGCCGGCCATGTCGTCCCCGCTCTCGACCATGACGATCTTGCTGGCGACGGCATCGACGTCGAGGCCCAGCCGCAACGCGAGGTCGTAGACCGGAACGATCTTGCCGCGCAGGCTGATGACGCCCTTGACCCACGGAGTCTGGGAGGCGACACCGCGGGGCTCGGTGTAGCGGATGATCTCCTGGACGTGGGTGATCGGCAGCGCGTACTCCTCATCGCCGAGCGAGAAGACGACAAGCTGCATGGTGCGATCGTTGGGCATGGTGGGTCGCAATCCTTGGCCGGGGGCGATCGGGTAGTCGGCCGCGCGGGGGGAGGCTTGAGCTGGCGGGCAGTGCGTCGTCTGTTGGCCGCCGACTGTTGCGATCGCGCGACGATCGTGCGCAGGAACGCGCGCGCTCGAGCCCGTGAGCGCGAACACCCCGCATGCTGCGGTCATGCGCGGCGGACCTCACGGAGAAACGACACTCGCGCCGGCGAAATCCAGGTCGGGGGCAAATCTCCACGTCGTTCATGGAGTCTTGGCACAGGTCGCCGCAGACGGGACCGACGTGTCAAAACTCCATGCCGATCGGCTGGCCGGGTTGGTTGCCGGCGAGCAGGATGGCCTGATCGCGTGGGACCAGCTCGTGGAGCTGGGGCTCGGCCGCGGGGCGATCGAGCACCGCGTTCGGCGCGGCATCCTGCTGCCGCGCCACCCGCGGGTGTTCTCGTGGGGCTGCACGAGCGCGTCGCCCTGGAGTGCGGCTCGCGCTGGCGTTCTCGCGTGCGGTGACGGCGCGTTCACCAGCCATCACGCGGCGCTCGGCCTTTACGGCGTCCGGCCGCATCCCACCGGGCCCGTCGACGTCACCATCGTCGGCCGGCGTGTTCGCGTGCGCGGCATCCGAACCCACCGCGTCAGCACGATCGATCGCGCCGACCTGCGCGTGCTGCGCGGCATCCCGGTCGGCGCTCCCGCACGCGCATTGCTCGAGGCGGCGCCCGAACTCACCGCGCTCCAGCTCGCCGACGCAGTGGAGCAGGCTCAGGTCAAGGGACTCGTGACGAAGGCGGACATCGCCGCGACGCTCGCTCGTGCCCCGCTGCGGCCAGGCGCCGCCGCGCTGCGTCAGATCGCCGCAGACCCCGCGTACACCCGCTCGCGCGCCGAGCGCCGGCTCGTCGCGCTGCTGCGCGCGGCGCGGCTGCCCGAACCGGTCTTCAATGCCGTCATCGAGGACTACGAGGTCGACGCGCTGTGGGAGCGACAGCGCGTCGTGCTCGAGTTCGACTCATACGGCTTCCATGCCACGCGCGCGGCGTTCGAGCGCGACCGTGGCAAGACCGCCCGGCTTCAGCGCGCGCGCCTGCTCGTGCTGCGCACGACGTGGACCGAGCTGACGAAGCAGTCCCACGCGCTGATCGCGCGGACGGCGGAAGCGCTTGCACGGCAGCCCTGAGCGCGATCCCTACGAATCGCGCATCCACGTCCTGATCTGCTGGGCGACCCGCTCGGGCTCGCGCGTCGCGAGCTCCTCGACCTGCTGGCGGGCCGGGTTCTCGGAGCGCTCGGGCAGCGTGGAGCCGCGCGGGCGCTCGAGGTGGGCAAGCGTGGTCGGCGCCTCGATCTCGCGCAGCCAGTTGGGCTCGCGCATGAGCAGCTCGCCCTCGCGGCGGCGCAGATGGCGAGCGCTGAAGAACATGAAGGCGAGCAGCCCCAGCCCGGCGGCGGCGTACTTCGCGTAGCCGATCATCCCGCCCGCCGGCGACATGCTCGGGGTGTCGGCCTTCGCGGCCTTCGCGAACGCGATCTGGCTGACGGCGAGCGTGTCGCCGCGCGCGGCGTCGATCCCCGCCGCGCTCGAGACGGCCTTCTGCAGCGCGGGAAGCTCCGCAGCCGGGACGGACTTGTCGACGATCAGCGCGACGTTGAGCCTGTTCACGGCGCCGGGCGCGACCTTCGTGCGCACGACGGTCTTGTCGACGCCGAACTGGCGCGTCGTCGACTTGCGGTCGTAGCCCTGGCCGACGCTCGCGCCTCCCGCGGGCTGCACGACGCCGGGGACGTTCGCCGTCGCGCCGCTCGCGGCGCCCGCGCCGACGGCGCCGCCCTCGAGCTTCTCGCTCTCGGTCGTCTCCTTCAGCGGGGTGCTCTCGCCGTACTTCAGCTCGTCCTTCGTCGCCTCGTCGGCGTTGACGTCGGCGCTGACCTGGACCTCGGCCTTGCCCGGCCCGACGGTGCGCGTGAGCAGCGCCGCGAGGCCGGCCTCGACCTGCGCCTCGTAGCGCGCCTGCACGGTCTGCTTGGAGACCGACCCGCCGCCGCCCTCGCCGCGCGGCCACAGCAGCTCGCCGCCGCCGTCGGTGATCGACACGTTGCCGAGCTTCAGGCCCTTCACGCTGGAGGACACGAGCTGCGCGATGCCGCGCACGGCGCTGGGCTCCAGCGCGCTCGACGATCCCGTCAGCAGGACGGCCGCCGTCGCCGGGGTCGCGGATTCCGCGAAGAGCTGGTCCTCCGCGAGCACGAGGCGCACCTGCGAGCCGTCGACGCCCTGGACCTGATCGATCGTCTTGGAGATCTGGCCCTCCAGGGCGCGCTGGTAGGTGACCTGCTGCTGGAAGTCGCTCGTCCCGATCTTCTGCTTGTCGAAGAGCTCGAAGCCGGGCTGCGTGCCCGAGCCGCCGCCGAGGCCCTTGCCGGCGAGCACGATCCGCGCCTGCGCGGTCTGCGACTTCTCGACGGCGAGCGCCGTGCCGTTGTTGCGCAGCTCGTACTTGACGCCCTCCTCGTCGAGCGCCGCCGCGACCTTGCCCGTCTCGGACGGATCCATGCCCGTCGACACGAGCGCGTAGCTCGGGCGGCCGGCGATCTGCATGCCGAAGAAGAGGATCACGACGAGGGCGAACGCCGACAGGCCGAGCACGATGCGGCCGCGCGGGGTCACGTTTGCGAGAAGAGCTGGCATCGGGCTCCTAGACCTGGGTGTGGAAGATGTCCTGGATGGCCTCGGTGGCCTTCGTGCGGATCTGCGATGCGAGCTGCATCGACAGCCGCGCCCGCTCGACCGCCATGACGACCTCGGTCGGGTCCGCCGCGGTGCCGGCGGCAAGCGCGCGCGAGCCCTCGGCGGCCTGCGTCTGAAGCTTCTCCAGCGCGCCGATCTGGTCGGCGAGCATCCCGCCGAAGTCGGTCGCGTTCGCGCCCTCCGCAGCGCCGCCCGCGCCGGGCGCAACCGCAATGCCACCGTCGCCGACGCCAGCGACGGACCACTCGCCGCCGCTGACCGCCATGCTCGGGTCGATCGGGATCGTCGGCATCAGCGCAGGATCTCGAGCGTCTTGGTGAACATCTGCTTGGCCGTCTGCATGACGGTGACATTGGCCTCGTAGCCGCGCGACGCCGTGATCAGGTCGACCATCTCGGTGACCGGCTGGACGTTGGGCATCGAGACGTAGCCGCGGGCGTCGGCGTCGGGGTGGCCGGGGTCGTAGACGAGGCGGTTGGGCGTCGCGTCCTGCGCGATCTGCGTGACCCTCACGCCGCCCGAGCCGCCACCCTTGATCGCGCCGTCCAGCGTCGAGCCGAAGGTCGAGCCGGCCTCCTGCGTCATGACGACCTTGCGCCTGTAGGGCTGGCCGTCGGCACCGCGCGTCGTCTGCGCGTTGGCGAGGTTCTCGGCCACGACGTCCATCCGCAGGCGCTCGGCGGACAGACCGCTCGCGGCGGTGCCGATCGCGTCGAAGAGGCTCATCAGCCGACGCCCATCGCCGAGCGCAGGACGTCGGTGCGGGCGCGGGAGACCGCGACGAGCGCCTCGTACTCGAGCGCGTTGGCGGCCATCGCCGAGGACTCGAGGTCGATGTCGACGGCGTTGCCGTCGAAGCGCATCGCGCCGCGGCTCGTGTCCGCCTCGGCCTCGAAGGAGACCTCGCCGATCGCCGCCGACGGCGCGTCGGACTCCATCGCCGCGCGCAGCGTGGCGTGGAAGTCGACGTCCTTGCGCCGGTAGCCCGCCGTGTTCGCGTTGGCGATGTTGCCGGCGAGCGTCGCCTGGCGCATGCCGGCGCCGGCGATCGCGCGTTCAAGTCCGAGTTGTGTCGTATCGAAGAGGTTCACCTGGGGCTCCTTCCTGCCGGGCCGGTAGTCGGCTGGCGGCTGCGGGTCTTGAGCGGCGTCCGCCCGGCGCGGTGGTCAGCCGGCGAGGTCCAGGTGCGCGGGCACCAGCGCCGCGGCGGCAGCCGCGCCGTAGCCGCGCACGGCCGCGCGGCCCTGCGACAGGGTGCCGAGCTCGCGCCGCAGCTCGTCGATGCTGCTGGCCAGCAGCGCGCTCGTGCGAGCCTGGGTCTCGGCGGCACGCGACAGCACGCTCGCCGCGGCCCGCGGCGCCACGGCGGGCAACTGCGCCGCGAGGTCGCGACGCAGCGCGTCGATCGCCGCCAGCTCCTCCCAGGCGCCCGCGACCACGAGCGCGTGCTCACGCTCGACGAGCGCGAGCAGCTGCTCGTAGCGCTCCATCACGCGGCGGGCACAGCGGCGGCGATCGAGCCCGCCGCCTGCGACCACGCCTCGCGCAGCTGGCGCAGCAGGCCGGCGACCTGCTCGAGCTTCTCGGGATCGCGCTCGCAGAGACCGTCGGCGAGATGGCGGCGACAGAAGACGTAGATCCCCGCGAGGCGCTCGGCGACCTCGCCGGCGGACGGGTCGAGCGTGCACTGCAGCTCGTCGATGATCGCCGTCGCACGGCCGAGCCGCTCGCCGGTCTCGGCGCTGTGGCCTTCGCGCATCGCAGCGATCGCCTGCAACAGGAATCGGTGACAGCCGTCGTAGAGCATGATCACGAGCTGCTCGGGCGGCGCGGTCAGGATCGCGCTCTCGCGGTAGGAGGCGTGGGAGCTGGTCGCGTAGGCGTTCATGGTCCTCTCGATGGGTCGGCGCCGGTGCGACGGCGGGGTGCGTGCGGACCCTCGGGTAGTCGGCCGGGGAGCGCCGGTGTTGAGGCGATCCGAGCGCGCGATCAGCCGTACGACAGGCCGGAGAGCTGCGCTGCGAGCTGCGTCTGGGCAGCCTGGCTGGCCGCGAGCGCGGACTCCATCGCGGCGAACTGCGCGCGCAGGCGCTGCTCCTTGCCGGCGAGGCGCGCGTCTTGACGGACGATCGCGTCGGCGATCCGCTTGCGCTCGTTCGTGACGCCCTCCAGGCGCTCGGTGACCCGCGCGCCGGCGACCGGCGACACGACGTCGGACAGACGCTGTCCGAGCCCGTCGAGCGCGGCACGCAGCGCTTCGGGGCCGGCGAGCGCGGCGCTGAGCTTCGCGCCGTCGATCTTCAGCCTGCCGGCGACGGAGTCGGCGGAGAACGTCGCGCTGCCGCTCGCCGCGCCGGTCGAGATCCCGAAGGACGCCAGGTCGCCGAGCTCGGAGCGCATCGAGGACAGGACGCTGGTGAGCATCGTGTCGCCGCGGAACAGACCCTTCGCCGCGTCCGCGTTCGTCGTCGGGTTCTTCACCTTCTCCTCGGAGAGCTTGCCGCGGATGAAGTCGACCGCGCTGTTGTAGGCGCTGGCGAACGCCGTGACCTTCGCCTTGATGCTCTCCGTGTCCGGGGCGGGATCGCTGACGGTCAGCGAGATCGGTGCGGTCGTCGTCGCCTTCAAGGTGATCTCGGCGCCGAGGATCGCATCGGTGATGACGTTCGAGGGCGAGGTCTTCGGCACGCCGTCGAGCAGGTAGGCGGCGTCGGCGCCGCTGCGCGCGTAGACAGGATCCTCGGCGAGCAGCGGCGACGCGCCGGCGCTGAAGTCGCCGCTCGCGCCGCCGGTGCGGCTCGTCAGCACGAGCTTGCCGCCGGCGACCACGGCGCGGACCGGCGAGTCCTCCCGGTCGTTGATCGCCGCGGCGACGGTCGAGACGGTGCTGTCGGGATCGACGGCCAGCGAGAAGGCGCCGATCGTGAGCGTCTGCGGCGACGCGCTCGCGCTGTAGTCGAAGGCATGCTGCGCGGTGACGGCGAGCGCCGTCACCTCGATCGCGCGCGCGCCGGGCGCGGCGGCGCCGTCGGTGCGGATCGCGACCCGGGCCGGATCGCCGGAGGACAGCTGCTGGACGTTGGCCCACGTCGTCGTGCTCTTCAGCGCGTTGGCGGCGTCGCGCAGCGCGCCGAGCTTCGCCGCGAGATCCTTCAGCCCCGTCTGGCGCGCGACCGCGCGCGCGTCGGCGAGCTGCAGGCGCGTCTTGGACTGCCCCTCGACCGCCATCAGCTGCGTGACGATCGACTCCGTGTCGATGCCGGAGGCCAGGCCGCCGAGCGAGAGCGGGCTCACCGCGTCGCCCCCACGACGGGCGAGCCCGTCGCGATCTCGAGCGCCCGCGCCGGCGTCAGGCGGGAGAGCACGATCCCGTCGACGTCGCACAGCAGCACCTCGACACGGGCCGCTGACGGCGCGAGCGCGAAGCGCAGCTCACGACCCGACTCGTGCAGTTGCCGCGCGACCTCTCCGGCCACCCGCAAGGCGAAGATCGCTTCGGCAGACGGCACGCCGGCCGGTGCTGCGAACGGCTGGTCGCCGTCCCCTGGAGACGACGGTACGTCGGAATGCATGTGGGGTTCCTCCTGGATGATCAACGTCGCCTCGTCCATGAGGTGACGGTGCTGCGTGCTGCGGTGTTCGGCCTGCGCGGCGCGACCTTGAGATCGCGTGCGACCTATGGGGTCCAGACCCCATGCCGGCCGCGCCAGGAGGGCGGACACGGCGACTACCCGGCGTCGGCCAGCTGCTGGTGATCCAGGGATGCGAACAGGCGCCGCACCTCGACGATCTCCTCGCGCGGGCACGAGCGCCGTGTGAGCGCGCGCGACGCGGCCTCGGCGAAGCGCTCGATCGCGAGGTGGCGCTCCAGCAGCGGCGCGCCCGCCCGCTCGGCCGCGCGCATGAACGCGCATGTCGCCTCGTGCAACATCTCGTAGTTCGCCGTCTCGGCGGCCGAGCTGATCGCGCCGAGCCAGCGCTCGGCGGCCCCGACGCCCCCGGGCTCGAGGAAGAAGCCGCTGCGCAGCTCGTCGTAGAGGGTGCGCCAGCTCAGCTCGGCGAGCTGCGTGCCGTGGGTCTCGATCAGCGCAGCGAGGCTGGGGAGCGCCCGGCGCGGCGGCTCGGTGGGCTTGATCGACGGCCGCCCGCGCGCGGCCAGCAGCCGGCGCACGTCGGAGACCGCGAAGCGGCGGTGGCCGCCGGCGGTGCGGGTCGTGGGGAGGCGGCCGTCGTCGGCCCAGCGGCGCGCGGTCGTCGTCGAGATGTCGAGCGCCTGCGCGGCCTGGCCGAGGCTCAGCGTCGCGCCGGACGGCGACGAGCCGGCCGCGATGCGCGGCGCATCGGCCGCCGCGGCGGGCGTTGCGGGGGCGGCGGTGTCCGCCACCGCGACCGCCGGCGCGCGCGGCATCGGCCGCGTCGCCGCCAGCAGGCCCTGCCAGACGTCGCCTGAGCGCACGAGCTCGAACGCCGCGGTGGCCGACAGCGGCGGCGCGAAGAGGTCGCCCTGCGCGCGGTCCAGCCCGAGCGAGCGCAGCAGCCGCAACTGCTCCTCGGTCTCCACCTTCGCGGCGGTCATCGGCAGCCCGAGCGAGTGGCCCATGCCGATCATCGCCTCGACGAGCGCCGCGTCGCGCGTGCCGTCGCCCAGCTCGGTGAGGAAGGACGAGTCGACCTTCAGCGCGTCGAAGGGCAGCTCGCGGATCGCCGCGAGCGACGAGTAGCCGGTGCCGAAGCGGTCCAGCGCGATCCGCACGCCGGCGCCGCGCAGGTCGTCGAGCCGCGCCATCGCGGCCTGGCCCTCGCCGGTGAACATCGTCTCGGCGATCTCCAGCACGAGCTTGTCGGGCGCGAGGCCGCTGCGCTGCAGCGCGCGCGACACGGTGCTCGCCAGCCCGGGCGCCGCGAAGTGCAGCGCCGAGACGTTGACGTGCACCGCGGGGGCGTCCTGATCGGGTCCGAGCACGCTCTCCCAGTGGGCGAGCTCGCGGCACGCGATCGAAAGGATCTCGGCGCCGAGCGGCACCGCCAGCCCGGTCGATTCCGCGGCGGCGAGGAACTGCGCCGGCGACAGCAGCCCGTGGTCGGGATGCTGCCAGCGCACGAACGCCTCGACCGCCGCGATCGCGCCCGTGCGCAGGTCGAGGATCGGCTGGTAGTGCAGGCGCAGCTCGCCGTCGGTGAGCGCGCGGCGCAGGCCCTGCTCGATCTCGGCGGCGTGCAGCAGCCGGCGGCGCATGCCCTGCGTGGCGAGCTCGGCGCGCCCGCCGCCGCGCTCGCGCGCACGGACGGCGGCGGCCGACGCGGTGCGCAGCAGCTCGCCGGCGTTGCCGACGCCGCGCTCGGTGATGACGACGCCGATGCTGGCCGTGGTCTCCAGCTCGCGCCCGCCGGCGAGCATCGGCTCGCGCAGCGCCAGGCCGATCCTGGCGGCGAGCTCGAGCAGCTCCGCGGCGTCCTCGACCTTGGGCACGAGGACGGCGAAGTCGTCGCCCGCGAAGCGCCCGGCGGTCGCCTCCGCCGGCAGCGCGCCGCGCAGGCGGGCGCCCGCGCCGGCGAGCACCTCGTCGCCGGTGCGATGGCCGAAGCCGTCGTTGAGCTTGGAGAAGCCGTCGAGGTCGACGAACAGCAGGCCGGTCTCGCCCTGGCCGCGGCGCGAGCGCTCGAGCGCCTGCTCGAGGCGGTTCTCGAACAGCGGCCTGTTCGCGAGGCCGGTGAGGGGGTCGTGCAGGCCCAGGCGCGTGATCTCCTCGTCGGCGCGCCAGCGCGCGACGGCGGTGCCGACGACGTTGGCGATCGCCTGCGCGAAGCCGACGTCCTCGGCGCCGAGCGCGTCCGCGTCGGCGGCGGCGATCGCGAGCAGTCCGGTGACGGCTCCGCGATCGCCCTGCAGCGTCACGCACAACACGGCGCGCATGCCCTGGACGAACAGCAGGCCGGTCTCGGCGAGGTCGGCGAGCTCGACGCCGCGCAGCAGCAGCGAGCCGTTGGCCGCGATCGTGCGGTGCAGCAGCTGCGCCTGCGCCTCCCCGGCAGGCTCGCCGTGGCCGGCGAGCGGGCCGAGGCCGATCGCCGACTCGCGCCGCATGGCGCCGCCGGCGTCGACGCCCAGCGCGACGCCGCGCTCAACGGCCAGACCCTCGACGAGCGTCGCAAGCGCGTGGGCGACGAGATCGGGGGGCGCGACGCCGCCGAGCGCGGTCTGTCCGAGGGCGACGACGAGCGCTTGGCGCGCGATCCGCTCGTGGCGCTCGCGCTCCGCGCGCTTATGGTCGGTGAGGTCGCGGACGAAGCCGGTGTACAGGGCGGTCGGCCCAGCGCCGGCCAGCCGCGTGATCGCAAGCTCGACGGTGAGCAGCGAGCCGTCGGCGCGCTGGGCATCGAGCTCGATGCGCTGCTCGAACAGCCGTCCGTCGTCGCCCTCCAGGAGGCGGCGCAACCCGTTGCGGTGTGCCTCGCGATGGGCCGGCGGGATGATCAGCTCGGCCATATCGGCGCCGACGACGTCGTCGCGCATGTAGCCGAACATCCGCTCGGCGGCAGGGTTGAACTCGAGCACGACGCCGTATGCGTCGATCGAGATGATCGCGTCCAGCGACACGCGCAGGACGGCGTCGTCGACGCGCGCAGCGGGAAATCCGAGGTCCGAGGCCACTGTCACACTCGTCGGCTGCGATCCGCCGGGGCTTGAGCGTTTGGCCACGGGCCGAGCACCTTACGTGCCGGGGCGCGGCGAACGTGCCGACCGTGCCACGATCGGCACGTGAAACCGGGCCCGCCACCGCTCGCTGACGCTGCCGACCCGCTCGGCAGGCTGCAGCGCGGTCTCGGGGCCGGCTACCTGTGGGTACTGGACGCCGACCGCACCGTCGCGCATGCGCTGCTCATGCACTGCGTCTTCAACGACCCGCGCTGGGATCGCCGGCTCGACGACCGCGACGACTACCACGCGACGCTCGCGCTCGACGTCCAGCTGCACCCCGGCGCGCTGGAGTTGTGGCTGCACGACAGCGACGAGGACGACGGCGACACGACCAACGACGTGCTCGGCATGCTCGGCCGGATGGCGATCCGCGGCCACGAGGACGCGCGCCGCATCCTGCGCGAGTACGTCGGCTACGGGCGCTTCTGGCCCGCCGCGCTCGAGCGGCTGATCGGCGACGACGACGCGCCGCCCGCGAGCACGCCGTGGCCGGAGGTGGTCAGCGGCCTGGACTCGGTGCTCGTCAAGCGCTTCGCGACCGAGGGCGCGCTCGCCGAGGCGCTCGCCGGGATCGACCCGCGCGAGCGCCCGTGGACGATGTGGTCGGTCGGCAACCGCTGGATCGCGCGCGCGTTCGCGCTCGAGCAGCGCGGCGGCGGCGCGACGGCGAGCGGCGGATCGTCCAAGCGGCGCGGCGGCGGCGGTCGCAGCGAGCGCCCGCCGGGGCGCCGGCGCCCGCGCGAGATGAGCACCGCCGAGCTGCTGCAGATCGCCGAGGACTCGCGCTGGACGCAGATCGCCGACGAGCTTGCGACCCGTCTCGGGCCTGCCGACGTCGCGCAGCTCGTCGCCGCGGCGAACGACACCGAGATGCCGATGTGCCGCGCCGCGATCCTCGCGCTCGGCCGCCAGGGGCGGCGCGAGCTGCTCGAGATCGCCGAGCAGGCGACGAGCCACGCCCAGCGCGGCAAGCTGCAGGGCGCGGTCGGCCTCGCGCTGGAGGCGATGCCGCTCTCGCAGACGCGCGCGCTGGCCCACGACTGGCTGACCTCCGCCGACTGGTCGCGGCGGCGCAAGGCGGCCGGGATGCTGGCGACGTGGGCCGAGGACGACGACCTCGAGCCCGCCCGCCGCGCGCTCTCCGACGAGCTCGACCTCGGCCTCGACGGCGACGTCTACGTCATCGGGTCGCTGTCGGAGGCGCTGGGCCGCTGCGGCGTGCACGGCCCGTTCGACGAGCTGCAGCGCGCCTACGAGGCGATGCCCTACTCCTACGGGCGGCGCTACATCGTGGCCGCGCTCGCGGCATCCGATCCGACCTTCGACGGCGACGTCGCGGTCGAGTGCCTGTGGGACTGCGAGGCCGAGACGCGCCGCCTCGCGGCACTGCATGTCGACCGCCGTGTGCGGCTCGCGGCGCAGCGGCTGCAGGAGCTGGCGGGCGACGAGGCGCAGGCGGCGAGCGTGCGCGCGGCGGCGGCCCAGCGGCTGGCGTAACGAAACCGCTGTCCCTCGCTCGTCCCTCGCGCGTCCCTCGCTCGTCCCTCGCGCTTGGTTACGCGCGCGGGAAAGGTGCAAACGACCGACTAAGCTGGGGCGTGTGACCACCTTCGCCGACCTCGGCCTTTCACCCAGTACCCTCGAAGCGCTCGAGGACGTCGGCTACGAGAAGCCGAGCCCGATCCAGGAGCAGGCGATCCCGCCGATGCTTCAAGGCCGCGACGTCATCGGGCAGGCCCAGACCGGCTCCGGCAAGACCGCCGCCTTCGGCCTGCCGATCATCGAGTACATCGATCCGACCGAGCCCGAGGTCCAGGCGCTGATCCTGACGCCGACGCGCGAGCTGTGCATCCAGGTGACGCAGGCGATCCGCGCCTATGCCCAGCGCAAGGGCGCCGACGTCGTCGCCGTCTTCGGCGGCGCGCCGATCCGCACGCAGCAGGCGCAGCTGAAGGCCGGCGGGCACATCGTCGTCGGCACCGTCGGTCGCGTGCTCGATCTCATCAGCCGCCACTCGCTCGTGCTCGACTCGTGCCGCTTCGTCGTCCTCGACGAAGCCGACGAGATGCTCGACCTCGGCTTCCTCGAGGACGTCGAGAAGATCCTGCGCCTGACGCCCAACAGCCGTCAGACGGCGCTCTTCAGCGCGACGATGCCGCCGCCGATCCGCAAGCTCGCCGACAACTACCTCTACGACCCCGAGCACGTCAAGGTCCAGTCCGCGACCCTGACGGTCGACTCCGTCGAGCAGTTCCAGGTCACGGTGAAGACCGCCGACAAGGCCGACAAGCTCGTCGAGGTGCTCGAGGCCGAGCGGCCTGACCAGGCGATCGTCTTCGCCCGCACGAAGATCCGCACCGACCAGCTCTACAAGAAGATGAAGGACCGCGGCTTCAACGTGAAGGCGCTGCACGGCGACATGTCGCAGGGCTCGCGCGACGGCGTCATGCTCGGCTTCAAGGGCGGTCGCGTGCCGATCCTCGTCGCCACCGACGTCGCCGCTCGCGGCCTCGACATCTCGACCGTCACGCACGTCGTGAACTTCGACGTCCCGCGCTCGCCCGACGTCTACGTGCACCGCATCGGACGCACCGGCCGCGTCGGCCGCTCCGGCCGCGCGATCACGTTCGTCGAGCCCAAGCAGGAGAAGGAGCTCGAGGCGATCGAGCGCCACACCGGCGTCAAGGTCACCCCCTGGGAGGCCGGCGTCACCGTCGAGCCGGTGCCGATCGTCGTGGAGGAGAAGCCGCGCCGCCACACCAAGCCGCACGTCTCGCGCAACGGCGACGAGGTGTACGCGAAGCTCATCGTCTCCGGCGGCCGCTCCGCCGGCATCGAGGTCGCCGATCTCGTCAGCGCCGTCACGCACGCCGCCGACATCGACGGCGAGGCCGTGCGCGACGTCAAGGTGCTCGAGCACTTCGCCTTCCTGTCGGTCCCCGCGACGGACGCGCTGCGGATCGCCGCGGCGGTCGACGGCGAGCGCGTCCGCGGCCGCCGCATCCGCGTCGAGCCCGCCAAGGTCTAGCAGTACATCCGAGGACGCCTTGGATGGCGCGTAAGCCCGCGCCGCGCCCGATCCGGTTAGCCTGCGCCTGCGATGAGCAATGAGCGCAACGTCCTCGGTGGTGAGCTCGAGCCCTGCGGCACCGATCCGGTGACCGGTTTCTACCGCGACGGCTGCTGCAGCACGGGCGCCGAGGATCTCGGCAGCCACACGATCTGCGCCGTCGTCACCGAGCATTTCCTCGACCACCAGCGCGAGATCGGCAACGACCTCAGCACGCCGATGCCGCTGTACAACTTCCCCGGTCTGGTCCCCGGCGACCGCTGGTGCGTGACCGCGGTGAACTGGCTGCGCGCCCACGAGGACGGCGCGGCGGCCTTCGTCGTACTCGCCTCGACGCATGAGCGGGCGCTGGACATCGTGCCGATGGAGGCGCTGCGCGAGCACGCCGTCGACGTCCCCGCGGACCCCGGCGCGCTGGCCGACTGATCCTGTGCGCGAGGTGTGCGCCTTTTCACACTCGCGCGCGTGGCGATGTGGTCGGGTGGCGCCATGGGGAAGCTGATCGACACGGTCACAGCAGCGTGCGCGCGCCTCGCGCCCGCCGGCTGGAAGGATCTGCTCGCGGCCCACGGCCTCGACATCACCGCCGCTGACCTGCACGGCGCGCTGCTGGAGCCACTGACCGGCATCGACCGCACGCTGCCCGGCTTCGAGGACTTCGCTGCCGAGGGCACGCGCGGGATCGAGCCGGGGCGGCCCGCGCAGAGCCTGCTGCTGCACGCGTTCGCCTCGCCGAACGTCGTCAGCGGCACCGACGGCTTCCTGCGCGCGTTTCCGACGCCCGACGAGATCGCGGCCGTGGAGAACCTCGTATTCGGGATCCGGACACCATCGCTGGCCGAGGTGGCGGCGCAGTTCCCGGGCGCCCTGATGGCGATCGCGGTCTTCGCGACCGAGTACCGCCCCGGGCCCGAGACGGTCCACCGCCGCCACGCGGACATGTGCCTGGCGCGGACCGGCGTGGCGCGCGTCGGCACGTCGGAGGCGCTCTACGACCCCGCGCGGCGCGGCTTCCTGCCGTTCGACGAGCGCGACGCCCATGCCTTCCGCGTCCTTCCGGCGCGCTATGACGCCTACCTCGCCGTCCAGCTGCGGGGGCGCTTCGACCTCTTCGGCCCGATGAACTTCGACCTCGGGCAGGTCTTCGCCGATGTCCCGAGCGACGAGACGCGCAACTTCTGGGTCCCGGTGCACAAGCTCTTCGGCGGCTCGGAGTGCCTGCGCGGCGTGGACCTGACGGTCGAGCTGAGCGCCCACCACGTCAACGAGAAGCTGCGCCGCGTGCATCGCGAGCTGCGTCGCGGCGGCCACGACACCGGCTGGGACGAGCCGCAGATCGACCGCCCGCCGTTCATCTTCACCGAGGGCATCGCCGAGTTCGACCACCAGCTCGGGCCCGGCCTGCTGGCACCGTTGCCTCATCCGCTGGTCGCGGAGGCGCTGCTCGACGGCAAGCCCGTCGACTTCGTCGTGCCGCCGGACCCGCGCGGCGACTTCTCGCCGAGCCTGACCGTCGCCAGCGACGGCCGCGCGCGCCATGCGCCCGAGTACGTCCATGTCCGCCACGCGGTGCGCGACGACGGCAGCATCGAGGACCTCAACGACGACCCCAACGCCGTCGAGCGCGTCAACGCGGGCGGCTACCGCGCGCGCCATTACCTCGACTTCAGCGGCGACGGCTGGATCGCGGCGTCCTGCCCCGAGCTCGCCGTCCAGGTGCCGCGCAACGTGCCCGCCTACTCGCTCGTCACGGCGCCGGACTTCTACCCCAACTGCGACCAGCGCGAGCTCGTCGAATGGTGGCTGCAGCGCGTGCCGACGGCGCTGCGCGGCCGTGTCTGGCAGCGAGCGCCGCTGACCCTCTCCGACGAGCGCATCGCGCCGAACATCGAGTTGACCGGCTCGCGTCTGCGTCCGGAGGACGACTCGGTGACGGCGATCGTGTCGCTGCCGCTCGACGGCGCGCCGCAGCAGCGCCCGCTCGAGGTCGGCGCGACGCAGCGCCACTCGCACCTGCCCGACGGCGCCGCGGGCGTCTTCGCCCCCGGCTGGGACACGAGCATCGACGAGACCGACGGCGTGACCCACCTCGCCGGCTACGGCCTCGGCTCGCCGTTTCCCGAGGATTCCAAGCTCTGCGCGGCGCTGTCGTCGTTCTGGCCCGCCGTCGCGCCGGACTCCGGGCGCAGCTTCTCGCAGATCTTCCCGACCGCGACGCCGCTCACCGACGAGGAGATCGGCAGCGTCGGCGACCTGCCATGGGACGGCGTCCCCGGGCCGCGCGCGGTCGGCGACGACGAGGTCGAGTACGCGACGTTCGAGTTCGTCGACTACGTGCAGATCGCGCTCGACAACCGCTTCACGCTGGCGCTGACCGGCCGGGTCGACCTGCTCGAGTACGAGGCGCGGGTGCTCGTCGCGGCGCGCTCCTACATCGCGCTCGACGTCGATCCGAACACGCGCGAGTGGAGCCTGCTCTCGTTCCGCGCCGTCGACGGCCAGAGCGCCGGCGAGCTCGGCGAGGCCGAGACGCAGACGGGCGTCACGCTGGCCGGCAACCGCTACCGGCTGGAGTTCGGCCGGCGCGCGTCGCAGGCGGCCGATCCGCGCGACCACCGCAGGTTCCGCGTGCGCATCGCCGAGCGCGTGCTGATGTTCGCGGGGGCCGAGGCCGATCTGCTCGTGCGGCGCGCGGGCGGCGCATGGCAGTCCGTGACGACGGCGTAGCCGCGCCGGACGCCGACGTGGCGATCGTCGGGACCGGTCCCGCCGGCGCCGCGGCGGCGATCGCCTGCGCCCGCGCCGGGCTGCGCGTCGCGCTGCTGGAGCGCAGCGAGCTGCCGCGCGAGCGCCCGGGCGAGACCCTGCACCCCGGCGTCGAGGCGCCGCTGCGCGAGCTCGGCATCCTCGACCGCGTGCTCGCGGCCGGCCTGCCGCGCCATCCCGGCGTCTGGGTGACGTGGGACGGACCGCCGCGCCTGGTCGCCTACGGCGGCGACGAGAGCGGTCCGTGGCAGGGCTTCCAGGCGCTGCGCGCACCGTTCGACGCGCTGCTCGTCGCGCGGGCGCTCGAGCTCGGCGCCGTCCTGCACGAGCGCTGCCGGGCGGTGGCGCCGATCGTGCGCGACGGCCGCGTCGCCGGCGTCGAGACCTCCAACGGGGAGCTGCGCGCGCGCTACGTGATCGACGCGGCCGGCGCGGGGCACTGGCTCGCGCGGCGGCTCGGCCTCGAGCCCGAGCGCCGCTCGCCACCGCTGATCGCGCGCTATGGATATGTCACCGGAAGCTGCCCGGCGCGCGACGCGGCGCCGGCGATCGTCGCCGACGCCGGCGGCTGGACATGGACGGCGCGCGTCGGCGACGGCGTCTACTGCTGGACGCGGCTGGCGCTGTCGGAGCGGTCGCGCGGCGACTGCGCCGCCCCCGCCGAGCTCGACGGGCTCGCCGCGCGCGGGCGCGTCCGCAGCGCCGACGTCGGCTGGCGCGCGCTGCGGGCGCCCGCGGGCCCCGGCTGGGTCGCCGCCGGCGACGCGGCCGTCGTGCTCGACCCGGCCTCCTCGCACGGCGTCCTGCGCGGACTGATCAGCGGGCGCCACGCGGCGCGCCTCGTGCGCGCCGTCCTGGCCGGCGCTGACGAAGGGCGCCTGAGCGCCTCGTACGGCGACTTCGTCGCGGCCTGGTTTCAGCACGATGTCGCGGCGCTGACCGCGCTGTACTGGCGCCTGCCCGATCCGCCGGCGTGGCTGGGTGTCCCGGCCTCCCCAGACGTCGGTGTCCGTCGCCGGGCGAGAGGCGAATGACGGCCGTACGTCCGCAATCTGTCCGTCGATCGTCCGGATCAGCCGTGCGCCGCGTTCCCGCATGAGGTCCCTGTCCGGGCTCGAAATTCGGACGGGTCCAACGGGACAGCGCGCCGTGGCGTGCACGCCGGCTGCACCGCTCCTCCCACCCGAGGTTTTCGCGCCGCAGACGCGCTGTCGTGAGCGATCGTGTCGCAGCAGGGGTCGCATGCACCCCTTCGCTCGACACGACCGCCGCGGGCCGCTGCGCGTCGCGTATCGCGGGTGCGGTCGGGTGCGCGCTCGCGACGTCGAGCCGGCGCGTGCGGCCGCGTGATGTCACGGAGTCCTGGTCGTCGAGTGGCGCGCGGAAGTCGCACGCTTGACCGCGCGATCGCCACGCACGCGCTGAACAACCCCGACGCGTTGCGGCTGATGACCGTCCCCGGCGTCAGCGTCATCACCTCCACCACGTTCGTGGCTGCCATCGGCGACATCCGCCGCTTCCACAGCGCCCGGCACCTGGTCGGCTACCTCGGCTTGGACCCTAAGGTCCGCCAATCGGGCAACACCCCGGCCCGCCACGGACCCATCAGCAAGCAAGGCTCGGCCGCCGTGCGCCACGAGCGGTTCCCCTGCGGACCGTCCGGAGAGGTCCTCGGGAGGCGCTGCTTCGCGTCAAGCAGCAACTCCCGTCGCTGCCGCCTGGCACGCGCTGAACACCGAATCGCTGTGAGCGGACGAGCTCGCTCGGCGGGACTGGCCCGCGCCGGGAGAGCCGACGTGAGCGGGACAAGCGTCGGGGGTTCGAGCTGACCCTACGCCCTCCACGACGAAGCGCGCGAACGCGACCAGCACACGACCACACCACGGCGAGCAGCACGATTCCGCGACCTGCAGCGGCGAAGGCGAACGTCCCTCGAGCTCGGCATGCGACGTAGCCCCCGTGGGTAGCCAGCCACCGTGAGTATTGGCGGCATCATCTATCTGGTCCTCGGCGTCATCGTGGCCGTGTCGCAGAACTACTTCGATCACCTGAGCACCCTCGGCCGCCTGTTGTCAGCGATTGTCGCTGTCATCCTCTGGCCGTTGCTGCTGTTCGGGATCGACATCCGCATCGGCTGAGACCCGCGCGAGTCCCGAGAGTCGGCTGCGCTCGTGAGACAGCGGGCGGAGTCCGAGGTACGCGAGCGCTGCCCGATCGCGTTCTCGTCTGCCGACAGACCAAGTAGGCGCGCGCAACCGCGCGGGTCGGCGGCGCGGATCGCACCGCGAGCCGGTGCGGCCGTGATGTTCGGTGCCGTCCGCCCCGATAGAGGTTCGGCAGTGGGGACGACCGGCGCGTCCGTCAGCGTCCGTTCGGCGTCCCGCCCGGAGGGCCGGCTGTCGCTCATCCGCGCGCCCCCGCGAACTGACGAGGTAGGCGAGGTCGACCGGCTGAGCGAGCTGAGCGATGAGATCTGCGAGCTGCCCGCGTGCCGTACGAGCTCACGCGCGAGGGCCGAGAGGCCAGGGAGTGTCCATACGAGCGCATCGGAGCAGCGCAAGATGACGTAATGGAGGCCGGTGGCGCCCGCGGAACGCGCGACGACAAAACAAAGAGGGCCGACACCACCACCCAGCCAACGCACGCCCAGATCAGCCACGTCGTCTCGGCCCAGGCCGTTGCTCGGGTTGATCCGTCCCACTACCGCTCCGCAAAAACCCCGCTGCTGCCTTCGCGCGCGTAATGTGTCATCGGCACGAACCGCTGGATGTCGCGCAAGGATCGGAGCGCGAGTATTCGTCTGTGAGGAGCAGCTCAATGGCCCATTTTGGCATCGTGCATCAGTTCCCCGGGGGCAGCGAGGCGCAGTACGAGGCGTCGATCGCAGCCGCACATCCCAGCGACGGCTCACTGCCCGAGGGGCAGCTGTTTCACGCCGCGGGGCCCTCGAACGATGGCTGGATGATCGTGGCGATCCACGAATCGAAGGAGAGCTGGGAGCAGTTCCGTGACGGCACGCTGATGCCCCTGCTGCAAGCCGGCATCGACGGTGGCTTCGACGGGCCGCCCCAGGAGACATCGTTCGAGGTCCACAACGAGCAGCAGGCGCAAGGCTGATCGACCTAGAGCCCGGCATGGCAGTCGTGGCAAAGGCCGCGCAGGTTCGACGGGCGACGGCCCGCCATCGATGCTGCTAGGGCTCAGCATAAGAACCGGCTTGGCCGCTGCCGCTTCCGGGCTTGCGGTTGTGGTGTGCGCGTGCCGGTGACGTCCAGCCGCGACGGCGTCGAGATCGCGTATGCGACGCATGGCGCCGGCGATGGTGCCGGAGGACCAGCGGTGGTGCTCGTGCACGGCTGGGCAGGCAATCGCACGTATTGGGCTCACCAGGTCGACTACCTGGCCGAGCGCTATCAGGTCATCGCGCTCGACCTGGGAGGACACGGCGAGTCGGGGCTCGGCCGCCTGGATTGGAATCTCGCGGCGTTCGGTGACGATGTCGTCGCGGTCGTCGATGAGATCGGCGCAAACAGGGTCGCTCTCGTCGGGCACTCGATGGGCGGTGACGCCGTCGTCCACGCTGCGCGACGGCTTGGTGACCGTGTGGTCGGGTTGGTGTGGGTCGACGTGTTGCGATCGCTCGGCAACGAAACGGTGTCCTCACCCGAAGAGGTCGAGGCCTTCGTCGCGCCTTTCCGCGACGACTTTGCGGCCGCCGTCGATCGATTCGTGCGCAGACTCCTTCCGGAGACCGTCGACGGCCGGCTGGTCGATCGCATCGCGACCGACATGGCCTCCACTTCCAGAGAGGTTGCGCTCGGCTCGCTGCCCTATGCGCGCAACCGCCAGCCCGCGATCCTCGCGGCGCTGCCTCACATCGCGGCACCGATCATTGCGATCAACCCCGCCACCGCGCCGACCGACGCCGCCTCGCTGCGCCGGCACGGTGTCGAGCCGATCCTTGTCGAGGACGTCGGTCACTTCCCGATGCTCGAAGCTCCCGACCGATTCAATGCTGTACTGGGCGCGACGCTCGCCTCGTTCGGCAGCTGAACGACCAGCGGCGTGATCGGCGGCGCGGCACTGGCTTCCGCTCCGAAGCAAATCGCGGTAGCGCCAACTGCGGCAGCAGCGTCCCGTTGAGCGTTCGGCTGCGGGACGCGCCGGCGGCATCGGCCCCTTCGCTGCGCCGAAGCCGGCCGCGGTCTCAGCCGATGCGGATGTCGATCCCGAACAGGAGCAAGGGCCAGAGCGCGACAGCGACGAGCGCTGACACCAAGCGGCC
>JBBSLI010000012.1:0-109958 GCA_038255395.1 Solirubrobacterales bacterium
AGGTCGCTGGAAAACCCGGGATGCCGGCGCCGCCTGGCAAGATCCGATCCCCGCCCGCCCCGAAGGTGTGGCTCAGCCACATCGAGCGTCCGAGGACGCCGCCAGGCGGTGATCGGCGCCCGGGGTTTCCGGTGGACTGTTATGAGACGGACCACTAGATCCTCTTGACCCCCAGGTGGACGTGGTCGAAGTGGTTGCCGCCCTTGTCGGTGCGGTAGATGAGCTGATACCGGTACCCGCCCGCGTTGTGGTTGACGAGACCGCTGCCGCTCCACGGGATGCCGAACGTGTTGGCGAGGTCCGCGGCGAGCTTGTCCATCTGCGGCGTCGGTGCGCTCCCGTTGGACAGGTCGGCCGCCCACGCCACGTTCGGCGGGCCCTTGTGATCGCTGCGGTTGCCGCTCGTCGTCAGCACCGAATGCGCGGCGTTGGCGGCCGCGACGGAGGCCGCCGTGACGCCGATGGCGTTCCTGCGGGCGATCGGCACGACGATCGTGTCGATGATCGCCTTCGGGCTGCCCTTGATCGCAACCGCCTGTCCGTGGGCGGCAGGCGTCGCGGGGCCGTAGCGCTTACGCAGCTTCGCGCGGTACCCGCGGCGATCCCTGGCCCGGCGCAGCTCACCCGCCGTCCGGCGGCTCGGCGTCCTGATCACGACGCGCAGCCGCGGGGTCAGCCCCTCCGCGTAGGCCGACGCGTCGATCCCGAGCCCGATCAGCGCCTGGCGGGCGGCGCGCGCGGTCTGCGTGCCGTAGACGCCGTCCTCGGTGATGTGGCGGGCGATCCCCCAGCGCGCGAAGCGCTGGTTGACGTCGCGCTGCAGGCGCTTCACCCCGGGGCCCTTGATCGCCGGCTTCCGGACCCGGTACGTCGGCGCCACGGGCCGTCCCGGGGACGGCTGCGCCGGCTTGGGCGACGTTCCGGCTCCGGTCGCCGGACCGGGCGAGGCTCCCCTCAGCCGCTGCTCCCACATCGCCCTGCGCCTCAGGACGAGGTCGGCGTACTCGTGGCCGGGCGCGCCGTTATAGCGCTGCACGCCGTCGCGCAGGCCGTGCGCGTCGACGAGGCTGCGCAGGTGCCTGACCCCGACGCGGATGTTGATCGCCGGGTCGAAGCAGCCGCCGAGCGCGTCGGCCTCGTCCTGCAGCGTGAAGAACGTCAGCTGCATCGGGCCGACGCCCTGCGAGCCCTTGCCGAGCTTGCGCTGGCGCTTGTACTCGCGGTACAGCGCCTCGGTGACGACGCGATCGGGGGCCGGCCGCGGCGGGCTCTTGATCGGGTTGCGCACGTTGTCGTGGCCGAACACGTTCGTGAAGTCCGACTCGACGTCGATGACCGCGCAGACGAGCGCCACCGGCACGCCGAAGCGCTTCGCCTCGCGGACGATGACGTCCTCGTGGTCGCCGCCGTGCCTGCGGATCGCGGCGGCGACGCTGCCGCCGCCGACCACGGGCCCCCGGCCGTTGCCGTTGGCCTGCTGGCGCCTGCGCGGCGGCGTGCCGGAACGGGCGCTGCCGTTGGACTGCCGATGCCCCGCGTACTTCCTGCGCAGCGCGGCCCGGTACGTCGCCCGCCCCCGCGCGCGCGCCTTCTGGCGCTCCGTGCGGCGGCTCGGCGTCCTGATGGCGATGCGCACGTGCGGCGTGATGCCGTGCTCGAGGTCGGCGCTCAGCAGCCCGAGGCCGAGCGCGACCTGGTGCGCCGCCTGCCTGGTCTGCGGGCCGTACCTGCCGTGCTCGGCGATCTGCCGGTCGACACCCCACCGCGCGAAGCGGCGGTTGAGCAGGCGCTGGAAGGCGAGCACCTCGGGGCCCTCCATGAGCGGGCGATCGAGGCGCAACGTCTGCGGGCGCGCCGGCGTGTGGTCGGGGTCGTGCGCATCGCCCTCGCCCGTGCCCTCGTGCTCGGTCGCGGCGGGAGCCAGCGTCCGCAGGCGCTCGGCGATGAGCTCGCGCATCTGCTTGGCGCTGGCGTCCTGATGCTGGATCTGCGCCTCGAGCTGCTCGAACGTCGGCGGCGGCGCCGGAGCGGGTGCGCCATCGCCGCCGGTCGTGAGTGCCGGCGACGCCACGGCCGCAGCCTGCGCCGTGGCGACCTTCGCGCGGATCTCGTCGAGCGCCGCCTGCAGGGCCTGCAGATCGGCGACGCTGACGCTGCGCCGGCGCAGCTCGTGCTGCTCGAGTTGCTCCAGGCGCGCCAGCAGCGATGCGAGGATCTCGTCCTCGCGCCTGTCGATGCTCTCCAGCTCGTTGAGGAGCCGGACCGTCGTGTCTGTCGTGGCCATGGTGATCAGTCCTCGCGCGCCGTCATGAGCGCCATCACTTCGCGGTCTTCGTCGTCGTGCTCGTCGTCCTCGTCCTCGCCGTCGTGCGCGCCGAGATCGAGATCGAGGTCGTCATCGGCGTGGAAGGCGGCGATGTCGGCGAGGATCTCCTCGTCGGAGACGTCGAGCTCGTCCTCCAGGTCGTCGTCGTCGTGGTCGTCCAGGTCGGCGGGCGCGAGCGCCGCTTCGGCGTCGCGCCGCTCCTGGGCCTGCCAGCCCTTCGTCCACTGAGCGGCCTTGCCGAAGGCGATCGTGGCGCCGGCGATGAAGATCGCCGTGATCGACGTCTCGTCGATGTTCGTGCCGGGCACGACCTCGGCGGCCGCGATCGCGATCGCGCCGGCGAGCGGCGCGAAGACCGTCGGCGTGAGCAGCGCGACGACGCGGTTGGGCGGGACAGTGGTGAGGCTGGCCATCGTGTTCCCCTCAGGTCGTGTGCGTTGCGGTCACCGTCGCGCGGATCGGCTCGCGGGCACAGCCACCAGCGGGGGGAGCCGCCTCACCCCTGGACGGGGTCAGGAGCCGGCGCAGGCCGCGATCGCCTGGGCGTAGAGCCGGCCCAGCACGCGGTAGCCGGCAGGCGTGGCGTGCACGCCGTCGCCCGCCAGCAGCGACGGCGACTGCCCGACCTCGGCGGCCCAGTCGACGAGCTGCAGGCCGAGCGCGAGCCCGGGATCGCCGGCCAGCCCGCGCAGCAGCGCATTCGCCGCGTCGTAGCTGACGCCCTCCAGCGGCGGTCGCACGACCGTCGCCCAGACCGCGCAGCCGCCCGCCCGCGTCGCGGTCGAGCGCACGGCGGCCTCGAGCGCGGCCGTGTTGCGCGGGCCGTCGTTGGTGAACAGGCTGAGGGCGAGGATCGCCGGCGGTGAGGCCTCGCGCGCGAGAATGCTCATGCCCTCCGCGAGCGGGCGCCCGATGCGCCCGTCGACCCGCACCCGCCAGCCCGGCAGCGCCGCCTTCAGCGCCAGCTCGAACCCGACCGCGAGCGAGTCGCCGATCACGAGGACGTCGCGCGGCAGAGCGCGCCGCGCCGGCGCCCGCGTCGCGCCGCCGCCCGCCCCGGGCTCGGCCTGCGCCGGCGACCCGCTGCGCGCCGCCGGCCGCTGCGCCCCTTGCCGCGCCGGTCCCTCGAGCTCGACGGTCGCAACCGCCGAGCCGGTGGCGACGACGTCGCGCTGCGCGTTGGCGTCGATCGTCACGAACCCGCCCGCGCGCGCGACCGTCAGCGCCAGCGTCGCCGCCCAGCGGCCGTCGTCGCCCGCGCGCGCCTGCGCGGAGCAGGGCTCGGGCCGGCAGCCCGCGGTGATGAAGACCGTGCTGCCCGGCCGTGCCCGGCCGCGGACGCGGGTGCGCGCGCGCAGCGCTCCGGCCTTGGACTGCCTGGCCTTCAGCCGCGCGCCGTCCGCGGGCGCCTGGATCGTGATCGCCGCGCTCGCGCCGGCCGCCGCCGGCGCCGGCTCGGTCGATCCCCGCGGCGAGGACGATCCGCAGCCGGCGGCAGAGCAGCCGACCAGCAGCACGAGGGCGACGGCGCGGGCGCGCATCGGGCTCAGACTCCTCGTGGTGGTCGATCAGGGCAGCGCGCGGTCGGCGCGCAGGCGATCGATGATGAGCGTCGCGGCGACCGACGCCCCGGCCGTCGACAGGTGGACGCCGTCGGACTGGCGCGCGTCGATCGTCCTGCCGCGGAAGGTGATCCGCTGGCGGAACCTCCCGCCCGGCGTGAACACGCGCGCGATGTCGATCACGCGCACGCCGCCGCCGACGCGCTGCGCGGCGCGCTTGATCGCGACGTTGACGGTGCGGTAGATGGGTACGAACTCGGCCCGCCGCGGCGTCGGCAGCGTCAGCCAGTAGACGTAGGAACGCCCGCCGCGCAGGTAGCTGCGCATCATCGCCTCCACCCGCTTGGCGTACGCGGCCACCCAGGGCCCGTCGCAGCACGGCGCGCCCGCGATCGGGAAGCCGTCGTTGGCGCCGAGGAAGATCACCGTGACGTCGGGCTTGAAGCCCGACGACTGGCCGCGCGCCTTGCGCACCCAGTCCAGCTGCGCGGGCTTGGAGATCGCGCTGCCGATATGCGCGTCGCTGCGCACGGTGGCGCCGCGGATGCGGCCGACGCGCCGCTTGAGGTAGCCGTCGATGATCTGGATCATCGAGTCGCCCGTGGCCAGCAGCCGCAGCCGCGGCAGGCGCGTGAAGCGCGGGCGCCGCGCCGACCGCGTCGGCGACGACAGGGCGCCGGTCGCCGGCAGGATCTGCGTGCAGGCCCGCGGCCCGGGCGCCACAGCCGCGCAGCCCGAGCCGTCCTGCCACTGCACGACGACGCGCCACGGCACGGTGGCGCCGAGCCGCACCCGCAGCGCATCGGCCGGGGCGCGCACCGTCAGGGCGGCGCCGCGCGCGACGATGCGTGCGCCATGCAGCGGGCGCGTGACGCCGGCGGCGGCGCCGGTCTCGTCGATCGGCACGAGCGTCGCGCGCAGCTTCCCGCCGCTGGCGCTCACGCAGGCGCGTCGCCGCGAGGGCCGGTCCGGGCTGAGCACGACGCAGATCGAGCGCCCGCGGCGCGGCTGCAACTCGCGCAACGGCAGGGCGCGGTTGAACGACAGCCCGAACTGCAGGTCCGCGTCGACCTGGCGCAGGGTCGCGCCCGTGACGAGCAGGGACGGCAGCGGCGACTGGGCGGATGCCGGCGCGGGCGCCGCCGCCGCCAGCACCAGCAATCCTGCCAGCATCATGACGGCGCGGTCCATCCGAGCGCAATGTAACGCCCCCACCGGGGCGCCTTCGCCGCTTGCTGCGCGGCGGATCAGCCGCCGGCCATCGCCGGCAGGATCACAAGCACGTCGCCGTCGCCGACCTCGGTGTCCAGGCCGCCGAGCACGCGCACGTCCTCGTCGTTGAGGTAGACGTTGACGTAGCGGTTCAACTCGCCGCCGTCGGCGAAGAGCTGCGTCTGCGTCGCCGGATGCTGCTCGGCGAGCGAGCGCAGGACGTCACCGACGTTGTCGCCGTCGGCGTCGACTTCCTTGACGCCGCCGACGGACGGGCGCAGGACTGGAGGAATGCGTACGGTGGCCATAGGACCGAGTTTCTAGCACGCTGCGGGCATCCGGCCCGCGCCAATGATGTCGGGCGGCGTCATCCGGTCGCCGTTTTCAGCCCGCGGCGGCGCAGAACGCCTCGTAGTCGGGGAAGACGCCCATCTCGTCGTCAGCGATCTCGGACGGTTCGCGCGAGCAGATGGCGCATTCGGGGTCACGCCGGACCTTCAGCTCGGTGAACGTCGCGCCGAGCGCCTCGTAGAGCAGCAGGCGGCCGATGAGCGGCTCGCCGGCGCCGACGATGAGCTTGATGACCTCGGTCGCCTGCAGCAGGCCCATCGTCCCGGGCAGCACGCCGAGCACGCCGTTGGCACCGCACGACGGCGCCAGCTCGGCCGGCGGCGGCACCGGGTACAGGCAGCGGTAGCACGGGCCCTCGTAGGGCGCGAACACCGACAGCTGGCCGTCGAAGCCGAGGATCGAGGCGCTGACGACGGGGATCTTCAGGCGTACCGTCGCGTCGTTGAGCAGGTAGCGCGTCGGGAAGTTGTCGACGCCGTCGACGATGACGTCGTAGCCCTCGATGATCTCCATGATGTTGGAGCTGTCCAGCCGTGTCTCGTACTTGACGACCTTGACGCCGGGGTTGATCGCGTTCATCGACTCCTGCGCGGAGTCGACCTTCGGCGTCCCGATGCGGTCGGTCGTGTGGATGACCTGGCGCTGGAGGTTGGAGAGGTCGACGACGTCGTCGTCGACGATCCCGATCGTGCCGATCCCGGCGGCCGCGAGGTAGAGGGCGGTCGGCGAGCCGAGGCCGCCGGCGCCGAGCAGCAGCACCTTGGCGTCGAGCATCTTCTGCTGACCCTCGGCGCCGATCTCGGGCACGAGCATGTGGCGGCTGTAGCGCTCGCGCTGCTCGGCCGTCATGACCTTCGGGATCTCGACCTTGTAGCCGCGGTCCTTCCACAGCGTGTAGCCGCCGGTCATCGACTCGACGTTCTCGTAGCCGAGCTGCTCGAGCGTCTTGGCGGCGAGCGCCGACCGGTTGCCCGAGGCGCAGTAGATGATCACGTGCTGGGAGCGGTCGGGGACCGCGCCCTCGATGCGCGACTCGAGGTGTCCGCGCGGCACGTGCTTGGCGCCGGGGATCAGGCCGCGAGCGACCTCGTCGTCCTCGCGCACGTCGATGAGCGCGATCGGACCGCCGCCGTTGCCGTTCTTGGACAGGGCGTTGTGGACGTCGCCCGGATCGACCTGGGCGATCTGGCTCTTGATCTGGCGGATGAACTCCGCCCCGGACGGGCTCACACGAATCTCCTCAAAGGTGGTCGGACTTCGCTGCTTCAGAAAGTATAGCGGCCGCTCCCGGCGCGCCTCTCGACC
This sequence comes from Solirubrobacterales bacterium, assembly GCA_038255395.1. Lineage (GTDB taxonomy): Bacteria > Actinomycetota > Thermoleophilia > Solirubrobacterales > Solirubrobacteraceae > CADCVQ01. The sequence goes on from JBBSLI010000012.1 coordinate 6,757, forward strand.
CGATTGTGCCCGGATACGGTCGCCGCGAACACCTGGATCAACCGCAAACCGACCGTAGAACACCGAAAGGGGCGTCCCGTGCTGCGCGGGACGCCCCTTGTCGGCCGGATCTGCTGGAGGCAAACGTTTGTGGAGGGTTGCTGCACGAGCAGTATCGGTTATCCGGCGCCCTGCCGACATGGGGTCCAGACCCTATGCGCAGAACAGCCCTGCTCTCGCAGGTGTTGACCGTCAACACCCTGCTCGTCGTCGCGACGGTCTTCGCCGCCAGCGTCGCCGCACGCCTCGATCTCGGCGACACCGCCGGCGCGCGCCAGTTCCTCGTACTCGTCGCGGCGATCCTCGCGACGCTGCTCGCGAACAACTTCATCATGCGCCGTCGCTTCGCCCCGCTGGAGTCGCTGACGCGGACGATGGAGTGCGTCGACCTCACCCTGCCCGGCATGCGCGCCCAGGCGCACGACGGCGAGTCGGCCGACATCACCCGCCTGCGCCTGGCCTTCAACCTCATGCTCACGCGCCTGGAGTCCGAGCGCACGGGCTCGGCGACCGCGGTCCTACGCGCCCAGGAGGCCGAGCGCGCCCGCGTCGCGCGCGACCTGCACGACGAGGTCAACCAGGCGCTCGCGGCCGTCTCGCTGCGGCTCGCCGCGACCGCCGAGCACGCGCCGCGCGAGTTCGCCGAGGAGCTCGCCGAGACGCAGCGGCTCGCCGGCCAGGCGATGCAGGAGCTGCTCGGCCTCGCCCGCGAGCTGCGCCCGGCGGCGCTCGACGACCATGGCCTGCTGCCCGCGCTGCGCACGCAGGTGCGGCTGTTCGGCGAGCGCTGGGGCATCCCGGCGCAGTTCGCCGCCGACGGCACCCGCCCGCTGCTCGGCGAGTTCGAGCAGCTCGTTGTGTACCGCGTCGTGCAGGAGGCGCTGTCGAACATCGCGCGCCATGCGCACGCCGGGCACGTGAAGGTGACCGCGATGGGCTGCAACGGCGCCGAGCTCAAGGTCTCGATCATCGACGACGGCGTCGGGCTCTCCCCCGACCGTGTCCGCGACGGCGGCTCCGGCCTGGTCGGCATGCGCGAGCGCGCGATGCTCGCCGGCGGGCGCCTCGACGTCGGGCCCACGCCGGGCGGCGGCACGACCGTCGAGCTCACCGTCCGCGCGCGCGGGGCGGGCGCGTCATGAAGCTGCTGATCGCCGACGACCACGGCATCGTCCGCGGCGGCCTGCGGCTGCTGCTGGACCGCCAGCCCGACATGCAGGTCGTCGCCGAGGCCTGCGACGGCGTGGAGGCCGTCCAGACGGCGCTGCGCGAGCGGCCCGACATCTGCGTGCTCGACGTGTCGATGCCGCGCATGACCGGCCTGCAGGCGACCGTCGAGATCAAGACGCACGCGCCCGAGATCGCCGTCCTGCTGCTCTCGATGTACGACGACGAGCGCTACCTCTTCGAGGCGCTGCAGGCCGGTGCGTCGGGCTACATCCTCAAGCAGGAGGCCGACACCGCGCTCGTCGACGCCGTCCGCGCGGTCGCGCGCGGCGAGCCGTTCATGACGAACGCCGCCGAGCAGTCGCTGCTGCGCGAGTGGATGGCCGACGACAGCAGCGGACCCGTCGAGCCGTTGACGCTGCGCGAGCGCGAGGTGCTCAAGCTGATCGCCGAGGCGTACACGAACAAGGCGATCGGCGAGACGCTGCACCTCGCCGAGAAGACCGTCGAGTCCCATCGCGCCAACCTCATGCGCAAGCTCGAGATGCGCGATCGCGTCGAGCTCGTGCGCTACGCGATCCGCCGCGGGCTGATCGAGGCCTGAAGGCGGCGAGTGCGCGCCGCGCGAGGACTACCCTCCCCGCGATGCCCGCGCGCCTGCGACTCGCCCTCTTCGTCACCGGCCTGCTCGCGCTCTCCGCGATCGCAGGGGTGCTCCTGTTCGCCGTCGGCGAGAAGACCGTCACCACCGCCGCCACGAGCTTCGCGGGCGCGACCCGCCCGCCGGGCATCCCGCCGACCGACTTCGGCCTGCGCGACGAGCACGGCCGCATGCTGCGCCTCGCCGACCTGCGCGGCAGGCCCGTCGTCGTGACGTTCCTCTACACCACCTGCAAGGACACGTGCCCGTTGACCGCGCAGCAGATCCGGATCGCACTCGACGACCTCGGCTACGACGTCCCGGTCGTCGCCGTCAGCGTCGATCCCGGAAACGACACCCCGCGCCGGGCGCGCACGTTCGCGCTGCGCGAGAGCATGCAGGGCCGCATGCGCTGGGCGCTCGGCGACGCCAAACAGCTGCAGCGCATCTGGAAGGCGTACGGGATCGCGCCGCAGACGGCCGACGACGACCACACGGCGTCGACGGTCCTGCTCGACGGCCGCGGCGTGCAGCGCGTCGGCTTCGCGGCGAGCGTGCTGACGCCCGAGGGGCTGGCGCACGACATCGCGCTGCTCGCCCGCGAACGGCGCGCGCCCGCGAGGCCGGCGTCGTAGGAGGCAGCTGGGTCTAGGAGGCCGGTGGCGGCGGCGGGGTGCGCGCATCGCCGCCCTCGCGCTCGAGCTCGCGGCGGTCCTTCCTGGTCTGGTAGACCAGGACCCCGACCACGACCACGACCGGTGCGATGTACAGCGCGTTGACGATCCAGTCGCCGGCGTGCGCGATCGGCATGATCATGAGTTCGCCGCCGACAGCAGCCAGAGCCCGAGCGATGTGAAGGCGATCATCACGGTGAGCATCCAGTATTGCGAGCGCGTCGCGGTCCGGCTGTCGCCGAACGATACAAGCGCACGATCATGGGCCAGAACGAGGCCCGCGATGTGGCCGATCACGAGCGCCGCGACCTGCACGTACCAGATCGCGGTCGCCGAGACCCAGGTGTAGTCCACGGTCACCGAGCTCGTGCCGAAGATGTCGGCGCCGCTGCCGAGCGGGTCGGAGACGAGGTACGCCACGCGCTGGCCCTCGTAGGCGAGCAGCGAGAAGTAGTGCGCGATCACGTAGGCGAGGCCGATCGGCACGAGCGAGTGCGCGAAGCGCCCGGCGAGCTCGCTCGTCGGCGTCGTCGAGCGCGGGTCGACGGACTGCATCCCGAGAATCCCGAGCCGGTACAGGCCGGCGACGACCAGCACCGCGGCGATCAGGCCGACCGTGAACGCGAGCTCGAGCGCCAGCGACTGGCCGAGGCCGAGGTCGCGGAACAGGCCGGTCAGCTCCGGGGCGATCTCCGACCACGCCGGCCCGCCCGAGAACCCGTCGAACGAGGTCGTCCCGATGATCACGCACAGCAGCGCGACCGTGCCCGGCACGACGTCGAGCGTCGTCAGCCCGCTGAGCGGCCTGCGCACGAACAGGCCCTCGCGTGCCCAGCGCAGCGGCGCGATCCGCGCGATGAACCCGAAGTACACGCCGAAGCCGTCGCCGTAGCGGTTCCAGGTCTCGATCCCGTAGAGGCTCATGCCGACGAACTGGGCGGCCGCGTAGACGAGCGCGAGGGTCGCAAGGCTGCTCGGATCGCCGCGGCCGGAGTAGACGAGCTCGACCCAGGCGAACGCGAGGATGCCGATCGCGGCAGGCCAGCGGCCGAGCTTCGCCGGGTAGGCCATCGGCGAGGGCAGGCCGCCGCGGCTCACGCGGCCGGCGACCCAGGCGATCGCGCGGGCGATCGCCCGCCACGGGTTCAGCGCCTTGAAGACGTCGCCGAAGATCGGGCTGACGACGGCGAGCCCGACCCAGAACAGGACGAAGATGAACGTCGGCGCGAGGTTGTTCGTCGTCGTCTGATCGCCGTCGAAGCCGGCGTAGAGGACGAGCACGAAGAGCGCCACGCCGATCGCCCCCGCCAGCGGGTCGAGGACCCGCGGCAGGCTCGCGACCCGGCGCTCCGCCGGCTGTTCCAGTCGCGGCTTGGGCCACAGCACGGCGAGGCCGACGAACGACGCGACGAGGACAGCCACGGCGGCCCAGCCGAACAGCCACTTCGGGATCGGCAGGTCCTCGCGCCCGACGAGCCCGTGCGCGAGCGCATGGTCGGGCGCCGCCACCAGCACGAGGCCGGCAGCGACGAGGAGGAGCGCGAACAGGTGGCGCCGGTGCATGGCGCAGCAGTCTAGGAGCCGGCGTCGAACGCTCGCCGCGCGATCGGGCATCATGGGCGCGTGACCGTCCTGCTGGTCGCCGCGGGCGGCCTGATCGGCGTTCTGGCCCGCTACGGGCTCGGGACGACCGTCTCCGCCGACAACCAGCCGTGGATGATCTTCGCGATCAACATGGCCGGCTCGTTTCTGCTCGGCGCCGTGGTGCCGTGGAGCGATCAGCTCTCCGGCCCGGTCCGCGCCGGCATCGCGGTCGGGTTCTGCGGCGGCTTCACGACGTTCTCGACGGTCAGCGTGCAGGTCTTCCTCGACGCCCGCGGCGGCGACACGTCGTTCGCGCTCGGCTATCTCGCGGCGTCGATCGCCGGCGGCGTCCTCGCGGCCGCGCTGGGCTACTACGTCGGCCGCGCGCTTGCGACCTAGCAGGCCAGCCCGATGATCGGCGGGCGGGGGGACGTTCGTATCTATGATCGAGCGATGGCCACCGACGTCCAGATCGAGCGTCCCCTGTCGCGCGTGGTGGCGCTGCCGCACGGCGCGCTGGCGCTCGCCGGCCTGGCGGCCACGGCCGGCGTCATCCACTTCGTCGCCACGATCGAGCACATCGGCGAGGATTGGGCGCTCGCCGCCTTCTTCGCGCTCGTCGGCGCCGGGCAGTCCGCCGCCGGTTGGCGGATCTATCGCGACGGCCTCGACGCGCGGCTGCTGAAGGTCGTCGCGGGCGCCAGCGTCGTCGTCGCGCTGCTGTGGGTCTGGTCGCGCACGACCGGGATGCCGTTCGGCCCCGAGTCCGGGCGGGTCGCGAAGGTCGGCGTCGGCGACACGATCGCGACCCTGCTGGAGCTTGCGTTCGCGGCGCTCGCCGCGGTCGTGCTGACGCGCGGCGCGCAGGCGCTCGCGTGGCTGAGCAGCGGCCTCGGCACCCGGGTGATGTGCGCCGTGCTGTCGCTGTGCCTGATGCTGGCTGCGGTCGGCGGGCACCAGCACTGATGCGCGCGCCACGATCTCTGACCGCCGCCGCGGCGGTCGCCGCCGCGCTGCTGGCCGGCGGCTGCGGTGCCAGCGGCTCCGACGAGCCGCGCGCGCCGCAGGCCGCGTCGTCGGCGAAGCTGCGCGCCGAGCTGAACGATGCGACACAGTCGCAGGCGGGCGACTTCCCGGCGGCGAACGGGCGCAGCCTGCAGCAGGTCGCCGACGCGCTGGACCTCAGCGGCCCTCAGGTCGGCCTCGCCGGCAGCGTCTTCACGGTCGGCCAGAACCGGCTCGCCTTCGGCGTCATCGATGCGAAGTCCGGCTTCATCTACGGCAAGACCGCCGTCTATGTCGCCGACAGCCCCGGCGCGAAGGCGCGCGGCCCGTACGCCGCGCCGGCCGACCTGCTCGTGACAGATCCCGCCTTCCGCAGCCAGACCGCGGCCGCCGAGGACGACATCTTCGCCGCGATCTACGAGACGCGGGTGCCGCTCACCAAGCCCGGCAGCGCCTCGATCCTGGTCGTGACGCAGATCGGCGACAAGCTCGCCGGCGCGCCCGCCGAGCTGAGCGTGATGCCGGTCGCGAAGGACGACATCCCGCGGCCCGGCGAGCGGCCGCCGGCGATCACGACCGACACGGTGCAGAAGGCCAGCGGCGACATCGCCTCGATCGACACGCGGCTACCGCCCGACGACATGCACGACACCGACTTCGCCGACGTCATCGGCAAGCAGCCCGTCGCGCTGCTGTTCGCCACGCCGGCCCTGTGCGAGTCGCGGGTCTGCGGCCCGGTCGTCGACATCGCCGCGCAGCTCAAGGCGAGCTACGGCGACCGCGTGCAGTTCATCCACCAGGAGGTGTTCGTCGCCAACGACCCCAACAAGGGGCTGCGCAAGCCGCTGCTGGACTTCAACCTGAAGACCGAGCCGTGGCTGTTCGTCTTCGATCGCAGCGGTCGCGTGACGGCGCGGCTGGAGGGCTCGTTCGGTTTCGACGCGTTCGAGCGCGCGCTGAAGTCCGCGCTGTAGGGGTGCGCGCACCGCCCGACAGGATCAGCGCGCCGTTCTTCCCGCAGGGGGCGGAGTGGGTCAACGTCGCGATGCTGCGCCTCGACCAGCAGGTCGGGCGCCCGCTGCTGATCGAGTTCTGGGACTTCTGCCGCTGCAACTCGCTGCGCACGCTGGGCTACATGCGGGCCTGGCACGAGCGCTACGCGGCGGCCGGGCTGCGCGTCGTCTCCGTCCACGCCGGCGCCTACCCGCCGTCGCAGGACCAAGCGCAGGTGCGCGCCGCGGTCGCGCGGCTGGGGATCGAGCACCCCGTCCTGCTCGACGCCGAGTTCAAGCTCTGGCATGAGTACGACAACGAGGCCTGGCCCGCCCGCTACCTCTTCGACCGCCGGCTGCGGCTGTTCTCGATGCACTACGGCGAGGGCGCCTACGACGAGACGCAGGCCGAGATCTGCGAGCTGCTGGAGATCGAGGCCGAGCCGTTGCAGCCGCTGCGCCCCGAGGACGCGCCGGGCGCGCCCGTCGGCCGGCCGACGCCCGAGCAGCCGGGCGCGTATTCGGGCCCGTACGAGGCGGGCGCCGTCTGGGCGGTGCTGGAGCCCACCGGCGACGGGCCGGGCGAGGTGCGCTGCAACGGCCGCGCGATCGCCGTCCCCCACCCCGGCTGCTTTGCGCTCGTCGAGCACGAGCGCCACAGCGTCGGCGTGCTCGAGCTCGAGGCCGGCGACGGCGTGACCTGCCACGCCGTGCAGTTCACGCCCGGCCTGCTCGGCTGATCGGCCCCACCCGACGCAGGTGTGCCCCGCGCACGGCGCCCGATCGCGGGGATGCCATCTCGGACGGCGTCGACCGCATCACCGGCGTGGACGGCACGGATTCGCGTGAGCCGCGATGGAACCCGCGACGCCCCGCTACGCGCAGAGCGTCTTCGCCGGCACGTCGGCGAGCAGGCGCTCCAGGCGCGGCGGGCCGTCGTCCTCGACGACGATCACGCCGCCCGGCCAGTACGGGCTCGAGCCCTGCGGCCCGCGGCCCATGAACAGCGGGTCGAAGATCCAGTTGCCGGTGTTGTGCAGCTGCGTGCCGCCCGGCGTGCGCCAGTCGGCGGCGTCGTCGTGCTCCAGCCGGCCGGTGCGGTGCGTGTGGCCGAAGACGAGGTGGCTGGGCGCGAGCCGCAGCCTGCGCGCCGCCTCGGTCGCGGCGACGAGGCCGCCGATGCGCAGGTCCTCGACGGTCAGGCGCGGCTCGAGCGGGCCCAGGCCGGCGCGGTTGGCGCCCACGACGCCGAGCCGGAACGGGACGGACAGCGCGCGTGTGCGCAGGCGGCTCGCACCGCCCAGACCGCTCAGCGCCCGCCACGCGCCGACCGCCGATCGGCTGCCGATCGTGACGCGGCCCGGCCCGGCGCGCTGGGCGCTGGCCTGGCTGAGCGCGTAGATCGGCGCGAGCACGGACTCGTAGTCGTCGGGCGTCGCCGGATCGGGGATCGGGCCGACCATCCGCGTCATCACGCCGGCGGCGAGGCGCTCGAGCGTCGGCACCAGCAGGTGGACGTCGGCGTAGTGGCCGTGCAGCGCGAAGACGTCGTCGCGCAGCCACAGGCCGGGATAGGCGACCTCGACGTTCGCGGGCGCGAGGAACGTCCCCAGCCGCTTGCCGATCCACGACGCGCGGTCGGCGGCGATCCGCTCGTCGAGCGCGAGCGGGTCGGGCGCCTGGCGACGGCCGCGCCAGTCCAGCCAGCCGGCGGCGATCGCGTGGTCGTGGTTGCCGGGCACGATCACGACGTCGCGCCCGGGGCCGAGCGCGTCGCCGATCGCCCGCAGCACCGGCTCGGCCGTGGCGAGCGCGTCGCGCGCCGGCCCGTGGCGCAGCTCGAGCGTGTCGCCGAGCAGCACGAGCCGGTCGATGTCGGCCAGGCGCTCGAGCAGCGCGCCGAGCGCGGCCGGCCGCGTGAGGACCTCGGCGCCGCTGCGCAGGCCGAGGTGCAGGTCGGAGATGACGAGCGTGCGCAGGGGGTGCTACGCGGTCTGCGCCGCGAGGTCCTCGCGGATGCGCTTGGGCAGCATGAAGCGCACGTCCTCGCGCATCACCTCGAACTCCGCCACGTCCTGCACGCCGCGGTCGGTGAAGTACGTCACGAGCCGGTTGACGAGCTCCTCCGGCGCGCTCGCGCCCGACGAGATGCCGACGACGCGCTTGCCCGCCAGCCACTCCTCGGCGACCTGCGACTCGTTGTCGATCAGGTGCGAGTCGGTCCCGCAGTCGCGCGCGACATCGACGAGGCGCTGGGAGTTGGAGGAGTTCTGCGAGCCGATCACGAGCACGAGGTCGCACGCCGCGGCCATCTGCTTGACGGCGGCCTGGCGGTTCGTCGTCGCGTAACAGATGTCGTCGGTGCGGGGCCCGGTGATCGCGGGGAACTTCTCCCGCAGGCGGTTGATGATCGTGCGCGTCTCGTCGACCGACAGCGTCGTCTGCGAGATGTACGCGACCTTCTCGGGATCGGCGACCTCGAGCGCGTCGACGTCGGCCTCGGTCTCGACGAGCACGATCGAGTCGGGCGCCTCGCCCATCGTGCCCTCGACCTCCTCGTGGCCACCGTGACCGATCAGCACGATCGTGTAGCCCTCGGCGGCGAACTTCTTGGCCTCGACGTGGACCTTCGTGACGAGCGGGCAGGTCGCGTCGATCGTCGACAGCGACCGCTCTGCGGCCTGCGCATGGACCGCGGGCGAGACGCCGTGGGCCGAGAAGACCGTCGTCGCGCCCGCGGGGATGCTCTCGTCGATCTCGTCGACGAAGATCGCGCCGCGGTTGCGCAGCTGCTCGACGACGTGCTTGTTGTGGACGATCTCCTTGCGCACGTAGACCGGGGCGCCGTAGAGCTCGAGCGCGCGCTCGACGGTCTGCACGGCGCGGTCGACGCCGGCGCAGTAGCCACGCGGTGCCGCAAGGAGCAACTTCTGGACCTCAAAGGACATATGGGAGCAGTGTAGGCAGGCTCACGCTGGGGTAGTCGCGCCTCAGTTCATCCAGGGGGGAAGCGCATGACTTGCAGTTCGCACCGAATCCGGGGCTGGATCACGACGGCCGTGGCGCTCGCGCTCGTCGTCCCGGCGATCGCGCAGGCGCAGAGCGCCAAGCCCGCCGTCAGGACCGGCGCCGTGGCGGACCTGCAGTCGCAGACCGCGACGCTGCTGGGCCGCGTCAACGCCGGCGGCGCCCGCACCACCTACCACTTCCAGTACGGCCCGACGGCGCGCTACGGCGCGGCCACGCCGGTCGCTGTCGCCGCCGCCGACGCGGGCACGGTCAACGTCACGGCGGCGCTCGGCGCGCTGGCGCCGTTCACGACGTACCACTACCGGCTCGTGGCCAAGAACCGCAACGGCACGACGCGCGGGGCGCGGCGCACGTTCAAGACCAAGCGCCAGCCGCTCGGCCTCGACCTCGCCGCGACGCCCAACCCGGTCCCGTTCGGCCGTCCCGTCGTGCTCTCGGGGACGCTCACCGGTACCGGCAACGCCGGCCGCCAGATCCTGCTGCAGTCCAACCCCTTCCCGTACACGCAGGGCTTCGCGCCGACGACGAACGTGCAGCTCTCCAACGCCGCCGGCCAGTTCGCGTTCCCGCTGCTGTCGGTGGCGCTCAACACGCAGTACCGCGTCCTGATCCCCGGGCGGCCGGAGATCGCGAGCCCGATCATCAGCCTCGGCGTCGCGGTGCGCCTCTCGACGAACACGAGCGCGACGCGCGTGCGGACCGGACGCGCGGTGCGGTTCTTCGGCACGGTCCGCCCCGCCCGGCCGGGTGCCCGGTTCGCGATCCAGACGCTGCGCCGCGGCGCCTGGCGCACGGTCGCCGGCGGGCTCGTGCGCGGCAGCCGCGACGGCGTCTCGCGCTACGCCAAGCGCGTGCGGATCACGCGCGGCGGCCAGTACCGCGTGTTCGTGGCGATCGCCGACGGCCAGTTCGTGGCGAGCGCCGGGCGCACGGTGAAGATCAGCCGGATCTTCTGAGGCGCGCGACGAGCAGGTGCACGGCCTCGCCGACGGCGTCGAGGCTGCGCTGGGAGACGGCATCGAGGTCGTCCTGCAGCGAGTCGCGTTGCGGGTAGTCGAAGTCGATGATGTCGATCGCCGGGATCCCGCGCTGGGTAAACGGGTAGTGGTCGTCGATGATCTGGACCGTCGGGGCGCCGGCAGGGAAGACCGCGCCCACGCCGACATCGTTCGCGGCGCTGCGCAGCCTCGCCCACAGCGCGGCGTCCGAACCGCCCTCGCGCGTGAACCGCAGACCGCGCGCCTCGGCGATGTAGTCGAGCAGGACCAGCGACCCGATCTCGTTCGCGTGGCGCTTGGCGTACGCACGTGAGCCGCGGATGCCGCACGATTCGAACGGGACGCAGCCGGCCGGCTCCTCCTCGCCGTCGAAGAGCACGAAGCGCAGCTCGCGGGCGCCGCGCGGGCGCTTGAGCTTCGCGAACTCGCGCGCGAGCGTGACGACGGCGGCGGTCCCCGCGGCGCCGTCGTTGGCGCCGACGAAGCCCTCGGGTGCGGCCTCGACGTCGTAGTGCGCGGCGACGACGATCGCCGGCCTGCGGCCGGGCACCGTGCCGACGACGTTGCGCAGGCCCTTGTGGCCGGGAATCGCCTCGAACCTGCCGCGCGGCATCAGCGCACGCAGCCGCACCGCGAGGCGGCGCAGGGCGGGCGAGCCGGCCGGACGCCAGCCGTAGGTCTGCACCTGCTCACGCAGCAGCGCGAAGGCGCGCGTGCCGTCGAAGCGGTTAGCGCTCGCGCGCGGTGCGAGCGCCGGCGCCGCGGCGGCGGCGCCGGGCACCGGCGCCGCGGGCTGGGCCTGCGCCGTCGTGTCGCCGCGGTCGTCGGAGCCGCAGCCCCACGCGAGCATGGCGGCGGCGACGACGCACACGAGCACGGCGGCGATCGCCGGCGGCCGGCGCCTGCAGAGGATCCGCGACATGCTCCGACCCTAGGCGATGCTCACTTCCTCTTGGCCCGCTTGCCGACGGTGACGCTGACCTTCGCGCCCTTGGAGCGCGTCGTGCCGGCCTTCGAGCCCTGCGCCGTGACCTTCCCGACCCTGCTGGCCTTCTTCGTGGTCTTCCTCGTCACCTTGCCGAGTGCGCAGTTGGCCTTCGTCAGCTTCGTCCGGGCCTTCGCGAGCGTCAGCCCGTTCAGCTTCGGAACGCTGCACACGACCTTCGGCGCGGCGATCGCGGCCGGGGGCGGCGGGGGCGGCGGGGGCGGCGGGGGCGGCACGACGACGGCCGGCGGCGGCGGCGCCACGGGTGGCGGGCCGGCCGGGTTGCAGTTGACGGGCGTCGCGATGCCGTTGGTCGGGGTGGCGGGCGGACCGTTGCCGATCACTTGGTTGTCGCCGCAGCTCTCGATCACGCCCGTCCCGACGGTCACGAGGCCGAACTCGTTGCCGAAGATCGTCGTCCCGGTGAGCCGCACGCGCGCACCGTTGGCTGCCCTCACGGCCGTGCTCGTGCCGGTGATCCTGCTGTCGCGGATGAGCACGTCGACCGATGGGGCAGACGGCTCGGCATTGATTCCGCCGCCCACGATCTCTTCCCCGCACTGGTTCATCTCGACGTCGTCCATCACGACCGTCGCGTTGGCCGTGCTGGGCGTCAGGTTGATCGCCCAGGTGGCGAAGGCCCTGATCGTCGTGCTCTCGACGATCAGCCGCTTGCCGGAATTGAACTTGATGCCTGCGGTCGCGGTGCAGAGCCCGTCGATGTCGAGATCGCGCAGCACGACCTCGTCGGTGGCCCCGGCGCTGACGTTGATCGCGTTCGCCGCGTTCGTGAGCACGCCGGCCGTGAACGGCCCGCCGTCGATCGTGATCGCCTTCGTGATCGTCACGGCGCCGAAGCCGCCGGGGTCCAGCACGTTGATCTCCCCGCTCGCGGCGGTCTTGGAGATCGCGCCCGCGAAGGTCTTGCAGGGCGCGGTGCGCGAGCAGGGGTTCACGTCGTCGCCGACGCCAGAGACCCAGGTGCGCGTCGCCTGTGCCTGCGCCGCGGTGGGAAGGATGGCCGCCGCGGCCGCGAGCGTGAGCAGCAGCGCCGCGAGGCGCACGCCTGCGCGACGGCCGGAAGACAGGTTCATCAAGAGACTCCTCATGCTGGGGTTCGCGCGATTATCAGCTGAAATTCGGTCGAGCGGCAAAAATCGGCGAATGTCCTACGGTCAATCGTTGCTCGTGACCGTCTCCAACAGCTCCGCGAAGCGCTCGCGGGCGGCGGCGCGGCGCGTCGGCACGTGCTCGCTGGGGATGCCGTCGGGCGGCGGGTCGTAGCCGCGCAGGATCTGCCGCGCGACCGATTGGCGATGGACCTCGTCGGGCCCGTCGTAGAGGCGCGCGCCGCGCGCGAAGCGATACATCGCCTCCAGCGGCATGTCGGTCGAGTAGCCCAGCGCACCGTGCAGCTGCAGCGCGCGGTCGATGACGTCGTGCAGGACCTGCGCGCCGTGGAACTTGATCATCGAGACGTCGGTGCGCGCCGCCGCCGCGCCCTGCGTGTCGATCTTCCAGGCGGCGTGCAGCGTCATCAGCCGCGCCGCCTGCAGCTGCGCGGCCGAGTCGGCGATCCAGTTCTGCACGGTCTGCTTGTCGGCGAGCACCGCGCCGTGCGACACGCGGTACGTCGCGCGCTCGCAGAGCATGTCGAAGGCGCGCCGGCCGACGCCGAGCCAGCGCATGCAGTGGTGGATGCGGCCCGGGACGAGCCGCGCCTGGGCGAGCTCGAAGCCGCCGCCGCGCGGGCCGAGCAGGTTCTCGGCTGCGACGCGTACGCCCTCGTAGAGGATCTCGGCGTGGCCGCCGAGGCGGCCGAAGTGCTCGCCGGGGTGCTCCATCGTCGGCACGTCGCGCAGGATCCGCACGCCCGGCGTGCCGGCCGGGACGATGATCATCGACGCGCGCCGGTGCGGGCGGTCGCCGGGATCGGTGACCGCCATGACGATCAGGAAGTCCGCCACCGAGGCGTTCGTGGAGAACCACTTGTGGCCGTCGAGGACCCATTCACCGGTGCGCTCGTCGAGTACGGCGCGCGTCTGGATCGTCGTCGGGTCGGCGCCCGCGACGCCGGGCTCGGTCATCGAGAACGCCGAACGCAGGTCGCCGGCGAGCAGCGGGTGCAGCCAGCGGTCCTTCTGCGCGTCGCTGCCGGCGAGCGCGATCAGCTCAGAGTTGCCTGAGTCCGGCGCCTGGTTTCCGAACGCGCTCGGGGCGAACGGCGATGAGCCGAGGATCTCGTGCATGAGCCCGAGCCTGACCTGGCCGAAGCCCTGGCCGCCGAGCGCGGGCGGCAGGTGCGCGGCCCACAGGCCGCGCGCGCGGACCTCGTCCTGAAGCGGGCGCAGCGCGCGGTCGAGCTGGGCCTGGTCGAGCTCGAGCGTCTCCAGCGGCCAGATCTCCTCGCGCACGAACTGCGCCATCCAGTCGAGCTGCTCCTGGAAGTCGGGCTCGGTGGAGAAGTCCCACGCCATCGGTTGCAGGGTAATGGGGTACTGGATCTCGCCTGCGAGGTCCGTTGACTACGCTGCCTGGCGATGCCGCCGCGCCACCTCGACAGGCTCACCGCAGTCGACGCGTCATTCCTGCATCAGGAGGGGCCCGTCTCGCACATGCACATCGGCGCGCTCGTGCGCGCGGAGGGCCCCGCGCCGCCGTACGAGGAGTTCCTCGACTCGATCCGCGCGCGGCTGCACCACGTCCCGCGCTACCGCCAGCGGCTCGTCTACCCGCCGGCCTCGACGGGCCGCCCGCTGTGGGCCGACGACACGGACTTCAACCTCGAGTACCACGTCCGCCACACCGCGCTCCCGGGCCCGGGCAGCGACGAACAGCTCACGAACCTCGCGGCGCGCGTCTTCTCCCAGCAGCTGGACCGCTCCAAGCCGCTGTGGGAGCTGTGGCTCGTCGAAGGCCTCGCCGGCGGCGGCTTCGCGCTGCTGTCCAAGAGCCACCACGCGATGATCGACGGCATCGCCGGCGTCGACCTCGGCACGGTCCTGTTCGACCTCAGCCGCGACGGCCGCCCGCCCGAGGAGGGCCTTGAGCCCTGGACCCCCGACCCCGAGCCCAGCCCGCTGGACCTGCTCGCGGCCGGCGTCACCGGGATGACGAAGGCATCGGTCGGCGTCGCGGCCAAGGCGATCGGCTCGCTGACGCGGCCCGAGCGCGCGATCGAGGAGGCCGCCGTCGCCGCCGAGGGGCTCGGCGAGATCATCTGGGCGGCCGCCAACCCGGCGCCGCCGTCGCCGCTGAACGTCGAGATCGGGCCGCACCGCCGCTTCGCCGGGATCGCCTGTGAGCTGTCGGACTTCAAGGTCGTCAAGAACGCATTCGGCGGCACGGTCAACGACGTCGTGCTGGCGGTCGTCGCGGGCGCGCTGCGCCACTGGCTGCACTCGCGCGGCGTGCGCACGCAGGGCCTGGAGCTGCGCGCGCTCGTACCGGTCTCCGTGCGCCACCGCGACGGCGACAGCAACGGCGGCGCGACCGGCAACCGCCTCGCGGTCATGCGCGGGCCGCTGCCCGTCTACGTCGAGGACCCGGTCGAGCGGCTCGGCGTCGTGCGCGCGGCGATGGACGACCTCAAGGAGTCAAAGCAGGCCGTCGGCGCCGAGGTGCTGACGAGCATGCAGGCGTTCGCACCGCCGACGATCCTCGCGCAGGCGTCGCGCCTGAACTTCTCCACCCGCCTGTTCAACCTGCTCGTCACGAACGTCCCAGGGCCGCAGTTCCCGCTCTACGTGCAGGGCGCCGAGATGACCAGCGTCTTCCCGATCGCGTTCCTGCCCAAGGACCACGCGCTGGCGATCGCGATCATGTCCTACAACGGCCAGATGAATTTCGGCCTGCTCGGCGACTACGACGCGATGCCCGACCTCAACGCCTTCGGCGAGGCGATCGAGACGTGCCTCGCCGAGCTCGTGTCGCTCGCCGCGCGCGAGACGCGCAAGCAGGCGAAGGCGGCCGCGAAGGCCGCCACCGCACCCGCGTAGTCCAGGTCATTGGCCGCAGGGTTCTGCGGGTCGGATGCTCGAGGAGCTAGCGCTTGGCCATGCTCGCGCGCCTGGCGTCCACGCGTGTCGACAGATCGGGCTTGGACGGGACCGCCTCGCGATTGCCCGCCTTGTCGACCGCGATCGTGTAGTAGCGGTAGCGCGAGCCTGCCTTGACCGCGGTCTTGAACCTCGTCGCGCGCGTGCGCCTGATGCGCCTGTAGGGCCGGCGGTTGGCCGAGCGGTAGACCTCGTAGACGTCGACGCCGGAGGCCGTCAGCCCGGCGGGCGCGGGATCCTGTCCGCTCCAGCGCAGCGTGAACGCGCGCGCGGCGCGGATCCGCGTGCGGCCCGTGAGGGTGGACGCGGGCGCGCTGCGGTCGATCGCCCGCACGGCGGTGACCGCGGCGGCGGCGTCGACGATCCCCCAGCCGAGCTCGGGGTTCCAGCCGGTCCCCGCCGGCCGCGCCGCGGTCTGCTTCAGGGCGCGGATGACGTCCTGCGCCGACGCCGCGGGATTGGCCTTGCGCACGAGCGCGGCGATCCCGGCGACGATCGGCGCCGCCATCGAGGTGCCCTGGAGGTAGGCGTAGCGCGAGTCGCCGGCGAACGTCGCGCGGCAACGGCATCCAGGGGTCGGGAAGAGGACCCCCGCACCGGCCTCGAGCTCGGTCGCGTCGGTCGGGAACGCGGCGAAGATCCCGGGCGGGCCGATGCGGTCGTCGAACGAGCCGGGCGCGGCGAGCGAGATCTGCGAGCCGCGGCCGGCGAACGAGGCGCGCGCGCCGGCGAAGTTCGACGCGGTCACCGTCAGGCCGCGGCCGGCGGTCACGTCCGGCCCGGTGCCCGTCGGCTGCAGCAGGTTGGCGGGGTCGCCGTTCTCCTCGACGGGGCTGTCGGATGCGGCCGCGACGAGCACGATGTCCTTGGCGACTGCGTAGTCGATCGCCTCGACGATCGCCCGCGACGGCGCGGCCTGCCCGTCGGTTCCGAAGCTCATGTTGATCGCGTCGGCGCCGCGGTCGGCGGCCTGCACGATCGAGCGCGCGACCGAGCCGTCGCTGAGGTCGCTCTTGATCACGAGCAGCTTGCAGTTCAGCCCCGCGCCGACGACGCCGAAGCCGTTGTCGCCCGCGCCGCACGCCAGCGACGAGACGTGCGTGCCATGGCCGTTCTCGTCGGTCGTCGCGGCGCCGTGCGCGGCGATGGAGTCGTTGTCGATCGCCTCGGCGATCTTGCCTGACAGGTCCGGGTGGCTGGCGTCGGCGCCCGTGTCGATGACCGCGACGACCGCGCTGTCGCCGCGCGCGACGTCCCATGCTGTGGGCAGCCCGGTGCGGGCGACCCACCAGGCCAGCGGCGTGCCGGCGGGTGTGCCGGGCGAGGCCTCGGGCGCGCTCAGCGCCGGGTCGTCGGGGGTGAAGCGCAGCCGGTAGCGGTGCTCGACCTCGACGGAGCGAACGCCGGGCCGGCGGCGCAGGCTGGCCGCGAGCGCCGCGAGCGCCTGGCCGGCGGCGGGACGGACGCTGACGACGCCGATCTGCGGGATCTGCGCGCCGTCGCGCCGCAGGCCGGTCGTGGCGAGCACGGCGGCGGCCGCGCGGGCGCCGGTGACCTTCGTCTGCGGCGCGTCGAGCGTGACGAGCAGCCGGCCGGTGCGCTCGGGCTCGGCACCGTGCGCCTGCGCCGGTGCGGCGACGAGCGCCAGCGCCAGCGCGAGCACGGCGAGACAGAGGCGGATCACGGGCAGCGGTTGCACAGAGGCGAGAACCCCGCGGATGTTCAGACGATGCGCCGCACGTGCAGCGACCTGGCGTGCCGGCAGCGGCACCTCAGGCGCTCAGAAGCCCAGTGCGAACTTCGCGTCCTCGCTCATCTTCTCCGGCGACCACGGCGGGTCGAACGTCATCTCGCTCTTGACCGAGTTGACGCCCTCCAGCGGGGCGACGAACTCCTCGATCTGCTCGGTGATCTGGGGGCCGATCGGACAGGCGGGCGTCGTCAGCGTGAACGTGACGCAGACGTTGCCGGCGTCCTCCTGGATGCCATAGATCAGACCCAGCTCGACGAAGTCCAAGCCGAGCTCGGGATCGATGACGTTCGTGAGTGCTTCTTCGATCTCTTGCAGAGATGCCATTCGGATGATTGTATCCACGAGCGGGTCCAAGCCGAGGTAGGTTGGAGGGGCAATCGTCACGTTCGAGGACAATCCGCCGACGCTGCGCTGCTACGGGGACGAGGATCGCTCGACCCAGTCGCTGCGCAGGCGAGCGCTTTCCCAAGCGCTGTGTGCCCCTGAGGACGTCGTGGTGGAGCTCGCCGAGCTCGCGTTCGCAGATCCGTCGCTGATGCTCGACCTCGCGATGATCGCCCGGCGGCTGCGCAAGGCCGGCCGCGAGCTGATCCTGCGCGGCGCACAGCCCGACATCTCCGTGCTCATCGAGTACGTGGGACTTCATCGCCTGCCCGGCGTGACGATCGCGCCGGCGCCCACGCCCGCCTGACCGGCGCCTGTGCCGGCCGAGCGGCCGGCTCGCGTAGCCTTCAGTGGACCATGGCCCTCGTCCTCGTGATCCTCTTCATCGTCGTCCCGATCGCGGAGCTGTATGTGCTGATCCAGATCGGGCAGGCGATCGGGATCCTGCCGACGATCGCGCTGCTGATCCTGGACTCGGTGCTCGGCGCGATGCTGATGCGCTCGCAGGGCCGCGCGGCGTGGATGCGCTTCAACCAGGCGCTGGCCGAGGGCCGCGTCCCCGGCAAGGAGGTGCTCGACAGCGCGCTCGTGATCTTCGGTGGCGCGCTGCTGCTGACACCGGGCTTTCTCAGCGACATCCTCGGCCTGATCCTGCTGCTGCCCCCGACGCGGGCGCTCGTGCGGCGCGTGCTCGTGGCGCGCTTCGGCGGGCTGCTCGTGGCGAACGCGGCGACCGGCGCCCAGAACCGGATGGGCCGCATGTTCACGTTCCAGACGGACGGCGGCGGCGCGCGCGGCCCCGCCCCCAGGTCCGATGACGACATCGTCGAGGGCACGGCGCGCGAGGTCCCGCCGCGCCGGCGCGAGCTGCCATGACGATCTCGGTGGCAGACGAGGCACCGCGCGCGAGCGAGGCGCCGGCCTTTCGCGACGCGGTGACGTTCTCGTTCGGCGACCCGATCGCGGACCTGTGCGGGCTGGCGCGGATCGGCCTCGGGGCGGATGGCGCGAGCGGGTCGGCGATCGTGTACCAGGGCCCTGTCGTGGCCGGCGCGTCACTGCAGACGACGGCGGGTCCGGAGATCGCCGAATCCTGGGACGCGGTCACCGCGGCGGGTGTGCGAAGCACGGTCCAGACGCCGCTGTCGACCTGGACCGTCAGGTTCGACGACGGCGACACGGGCTTCGATCTGCGCTTCGAGGCGCTGTCGGCACCCGCGGTGCTCGCGGCCGATGATCCGGTTGCGCGCCTCGGAGGGATGGAGGGTTACGAGCAGCTGTGCAGCGTGACCGGCACGGTGCGTGTCGGCGGGCGGGCGATTCCCGTGCGCTGCCTCGGCCAGCGCGGCCATCTGTGGGGAGCGCCGGACTGGGGCAAGATCGAGCTCGCGCGCACGCTGACCGCATGGATGGGCGCCGACCGCGCCGTCCACCTGACCGCGATTCGTCCCGCGAAGGCCAAGCACCACGACGAGGAGGTGCTCGCCGGCTTCGTGATCGACGGCGGCGAGCCGCAGGCGATCTTCGACCCGCGCATCTCCACGACCTACGACGCCGAGCTGCACCAGCGCCGTGCGGGCCTGGAGCTGTGGATGAGCGAGGATGGCGGCCTGGCACGGCGAGCGGCGGGCGAGGCCTTCTGCGGCACGCGGCTGGATCTCGGCGACATGCGCCTGGACAGCTCGTTCTTTCACTGGCGCATGGAGGGCCGCGAGGGCGTCGGGCGCTATGACCTGATGCGGCGCCTGGGCAACGGCGGTTCGCGCCGGCGCAAGCGCTGATCGGGGTAGTACTCAGTACCTAGTTGTCGCCGCCGAGCCGGTCCCACAGGTAGAGCTCGACGCATTCGGTCGCCAGCTCCATGCAGCGCTCGCGCGAGAGGTGCGGCAGAACCGTCTGCAGCGCCTGGTCCTCGGCGACGCCCGCGTCGAACGCCTCCTCACCGCGGAAGCCGGCCGCGATCTTCAGCGCCTCGCGCCGGTTGTCGCCCAGGCTCGAGAAGACGTTGACGAGAAAGTCGCGGTTGGCGATCGGATGCCCGACCTCGAGGGACGCGTGCCAGGCCGCGAGCATCGACAGGTCGTGCTCGTCGAGATCCTGTACCGCCTTCGCGTAATGCGACGCGAGCTCGTTCTCAGGGATCTCGTCGACCCACGCGCGCACGAGCTCGCCCAGCAGCTGCCTGCGGGCCTCACGGCCAACGGACTCCGCGATCACGCGGATCGCGTCCTGCGGTTCGATGAAGCACAGCGGCATTGCGACTCCCTGGCCGGGGAAGCGGACACGAAGCACGGTAGGGATGGGGTCGGACGAGACGGGACGGCGCGTGCGGCGGTTGCACTGAGCTACGAGGAAGCGCTCCATGCGTCGAGGAGGTGAGCCTGCGCGGCCCGAGCACTGCTTGGCGCGCGTGTCGTCGTGGCACCGCAGGTGCGCATATCGCCCCCACGGTGCCAAGCACGCGCGAGAACCGTCAAGCGGTCGCGGCGCTGCGCGTATCGCCGAGCCAGGAGCGCTTCGTCAGCGGCGTGGCCGAGTCGCTACGCGAAGCCGCCGAACACCCGGACGCTCGCGCCTTGTACTGGGCCGTTCATGCCGACGACACGCCGGTCGGGTTCGTGATGATCGCCGACGAGGTCGGCGGTCCCGAGTACATACCGCACTACCTGTGGAAGCTGCTCATCGACGAGCGTTACCAGCGCCAAGGCTTCGGCACCGCCACGCTCGACCTGATCGTCGAGTACTTTCGGGACCGACCCGGCGTCGAGGCGCTGAACACAAGCGCCGGTCAGGGCGACGCCAGCCCGATCACCTTCTACGAGCGCTACGGCTTCGAGCGCACCGGTGAGGTGTTCTACGACGAGGTGCTGCTTCGGCTCAGGCTCCGCTAGGCGACGAGCTTCAAGCCGGCGTCGCGCAGATGCAGCGGCCGGCGCTCAACCCGCGTCAGCCGGAACGAGCGCGCTCCGCGATGCGGGCGGAACGACCTCACCTGCGGCGCCGCACGCGGCGCGCAGCGAAACGTCACATCCGGCAGGGTCCGCCGAAGCCGCGCACGCAGCAGCATCGCCTCAGCGATCGCGGACTCGTCGATGACGTAGCGCTCGTCGGCGACGAGCTGCTTGAGGACTTTCACACGCGGGGTCATCTTCATCTCTTCCGTGGCTCCGGGAACCTCATCGGGCGCCGTTACCACGAAGCGGATCGGTGCATGCCAAACCTCGACGTACGTGTGAGAGGACGAGCGGCCTCAGGCGCCCAGCACAGCGGCGATCGCGTCGCGTTCGCCCTCGTCCACGACCGCCTGCGAGCCGTACGTCGCGCGCTCGCCGCGCGCCCGCGCACCCCAGTTGTGCAGTGCCAGATCCAACGCCTCCAGCGGCAGCCGCGTCGCATCGGCCAGCGCGCGCGCGCGGCGCTCGAGCAGCACCGTGTCGCCGATCCCGAACACGCGCTTGGCCGCCAGCGTCGTCGCGTCGTCGCCGAAGCGCAGCGTCGTCGGCTGCGCATCCAGCACGTCCAGGCGCCCGAGCGACACGAGCAGCTCGTAGCGCCCGCCGCGTCCCAGGCCCGGCAGCGACAGCCGCTCGAAGACACGGTCGAAGCGCCGCTCGGGCGTCCACGTCTCCTCGCCGCGGAACGCCGCCTGCTGGCCGCCGGCGCGAGCCGCCCAGGCGCGGTAGGCCGAGACGGTCGTCGCGCCCGACTCGGCGTCGGCGACCTGCGTCCGCGGCCCGCGTGCGACGTCCAGCCGCGGCAGCTCGCCCGACGCCCACGGCACGTGCGCCGCGCGGATCGCCGCGAACGGATCCTCCGCGGCCGGGTCCTCGACCTCCACCGGGCAGATCAGCGCCACGAGGAACGCGAGCCACAGCGCCTCCTCGGGAGCGTCCATCGTCACGATGTCGGCGTACAGGCCGGGCGGATCGTCGGAGAACTCCTCCAGCCGGGCGCTCGCGAACGCGAGCTCGGCCGCGAGCCGCTCGGCGTCGGCGGTCGCCTTCAGGCCGGGAACGAGCTCGGAGCGGTAGCCGTCGTCGGCGGCCTGCGTCAGCTGGCGCGTGCGGATCGCGCTCGAGCGTGTCGCCCGGGTGGCGCCACCGCTCGCCGAGCGTGCGCGTGCGGATGGCGTCCGCGCGGGCCGCTTGGCACCCGGCGTGGGTTGCGGCGGGCGGCAGATCGGGCAGTTCTGGAGAAACCGGTTGTGGCGACAGAAGCTCGGAGGCACAGGGCCAGTCTAGGAGTCTCCAGGCCGCCGCGCCGCGCCGCAGGATCACCCCCGCCGCCGCGTTCTACGCGTCCGGCTGAGCGGCGAGGCCCTGGATCCCGGTGAGGAAGACGCGCGTGGCGAAATGCGTCGCGCCGTCCACGTCGGGCGGCTCACGCTGGATCATCGCGACGCCGACCTCGAGCGCGGCGCCGACCATCGCCGCCGCCGCGTACTCGGCGTCCACGCGCGGGACGATCCCGATCTTCATCGCCGTGCGCAGGTCGGCCGCAAGCTCGTCGATGCCGGCGCCGAAGATCGGCTGGTCGAACATCGCCCTGATCGTGCCGCTGTTGCGGCGCATGAGCGCGAACGCCTCGGGATCGTCGGCGAGGAAGCTGAAGTATTCGCGAAAGCCCGCGGCGACGAACTCCTCCAGCGAGTTGGCCTGGCGGCGGGCCGCCTGCACGCGCGCGCGCACCTTCTCCGCGCTCTCCTCGAGCACCGCCCGAAACAGCGACTCCTTGTCGGGGAAGTAGTTGTAGAACGTGCCGCTGGCGAGGTCCGTGCGGCGGACGACGTCGCGCACCGACGCGCTGCCGAAGCCGACCTCGGCGAAGACCGCGCGCGCCGCGTCGAGGATCGCGGCGCGGTTGGCGGCCTTCGTCGCCGCCCGCCGGCCGCCGTGCTGGTCGGCGGCGACGCTCATGGCGCTCCCACTGTCGCATCCGCTGCGGCGGCGGCCGCCGTCACGGCACCCGCCCGCGGCGCCACCGGCAGCGCCTTCCCGGCCTCGTCGGCGCGACGCGCCCCGCGCCGGCGCTCGCGCCGCAGGTCGAACAGGTAGCGGTCGAAGTCGACCTGGATCGTGTGGCGCTTGGACGCGACGTAGCGGTGCTGCATGCGCTTGCGCTCGCGGCGGATGTCGGCCTCCATCGCGCGCGGCGAGGGCAGGTGGTGGTCGCCGCTCAGGTACGCGGCGATCCACTGCCCCTGCGCCTCGGCGAGCGGCATGATCGCGCCGAGCGGCTGCAGCAGGCCGACGAACGCGAGGTTCGGGTTGCGCGGCGCGAAGACGCGGCGAAACAGGTCGATGCGGTTGTCGGGCGCGCTGATGAAGTCGTCGTCGAAGAACGGAAACGAGATCCGGTAGCCCGTGCAGTAGATGACGACGTCGGCGTGCACCCGCGTGCCGTCGGTGAACTGCACCCAGTCGGGGCCGAGCTGCGCGATGTTCGGCCGCGGCGTGACCCTGCCGTGGATGATGCGGTCGAGGATGCGCCCGGACACCGTCGGGTGCGCCTCGCCGAAGCGGTGATCGGGCCGCGGCAGGCCGTAGCGCTCGGGGCGGCCGGTGTGGAGGCGGACGACCAGCTCGCCGACCCGCGAGCCCAGCCATTGGGGGACCAGCGGCGCGGTGAAGACCTGATCCAGCGGCTTGCCAAAGAGGTACTTCGGCACGATCCACGCGCCGCGCCGGGCGGCCAGATGCGTCGACCGCGCGACGTACGACGACTCGGCGGCGATGTCCATCGCGCTGTTGCCCATTCCCAGCACGACGACGTCCCTGCCGGCGAGGAACTCGTTGTCGCGGTAGTCGTGGGCGTGCATCTGGATGCCCTCGAAGGTGTCCCTGCCGGGAAACGCCGGCTCGGGCCAGCGCTTGTCCCAGTGGTGGCCGTTGGCGACGAGCAGCATGTCGTACGCGCGCGACTGCCCATGCTCGTCGGCGAGCAGCCAGGTCCCGTCCGGTCGCTGCCGGGCGCGCTGGACCGCCGTCTCGAAGCGGATCCGGTCGCGCAGGCCGAAACGGTCGACGTAGGCGTCGAAGTACTCGGCGATCTGCGTGTGGTGCGGGAAGTCCGGATAGGACCGCGGCATCGGGAAGTCCGAGTACTGCATGCGCTCGCGCGACGTGTTGATGTGCAGGTCGCGGTAGGCGGCGGACATCCCGTTGCGGTTGCCGAAGACCCAGTTGCCGCCGACGCGGTCAGACGCCTCGTAGCAGTCGAAGTCGATGGAGCGCTCCTGCAGCGCCTTCGCCGCTGCGATGCCCGACGAGCCGGCGCCGATGACCGCGGCCGTGGGAAGCCTGTTCATGTGGTCGCGATGCCTGCGGAAGCGATGAACATGACGCGGGCGTCACCTTACTCGCCAAGCGCGCGTTGCGCCGCCAGCAGCACGCGCTCCATCTCCGCTCCCGGCCCGCCGACACCGCCCTCGGCGAGCCGGCTGCGCGCCGCCTCCAGGCCGAACCAGGTGGGGTCGCGCGCGGGCTCGGCGGGACGGCGGGTGCTGTCGACCGAGAGCACGAACGCCGTCACGACGTCGTCGCGGTAGCGGTACTCGCCGATCGGCTCGGGGTTCACGCGACCGACCGCGCCGGCCTCCTCGATCGCCTCGCGCGCGGCCGCCTGCGCGAGCGTCTCGCCGCTCTCGCAGCCGCCCTTGGGGAAGGTCCAGCGCTCGCCGTCGCTCGTGCGCACGAGCAGGAACTCCACGCCGCCCGCGGCGCGCGGCCGGATCGGAACGGCGGCGACGATCCGGCGGCGTGCGGTCGTCGCTGTCTCAGCGGTCGATGGGTGGCACGCCGGGATCCGTCAGCCCACCGCCGCGCGAGCGCCGCACGAGGTAGACGCCGACGACCGCAAACGTGAAGGCGAGCAGGAAGCCCGGGTAGGGCTGGTTGAACACCGCGCGAGCGATGAAGCCGGCGAACAGCGATCCGCCCAAGCCGATCGCGATCGTCATCCCGATGCCCATCGGATCGCGCCCCGGCAGGGCCAGACGGGCCAAGCCGCCGATGACGAGGCCGATGATGCAGAGGATCAGGAGGTAGGCGAGGAAGTCCATGATCGTCGTGACTACCCCGCGGGGGTGCGGCCTATGCCGGAACGCCGGGGCCGACGTGCTGCGGCGGGCCGGACGGGCCGCGGTCGGCGTCCTCGTCGGTCGCACGGTCCGCGCCGAGCTCGCCGAGATAGCGATCGACCATGCGCGCGCACTGGCGCCCCTCGTTGATCGCCCACACGATCAGCGACTGGCCGCGGCGGGCGTCGCCGGCCGCGAAGACGCCTGGAACCGACGTCGTGTAGGGCCGCACGGCCTTCGCGTTGCCGCGCTGGTCCTTGGCGATCTCGAGCTTGTCGAGCAGGTCCTGCTCGGGATGCAGGAAGCCCATCGCGAGCAGGACGAGATCCGCGCGCAGCTCGCTCTCGGTACCGGCGACGGGCTTGAACGGCGGCGCAGCCTCCGCCGTCGCGTAGTGCAGGGCGTGCACGCGGTCGGCGTCGTCGCCGGCGAAGTGCGTCGTGACGACGGAGTAGTCCTGCTCGCCGACGTCGAGCTGCCTGGCCTCCTCCATCGCGTAGGAGAGGCGGAACTTCTGCGGCCACAGCGGCCACGGCGTGCGGTCGTCGGGGCGCTTGGCGGGCGGCTCGGGCAGCAGCTCGAACTGCGTGATCGACGCCGCGCCCTCGCGCAGCGAGTTGCCGACGCAGTCGGCGCCCGTGTCGCCGCCGCCGATCACGACGACGTGCTTGTCCTTCGCGGTCAGGCCGCGCAGCGGCGGCGGCTCGGAGCCGGTCGCGGTGCCGTTCTGCTGCTGCACATGGCGGTTGCGGTCATAGAGGTACTCCATCGCGAAGTGGATGCCGTCGAGCTCGCGCCCCGGCACGGGTAGGTCGCGCGGCGTGCGCGAACCGGTCGCCAGGACGACGGCGTCGTAGGTCTCCAGCAGCTCGTCGACGGGCAGGTCGACACCGACGTCGACGCCGCAGCGCACGTCGACGCCCTCGGCGACGAGCTGCTCGACGCGCCGCTGCACGACCCACTTCTCGATCTTGAAGTCCGGCACGCCGAAGCGCACGAGGCCGCCGGCGGACTCGTCGCGCTCGAACAGCGTCACGGTGTGTCCGGCGCGGCGCAGCTGCTGCGCGGCGGCCATGCCCGCCGGGCCGGCGCCGACGACGGCCGCCGTGCGGCCGCTCTCGCGCTTGGGTGGCAGCGGCTTGACCCAGCCCTCGTCCCAGGCGCGGTCGATGATCGCATTCTCGATCTGCTTGATCGAGACGGCGTCGCCCTCGCGGATCTCGAGCACGCAGGCGGCCTCGCACGGCGCCGGGCAGAGGCGACCCGTGAACTCGGGGAAGTTGTTCGTCGCGTGCAGCTGGCGGATCGCGTCCTGCCAGCGGTCGCGATAGACGAGGTCGTTCCAGTCGGGGATCAGGTTCCCGAGCGGGCAGCCGTTGTGGCAGAACGGCACGCCGCACTCCATGCAGCGCGCGCCCTGCGCGCCGAGCTCCTCGTCGGAGCGGCGGATGAGGAACTCCTCGTAGTCCCTGGCCCGCTCCGCGGGATCGCGATAGGGAACACCGACGCGCTCGATCTTCAGGAAGGCTCCGATTTCACCCATGGTCAGCCGACCTTCTTTGCCGCCGCGTGGGCGGGCGAGCCGTTGGACGCGGCCGCCTCGGCCGCGGCGCGCTCGGCGAGCACGCGCTTGTAGTCGGTCGGGTAGATCTTCACGAAGTGTGGGAGCAGGTCGTCCCACTCGTCGAGCACGCGCCGCCCGACCGGCGAGTCCGTGCGCTCGACGTGCTCGGCGATCAGCGCACGGACCTCGATCGCGTCGCCCTCGTCGAGCTCCTCGAGCTGGTCGCGCATCTCCGGGTTGACGCGTCCGGGGAAGGCGCCGTCCTCGTCGAGCACGAACGCCAGGCCGCCGCTCATGCCGGCGGCGAAGTTGCGCCCGGTCTGGCCGAGGACGACGACGCGTCCGCCGGTCATGTACTCGCAGCCGTGGTCGCCGACGCCCTCGATGACGGCGCTCGCGCCCGAGTTGCGCACGCCGAAGCGCTCGCCGGCCATGCCGCGCGCGAACAGCTTGCCGTTCGTCGCGCCGTACAGGACGGTGTTGCCGATGATGACGTTCTCCTCGGCGCGGTAGGTCGCGCCGTCGGGCGGCATGATCGCGACCGTCCCGCCGGACAGGCCCTTGCCGGTGTAGTCGTTGGCGTCGCCGTGCAGCTCGAACTCGACGCCCGGAGCAAGCCAGCCGCCGAACGACTGCCCCGCGGAGCCGTCGAAGCGCACGCTGATGGAGCCCGCGGGCAGGCCCTCGGCGCCGTGGCGCTTGGCGATGTGGCTGGAGAGGATGCCGCCGACGCAGCGGTTGACGTTGCGGATCGGGCGCTCGATCGAGACGGGCGTGCCGTCGTTCAGCGCGGCCGCGGAGGCGTCGACGAGATCCCAGTCCAGCGCGTCGTCGAGGACCGGCTCCTGCGAGCGCACGCGCCGCAGCGGCGCGCCCTCGGGCAGGTCGGGCATCGCGAGGACGTTGGAGAGGTCGACGCCGCGCGCCTTCCAGTGCTCGATCGCCTCGTCCTGCACGAGCAGGTCCGAGCGGCCGATGAGGTCGTCCATCGTCTTGATGCCCAGCGAGGCCATGATCGCGCGGACCTCCTCGGCGACGAAGAAGAAGAAGTTCACGACGTGCTCGGGCGTGCCCGTGAAGCGCTTGCGCAGCTCGGGGTCCTGCGTCGCGATCCCGACCGGGCACGTGTTGAGGTGGCAGGCGCGCATCATGATGCAGCCCGCCGCGATCAGCGGGGCGGTCGAGAAGCCCATCTCGTCGGCGCCGAGCATCGCGGCGATGACGACGTCGCGACCCGTCTTCAGCTGGCCGTCGGTCTGGACGATGATGCGCGAGCGCAGGTCGTTGCGCAGCAGCGTCTGCTGGGTCTCGGCGAGGCCGATCTCCCACGGCACGCCGGCCGCCTGGATCGAGCTCAACGGCGAGGCGCCCGTGCCGCCGTCGTGGCCGGCGATCAGGACGTGGTCGGCGTTGGCCTTCGCGACGCCCGCTGCGACGGTGCCGACGCCGACCTCGGAGACGAGCTTCACCGAGACGTGCGCGCTCGGGTTGGCGCAGCGCAGGTCGTAGATGAGCTGCTTGAGGTCCTCGATCGAGTAGATGTCGTGGTGCGGCGGCGGCGAGATCAGGCCCACGCCGGGGGTCGTGTGGCGCACGCCGCCGATGTAGGCGTCGACCTTGTGGCCGGGCAGCTGGCCGCCCTCGCCGGGCTTGGCGCCCTGGGCCATCTTGATCTGCAGCTGGTCGGAGTTGACGAGGTAGTGGATCGTCACGCCGAAGCGACCGGAGGCGACCTGCTTGATCGCCGAGCGGCGCAGGTCGCCGTTGTCGTCGGGGGTGAAGCGGACCGGATCCTCGCCGCCCTCGCCGGTGTTGGACTTGCCGCCGAGGCGGTTCATCGCGATCGCGAGCGTCTCGTGCGACTCGCGCGAGATCGAGCCCAGCGACATCGCGCCGGTGGCGAAGCGCTTGACGATCTCCTTGGCTGCCTCGACCTCGTCGATGTCGATCGGCTCGACGCCCTGCGTCCTGAACTTCATCAGGCCGCGCAGCGTCGCCTTGCGCGAGGCGTCGTCGTTGACGAGCGCGGAGTACTCGTCGTACTTGGACTGGGCCTTGGGGTGGGTGGGATCGTCGTCATCGGAGCGGACCGCGTGCTGCAGCAGCGCGATCGTCTCCGGGTTCCACATGTGGTGCTCGCCGTCGCGGCGCCAGGCGTAGATGCCGCCGACGGGCAGCAGGCGCTCGTGGTCGGCGGGGTAGGCCTCGGAATGGCGGTCGAGCGTCTCGCGGGCGAGGACGTCGATGCCGATGCCGCCGATCCGCGACGCGGTGCCGGTGAAGTGGCGGTCGATCAGGCCCTTCTCGAGGCCGACGGCCTCGAAGATCTGCGCGCCGCAGTAGGACTGCGTCGTCGAGATCCCCATCTTGGAGATCGTCTTGAGCAGGCCCTTGCCGATCGCCTTGACGATGTTGCGCTCGGCCGCGTCGGCGTCGTCGACCTTCGGGATGCGCCCTTCGGCGACCATCACGTCGACGGTGTCGAGCAGCAGGTAGGGGTTGATCGCCTCGCAGCCGTAGCCGATCAGCGTCGCCATGTGGTGGACCTCGCGCGGCTCGCCGGACTCGAGCACGAGGCCGGTCTGCAGGCGCGTGCCCTCGCGCACGAGATGCTCGTGGACGGCGGCGACGGCGAGCAGCGACGGGATCGCCGCGCGGCGCGGGCCGACCTGGCGGTCGGAGAGGATCAGCACGCTGGCGCCGGCGGCGACGGCGTCGTGGGCGTCGTCGCAGAGCTTCGCCAGCCCGGCCCTCATCGCGTCGGGCCCGTCGGCGATCGGCCACGTGATGTCGAGCGTGAAGGCACGGAAGATCTCGTCGTGGACCATGCGCAGCGTCTCGAGCTCGTGGTTGCGCAGGATCGGCTGGTCGAGGATGAGCTTGTGGGCGTGCTCGGGCGTCTCGGCGAGGAGGTTCTTCTCGCCGCCGATGCCGGTCGCCAGCGACATGACGATCGACTCGCGGATCGGGTCGATCGGCGGGTTCGTGACCTGCGCGAAGAGCTGCTTGAAGTACGAGAACAGCGGCGGGCGGCGGTCGCTCAGCACGGCGAGCGCGTTGTCGTTGCCCATCGAGCCGATCGGCTCGGCGCCGGTCGCGGCCATCGGGGCGATCAGCACGCGCAGGTCCTCCTGCGTGTAGCCGAAGGCGAGCTGGCGCAGATCGGTCGGCTGCTGGCCGGTCATCGTGACGTGCGCCTCGGCGAGGTCGTCGAAGTGGACGGTGTTGCTGTCGTACCACTCGCCGTAGGGCCGCCGCGTGGCGACCTCCTGCTTGATCTCCTCGTCCTCGACGATGCGGTGACGCTCGAGGTCGACGAGGAACAGCTTGCCGGGCGCGAGGCGGCCCAGGCGCTTGACCTCGGCGGTCTTGATCGGCAGCAGGCCGGCCTCGGAGCCGAGCACGACGAGGCCGTCGTGCGTCTCGACCCAGCGACCCGGGCGCAGGCCGTTGCGGTCCAGCGTCGCGCCGACGATCGAGCCGTTGGTGAAGGCGACCGCGGCGGGACCGTCCCACGGCTCCATCAGGCAGGAGTGGAAGGCGTAGAAGCCCTTCAGCTCGTCGGGCAGGTCCTCCCTGCCGGCGTAGGCCTCGGGGATCATCATCATCACCGCGTGCGGCAGGCTGCGACCGGCCAGCATCAGCAGCTCGAGGACGTTGTCGAAGGTCGCCGTGTCGGAGTTGCCGGGCGCGACGATCGGCATGATCTTCTGGAGGTCGAGGCCGAACAGCGCGGAGGACAGCTGCGATTCGCGGGCGCGCATCCAGTTGACGTTGCCCATCAGCGTGTTGATCTCGCCGTTGTGGGCGATCACGCGGTAGGGGTGCGCGAGCGGCCAGCTCGGGAACGTGTTCGTCGAGAAGCGCGAGTGCACGAGCGCCATCGCGCTGGCCATCTTCGGGTGGCTCAGGTCGGGGAAGAAGCCGCGCACCTGGTCGGGGATCAGCATCCCCTTGTAGACGATCGTGCGCGAGGAGAACGAGGCGACGTAGAGATCCGGGCCGGCGGCGAGCTCGCAGATGCGGCGGATCACGTAGAGCTTGCGCTCGAAGGCGTCCTGGTCGTTGTCGAAGCCGGCGCCGGCCTCGACGATCAGCTGGCGCATGACCGGGCGCGTCTCGCCGGCGGTCCTGCCGACGTGGTCGAGGTCGACCGGGATGTCGCGCCAGCCGAGCACGCGCTGACCCTCGACGCGGACGTTGAGCTCGAGCAGCGCCTCGAGCTTGGCCCGGCGCCCGTCGTCGGTCGGCAGGAAGCACACGGCGACGCCGTAGCGACCGCGCGGCGGAAGCTCGAAGTCGACGACCGCGCGGAAGAACGCGTCGGGCATCTGCAGCAGCATCCCGGCACCGTCGCCGGTGCGCGGGTCGGCGCCGGTGGCACCGCGGTGCTCGAGGTTCTCGACCGCCCGCAGGCCCATGTCGACGACCTCGTGCGAGGGCACGTTGTCCAGGCGCGCGACGAGCGCGACGCCACACGCATCGTGCTCGTAGCGTGGGTCGTAGAGGCCAGCGGCCTGCGGGGGCGGGGTGTTCATGCTCATATGAGTGCCTCCAAGGCGGTACGCCGGCACTGTGAGGCGGCGCCACAAGGGTAGCAGCGGGATCGCGCCGAATCTCTCTGCGCTTCTCCCGGTGGAGCGTGGCGTCGTGTTCGTCCGAGAGCGGCCAGAACGGTCGGCTTTCAGAGGATGGGTTGGCGTGGCGCGGGGCCGAGCGGGGGCTCCGCGCCGGCGCATCGGCGGCGTTCCATCGCCATCGAGCACCAACCATCGACAACGCGAACCGGAGGGCCCAACCCAAGCCATGTCGCGAATGTGTTCGCATGGAACAGGTTCGCGACAGCACCCCGCCTCGACGGGCCCTGGCGCGACGGCCGCCACCATGACCGCTCACCCTCATCGATGCAGTTCTTCCCGGCACGGACGCGATCCGCGCCGCCTGAGATGAAAGACTCGCCCTGCGTGCCCCCTGCCCTGCGACCCGTCACGGTGCTCTCGACGGGCGGCACGATCGCGATGTCCGGCGTGCGCGCGA
This sequence comes from Solirubrobacterales bacterium, assembly GCA_038255395.1. Taxonomy (GTDB): domain Bacteria; phylum Actinomycetota; class Thermoleophilia; order Solirubrobacterales; family Solirubrobacteraceae; genus CADCVQ01. The sequence continues at coordinate 37,745 of JBBSLI010000012.1, forward strand.
CGCCCGCGCTCGACGCGGACGCCCTGCTGGGGGCGGTCCCCGCCCTGGCGCAGGTCGCCGGCCTGAACGCTCGCTCGCTCACGAGCCTCCCCGGTGCCCACCTCGGCGCCGACGACGTCCTGGCGATCGCGCTCGCCGCGCTCGCCGAGACCGCCCAGGGCCGCGGCGTCGTCGTCACGCACGGAACCGACACGCTCGAGGAGACCGCGGTCCTGATCGACGCCCTGCACGGCCGCTCCGAGCCGATCGTCCTGACGGGCGCGATCCGCCCGGCGAGCGCGCCCGGCGCGGACGGGCCGGCGAACCTGCTCGACGCCGTCGCGGCCGCCGGCGCGCCGCCGACCGACGGCCTCGGCGTGCTCGTCGCGTTCGCGGGCGAGTTGCACGCTGCGCGCGCCGTGCGCAAGGTCTCCTCGATCAGCCCGGCCGCGTTCGGCTCACCGGCGACCGGCCCGCTGGGCAGCGTCGCCGAGGGCCGCGTGCGGATCGCCGCCCGCCCCGTGCGCCCCGCGCAGCCGCTGCCCACGCCCGACAGGCTCGACGCGCGCGTGCTGATCGTCCCGACCCACCTCGGCGACGACGGCGCCGCACTGCGCGCGGCCGTCCGCGGCGGCGCCGACGCGATCGTGTTCGTCGCGCTCGGCGCAGGCCACGTCTCACCGCCCGTGCTCGCGGCGCTGCGCGAGGCGGCGGACGCGCTGCCCGTCGCGCTGACCGTCCGCCCCGAGCGCGGCGTGCTGCTGCACGAGACCTACGGCTTCGAGGGCGCCGAGGGCGACCTGCGCTGCAGCGGCGCGCTGCCGGCCGCCGGACTCTCGCCGCAGGCTGCTCGGATGGTGCTCCTGGCGGCCCTCGGGAGCGCCACGACGGGCCACGAGCTCGCCGACGCGCTGGACCCGCAGCGCTGAGTTCGGCCTGTCCGCCGATCCCAGCAGCCTCACCTGGACCTCGTCGAGCGCGCCCGGGGTCTATCCTCCCCGGCGGATCGCAGCCCGATCCATTGCACTTGGCCACTTCGCGAGTCGGGACGAGAGTGAAACGCGATCAGCACGGGCACCATGGCCGGTGACGGCTCGGACGGAGCCGTCCCGTCGACATCCGAAGGGGTGACCGCCACGCCCGATCTTGAGCTCAAGCTGCCGGCACGCGCCGAGAACGTCGCGGTCGTCCGGCATGCCTTCGGCGGGTTCGCCGAAGCGCTGAGCGTCGACGAGCAGACGCTCGCCGACATCAAGCTCGCCGTCACCGAAGCGTGCACGAACGTCGTGATCCACGCCTACGAGGACGGCGAGGACGGCGATCTCGAGGTCGATGCGAGCATCGACGACCGGCGCCTGACGGTGGTCATCCGCGACAACGGTCGCGGCATCGTCCCGCGGCCGGACTCCCCCGGCCTCGGCCTCGGCCTGCCGCTGATCGCGACGCTGGCCGAGTCGCTCGAGCTCGGCAGGGACCGCGGCGACCACACCGAGGTGCGGATGACGTTCCGGCTCGACGACGATCGTGACCCGCAGTGATCGCCGACCGGGAGCCGGTCTTCAACACGGCCTGGGTGGGTCTCGCGAGCGGACCGCTCAGCGCCCCGGTGCTCGGTCGCGTCGTCGGCATGCTCGCCGCGCGCGCCGACTGCCCGATCGACCGGCTCGACGACGCGCTGCTCGTCGCCGATGCCGTCGCGGCCAAGGCCGGGTCCTTCAGCGGCGACGGCCGCATCCGGGCGCAGGTCGTCGCGCGCCTGGGCTCCGTGGAGCTGCACGTCGGCCCGCTGCGCGACGGCGGAGCCGACGGATTGATCGCCTCGGCAGCGCTGCCCGGCGTGGGCAACGTCCTCGAGCGGGTCGCCGATGAACTCGAGCTCCGGCAGGGCGACGGCGGCGACGACGAGTACCTGCTGATCCGATTGGAATTCGACGCGCAACGCCCGTCAACGACCGACAGGATGGAGAGCGATGTCACCTGAGTTCGCGATCACCGAGCACCCGATCGACGACGAGCGTCACGTGCTGGCGGTGCGCGGCGAAATCGACCTGTTCACGGCCCCCGAGCTCAAGCAGGTGCTGGCCGAGGCGATCGAGGGTGGCCGGATCCGGATCATCGTCGACCTCACGGACACGACGTTCCTGGACTCGACCGCTCTGGGCGTGCTGATCGGCGCCGTCAAGCGGCTGCGCTCGCGCGACGGCGCGCTGGCGATCGTCAACGTCGACGACAACATCGCCAAGACGTTCGAGATCACCGGCCTGGATCAGATCTTCACGATCGTGCCGACGCGCGACGAGGCGGTCGACGCCGTCGATCCCGCGCGCGACGCGGCGGGCTGAGCGCGCTCAGCCTGGATCCTCAGCGCTTCTTCGCCCGGCGGCGCAGACGGATCGCCAACCGCACCAGCACGTAGAGCAGCAGCGCCGCGACGACGAACACGAACAGCGTCCAGAGCACGAGCCCAGGGTCCGGGGACACCGAGACGATCCATCCCCAGAAGCTGATTCGGCGCCTGGCAACAACACGCTGCCTGCAAGCCTAATGCTCGAGCAGATCCAGCACCGCCTCCTCGACCGGACCCTGGATCGCCGTCGCGTCGGGCACCGCGCCGATCGGCTCCAGCGCGATCGTCTCGCCGTCGCGGTAGCGGTCGAACACGCGCGGGTCGATGTAGGAGTTGCGCGCGACGGCCGGGGTGTTGCCGAGGTAGAACGCGACCTCCTTGATCGCACGCACGATCGCGCGCTTGCGCGCCGACGGTCTGAGCTTCTTCGGCTGGGTCACCGCCAGCCCGACGGCGGCCAGGACGGTCGCGCCCCAGGTGCGGAAGTCCTTGGCTGAGACGTCCTGCGTGGTGGCGGCCTTGAGGTAGGCGTTGATGTCCGGTGAGCGCACGTCGCACCAGCGCCCGCCGCGCTTGTAGGCCAAGAGCTCCTCGCCGCCGCCGCGGCGGCGCTTGAGCGTGCCGATGACGAGGGCGACCTCGGGATCGATGATCGCCTGCAGCCGGCGCTTGCTCTCCTTGGCGACGTAGTCGAAGCGGATCGTCTCGCCGTCGAGCGTCGCGTGGCGCTTGAGCATCGTCGCCAGGCCGTAGGTCTCGTTGCTGACCGTGTACTGCTCCGTGCCGATCCGGAAGAAGCCGCGGTCCAGCAGCCGGGCGGCGCAGGCGAGCACCTGCTCGCGCGACATGTCACCGAGCGCGATGTCGTGGTCGACGACCGATCGCAGCGCCGGCAGCGAGCGCGCGAAGGCGACCATGTCGTCGAACTTCTCCTGATCGCGGCGCTCGCGCCAGCGCGGGTGGTACAGGTACTGCTTGCGCCCGCGGGCGTCGATCCCGGTGGCCTGGATGTGGCCGAACGGGTCGGGCGAGATCCAGACGTCCTGCCAGGCCGGCGGGATCACGAGCGCCACGATCCGCGCGACGATCTCGGTGTCCGTGATCCGCTCGCCCTCCTCGTCGAGGTAGATGAAGCCCCTGCCGCAGCGCCGCCGCGCGTACCCGGGAGCGCTCGGGTCCGAGCGGCGCAGGCGCCGCGACGTGGTGTGGGTGGCGGCGGCGGTGGCCATCGGCGCCGGTGGTGGTACCCGGCGCCGCGACCGCGGCTAACGCTTGGCCGCGGTCTTCTTCGCGGCCGGCTTCTTCGCCGCCGACTTCTTGGCGGGGGCCTTCTTGGCCGCGCCGCCGCCGTTGTCCTCGCGCGCCTTGACCGCGTCGAGGCTGGCCTTCAGGGCCGACATCAGGTCGGGGACCTCGGCGTCGTCCTCGTCGGCCGCCGGCTGGACGGCGATCTCCTTGCCCTCGGCCTTGCGCTCGACGAGCGCGAGGACCTCGTCGCGGTACGTGTCGCGGTACTTGTCGGCGTCGAAGGTGCCGGCGAGCGAGTCGACGAGCTGCTTGGCGATGTCGAGCTCGCGGGAGTTGACCTCGACCTCCTCGACGGCGCCGAGCTCGTCGATCGAGGACGAGTCGACGACCTCGTCGGGATAGACCATCGTCGACATCGCGAGCACGTTCTCCCCCATCGGGCGCACGGCGACGAGCTGCTGCTTGGAGCGGATGACGACGTTGGCGATCGCGACGCGGCCGGTCTCGCGCATCGCCTCGAGCAGCAGCCGGTAGGGCTTGGAGCCGCCCGGGCCGGGCGCGAGGTAGTACGGATGGTCGAAGTAGATCGGGTCGATCTCGTCGAGCGCGACGAAGTCCTCGATCTCGATCGACTTCGTCTTCTTGGGATCGAGCGCGTCCAGCTCGCCGGGCTCGATGATCACGTAGTGGTCGGGCGTCAGCTCGTAGCCCTTGACGATGTCCTCGTAGCGGACCTCGTCACCGGTCGTCGGGTCGACACGCTTCTGCTGGATGCGCACCCCCGTCTCCTTGTTGAGCTGGTGGAAGCGCACGGACTTGCGCGACACCGCCGAGTACATCTTCACGGGGACGGTCACGAGCCCGAAGGAGATCGCACCGCTCCAAATCGACCTGGCCATGAACGCAGAGTACCCCTCGGGCGCTCACAATCCTGCGCTTCGCACGGTGCGTTGCACCACCGCCGACGGGTCAGGCGGTCTGCGGCGGCGCGGGCGGCTCGATCGGCACGTCGCGCGGGGCGTCGGGCTCGGGCACGCTCGGCGGATCGGGCGACGGCGTCGGCACCGGATCAGGATTGACGGGCACGCTCGGGGTCTGCGGGACGATCGGCGTCGGCGGCTCGACGGGCTGGGGCACCTCGAGCGCGGGCACGGTCCGTGCGAGGGTCAGGATCATTGGTCGCGGTTACCCGAAGGGGGTCTCGTCCAAGCGCTCGCGCAGCTCGGCGATCGACGCGAAGACCGCCTCGGCGCCGGCCTCGAGCAGCTCGTCGGCCCCGAATCCGCCGGTCCGCACGCAGAGCGTCGGCAGCTCGAGCTTCGTGGCCGCCTCGACGTCCCAGGTCGAGTCGCCGACCATCACGCCCGGGCCGCCGCCGGCGATCTCGAGCGCGGCGGCGATGAGATCGGGCGCCGGCTTGGTGCGCTCGACGGTGCTCGCGTCCGTCCAGCCGTCGACGAGCTCGCGCGCGTCGAGCAGGTCGAGGTAGTGCTGGAGGTCCTCGGCCTTCGCCGACGAGGCGATCACGACCGTGCTGCCGCGCGTCTTGAGGTCCTCGATCAGCCCGCGTGCGCCGGCGAACGGCTGCACCTCGTGGAGCATCTGCGTGAAGAGCGCATGCTCCACGGTGCGGATCGCGTCGCCCTGCTCGCGGTCCACGCCCTCGCCGGCGAGGTGCGCGACGAGCTGGTCGCCGCCCATGCCGATCGCGCGATGGCAGCGCCAGACGGGGAGCGTGATGCCGTGCAGTGCAAACGCCCGGTACCAGGCCAGCGCATGCTGGTAGTTGGAGTCGACGAGCGTCCCGTCGATGTCGAGGATCGCGGCCGGAGGCGTCATCGCGCCGGCGTGTCCCTGGTCAGGCGCCGGATGACCCCGAGGCCGAACCACAGGCCGATGTACGCGGTCGCCATCACGACGGCCGTGATCGTGACCGTCGACTGCTCGAACAGCAGATCGGTGACGAGCAGGACCGCCCCGTTCATCGCGACCGCCAGGCACACCAGGCCGAGCACGGCGAGCTTGCTCGACACCCGCACCAGCATCGGCTTCTCGTGCTCGCGGAACATGAGCCGGTGGTAGGCCGTCGGAGCGATGAAGAACGCCGACGCGGTCGCCGAGAACAGCAGCGTCGCGAAGTAGACGGTCTTCTGGAACTCCGTGACCTGACCGAAGCGCTGCTGGAACGGGACGGCGAGCAGGAAGGCGAACAGCACCTGCACGCCGGGCATCGCCACGCGCAGCTCGTTGAGGAGCTGGTCGAACTCGCGGTTGAGCCGCTCGGTCTCGGTCTCCTCGTCCTGGGAGGGGGTGCGCGCGTCGTCGGTCATCCGGCCATCTGCATGCCCCGATCGGCGGCCGCGTGAACGCCGGGTCAGTCCGGCGCAGCCTGGGGCGGGGCGTCGGCCGCGGCCCGCAGCCGCGCGATCGCCTGGCGGATGATGCGCGACACCTGCATCTGGCTGACGTTGATGACCTCGCCGATCTCGGCCTGCGTCATGTCCTCCTCGAAGCGCATCCGCAGGACTTCGCGCTCGCGCGGCGTCACGGTCGACATCAGCGATTGCAGCGTGGCGCGCTCCTCGGCGCGGTCGAATCCGTCCTCGTCGATGCCGACCGAGTCGGCGATCGTCGCGACGTCGTCGTCGCGGCCGGCGCGCGGAGCATCGAAGGAGACCGCACGATAGGCGCCGCCGGCCTGCAGCGCCTCGAGCACCTCCTCCTCGTCGACGCCGACCGCGGCGCCGATCTCCTTCACCGACGGCGAGCGGCGCAGCGCATCCGACAGCTCGCCGACGGCGCGGTCGACCTTCAGCGTCAGCTCCTGCAGGTCGCGCGGCACGCGTACCGCCCAGGTGCGGTCGCGGAAGTAGCGCTTGATCTCGCCGAGGATCGTCGGCACGGCGTAGGACGAGAACGCGATCTCGCGGTCGGGATCGAAGCGGTCGATCGCCTTGATGAGCCCCAGCGACGCGACCTGCAGGAGGTCGTCGAGGGGCTCGCTGGCGCGCTGGTAGCGGCGGGCGAGCTGGCGCGCGAGCGGGAGGAAGCGCTCGACGAGCTGGTCGCGGGCCTGGGCGTCGCCGTCGCGGTGATAGCGGATGAAGAGCACGCGGTCCTCGCGCGAGCGCTCGGGCCCGCTACCGGAGGTGGCGGGCGGGGCGTTCATGAGCGCCACAGGACGCCGTTCCGGTACAGCGATGTCTCGTCCACGAAGACCTCCGCACACCAACGTCGAGGGCGCCGGAGGTCTGGGGCGCTTGCGGCGCGCAGCGGGGACACGGCTGCGCGTAGGGCATGATACCCAAGCCCCGGGTGTAACCCGGGCCGTTCCGATGGCCGACGACACGAACACCACGAGCCTGCGCATCCTCGCCGCGGACGAGAACGAGGAGACGCTCAAGTCGATCGACGGCCTGCTCACGGACCTCGGTCATACGGTCGTCGCGCACGCCGTCACGGTCGGCCAGGCCGGCGACCTGATCGCCAGCGAGGACCCCGACCTGTCCGTCGTCGTGGTGCACGACGACGACGGCCACGCGCTCGACCTGATCGAGGAGATCTGCGAGTACGCGCGCGGTGCGATCATCGTCCTGCTGGGTACGCATGACTCCTCGTTCGTTCGCGGCGCGGCCGAGCGCGGGATCGACGCGTTCGCCCGCCCGCAGTTCGAGGACGAGGTGCAGGGCGCGATCGAGCTGGCGACGAAGCGCCACGGCGAGCGGATGCGCCTGACCGAGCAGGTCGCGCAGCTGGAGAACGCGCTGGAGCGGCGCGGGACGATCGAGCGCGCCAAGGGAATCCTGATGGAGCGCCACGGTGTCGACGACCACCAGGCCTTCGAGCTGCTGCGCCAGCGGGCGCGCAGCTCCAACCGGCGCGTGCTCGAGCTGGCCCACGCCGTCTCCGAAGGTCACGCGCTGCTCCCCAACCGGTCCGACTGACGCGGCGTGGTCGCGCCACCGCGTCGGGTTGGCAGCCCCGCCCCGCGGGAACCTCGTAGAACATGATCGCCGTCCTCAAGCGCGCGTTTGGGAAGTTCCAAGCCGACGAGATGGCCGATCGCGCGGCGGCGCTGACGTACTACATGATGATGTCGCTGTTCCCGGCGCTGCTCGTCGGCGTCTCGCTGCTGGGTCTGCTCGGCGACCAGTCGCTCGTCACCGACGCGGTCCGGTACGCGCAGGAGAACGGCGCGCCGGCGGAGCTGACCGACGCCCTCGAGGCGCTGCTGACGAAGACGGTGACCGCCACCGGCGGCGCCGTCTCCGGCGCCCTCGTGCTCGGCATCGCGGTCGCGCTGTACGGCGCGTCGGGCGCCTTCGGCGCGGCGGGGCGGGCCCTCAACGCGGTCTACGGCGTCGAGGAGTCGCGCGGATTCGTCAAGCACAAGCTCGCGGACATCGGCTTCACGGTGCTCGTCATCCTGCTCGCGCTCGTCGCACTCGTGTCGGTCTTCCTCGGCGGTGACCTGGCCGGTGACCTGTTCGGAACGATCGGCCTCAGCGACACCGCCGCGTCGGTGTGGCGCGTTGCGCGCTGGGCCGTCGCGGTGGGCGCCGTGCTCGGAATCTACGGGCTCGTGTTCTCGCTCGCGCCCGACATCGGCGCGCGGCGACGGAGGATCGTCAGCCCCGGCGGCCTCGTCGGCGTCGGGATCTGGATCGTCGCCTCGATCGGCTTCGGGCTGTACGTCGCGAACTTCGGCAAGTACGGCGCCACCTACGGCGCCTTCGCCGGCGCGGTGATCCTGCTGCTGTGGCTGTACATCGCGAGCGTCGCCTTCCTCTTCGGCGCCGAGCTGAACAGCGTCGTCGACCGCCGCGGGCACGCGCAGCGGGCGGCCGGCGTCGACGGCTCCCACCCCTCGGCGGGGGAGGACTACGGGCGCGACGTGCTCGCACCGCCCGTCACACGCAGCTAGCGCCGCCGCCCTCGGCCGCCGTACCGAGCGCGACGAGCAGGCTGCGGCTGCGGATCGAACGGATACGGGTCGCTCATGCCACGCGCACCGGCCAGACGGCGACGACGAGCCCGGCGAGCGCCGACGAAGCGTGACTCGGTCGGTGCCGGCTGCTCGACGACGTTCACCGTGCGTCAGCCTCGCGCAGATCGGCGCGCGGGCGCAGGGTCCGCTCCTCGTCGTAGGAACACAGCGCGCGACGGCCCGGGCAGGTTTCACACAATTCTCGGTGCGGTGCCGCGGTCACCGGATATTCGCCGGCGAGCAGCCCGCCCGCGAGCGCCAGCAGCTCGTCCTGGAGGCCGTCGGCGTCGGCGGCCTCGAAGCTCGCGGCGACCGGCTCGCGCGGGCGCTCGAGGAAGGCGTAGGCGACCTCGACGCGGGCGGCGCCGCCGCGCAGCGCGGCGAGCGCGTAGACGCGCTGCTGGATGCCGTAGCGCTGCTCGACGTAGGCCGCGGCGTCGGTCTCGGTGTGCAGGACGTCGGTCTTGTAGTCGACGACGAGCTGCGCGCCGCCGCGCTCGTGCGCGAGCACGTCGACGATCCCCGTCAGCAGCGTGTCGCCGAGCGCGACGCTGAAGCCGTGCTCGCGACGCACCGTGCGAGCGCGGGCGATCCGATGCGCCAGCGGCGAGTCGGCGAAGGCGGCCGCGAGGCGCAGCACGTCGGCGTGCTCCTGCTCGCTGAGCTCGATCCCCCACGACGCCGCGATCTGCGCGAGGTCGGCGTCGTCGTGCTCGAGCAGGGCATGGACGAGCGAGCCGCGGGTGCGCGGGTCAAAGACGGACGCGGCGGGCGCCGCGCCCGCCGCGGTGCCGGGTGGCTGCTCGTCGGGCAGGCCAAGCACACGCTGCAGGTAGAAGCGATAGCCGCACTGCCGCCACGCCGACAGGCGCGAGTAGGACAGCGTGCGCACCGGCTCGGGCGCGCCCGCGGGCTCGCGCCCGGACAGGCGCGGCGTGGGTGCAGCCGCGATCGGGAGGCTCACGCCCGCCGGCGCCAGCGACTCCGTGCGCAGCACGCGGCCGACGGTGGCGGGCCTGTTGAGCGCCACGCGGACGCGCGCGCCGGCGCCGATCTCGACGTCCTGCAGCGGATCGTCGTCCGTCGGCAGGGCGCGCAGGTCGCCGCCCAGCAGCGCCGGCCCGAGCCAGGCGAGCGGGGGCGACTTCGGGCCCTCCTGGGGCCAGTTGTCGACGGCCACGCCGCCGCTGACGATCAGCCGCTCCCGAGCACGGGTCGCCGCCACGTACATGACGCGCTCCTCCTCGCGGGCGGCGCGCTCGCGGGCGCGGTCGCGCAGGCGCTCGTAGGCGAGCGCCGTCTTGCTCGTGCCGTCCAGGCCGACGAGCCGCAGCCCGATGTCGTCGCCGTGCACGAGCAGGTCCTCGTCGCCGTCGCCGGGGCGCTGGCGGCCGAGATCGGCGACGCAGACGACTCCGAACTCCAGGCCCTTGGCGGCATGGATCGACATCAGCCGGATGGCCTTGACGTCGCCGAGCTCGACGGGCGCATCGGTCTCGCGCGCCTCCGCCTCGAGCTCGGCGTTCGCGAGGTCGGCGAGGCCGCGCACGTCGCGGCCGCGGTCGCGCTCGAAGGAGGCGGCGAGGCGCAGGAGCTTGTGGACGTTCGCCAGCCGCCGCTCGCCGCCGGCGAGCGACAGGACGTGCAGGTCGTACTCGGTCGCGTCGACGACGCGGCGCAGCAACTCGTCGAGCGCCAGCCGCGGGGCGAGCGCGCGCTCGGAGGCCAAGCGCGTCGCGACGACGTCGAGGCGCTCGCGGTCGTCGGGCGTCAGGCGCTCGCGCAGCGCGCCGTCGTCGCAGATCGCGCGCCAGGCGTTGCCCTTGCCGCCGGCGCGCGCGATCTGCGCGAGCGCGTCGGAGGACAGGCCGACGAGCGGCGAGGCGAGTACGCCGTAGAGCGCGACCTCGTCGCGCGGGTTGGCGAGCGCCGCCAGCCAGGCGCAGAGGTCGCGCACGACCTGGCGACCCCAGTAGCCGCGGCCCCCGACCGACATCGTCAGCAGGCCCTGGTCCTCGAGCGCGCGCTCGAAGACGGGCAGGTCGCCGAGCGCGCGCAACAGCACGACGATGTCCTCCGCACGGTGGTGCTTGGCGTCCACCAGCTCGCGCAGGCGCTGCGCGAGCAGCCGCGCCTCGGCCTGGCGCCAGGCCTTGCCGCCCGGCCGCACCACGCCGAGGTCGACGTCCTCCCAGCCGGCCTGGTCGGTGACGAGCAGCTCGACGAGCGGCTGCGCGACGGGCTCGGTGTCGCGGCCCTCCTGCAGCGCGACGAAGCGCTCCCCCAGGCGCGGCGCGAAGGCAGCGTTGATCGTGTCGAGGATCGCGCCGTGCGAGCGGAAGTTCGTCGCGAGCGTCGCGACGCGGTCGCCGGCGGCGAACTGCGCGCGCAGCGCGCGGAAGATGTCGACGTCGGCGTGACGGAAGCCATAGATCGACTGCTGCTCGTCTCCGACGAGGAAGAGGTCGTCGCGGTCGAGCGCCCGGAACAGGGCCAATTGCAGGGGATTTGAGTCCTGTAGCTCGTCGACCATGACGCGGTCGAAACGCTCGGCGTTCAAGCTGCGCAGCGCCGGCTCGTGCTCGAGCAGGTCGCGGGCATGCAGCTCGAGGTCGTCGAAGTCCAGCGCCGCGCGGGCGCGCTTGGCCTCGGCGTAGGCGTCGGCATAGGCGCCGAGCAGCTCGTCGAGCAGCGCCACGGCGGCGGCGGCGCGGGCGTCGCGACAGGCGCACGCATAGGCCGCCAGCGCCGCGCGGTACGCGTCGCAGACCGGCGTCTTCAGCGCGTTGGCGTTCATCCCGAGCGTCAGGTCGCCCAGCTCGGGCGCGAGCTCGCCGGGCGGCGTCGCGGCGAGCAGGTCGCCGCAGCGCTGCAGGCGCTCGCGTGCCGTGGTGACGGTCTTGCCGGCGCCGGCGAGGTGCAGCTCGGCGGCCGCAGCGGCACGGGCCGTCTGCAGCGGCGCGCGCAGCGCGTGCGGGTCGGCGAGCCCTCGCGGGCGCGGCAGGCTCGGCCGCGTCTGGCCGGCGCTGCGCAGCGCGTCGTGGGCGATCGTGATCGCCGTGCGCAGGCGGTCGGCGTCGTAGGCGGCGACGAGGTCGAGCGCCTGCGCGGCGTGCTGACCCTCGAGCAGCCGCGCGAGCGCGTCCTCCCAGGCGCGGTCCAGCAGCGGGCGCGCCGCGGCCTCGTCGAGGACGGTGAACGCCGGATCGAGGCCGGCGGCGATCGCGTGGGCGCGCAGCACGCGCGTGCAGAAGCCGTGGATCGTCGAGACCCAGGCGGCCTCGGTCTCGCGCGCCGCGTCGCGGCGGCCGAGCTCGACGAAGCGCTGGCGCACCCGCGCGCGCAGCTCACCGGCGGCGCGCTCGGTGAACGTGATCGCGAGGATCCGCGCCGGGCGCACGCCGTCCTCGAGCACCGAGCGCACGAAGCGCTCGACGAGCACCGACGTCTTGCCGCTGCCGGCGTTGGCCTCGAGCAGCAGCGAGCCCTCGCGGCGCCGGACCGCTGCGGACTGCTCCGCGGTGAACGGGCGGCCGCCGGGCCCCAAGAGCGGCGTCTGCACGGCCATCAGGCCCCCTCGCAGCGGCAGATCGTCGGGTACATGCAGCCCTTGTCGTTGTAGGAGCAGGTGTCCGGCTTGGGCGCCAGCGCGCCGGCGCGCAGCTCGGCGAGGACCGCGAGGACGTCCTCGACCACGCCGTCGACGATCGCGTCGAACTCGGCTGGCGGGCGGCGGTCGGTCCGGACGGCCTTCAGGCCCGGGTCGGCGTCCTCGCGCAGCAGGCCGCGGGCGCGCTGGTCGCGCCCGCCGATCGGCTGATACAGGCCCCCGATCGGGTCCAGGCCCAGGACGTCGCGCGCCGCGAGCATGTAGAGCGCGACCTGGTACTTGCGCCTGGCGCGCCAGTTGGCCGACTCGACGGACATGCGTCCCTTGTAGTCGTAGACGAGCGCCGTGCCGCCGGGACCGGTGTCGACGCGGTCGATGCGCCCGGTCAGCCGGATCCCGTCGCCGAGCTCGAGCGCCGCGATGTCGCCGGCGCCGAAGACGACCTCGAGCGCGCTCGCGGCGAGCTCCGAGCCGGAGGTGGCGGCGTGGTCGAGGTAGCGCAGCACGTCGGAGCGCAGGCGGTGCTCCATCGCGCGCTGGCGGCTGGGGTCGCGCGACATGACGTACAGCTCGGTGCCCTGGAAGCCGTCGATCGCCGTGACGGCGAGCTCGCGCGCGGCGGGCAGCGTCGTCTCGTCGAGGCGGCCGCCGCCGGTCGCCTCGATCAGGCCCCGCACGACCGCCTCGAGGACGGCGTGCGTCAGCGCGCCGCGCAGCATCGCCTCGGGATCGGGCGTCAGCCCCTCGGGCTTGAGCATCCGCTCGACGAACCACTTCACCGGGCAGCTCGCCCACAGCTCGATCCCCGACGCCGACCACGCGGGGCGGTCGCGCATCCGCGCGACGAGCGTCTCGTCGCGCAGCGGGGCGATCGGCGCCTCGCGCCGCCGCGGCCCGCTCGCCGCCGCGCCGCGCCGCCGCTCGCGCTCGCTCGGCGCCGCGCCGTCAGGCCAGCCGACCTGGCCCAGCGAGCGCGTCCGCCGGTGCTGCTCGAGCTGCGGCCCGAAGAGGTCGCAGACGTCCGAGACGAAGAACGAGCGCACCGCCGGCTCGCCGTCGTCGCCGGCCTCGTGCCACGAGAGGTAGAGGCGCTCCTCGGGCCGTGAGATCGTCGCGTAGAAGAGGTAGCGCTCGGCACCGAGGTCGTCGCGGCGGCGCAGGCGCAGGCCCGACGCGGCGGCGATCTGCTCGCGCTCGGTGTCGGCGAAGAACGGCTCGGTGCGCGGCGCCGCGGGGAAGATCCCCTCCTGCAGGCCGCAGGCGAAGAGGATCCGCACGCGGCGGGCGCGCAGCGACAGCGGCTCGGCGACGGTGACGCGGCCGGGCGCCGGCCGGGCGCCGACGTGGACCTCCAGGTCGTGCAGGAGCGCGGCGAGCTCGTCGGGCTCGGCCGCCAGCGCGCGATCGGCGCGCGCGAGCTTCGCGAGCTGGTCGAGCGCTCGCCGGCCGGCCTTCAGGACGGCGACGTCCTGCGCCTCGGCGCCGCTCAGCACCTGCGCGGCGCGCCGCCGTGGGGCGGTGATCAAGAGCTGCAGCTCGGCCGCGAGGCGCTCGGCGAGCTCGGCTCCGCCGCGCGCCTGCGCGGCGCGCACGCGGTCGATCGCATCCAGGCGCCAGTGCTCCTCCTGCCACAGCGCGCGGACGGCGTCGGCGCTGCGCGCGCCCTCCTGGCGCGCGCGCGTCTCGAGGCGATCGGCGAGCTCGGGGTGCTGCAGCAGTCCGGGCGTGCGCAGGTAGGCGATCAGGTCCTCGGCGCCGCCGCCGGGCAGCGCGCAGCGCGCGAGGCCGACGAGGCCGCGCCCCAGCGGCGTGTGGCCGAGTGCGACCGTGCGCTCGAGCGCGAGCTGCACGCCGTAGGCGCCGAAGATCTCGGTCAGCAGCGCGGCGTGCTCGCCGGGCGCGCGCAGCACGACCGCGATCTCCTCCGGCGCCACGCCCTCGTCGCCGATCAGCCGCGCCGCCTCGGCCGCGACGAGCTCGAGCTCGGCGCGCTCGCCGCCGCCCTGCAGCAGCGTCACGGCGTCGCCGGGGTCGACCGGGTCGGGATCGAAGAGCTGTGTCTCGTCGAGCTCGAAGAGGCCGCGCTCGAGATGGTGCAGCGGCCCGCGTGACTGCGGCGCGTAGTGCTCGGCGCGCGGCTTGAGCGCGACGTGCTCGACATCGTCTGTGCACAGCTCGGCGAACGTCGTCGCACGGCCGGCGAAGGCCATCCGGCCGCGCTCGTAGGAGAGCGACAAGGTGACCTGTGCGCCCGTTCGGGCGAGCGTGTCGACGGCGTCGCGCTGCAGCGGCTGCAGGTCGTCGAAGCCGTAGAAGAACACGGGCGTGTCGCCCCAGGCGGCGGGCTGCTCGCGCAGGGCGTCGAGCGCCGCTGCCTCGTAGAGGCGCGCGTCGCGGCGGCCGAGGCGGTCGAGCGCGCGGCGGTAGCCCGCGTACAGCCCGCTCACCTCGTCGGCGTAGCGCAGGCGGCCGGGGTCGCCCGCCGCCCAGGCGCGCAACGCCTGCGTCAGGCGCTGCGGCGTGACGCGCAGCGCCTCGAGCTCGTCGATGAGGCGCAGCAACTCGAGCACGAACCCGCGCGTCCGCGCCGAACGGGCGAGGGACTCAAGCTTGGCGGCCTTCACCGCGCTCGCCGCGACGCGCTCGCGGGCGAGCGTGCTCAGCGGGCGGCCGCGCACCCCGCCGCGGCGGGCGCACTCCTCGATCAGCCAGGCGAAGCGCACGACGTCGGCGCCGAACACGACGCCCGCGGCCGCGAGCTCGGCGCGGTAGCGCTCGACGTCCTCCAGGCGCGGCACGACGAGGATCGGCTCGGCGCCGCGCTTGAGCGCGGCGCGGTAGCCGTCGAGGACGGCCTTCGCCTTCTCCGCGTTCGCGGGACCGGTGACGAGCTTCAGCGGCACTCCCGCATAGTCGCGCGTCGACCCGACGGTCTTACGAGCTGCGCGCGAGAAGTTCGCGCTCGATGCGGGTACGGTGATCGATCGTGACCGCCTTGAGGACGCGGCTCGTCTGGCTGCTGATGCGCGTGGTCAGCCACGAGCGGCTCTACGCATGGCACCGCCGCGGCTGGCTGGCGCCGCTGGAGCGGGTGCTGCTACGCGGCGAGCTGAACGTCCTGGGCGGGATCGGCAGCGGGATGCATCTGGGCGGCGCGTCGTTCGCGCCGTGGGGCGCGCAGGCCTACGCCGTGCTCACCGGCACGCACGAGCTGCAGGTCCAGGAGGCGCTGCGGCGCAGCGTCGGCGCCGGCGACGTCGTCTGGGACGTCGGCGCGAACATCGGCGCGCTGAGCCTCGTCGCCGCCCGCATGGTGGGGCCGACCGGCCGGGTCATCGCCGTCGAGCCGCAGGCCGGCTGCGCCGCCGCGATCCGCGCCAACGCCGCGCGCAACGACCTCGGCTGGATCGAGGTCCGCGAGGTCGCCGCCACCGACCACTCGGGCGACGTCGAGCTCAACGTCGTCGACGACACGCTGTGGACGCGCCTGGCGTCGGTCGGCGAGCACGAGCTGCAGACCGAGAGCGTCGTCGTCGCGGGGAGCGCGCTGGACGACCTCGACGCGCCGGCGCCGGCGCTCGTGAAGATCGACGTCGAGGGTGCCGAGCTCGAGGTCGTCGCGGGTATGCGGCGCGTGCTCGACGAGGCGCAGCCCGTCGTCGTCTGCGAGATGCACGGCCGCAACCGCGAGTTCTGCGCGGCGATGCACGAAGCCGGCTACGACGTGCTCAACCTCGACGGGCCCGAGCCCGTCGAGGAGGCGTGGGTCAACGTGCACGCGCTGTGCGTGCCGCGCGGGCGCCTGACGGCGTGATCACTTCGGGAACGCGGTGAACGACAGCGAGGCGAGGCTGTCGACGCGGTTGGCGGCCAGCCCGGCGTAGGAGAGCGTGAAGAGCTTCTCGCCGATGACGAACGAGCGGCCGATCGGCGGCCTGTACGTGGTGCCCGCCTCGCCCCCGGCCGGATGGGTGATGCGCCCGCGCTCGGCGATGCTCGCCGCGCCGATCGAGAAGCCGACCGCGCCCTCGAATTCCTGCCCCGCTCCCCCGTAGGAGCCCAGCGGGATGACCGCGAGGCTCGACGGCTTCCAGAACAGGAACGCATGTGGGTCGTACTCCGCCGTCGACGACGCGTTGGCGCCGAGCGAGGCCTGCGCCCGGCGCGCCGGGCGCCGCGGGTCAGCGACGTCGAACAGCGACAGCTGCGTGCCCTGCGTGCGGCCCTCCGCGGTCGCGTCCTGGCCGACGCCGAGCAGCAGGTCCTCGGAGATCGGGTGCAGGTAGGCCGAGTAGCCGAGGATCTTCAGCTCGCCGACGACGCGCGGATCGGTCTTCCTGGACAGATCGAGCGTGTAGAGCGGATCGACCTGGCGGAACGTCACGACGTAGCCCTTGTCGCCCGCGAAGCGCACGGCATAGATGCGCTCGCCTTTGCCCAGCCCCTCGGCCCGGCCGAGCGGCGCGAGCTGCGAGCCGCGCTCGGCGAGCACGGTCACGAACGACTCGCTGTCGCGCTCCAGGCGGCCGTCGAACCACGCCGGCTGCTCGGTCGAGGCGACGCGCAGCGCGCCGTCGAACTCCGACAGCGAGTACTGGTTCAGGACGAAGCCGGCGACGCTGCCCGACGAGGCGTAGCTCGTCTGGCCCGGCTTGGAGGCCTCGAAGCGGTGGATCTCGGTGCGGTTTCGCTGCGGCACGGCGCGCCCGTTCTCGAGCGCGGCGACGTAGCGCTGGGAGGCGATGTAGAGGCCGGTCGTCGAGGCGTAGACGGTCTGCGCGCCGGCCATGATCGCGTCGCGGTCGACGTTGAACAGCCCCTTGTCGAGGTCGACGGTGAGCACCGTCAGCAGGTCCAGGCCGGAGAAGCTGCGCGGGTGGCGGACGTCGTCGCAGGCGACCACCGAGCGCCGGAACGTGCGCCCCGAGACGTTGCTCTTCAGGACCGTGCGCGGGACGAAGTCGGCCACCGGCGCGCGGGCGATCCGGGCCGGCCGGATGTAGTCCGGCGAGGCGCCGACGACGATGCGCGCCGTCCCGCCGGTGAGCCGCGCGTCGACGAGCGCGCCCTCCGTCGTCATCGTGCGCAGGACCTTCATCGCGGCCGGTTCGCTGACGTCGACCTCGCTGAGCACGACCTGCGCGGCGGAGGCGATGACGTCGGCGGCGAACTGGCCGCCGCCGAAGGCGCTGCTCATGACGAGCAGGCGGTCGCCGCGCAGCAGCAGTTGATGGCCGTAGGAGCCGTCGAGCTTCAGTGTCGCGATCAGGCGCGGCACGGCGCCGGTGACGTCGAGCGCGTGCAGCCTGCCGTCGGCGATCGCGTAGACGGTGCGGCCGTCGGTCTTGACGATGTCCGGCTCGTCGACGCCGGCCTCCTGCACGTTCGTCGAAGAGAAGTCGGGGGCGCTGTTCTTGGCCTCCGCGGCCGACGGCGCGGGAGCCGCGGCGTTCGGCGCGCCGGCCGGGAGCGCGGCGTCGGTCTGGACCGGTCCGCTCAGCACCTGCGGCATGACGACGCCGGCGCGCGTCGGCACGCCGGTGCGCCCGCCCGTCTGGCGCGCGTTGCGGCGCGCGTAGCGCAGCAGCGACGTGCAGGAGGCGAAGGCGGGCAGCGCGGACGGCTTGACGCGCTTGGCGGCGGCGGGCGCGGCGGCGGGCGACGCGAGCAGGGCCGCCGTGAGGAGCATGGCGAGCGCGGCTGCTGGTATCCGTACGGCGGGCATGACGTCCCTCCCTGTTGGGCTCATGCGGACACTACGCGCGGGCAACTGGTTCGTCACGCGGCGCGGGGGTGGTCGATGCAGGGTGGCGGCGTGGTCGGCGGAGGAACTGCATCATTGAAAGGTGGGTCTGCCTCGGCGGGAGTTCCTGCCGAGGCGTGAAGGAGCGCCGTATCGATCGGCGCCGGCGGCAGGGTCGGCGCCTGTGCATCAAGAGCGTGCAGCAGGGCCGAGTGGACGCCACGCGACGATCGATTCGGCGCTCGTTCATGGAATTTCGACACGCGGGGCGCCCGATTCCGCCGGGGTGTCGATTCTCCATGACCCGCGTGGAAGATCGACCACGACCGCCCGCGAGCACCCGCGGTGGTCGAATCTCCATGCGCGCACGCCACACCAGCGCGACGCTCCATCCCCGCGCTGCGGTCGACCCATCCCCTCAAAGATGCAGTTCCTCCGCCGACCACGCACGCACTCAGCGCACGCCCCACCCGACGCGCCAGCGCACCCCGCTCACATCGCCGGCGGCAGCACCCCCATCCGCGCGGCCTCGCGGGCGACCCGCCGCGCGTCGCCGAACGAATCCCGGGAGCCGAGCACGACGATCCCGATCCGGCGCTCGCCGCGCTTGACGATCGCGACGAGGCAGAAGCCGGCGGTGTTCGTGAAGCCGGTCTTCAGGCCGACCGCGCCCGGGTACCTGTCGCGCAGCAGGTGGTTGGTGGTGTGCAGCGTGAGCTTCCTGCCCGAGCCCGGCCAGACGCGGGCGTAGCGCTTGCGGGCGATCTCGACGATCCGTGGCTCGTTCATCGCGCGCATCGCCAGCGTCGCGAGGTCGGTGGCGCACGAGCGGTTGCGCCGGTCGAGGCCGTGCGCGTCGACGAAGTGCGTGCAGCTCAGGCCGAGCAGCTTCGCGCGCCTGTTCATGAGCTTGACCCACGCGCGTTCAGAACCCGCGCCGGCGCTCGCCAGCGCGACCGCGGCATTGTTGGACGAGGAGATCAGCAGGCCCTTGAGCAGCACGTCGGCGCGCACCCGCCGCCCCGGCTTGAGGCCGCCCATCCGCGAGCCGCCGACCCAGTCGGACTCGCGCGAGATCCGCACCCGCTGGCGCGAGCTGAAGCGCTCGACCGCCAGCAGCGCCGTCATGAGCTTCGTCAGGCTCGCGATCGGCCGCACCGTCGTCGCGTTGCGCCGCCACAGCACCTTGCCGTCGGCGAGATCGAACGCAAGGCCCGCCTTGGGCTCCGGCGAGAGCTGCAGGTAGGCCATCAGCGACGGCTGCGTCAGATCGACGTGCGCCGCCCCCGCCGGCTCGGGCAGCGGTCCGACGGCGCCCTGGGGCTCGATCGGCGCCACCGCCGGCGGCAGGCGCGCGACGGTCTGCGTGGCGGTCGCGGAGGTCGCGCCGGTCTGCGCGCCGCTGCCTGCGGACACCGCGCCGATCACGACCCACGCCAGTGCCCCCAGCCCCAGGCCGACCAGCACGGCGGCGGCGACCAGCGCGCCCGGCGACCGGCGCCGGCGCCCGCGTCGCGACCGCCTCACACGTTCCCCCGACTGCTAGGCGGCGGCTTCGGCCTTCGCGGCCGCCGCAGCGGCGGCGACGTCCGGATCGGCCCCGGCCGCCTCGGACGGGTCGGGTGCGCTTGCCGCACCCTCCCGCGCCCATGCTTCATCGAACTCCACCCGCCACTTGCCCTCCTCGCTCTGCTGCAGCGCCAGCTTCGCACGGAACGACCGGCCGCTGCGACCCTTGAAGCCGGTCACCGGCTTCGCCGTGCGCCCCGTCGCGATCAGCTCCTTGGCAACCGCCATCGGCAGCGTCTTGCCGGCCTTGGACTTCCAGATGACGAAGCCGCAGCCCGGGTCCTCGCGGCCCCAGCAGGAGAAGCCCTTGCGGTTCTCGACGATGTCGTGGCCGCAGACCGGGCACGGCCCGAGGTTCGCCCGCGGGATCCGAACATCCTTCAGCTTCGCGTCCAGGTCGGCGACGGTCGACTCGGCGAAGCCCGCGATGTCGGCCATGAAATTCGTCCGCGGCTCCTCGCCGCGCTCGATCTTGCCCAGCCGCTGCTCCCAGTCGCCGGTCAGCGACGGCGACGTCAGCGGGTGGTCGCCGAGCAGCCGGATGACGTTCAGGCCCTTCTCGGTCGCCACCAGCGCGCGGGCGTCGCGCTCGACGTAGCCGACGTCGATCAGCCGCTCGATGATCGAGGCGCGCGTCGCCGGCGTGCCGATGCCCGACTCCTTCATCGCCTCGCGCATCTCGTCGTCGTCGACGAGCCGGCCGGCCGTCTCCATCGCGCCCAGCAGCGACGCGTCGGAGTAGCGCCGCGGCGGCTGCGTCTCCTTCTCGGCGGCGGTGACCTCGCGGGTCTCCACTGCCTCTTGAAGCTCGAGCTTGGGCAGCTGCTGGTCGCGGCCGGCGTCGTCCTCGACGGCACTCGAGCTCTCGGCCAGCTCGCCGTACACGCCGCGCCAGCCCGGCACGAGCAGGACCTTGCCGGAGGTGCGGAAGATGTGCCCGGCGACCGTCGTGGAGACCTTCGTGTTCTCGAACTCGGCCTCCGGGTGGAAGACCGCCAGGAAGCGGCGGGCGGCGAGGTCGTAGATGCGGCGGTCGTCGTCGGAGAGCTTGTCGAGGTTGTGCGTCGAGTTCGTCGGGATGATCGCGTGGTGGTCGCCGACCTTGTCGTCGGCGACGACGCGCCCGAGCGGCAGCATGTCCAGGCCCTGCACGTACGCGGCTGCGGCCTGGTACTCACGCGACGCGACGCCGACGTGGCCGGCGATCGGCTTGAGCTCGGCGATCATGTCGCTCGTCAGGTAGCGCGAGCTCGTGCGCGGATAGGTGAGCACCTTGTGCTCCTCGTAGCAGCGCTGCGCGGCGGCCAGCGTGCGCCGCGCGGTGAAGCCGAAGCGGCTGTTGGCCTCGCGCTGCAGCGACGTGAGGTCGTACAGCAGCGGCGCGCGCTCCTTGCGCTTCTTGCGCTCCAGCTGGGTGATCGTGCCGGTCTGCCCGCGGACGTCGGCGACGATCGCGTCGGCCTGCTCGGCGGTCGCGAGGCGCGGCTTGGCGCCGTCGTGGTAGCGGCCTTCGTAGGTGCGCTCCCCGGGGGCCGCGAACAGCGCGTCGACGAGCCAGTAGGGCTCGGGTACGAAGGCGCGGATCTCCTCCTCGCGGCGCGTGATGATCGCCAGCGTCGGCGTCTGCACGCGGCCCAGCGAGACGGCGCCGTCGAAGGAGGAGCGCAGGCGGATCGTCGCCGCGCGCGTGGCGTTCATGCCGACGATCCAGTCGGACTCCGAGCGCGACCGCGCCGCCGCCTCGAGCGCGGCGAACTCGCTCGCCGGGCGCAGCTCGTCGAACGCGCGCTGCATCGCGGACTTCGTCATCGAGGACAGCCACAGCCGCTGGACGGGCTTCTTGGAGCCGGCCTTCTCGTACAGGTAGGCGAAGATCAGCTCGCCCTCGCGGCCGGCGTCGCAGGCGTTGATGACGTCCTCGACCTCGGCGCGCTTGAGCTGCTGCGTGACGACCGACATCTGCTTCTTGGAGCGCTCGTCGCGCACGACGAGCTTGAACTTGTCGGGCACGATCGGCAGGTCGGCCATGCGCCACTTCTTGAACTTCGCGTCGTACTCGTCGGGCTCGGCGAGCTGGACGAGGTGGCCGACGGCCCAGGTCAGAATGTGCTCGGGACCCTCCAGAAAGCCCTCGTGCTTCTGGAACGGGCCGGGCAGGACGCGCGCGAGGTCGCGTCCGACGGACGGCTTCTCGGCGATGACGAGCGTCTTGGTCTCAGGCACGGGCCGCAGGGTATCGCCATGGCGCAAGGCCGCCGCGTTATTGCGCGCTTCGCTAGTTCACACAACGTCCGGTGTCGACCCGGCCGCCGGCCCGCTTCAGCGTGTCGCGCACGATGTCGTTGGGAACGGCATAGCCGCCATCCGGTCCGGCGAGGACCTTGGAGAACACCGTTCCCGACACGCGGCCGGCGACGTCGACGATCGGGCCGCCCGAGTTGCCGGGCTGCACGTCGGCCCGGAAGCCCGTCACCTTGCGCCGCACGCGCCGCCGCCCGTAGGCATCGTTGGCGAACACGGTCGTCGTGCGCGCGATCCGCGCCGGCAGGATCCTGAACGGCCCGTTGAGCGGGAACCCGAGCACCGCGCCGGGCTCGGTCGGGACGACCTCGCGGGCGAAGTCCAGCGCCGGCCGGTCCAGCGACGGCACCCGCAGGACGGCGACGTCGTTGCGCGGATCGAACGCGATCGCGGTGGCGTCGAAGCGGTCGCCGCTGCCGTTGGGCTCGACCGAGGTCCTGTTCGACCCGGCGACCACGTGCGCGTTCGTCACGACGATGCCGGGGCCCGCGACCCAGCCCGAGCCGGCGACGCCCAGGCCGCAGGCGTTGGACAGCACGCGCACGACCGATCTTGCCGCGCGCTGGACGTCCGGATCGCGGGCGACCTTCGAGTCCGGCTCCGGGACGTTGGCCTGCGGGCCGCGGATGCCCGGGAGCGGGTCGAAGCGCGCGAGCGCCTTGAGGACCCTGTCCGCCGGCAGCACCTGGTTGAGCTCCCTGAGGATCACCGAGCGCTGGATCGGCCGGCGCGCGTCGCGGATGCCGGGCGTCTGCAGCACGATCACGCTCACGAGCCAGGCCAGCCCGAGCGCCAGCGCGATCGCCAGCACGCTGCCGAGCAGCCCGTCGACGGCCGCGAACGCCGGCGAGCGGATCCCCGACCGCAGCGCGCCCGCGAAGCCCTCCGCGCCGGCCGACATGATCACCCCGCCGATGAGCGCGCCGAGCAGGCCGAAGAGGGGTGCGTAGGGCGAGGCGTTGCCCTCGCTGAGCAGCTGCGGACCGAAGCGGGTACCGAGGTATGCGCCCCCGGCGAAGCCCACCAGCGACAGCGCCCCGATGAGGAAGCCGCGCGCAAAGCCGACGAACCCGAAGAACGCGGCGAGCAGGACGATGACGATGTCGATCGGCGTCAAGCGGGTGACCGATCAGGCGCAGCTGACAGGAAACGGGGCGAGTACGTCCGCGCCGTGGCCATAGTTGTGTGGGATGCTCGTTGAATTGTCACGTTCGCGCCCGTCGGTTGCTGCCCGCTGGCGGATCATCGCAAGCGCCCTCCTTGCGGGCGTCCTCGTGGTCGTCGCGCTGGTCACGCTGACGGGCGGCGAGCCTGCCGAGAAGGCCGTCGCCGAGCGCTTCGTGACGGCGTGGGCACGTGGTGACCACGCGGCAATGCACGCCGAACTGGCCGAGCAGGACCGGCGCGCGCTGCCCGTGCGCCGCTTCCGTGAGGCCTACCGCGCGGCGGCCGACACCGCCACGGCGACAGCCGTCGCGCACGGCGAGGTCGCAGACCCGCGCGACGGTTCTGTCCTCGTCCCGATGACGGTCACCACGCGCGTCTTCGGCACCGTCCGCGCGACGCTGCGGCTGACGTTCTCCGGCGAGGATGACGCCAGGCGCGTCAACTGGAAGCCCAGCCTCGTCTTCCCCGGGCTGGCCGACGGCGAGCGGCTCGCACGGCGCACGGCGCTGCCGCGCCGCGGCGACATCCTCGCCCGCGACGGCACGCCGCTCGCGCAGGGCAAGGACCGCAGCTCGCCGATCGAGGACGTCGCCGGCTCGATCGTCGGCGAGCTGGGCGCGGCGGCGCCCGAGCGCACCGAGCGGCTGCGCGAGCTGGGCTATCCCAACGACGCGACAGTCGGAACGTCGGGCCTGGAGCGGGTCTTCGAGGACAGGCTCGCGGGCACGCCCGGCGGCCAGCTGCGGGCCGGCAAGCGCGTGCTCGCGCAGACGATCCCGCGGCCGGCGAAGCCCGTCCGCAGCTCGATCGACCCGCCCGTGCAGCGCGCGGCGGTCGCGGCGAAGGGCGATCGCCTCGGCGGCGTCGCGGTCGTGCGCCCGCGCACCGGGGAGATCCTGGCGCTCGCCGGAATCGCCTTCTCCGGGCTGCAGCCGCCCGGTTCGACGTTCAAGATCGTGACGCTGACGGGCGTGCTCGAGGCCAAGCTCGCCGGCGTCAACTCCAAGTACCCCGTCGAGACGAAGACGACGATCGAGGGCGTCGAGCTCGAGAACGCCAACGGCGAGTCCTGCGGCGGCTCGCTGCGCGCCTCCTTCGCGCACTCCTGCAACTCGGTCTTCGCGCCGCTCGGCGCGCGCCTCGGCGCGGAGCGGCTCGTGCGGACGGCCGAGAAGTTCGGCTTCAACATGGCGGTCGGGATCCCCGGCGCGGCGACGAGCACGATCCCGCCCGCGGGCGAGATCGGCGACGATCTCGCGGTCGGCTCGTCGGCGATCGGCCAGGGACGCCTGCAGGCGAGTGCCCTGCAGATGGCGTGGGTCGCGGCGACGATCGCCGGCCGCGGCAAGCGCCCGCAGCTGACGCTCGAGCGCGGCCGGACACCGCAGCGCACGCAGGTGATCGACGCCGACATCGCGCGGCTCGTCGGGCGCATGATGGAAGCCGTCGTGCGCGAGGGCACCGGCACCGCCGCGCAGATCAAGAACGTCCGCGTCGCCGGCAAGACCGGCACCGCCGAGCTCGAGGACACGACCGAGCCCGAGTGCGTACCGAGCCCCGACCCGGCGGTCGTCACGACCTGCCCGGCGCCGTCGCCCGACGACCCGACCGACACCTCCGCCTGGTTCGCCGCCTATGCGCCGGCGAACAGCCCGCGGGTCGCCGTCGGCGTGCTGCTCGTGCAGTCCGGCACGGGCGGGGAGACCGCGGCGCCGGTTGCCAGGCAGGCGCTGTTGGCAGGGCTCAAGGCGACGCGCTGAAACGCGCGGCGACCACTACACGTCGAGATCGATGATGCCCGTCTGCGCCGTCGTGCTGCTCTCGATCTTCAGCTCGAGCGGGCGGTTGTCGAGAGCCGTGCTCTTGAGCTTGAAGAGCAGCATCGAGCCCTGGATCGCCGTGTCGAAGGCGGGAGTGTCGGGCAGCGGCACCTTCTCCCCGGCGGGGACCGCCTCGCTCGCGCGGTAGGCGAACGGGTTCGTGTCGTCGAGGTCGAGTGGCGCGAAGACCTCCTCCTGCGTGTCGATGATCTCGATCTCGCCGGAGGGCTCCAAGGCCTGCTCGGACTCGTTCTCGACCTGCATGAAGACCCCGAACCAGACCTCGTCGGGCAGGAGTTGGCGCTCCCCAGCCGGAACGCCGATCAGCAGCGGCTTGTCCTGGACGTCGTCCGGGTTGAGCTGGCGTGAGATCTGGACCTGGTACTTCAGCTCGCCCAGGCTGAGGTAGAAGCCCTCGCCCTCGATGCGCTGGATCTTCGCTTCCTCGTCGTGGTGGTTGCCGCAGGCGGACAGGCCACCGCTGGCGAGCAGCATGGCGAGGACGGCGATCGGGCGGCGCAGACGGGACAAGGGCCGGGAAATCTACAACCTGAAGCCGCTGGCGGGTTTGCGCGCCCCACCGGCGACCGTCGTGCGCGCTCCGCGACCCTCGCCCGATTCGAGGATCGAGCGCAGGCGCTCGAGCGCGCGCCTGTGGCAGCGCTCCGTCGCGACGCGAACGCGCAGGAACTTCTCCATCAGCTCGTCGGACTTCAGCACCGGGGTGGACTGCGTCTCGAACGTGACCTTCGTGCGGCCCTGCCCGTCCTGCGCCAGCGTCCACGACGAGAGCGTGCGAATGCGGTTGAAGCGCCCGGAGCGGCCGGTCGCGACGATCCGCTCGGGCGGCGTGAGCTCGACGAGCGTGATGTCGCCGTAGGAGAAGCGATCGAAGCGCGACTTGACCCGAAAGCGCGCGCCGGCGCCGCGGCCGTAGGAGTCCTCGCGTGTGAGGTGCCAGTCGACCATGCAGTGGTCGTTGAACTCCTCGTGGTTGGCGACGTCGGCGAGGTATTCGAAGACCTCCTCGCGCGATGCGGCGATCGTCGTCGACAGCGAAAGGGGCTCCATGGCGGGGAATCTATCTACACGGGCGGTGCGCCGGTCGCGCGCTGGCGACGCGGGACCGGCGCACGGTGGCCTCGGGCCGGGCGGAGTGCTACTGGCCGGCCAGCTGGCCGCGGATCGCGCCGCCCGTGTACTCGGGGTTGTGCACGTTGACGTAGTAGCCGGAGGGGTTGGCGAGGATGTCGGCGACCTTCTCGCCGGTGGGGAACGCGCCGGCACCGTTGGGCAGGATCTCGCCCTCGGTCAGGCAGTCGGCGGCGTCGCCGTCGAACGGACGCGCGAGGTTGACGACGACCGGGCCGTTCTCGCCTGCGGCGCCCTCGTGGATGTGGGCGGCCATGCCGGGCTCGACGAACTGGATCTTCTCGACGTTGAGCACGTAGCAGAGGGTCTTGGCGTCACCGTCGATCCCGAAGACGTACGCCTCGCCGCGGCCGTTGGGGTCCCCGGCGATGGCGTTGCTCTTCGCGCCGGTCCGCACTTCCTGGCGGCCGTCGAGATCAGCGCTGAGGATCGAGTTGGTGTGGCCGGCGAAGGCTCCGCCGATCGGCGACAGCAGGACCCCCGCGGCGACCCCGGCCACCGCAACCGCAAGAACACGTGTGTTCATCTGGACCTCCCGATCCGTTGTGCTGGATTCGGGAGATACGGCATGCGCGCTGACGTGGATCAGCCGCGTCCCGTCCGAACGTCCAGCTCTACAGGCGGTGCACGCGCACGGCGAGGCCGAACTCGCTGTGGCGCACGCGCTCGCTCTCGACGGGCTCGCCGCGGCGCAGCGGACTGCACAGCTCGCAGACGGTCGCGCCGCCCGCGTAGCGGTGCAACTGCTCGCCGATCAGCGGCGTGCGGCCGCAGTCCGCGCAGCTGTCGCGCCGGCCTGCGAGCGTCCCGACGCTCTTGCGCAGCAGCGCGCGCTCGAGGTCCTGCTCGTCGATCGTCTGCACCGTGCGGGGCATGACGCAGTGCTTCGCCGCCCGGCCCCGTGCTCCTTTCATCGCCGGGATTGAGGTTGAGTTTAGGTTCGTCCCCACCATGGGTAGACCGCTCAGCCTTGAGGCGCGCCGCGCACAGCGGGTCGCGGCTTGACGCGATTGTTATATTTCGCACAAGCTGCGGGAGGAGCGGGCCGCTCGTACCCATTGGCGAAGGGAGTGTCGTATGGAGTCGCTCACGTCTGGAACGCTCGCCGGTACAGGGACGTTTCGCTGCGAGGTATGTGGTCATGTCGTGGAGATGACCACCGCCGACGTACTTCCCTCGTGCCCGGGCTGTGACGGCGCGAGCTTCACGCGTACATCGCTGTTCGCGGGCAGCGGACGCTTCAAGCGGACCGAGCCCGACCCGCAGACGGTGCGCGATGCCGATGCGCTCGCTGCCGCCCGCGCGGCGATCGCGGAGCCCGGCCGCTACCTGATCTTCCACGACGCCGGCTCCGTCCGAGCGGTCGCGATGCCGGGCGATTCGATGCGGATCGGCCGCAGCCTGTCGGCGCATCTGCGCTTCGAGGATCCGACCGTCTCGCGCCGCCACGCGGTGCTCGTGACAGAGGCCGAGGGCGTGCGCCTGCTCGACGACCGCAGCCTCAACGGCGTGTTCGTCAACGGCGAGCGGGTCGTCTCGCGCGTGCTTGCCGACGGCGACGAGGTCGTCATCGGGCGCTACCGCCTGCGCTTCGCCGACCTGTCGCAGATGACCGCGGGCACCGCGGGCGCCGCACTCACGGCCGAGTAGCATCAGGCGCCCTTGGGCGCCACGATCGCAGTCCTGTCCCAGAAGGGCGGCACCGGCAAGACGACCGCCGTCCGCACGCTGACCGACGTGTTCCGCCGCGTCGGGCTGAGCGTGCTCGCCGTCGACCTGGACCCGCAGGGCAACCTGTCGGACTACTTCGACGTCGACCCGGAGGCGGCGCCGTCGATCGGCGACGTCCTCGCGGGCCGCGCCGACGCCGCGGCGGCGATCCACGACGACGTCATGCCGTCGAACCTGTCGCTGGCCGAGGCCGAGCTGCTGCTGGCTGGCAAGATGGGCCGGGAGCTGACGCTCAAGCGCGTGCTCAAGCCGCTGAAGGAGCGCTACGACCTCGTCATGCTCGACTGCCCTCCGTCGCTCGGGCTGCTGACCGTCAACGCGCTCGTCGCCGCCGACCACGCGCTGCTGAGCACCGAGGCGCAGTACTTCGCGATGCAGGGCGTCGAGCAGGCGCTGGAGGTCATCGAGCTCGCGCGTGACGGGCTCAACCCCGACCTCGGCTGGCTCGGGGTCGTCTTCAACATCGCCGACATGCGCACGCGCCACAGCCGCGACGCCTACACGTCGCTGCGCGAGCACGTCGGCCGCAAGCTCTTCGACACGACGATCCGCTCGTCGATCGCCTACGCCGAGGCCGCCGAGCGGGCGATGTCGATCCTCGATCATCGCCCCGACCTCGGCGCCGACTACCTCGCGCTCGCCGACGAGGTCCTCGAGCGCCTGAAGATGCCGGCGCCGCGCGAGCGGCTGAAAGCCCTGGCGGAGGCCTAGCCGTTGGCATCGCGCGCGGTCGTGGCGGTGCTCGGCGTCGTCCTGCTCGCGGCGGCCGCTGCGCCGGCCGCGTTCACGCTCGACGCCCCGCCCGCGAGCAGGACGCTCGCCGCGCTGGCGCCGAAGCCCAGCGTGGTCTCCGCCGAGCAGGTCGTCCGCACGCCGACGCGGCGCAGCGTCGGCCGGACGACGAGCGGGCCGTTCGGCGCTCGTCTGCAGCGCACGGTGATGCTGCGCGACCGGCCCGGCGGTCGCATCCTGCGCGCGATCGGGCAACGCACCGAGTTCGGCTCACAGCGCGTGCTGGCGGTCGTCGAGCAGCGGCCGGGCTGGCTCGCCGTCCTGACACACCACGTCGGCAATTCGCGCACGGCGTGGATCCCTGCCAACGGCGCGAAGCTGCTGTTCGAGCCGTACACGATGCACGCCGACCTCTCGCAGCGCACGCTCGTCGTGCGCCGCGAGGGGCGCGTGGCGCGGCGCATCAGGGTCGCGATCGGGGGACCCGCAACGGCGACGCCGACCGGGCGCTTCGCGGTCACCGACGCGCTCGTCATCGGCCGCGCGGGCAGCCCCTACGGCTGCTGCGCGCTGGCGCTGACGGGCCGCCAGCCGAACGTCCCGCAGGGCTGGACCGGCGGCGACCGGCTGGCGATCCACGGCACGACGAACGAGGCCACGCTCGGTATGCCCGTCAGCAGCGGCTGCCTGCGGGCCGGCGCGGCCGACATGCGCTGGCTGATCGACACCGTGCCGCTCGGCTCGCCGCTGCGGATCAGCGCGTAGGCGACGGCGTCACAGCTCGCGCACGTCCGCGCCGAGCGACTCGAACGGCGCCCGCAGCACGTCGGCCCAGCCCTCGGTCTCGCGGCGCAGCCTGCCGACGACGGCGCCGGTCGCGTCGGCCTGCGTCCAGAACAGCACCGTCGGCCCGGCGCCGGAGATCGTCGCGCCGATCGCGCCGAACTCGCGGGCGCGGTCGAGCAGTGTCATCGAGCGCGGGAACAGATGGGCGCGGTAGGGCTGGTGCAGGCGGTCCGTGAGGCCGCGCGCGACGAGGCTGAAGTCGCCGGTGGCGAGGCCGAGCGTGAGCATCGCGCCGTGCGCGACGTTGGCGGAGGCGTCGGCCATCGGAACCGTCTGCGGCAGGACCTTGCGGGCGACCGCGGTGCGGACGGCGTTGCGCGGCACGACGATCACGGACTCCAGGCCGTCGGGCGGCTCGAAGCGCGCGACCTCGCCGCCGCTGACGATCACGAAGCCGCCGAGCAGCGCCGCCGCGGCGTTGTCGGGATGACCCTCGAGCTCGCTGACGTGGCCGAGCAGGTCCTCCTGCAGCTCGAACATGTGCGCGGCCGCCAGCACGCCCGCGGTGTACGCCGCGGCGCTCGATCCGAGGCCGCCGGAGAGCGGGATCGAGGAGCCGATCCGGAACGTGAAGGTGTCGGGCGAGTGCAGCCGCGCGAAGCCGCGCACGCAGAGGTTGCGGCGGTCGCGCGCGATGTCGAGCTTCGTCTCGACGGCGAAGCGGCCGCTCTCGATCACCTCGACCTCGACGTGCAGCGCGAGCGCGGCGGCGAATGCGTCGAAGCCAGGGCCGAGGTTCGCCGACGACGCGGGGACGCGGACGAGCCGGCGGCGGTGGGTGGGGGTCACCCGAGCACGGCCTCCTCGACGGCGCCGAGGTTCGGCTCGCAGGGGATCACGCCGCCGACCGCGTTGAGCGCCGTGTCGGGGTCCTTCAGGCCGTGGCCGGTCAGCACGCAGGCGATGCGGCGCGCGCCGTCGGCGCCGTAGCGCAGCAGGCCCGCGACCGCGGCCGCGCTCGCGGGCTCGCAGAAGACGCCCTCGCGCGCGGCGAGCAGGCGGTAGGCGGCGAGGATCTCGGCGTCGCTGACGGCGCGCACCATCCCGCGCGAGTTCGTCATCGCCTCCATCGCCTCCTCCCAGCGGGCCGGGTTGCCGATCCGGATCGCGCTGGCGATCGTCTCGGGCTGGTCGACCTTCCTGCCCAGCACGAGCGGCGCGGCGCCCTCGGCCTGGAAGCCGAACAGGCGCGGTGCGACGTCGAGCTCCATGAAGCCCTTCCAGTACGCGGTGATGTTGCCCGCGTTGCCGACCGGGATGCAGAGCCCGTCGAGCGTCTCGAGCTGCTCGATGATCTCGAACGCGCCCGTCTTCTGGCCTTCGAGGCGGAAGCGGTTGACGGAGTTGACGAGCGCGATCGGCTGGCGATCGGTGAGCGCGCGCACGAGCGTCAGCGCCTGGTCGAAGTTGCCGCGCAGCGCGATCACGCGGGCGCCGTGCATGAGCGCCTGGGCGAGCTTGCCGGCCGCGATCTTGCCCTCGGGCACGATCACCGCGCAGGTCAGCCCGGCGCGCGCGGCATAGGCGGCGGCGCTCGCGGCGGTGTTACCGGTCGAGGCGCAGATGACGGCCTTCGCGCCCTCGCGCACGGCCGCGCTGACGGCGCACGTCATGCCGCGGTCCTTGAAGGAGCCCGTCGGGTTCGTGCCGTCGAGCTTCAGCCAGACCTCGGCGTCGACGAGCTCGGAGATGTGCGGCGCGTGCACGAGCGGGGTGCCGCCCTCGCCGAGCGTGACGACAGGGTCGCCGTCGGCGAACGGGAGGCGGTCGCGGTAGCGCTCGATCAGGCCGGGCATCGGCCGTGACCCTAGTGGGTCACGCGTCAGCGTTCGTGCGAAGTGCAGCGACTGCCGGCTCGGCGATCGAGTGGATTGAACAAGTCGCGGGATGCCGGGTCCCGTTCGCGATGGTCCTGACGCGCCGAGTGCGAATGTCGCACCTGCCGCGTCACGACCGTCCGCGCTCAGCGGTTGCTGCCTGATCGAACCTGGGCGCGACAGAACCGCCACGCCATCCGCACGTCTTGCGGACATCGCGGCTCTACCGTCGCGGCGGTGAGCACCGGCGACATCCGCGCCAGGATCGCGGCGTGCGCCGTGTTCGTCTTCGTTCCCGGCGCGCTCTGCCTCGTCTGGCTCGTGCGGACGCCGCCCGGGGAGCTCGCGTGCTTCGAGCAGAGCACGCCGGCGCGCGACGCCGTGATGGCCCAGTGGCTGCAGGGCGCAAACCTGCTGCTCGCCGGCGGCGCGCTGGTCGTCCTGGGCACGCTCGTGCTCGTCAGCCGCTGGCGCGGCGTCCCGCGGCGCGGCGTCGCACGAGCGGGTCGATCGACCCGGGTCGTGGCCGTGATCGCGCCTGCGTACATCCTGGCCTGCGCGATCGAGACGGTCTTCTTCGCCGTGATCGCGATCGTGTGGCTGGCCGCATTCGTCTTCTGGTTCGTGACCGTGCCGTGCGTGCTCTGCTCGGTTGCGCTGTGGCTGTACCTGCAGCCACCTGGCGAGCGTGTGCTCCCGGCGATGCAGGCGCTCGGCTGGTGTGCGCTGCTCGCCGGGATCGTCGGCGTGGGGCTACTCGTGGCGGCACCGGCTATCGGCTCGTTCTGCCTGGATTAGTGGCCTCGCGCGCCCAACCGCTGCCGCGCATGCCCGAACCGGCAGACTTCGTGTGCGCGATCCTGACAGCCCCGGCGACGGCGCTCCTCGCGGTCCTCGGCACCATCCTCGCCACCCTGACCGGCGGCTACGAGCCGATCGACGAGAGCATCCATCTCGGCGCGGCCGCATTCGTCCTCATCCCGCCGGCGAGCATCCTGCTGCGCGCGCGCTCGCGCCGCCTGTCCCTCGGCTGGGCATGCCTGCTGCTCTGCATGACGATCGTCTCGATGCTCGCGACGCTCATGGTGCTCGTCGTCGCGATGTCCTACGCCTACGCCGCGCTCATGCAGGGCTTCTGACGACCTCCCGAGAGTTCCGAACCAACCCTACATCGCGTGCGCCCCTCTTGGACCCTGCCCGTCGATGCCGAATCCACCCTGCATATCGGGGTGAATCCGACATACCTCGATGACCGCAGCGCGGTCGTGTCCCGTCAGGTGCGCAGCACCCAACGGTTCGACTTGACCGCGATCAGACGAACTCCTCGTCGATCACCCGGATCGCCCGCGGCCGCGAGCGCAGGAAGTCCAGCGCCGCGATCTCGTCGACGGCGGCGAAGAACTGCGACTCGAGCACCGGGTGGACGACCATGACGAGGCGCGCCTTCTCCCCCAGCCCCTTCTGCACGACGGACTTGATCGACGCGCCGTGCTCGCCGAGCACGAGCGCGACCTGGGCCAGCACGCCAGGCCGGTCGGCGACCTCCATGTGCAGATAGAACGAGGACTTCACGTCGTCGATGATCTCCAGCGACTGCGTCGTCTCGGGCGTCGAGGCGGGCGGGATCATCGCGCTGATGACGTCGCCGAGGACGGCGCTCGCGGTCTGCGGGCCGCCCGCGCCGGGGCCGGACATCGTGATCTCGGTGATCGCCTCGGACTCGACGGTGACCGCGTTGAACGGGCCGTGCACGCTGGCCAGCGGGTGGCCCGAGTAGAGGAACGCGGGGTGCACGCGGACGGCGAGCCTGCCGTCGATCCGCTCCGCCGTGCCGATCAGCTTCAGCCCCAGGCGCAGGTCCTGGGCGTACTCCATGTCGTCGGCCGTGATCTGCTCGATGCCCTCGTAGGTGACCTGGTCGAGGTGCACGGGCGTGTCGAACGCCAGCCGCGCGATGATCGCCATCTTCGCGGCGGCGTCCTTGCCGTTGACGTCGTCGGTCGGGTCGGCCTCGGCGTAGCCGAGGCGCTGGGCGTCGGCGAGCGCGTCCTCGTAGGAGCAGCCGGTGCGGGCCATCTCGGAGAGGATGAAGTTCGTCGTCCCGTTGACGATCCCGTGGACGCGGTCGATGTGCGCGGCGGCGAGCGACTCCTGCAGCACGCGGATGACCGGCACGACGCCGGCGACCGCGGCCTCGAAGCGCAGCTGCACCCCATGCTCGCGCGCGACCGCCCACAGCTCCTCGCCGTGCTGGCTGAGCAGCTGCTTGTTGGCCGTCACGACGTGCCTGCCGGCGCGCATCGCCCTCAGGACATACTCGCGCGCCGGGTCGACCCCGCCGATCAGCTCGACGACGAGCTCGCAGCCGGCGAGGATCTCCTCGAAGTCGCCGCGCGAGCGTGTCAGGACGCCGGCGATCTCGGGTCGCAGGCCGGTCGTCGCGGCGACGTGGCCGGCGCGCTGGCCGAGCAGCGTCTCGAACGCGGCGCCGACCGTGCCGTGGCCGAGCAGGCCGATCTTGAAGGGCTCGGTGGCGGGGGCGGGGGGTGGGAACGGATCAGTCGACATCGCGGGCGAAGAGGTCCTCGTAGGTCTCGCGCCGCACGACGACGCGCGCGTCGCCCTGCGCGACGAAGATCACCGGCGGGCGCGGGACGCCGTTGTAGTTGTTGGCCATCGCGTAGCCGTAGGCGCCGGTCGCGGGCGTCACGATGACGTCGCCGACGCGCGGATCGGCGAGCTCGGCCTCGCGCACGATCACGTCGCCGGACTCGCAGTGCTTGCCGGTCAGCCGCACGGGCGTGCCGCCGCCGAAGCGGTCGGCGACCTGCGCCTCGTAGACCGAGCCGTAGAGCATCGGGCGCAGGTTGTCGGACATGCCGCCGTCGACGGCGACCCAGGTCGAGACGTTGTGCTTGACGCTCTGCACGGTGTACAGCGTGACCGTCGAGTTCGCGACGAGGGCGCGGCCGGGCTCGTCGAGGATCCGCTTGCCCGGGCCGAGCACGCGCGCGACCGTGTCGACCTTCGCCGCGACGTAGTCGGCGATCCGCGGCGGCTCCTCGCCGGCCGTGTACGCCACGCCGAGGCCGCCGCCGAGGTTGTAGGTGCCGAAGTCGCCGAGCGGCGCGATCGCCTCGATCGCGCGGCGAAACGGGTCGAGCTCGAGGATCTGCGAGCCGATGTGCATGTGCAGGCCGGCGAGGTGCAGCTGCGCGCTGTCCTGGATGCGGGCGATGACGGCGGGCGCGTCGAGCATCGAGACGCCGAACTTCGAGTCCGCCTGGCCCGTCGAGATCTTGTCGTTCGTGCGGCCGCGGACGTCGGGCGTGACGCGCAGCAGCACGGGCTGCGGCGGCCCGTCGCCGACGACCCCCTCCAGCCGCTCGATCTCGCCGGCGTTGTCGATGACGATGTGGCCGACGCCGGACTCGCGCGCGAAGCGCAGCTCGTCGACGGACTTCGCGTTGCCGTGCATGTAGATCCGGGCCGGATCGAAGCCGCCGCGCAGCGCCAGCGCGAGCTCGCCGCCGGACGCGACGTCGCAGGAGATCCCCTCCTCGGCGAGGACGCGGTAGACGGCGGTGCAGGGGAAGGCCTTGGAGGCGAAGAGGACGTCGAAGTCCTGCGTGCGGGCGCGGAAGGCCTCGACGAAGGTCTGCGCGCGGGCGCGCAGGTCGTCCTCGGAGACGATGTAGGCGGGCGTGCCGAACTCGCGCGCGAGCTCGACCGCGTCGCAGCCGCCGATCTGCAGGCGACCGTCCTCGTCGAGGCGGCTGCCGATCGGATAGGCCTGCGAGAGCTGGGTGCGGGTGGCCGGCATCGAGGATCGGAGACTATGCCGTTTATATGTCCGGCCACCGCCACGACGGACTCGCCTACGAGCTGGCGCTGCCGGCGGGCGCACCGCGCGGCGCCGTCGTCGTGCTGCACGGCGCCGGTTCGTGCAAGGAGAACCACCGCGACTTCGCGGCGCTGTGCGCGGACAACGGCCTGGCGGCGGTCGTCTTCGACCAGCGCGGTCACGGCGCCAGCGACGGCGCGCTCGACGGCCGCGCGATCGAG
Source organism: Solirubrobacterales bacterium (assembly GCA_038255395.1). Classification (GTDB taxonomy): domain Bacteria; phylum Actinomycetota; class Thermoleophilia; order Solirubrobacterales; family Solirubrobacteraceae; genus CADCVQ01. The sequence goes on from JBBSLI010000012.1 coordinate 72,859, forward strand.
GACGTCGCGGCGATCGCGTCGCTGCTGCCCGCCGGGGTGCCGGTCTTCCTGCGCGGCTCCTCGATGGGGGGATTCGTCGCGCTCGCGGCCGCCGGCCCGACCGGCGCCGCCGGCGTCGTCGCGATCTGCCCGGCGGGGCCCGAGCTGCTGCTCGGCGGTCTGCGCGAGGAGCGCTTCGAGTTCCGCGCCGACCGCGACGCGCTCGAGCCGCTGATCGGCGCGCAGGACCTCGACGGCGCGGCGCAGGCGCTCGGGCCGCGGCTGCTGCTCGTCCACGCCGAGGGCGACGACCGCGTACCGATCGCGCACTCGCGCCGCCTGCACGCCGCCGCGCCCGGCAGCAGGCTCGTCACGGTGCCCGGCGGCGACCACCACTGCGCGCAGCACGACCCCGCGTTGCAGGCGGCGGCGGTGCGGTTCCTCGTCGGGCTGACCTGACGTCGCCGGCGCGTGGCCGGGCGCACCCGGAGAAACCACATCGCGCTGCGCGCCGCTCGCGTACCTGAACCTACGGCCCCGGCCCGCCGAGCAGGTCGCCGATCCCTGCGAGGCCCTGCTCGAGCGCCGTCGCGAACGCGCCGAGCGTCCGCGCGAGCGTGGTCGTCGTCTGGCCGACCGTGTCACCGACGGGCAGCAGCGGATCCGTCGGCTGCGGGAGCGCGGGCTGCGGGTCGGGCTCGGTCGGCACGGGCACCGGCGGGATCCGATGGACGGGCAGCGGCGCCTGCGGCGCGATCGTGATCGCGCCCGCCGGCGCCGCGAGGGCGGGAAGGGCGACGGCGGACGGGGCGCGACGCGGCTGCGAGCCCGCGGCGCGCGGCGAAGCCACATCGCGGCGCGGCCGCTCGACGACGGGCCGTTCGACCGCCGGAGTGCGCAGCACGCTCCGCTGCGTGCCGTCGTGCGAGAGGTCGTCGGGCCACAGCCCGAAGGAGACGAGACCGCCTCCGACGGCGAACAGGGCCGCAGCGATCGCCAATCCGGCTCCGGTGAGCCCGACACGTTCGGACATGGTGGACGGGCGAGAAGGGCGCATGACACCGGTACCCGCTAGGGCCATCGGCAGCGACGACGGCCGGCTTGAGCGGATCTTGCGCAGTTGGCGCGTTGCCGCTCATTCGTCTCTAGATGAGAACTGTTTTCGATAAGCTCATGGGGTGCGCTGGCTGACCGATCCCCTCGCGCTTTCGTTTATGCAGCGCGCGCTCGCGGCCACGCTGCTGCTGTCCGTCGCGGCCGGTCTGCTGGGCACCTGGATCGTCCTGCGCAGGCTCGCGTTCTTCGCCCACGCCGTCGGCACAGCGACGTTTCCCGGCCTCGTCGTCGCGGGCCCGTGGGGGCTCGCGCCGCCGCTTGCGGCGCTCGGCGCCGGGCTCGGTTTCGCGGGCCTGCTGGCGCGGATCAGCCGCCGCGGCGCGACGAGCGCCGACGCCGCGACCGGCCTGCTGCTGACCGCCGCGCTCGCCCTGGGCGCGATCCTCGCAAGCGACGTGTACAGCTCCGGCGCGGGCGTCGACCGGCTGCTCTTCGGGACGCTGCTCGGCCTCGGCGACGGCGACATCGCGCTGGCCGCCGGCGCCGCGCTGGCCGCGGTCGCGGCGACCGCCGCGCTCGCGCGCACCTGGCTGGCGACCGGCTTCGATCCCGCGGGCGCCGCCGCCCTCGGCGTCAGCGCGACGCGCGGCGATTGGCTGCTGCTCGCCCTGCTCGCCGTCACCGTCGTGGCCGTCCTGCCCGCCGTCGGCGCGCTGCTCGTCAGCACGCTGCTCGTCGTGCCCGCGGCGACCGCTCGGCTGCTGACGGACTCGCTCGGCGGGCTGCTCGCCACGGCCGTCGCGCTGGCGGCGGTGGAGGGCGTCGCCGGACTGCTGCTCGCCTACCACCTCGACCTGCCGCCCGGGCCGGCGATCGCGGTCATCGGCGGCGGCGGCTTCGCGCTCGCTGCGCTGGCCTCCTCGCTGCGGATGCGGAGCGTGCGATGAGCGCCGCGATCGAGGTCGCGGGCCTGTCGGCGGGCTACGGCAACGGCGCGATCGCGCTGCGCGACGTGAGCTTCACCGCCGGCGCGGGCCAGGCGGTCGCCGTCCTCGGACCCAACGGCGGCGGCAAGACGACGCTCTTCCGTGCCCTGCTCGGGGAGCTGCCCGCGGCGACGGGCACGATCCACGTCGAGGGCACGCCCGCCTACGTGCCGCAGACCGAGCGCTCGCGGCTGGACTTCCCCGTCAGCGCGCTCGACGTGGCGCTCATGGGCGCCTACGCGCGCACCCCCTGGTACCGGCGCATCGCCGGCCGCGACCGGGAGCTCGCGCGCGCCGCGCTCGAGCGCGTCGGCCTGACCGACCAGGCCGGCCGGCGTTTCGGCGCGCTGTCGGGCGGCCAGCGCCAGCGCGTGCTGATCGCCCGCGCGCTCGTCCAGGACGCGGCCGTGCTGCTGCTCGACGAGCCCTTCGCGGGCGTCGACCGCACGAGCGAGGAGGCGATCATGGCGATCCTCGACGATCTGCGCGCCGAGGGACGTGTCCTGCTGATCGCGACCCACGACGTCGAGCAGGCGCGAGGCTGGGACCAGGTGCTCTGCCTCGCCGGCGCGCTGATCGCCTACGGACCGCCCGCGACGACGCTGACCAACGCCGTGCTCGAGGGCACGTACGGCGAGGAGATCGTGATGCTCGACTGCGGGCACCGCGCCGTCGCGATCCAGCACCACTCGCACTCGCACTCGCACTCGCACTGAGCGGCTCGTGGAGATCCTTCACTCAGGCCTCTTGCAGCGCGCCCTGCTCGAGGTCGTGATCCTCGGCGCGACCTGCGGGGCGCTCGGCGTGTGGCTGCTGCACGTGCGCAACGCCTACGCCGCCGAGTCGCTCGCCCACGCGATGCTGCCCGGCCTCGTCGTCGCATCGCTCGTCGGCGCGCCGCTGCTGCTCGGCGCGGCGGGCGGCGTGCTCGTCGCCGCGGCGCTGATCGCGCTCGCCGCACGAGATACGCGCGTCGGCGCCGAGGTCGCCGTCGGGGTGACGGTGACGACGGCGTTCGGCCTCGGCGCCGTCCTCGCGCTCGCACCCGACGTCCCGGCGCGCCTCGGCGAGCTGCTCTTCGGCGACCTGCTCGGGACGAGCACGCCGGACCTCGTCGCCGCCGGCGCGCTCGGCGGGCTCGTCGCGCTCGCGCTCGCCGCCGGGCATCGCTCGCTCGCGGCGGCCGTCTTCGATCCCGTCGCGGCGCCGTCGCTCGGCGTGCGCCCGGCGCGGATGCAGCTCGCCCTGCTCGCGCTGCTGGCCGTCGCCGTCGTCGCCGCCGTGCAGGGTCTGGGCAACCTGCTCGTGTTGGCGCTCATCGTCGCGCCGGCCGCGGCGGGAATCCGGCTCGGCACGAGCCTGCGCGCGCAGATCACGGTCGCTGCCGCGCTCGGAGCGCTCGCCGGCCTGCTCGGGCTGATCGCCAGCGCCGAGCTCGACATCGCCGCCGGCGCGGCCGTCGCGCTCGCAGCGATCGCGCTCTTCGTGGCTGCGGCGCTGCTGCGGCCCGCGTCGGCGGACGCGCAGGCGGCACGCCGCTCGCCGGTCGACGCCCTCGCCGGCTGACAGCGCCCGCGGCGGGCCGAATAGCGCGCGGCGGGCGTCCCGAATTCGGCCCAGCGCCCGCTACGCGGCCGACGGTGAGACGGCGCCGGCGCCCTCGGCACCGCCGTCCTCGCGCCGCAGCCCGCCCGAGCGCGCGCGCATCCACAGCCAGGTCAGCCCGGCCAGCATCATCACGATGCTCAGCAGTTGCGCCTCGGTGAGCCCGGCGAGCACCGGCTCGTTGCGGCGCACGAACTCGACGAGCAGGCGCTCGGTTCCGGCGAGGACGAGGTAGAAGCCGAACAGCACGCCGGGCCGGAAGCTGTCGCGCATGCGCCACAGCCACCACGCGACGAGGCACATGCTCAGCGTCTCGTAGATCGGCGTCGGATGGACGACGTCGGTCGTCGGCACGACGCCGTCGGGATAGGCCATCCCCCACGGCAGGTCGGTCGGCTTGCCGTAGTCGCCGTCGCCGGAGATCTGGCATCCCACCCGCCCGACGGCGTAGCCGAGCGCGAGCGCCGGCGAGCAGATGTCGAGCAGCTGGAGGTTGAACATCCCCTTGCGCCAGGCCCACAGCAGCACGCCGGCGGCACCGCCGAGCCCACCGCCGAACCAGACGAGGCCCGAGCCGCCGAAGACGCTGCCGACGAAGTCGTCGCCGACCTCGTCGAGGTTGCCGAGGACCCAGTACAGGCGCGCGCCGACGAGCCCCCCGACGAGCGCCGCGAAGACCATCTCGTAGGCCCAGTCGACGGGCTTGCCGAGCTCCTTCAGGCGCCGTGCGACGATCGCCCCCGAAACGACGAACGCCAGGCCGAAGCACAGCCCGAACGTCTTCAGGGACAGGCCGAAGAGATCGATCTCGGGCTGCATCGGCCTAGGACGCTAGTGGATCGACCCACCAGCGCTCGGCTGCTCGGCTACAGGTAGCCCAGCGGATCCGTCGGTGCGCCGTTGACGCGCACCTCGAAGTGCAGGTGGGCCCCGAACGAGTTGCCCGTGTTGCCGACGGAGCCGATGATCTGGCCCTGCGCCACCCGCGCCCCCTGGCTCGTGCCGAAGCGCGACTGGTGCGCGTAGCACGTCGACATCGTGGTCGTGTGCTGGACGCAGGTGTAGTTGCCGTAGCCGCCCGAGGCGCCCGTGCCCTGCATGAGCACGACGCGGCCCGCATCGGCGGCATGGATCGGTGTGCCCTCGCCGGCGGAGATGTCGATGCCGGCGTGCAACCGTCCCCAGCGGGGCCCGAACGGCGAGCTCAGGGCGCCGTTGACGGGCCAGATCATGCTGCCGTTGCCACGCTTGATCGGCAGGTCGCCGGCGTACTGGCCCTGCGCCGCCGCGAGCTGGCCGGCGATCTTGTTCGACGCCGCCTCGAGCCCGTCGACGTGCTCCTCCAGACCCTTGCGGTCCGCGCGCACGCTGCTCAGCGCCGCCGCCTTGCCGTTCTTCGTGCGCGTGTAGCCCACGCGCGTGCCGATGAGCTGCATCTTCACGTCCGCGATCTCGTCGCGGCGCTGCTGGACGATCGTCGTGACCGTCCGCTGGCGCGCCTCGAGCTTGGCGAGCTTCTTCTCGCTGGAGACCGAGTCGCTCTTGGCCGCCTTCACGATCCCGACGATCCTGCGGTCCTGATCGGAGATGCGCCGGATGAACTCGGTGCGCTCGAGCAGGTCGGCGAAGCCGTCGGAGTTCAGCACGACGGTGACGACGTCGGGCGGCTCGGCCTTGTAGATCTCGACGAGGCGGACCCGCAGCAGCCTGCGGGTCTCGTCCAGGCGCGCGCGCAGACGCACGAGGCGGGCGCGCTCGGAGCGCAGCTCGGAGCGCAGGCTCTCGAGCTCGGCGCGCTTGGCGTCGAGGTCGACCTGCACGCGCTGCTGGCGGGTCTGCAGCACGCCGATCTCGCCCTGCAGGCGGCGGATGCGCTTGTCGTAGCCGGTGATCTGCGTCGTCAGGACACGTTCGGTGCCCTTCTTGCGGCCGATCTTCGCGCGCGCCCGGTCGATCCTGCTCTGCAGGTCCTTGAGCTCCTGCTGCTTGGACTGGCCGGTCGAAGGCAGCGGCAGCACGGCCCAGAGGACGAGCGGCAGCGCGACGGCGGCCAGGAGAAGGCGGACCCGCATACAGCGCGCAGTGTAGGTCGAAGGGGCCACTGGGCGAGCCCATGCAAGACGTTTGCCAGAATGGATCCATGGCTGCCACGAAGACGACGTTCACACGCGACGCAGGACTGCAGTCGCGCATGCTGCTCACGATGTTCCTGCTCGGCGCGCTGTACGTCGCGTTCGTCGGCGTGCTGTTCGCGGCCGGCGTCCAGGGCTTCATGATCCTGCTCATCGCCGGCGGCTTCGCGGCGCTGCAGTTCTTCACCTCCGACAAGCTCGCGCTGCACGCGATGGGCGCCAAGGAGGTCAGCGCCCAGGAGGCGCCCGAGCTGCACGCGATGATCGAGCGCCTCTGCATCCAGGCCGACCTGCCCAAGCCGAAGATCGCGGTGGCCTACACCGACATGCCCAACGCGTTCGCGCTCGGCAAGTCGCAGAAGTCGGCGACCGTCTGCGCGACGACGGGGATCATGAAGATGCTCTCGCCGGCCGAGCTCGAGGGCGTCATGGCGCACGAGCTCGCGCACGTCAAGAACCGCGACGTCGCGATCATGACGATCGCCTCGTTCTTCGCCTCGGTCGCGGCGATGATCCTGCAGTTCGGCTTCCTCTTCGGCGGCGGCGGGCACAGCAACGACGACGACGGCCCCGGCTTCATCGTCATCCTGCTCGCCTCGCTCGTCGTCTACGTCCTGTCCTTCCTGCTCATGATGGCGTTGTCGCGCTACCGCGAGTTCACCGCCGACCGCGGCGCCGCGCTCGTCACCGGCCGGCCGAGCGCGCTCGCCTCGGCGCTGCGCAAGATCTCCTCGGGCATGGACCGCCTGCCACAGCAGGATCTGCGCGTCGCCAACGAGCTGAGCGCGTTCTTCATCGCGTCGCCGAAGAAGGTCGTCGCCGGCCTGTTCGCGACGCACCCGCCGATGGAGAAGCGCATCGAGCAGCTCATGCGCCTCGAGGGCGAGCTGCAGACCGGCACGCTCGCCGCGGCCTAGGCCCCGGGGCGCCGAGTCACATGGGCTTCCTGGACTCGATCCTGGGCGGCAAGAAGAAGCTCAAGGGCCCCGCGCCCGATCGCCTCTTCGCGATGTCGACGGCGTACGTCACGCTGTCGACCTCGCACGGGATCGCGACGAACGGTGCCGCGGCGATCGTCTTCCAGCAGCTCGGCACGGCCGACTTCGAGGCGATCGTCACCGAGATGCAGGAGATCCTGAAGGGCACCGGCGAGGAGACCGGCACGACGATCTCCAGCGAAGAGGACGAGCACGGCTACCGCTGGATCATCCTGCGCGACGACGACATCGAGGATCTCGTCGTCGGCGTCAACGCCGTCAGCGACGGGCTCATGGTCGGCGGCTACGGCGACCGCGTGCTCGCAGCGGTGTTCGCCTTCAAGGACTCCAAGGGCCGGCCGGTGTACTTCATCTACAACTACAAGCGCGGCCACTGGTATCCGTTCGTGCCCGCCGGCACGCGCGAGCGCGACGGCGAGCGCGAGCTCCAGATCAAGGCGATCATCGGCAACGAGCTGCCGATCGAGCCCGAGCTCGAGCGCTGGTTCCCGCTCTGGGGAATCCCGATCTGATCGGTCGGCGTCAGTGCGCGTGCAGGTCGCCCGCCCGCGTCCGCTCGCGGAACTCGCGCACCTTCGCCCGGTTGCCGCAGACCTTCATGTCGCACCACACCGCCGAGCGGTTGCGCGAGGCGTCGTAGAAGGCCCACTGGCAGGTGTCGGCCGGGCAGGCCTTGAGGCGCTGCCAGGTGCCGTCGGCGATCGCGCGGGCGATGATCGCGAGCAGGCGGCCGAGCGCGCCGTCGACGCCGGCGGCCTCGGGCTCGACATCGGTCGCGTCCGCGCCCGTGAAGCGCACCGTCAGGCGCGCACGCCGCGAGGCCGCGTCGAGCGTCTGCGCGGCGCCCTCGGCGAGCGGCTCGCCGTGATGGGCGAACAGGTGCGCACGCAGCGCCTCGCGCAGCTCGATCGCGCGCCGCACGTCGGCGGCGGTCGCGCGCGTCGTTGCATCACCCGCGAGCAGCTCGTGCTCCGCAAGCCATGCGACGAACGCGTCGGGCCCCGACAGCAGCTCGACGTCGTCGTCGATGTCGCGCGTGTTGACGAACGCGCGGACGGTCTCGAGCGGGCCTGGAGCGGGATTCGACATGACACCAGTGTAGCGGCTTGACAGGTTAGCTAACCGGCTATACTCTGTAGACAGTTACAAGCGTCCATGTCAGGGGGACCGCCCCATGTTGCATCCATCCACGCTCATCCAGTTCGCCGGCCTCGCGCCGCATCACCGCCCGCGCAGCCACCGCTCGCACGCCGAGGGCCAGGCGGTCCTCATCCGCCACGCGGCCGCGGCCGACGAACCCGCGCTCGCCCGCCTCGCCGCGCTCGACGAGCGCCCCGAGCTGCCGGGCGGCGACCGTCTCATCGGCGAGCTCGGCGGGCGCATCGTCGCCGCGCTCGACGTGCGCAGCGGCCGCGCCGTCGCCGATCCGTTCGTCCCGACGAGCGGCGTCGTCGAGCTGCTCGGGCTGCGCGCCGCGCAGGTGAAGCGATGATCGTCGCGCTGGACGAGATCCCGCGCGCCGCACAGCCGTGCGACCCCGACCTGGACTGGCGCCCGGTGCGCGACCACCTCGGCATCAGCGCGTTCGGCGTCAACGCGTTCCTCGGCGCCGCCGAGGGCGACCGCATCGTCGAGCTGCACGACGAGACGGGCGGCGACGAGGAGCTCTACGTCGTCGTCCGGGGCGCCGCGCGCTTCGTCGTCGACGGCGCCGAGCACGACCTGCCCGCCGGCAGCATGGTGCTCGTCGCGCCCGGCGCGACGCGCGAGGCGTTCGCCTCCGCGGCGGGCACCGCCGTGTTCGTGATCGGCGGCACACCGGGCTCGCGCGCCGTCTCGGAGTGGGAGGCGCGCCAGCTCAAGGCCAGCGGGAGGGCCTGACTCTGACGGCCTCATCGGTGTGTGTCGACGTGTGCGAACGGCCCGCTTCGCCGGCCGCTCATTCGTGCGTGATCGCCGTCGTGCCAGCACGACTGCATCGATGAGGGAGTGGGTTCGCGAGGGTGAAGGCGCCTGCTGCGGGCCGGCCCAGGCGCGTGCAGATATGACGGAGCGATCCGCCCCCGCGCGCGGTCACGTCACGTGCACGCATGTCATGCAGCTGCCACCGATGCCGCGGAGGGGAGCGGGGCCGAGCCGGAGATCATCCGAAGGGCCGGATCGCCCCCCTCTCCCCTCCGCTCCTCCCCCGCCGACGCCTCAGTCGGGGATCAGCCCGTCGCCGCTGAAGTCCGAGGACGCCTCGGCCATCGACGTGTCGGCAGGCGGCACGATGACGTCGGAGGTCTCGAGCTCCTCGTCCTTGAGCTGCTCGCCGTCCGTGCGGATCAGGTCGAGCAACTCCTCGAACGACGCGTGAAACGCGTCCTCGTCGTCCTTCTCGACCGCCGCCACCACGGCGTTGTCGAGCTCGTTGACGCGCTCGTGGACCGCTTCGGGCAGCCGGTACTGACCCTCCCCCATGATCCGGACGATCACGGCTTCTCGCCTTCGCCGGCGCCGGACTCGAGCTCCGCGGGCGCGGGCGCGCTGCCCTGGCCCAGCTCGGCCTTCAGCTTCGCCAGCTCGTCGTCGACCATTCCGCCGGCGCCGAGCGCCGCGAGCTCGCGGTCGATGTCGTCCTGGCCGCTGCCCAGCTGCGTGAGGTCCTCGAAGGTCCCCGCCGCCTCGAGCTCCTCGACCGCGGACGCGCGCGCGCGCATGTCCTCGGTCTTGTCGACGGCGCGCTGCATCGCGAGGCCGACGTCGGCCATCTCCTCGCCCACGCCGGTCGCGGCCTCGGAGATGCGCACCTGCGCCTCCGCGGCGGAGTACTGGGCCTTGATGACCTCCTTCTTGGTCCGGAACGCCTCGATCTTGTGGCGCAGGCGCTTCTCGGACTCGGTCAGCTTCTCCTGCTGGGACTGCAGGTCGGCGACCTGCTGGTCGAGCGACTGCAGCTCGGTCTGCGCGAGCTGCTTGCGCTCCAGGGCCGTGCGCGCGAGCTCCTCGTTGCCGGCGGCCATCGCCTGGCGTGCCTGCGTATCGAGCTTGACGACGGACTGCTCGAGCTTCTGAGCCTGCATCCCGAGGCGCTTCTTGGCGGTGACGACGTCCGCGATCCCCTTCTTGACGCCCTGCAGCGACTCGAGCTGCTTCTGGTAGCTGTAGTCGAGCGTCTCGCCCGGATCCTCTGCCTTGTCCAGCAGCTTGGAAATCTTCGACTTGATGACGGTGGACATCCGCCCGGCCATGCCGGCCATCGTGCCTCCTCGGGGGGGTGGTGGTCAGGTCTTTCTAGCACGCTGGCGACATGCGCCTGCGCAGCCTGCGCGCCAGCGCCAGCGCCACGAGCACCGCGACGCCCGCGAACACCCACCACGGATGCCCCGGCGGGCCCGAGGCGCAGGAGCGCGCACCGGCGTGCCACGCGGCCGGCGCGCGCCAGCGCCCGTCCGCCTGAAAGCGTGGCCCCGGCGGGCTGGACTGCTCCGCCGGGTTCCACCATGCCGCGCGGCTGGTGCCCCAGGGCGCGCGCGAAGCGACCCACGCAGGCCGCTCGTCGCCGATCACCGCGACGCGCGGGCGCACGCGCAGGCCGTCTCCGCGCACCTCGTCGTTGGGGTCGGGCCAGGGCCGGTCGATCGTGCCCGTGCGCGGATAGCTCGCGTGTGAGGCGTGCGCGACGTACGTGACCGGCGCCGCGCCGTCGCGCTCGACCTCGCTCCAGGCGCAGGCCTCGCGCCACGAGTGCTCGGCGAACGTGACGACCTGCGGCCGCTCGGCGGCGCCGAGGCCGACCTGGAGCATCTCCCAGTCGCCCTCGTGACGGCCACTGCGCACGATGCCGCGGTCCTGCGGGTTGTCGGGATAGAAGAACCAATACTGCAGCCACAGGCGCCCGTCGTCGCGGACGGCATGGCCGTAGACGCGCGACGCGTGCGGATCGGGTCCGATCGCGCGGGCGGCGCGGGCACCACGCAGGAACGGATCGACGGCGACGGGCGGGCCGGGCTCGCGCGCGTCGAGCACGAGCACGGGCGCATGACGGCGCAGCAGTTCGGCGTCGCTGGCGGCGCGGGCAGGCGCTGCAACGACGAGCGCGGCGACGAACGCGAGGGCGAGGAGGGCGGGCAGCGAGCGCGTCACGCCGCTGCGTACCCCGTCCGTCGCCCGGCGGTACGCGGGCGGCGCGGACGAAGGGTGGCGTTTTCAGGGGGCACCGACCGCTATGGTGCCCCGCGATGTCCAGCCCGAGGCTTGCCGCCCTGCTTCTCGTCGCCGCGCTGGTCGTGGTCGGCTGTGGCCGCGAGGTGCGCTCCGACGACCCGTCGCAGCCCGCGCTGCTGGCGCCGCCCAGCAAGCAGAAGGAGAACCTCGGCTTCCCCGAGGCCGCGACGAAGAACACGACGCGGGTGCCGGCCACCGACGCGACGCAGCTCGCCGCCGCGGTCGCGCGGGCGGTCTTCCCCGACCCCGCGCGCAAGCCGAGCGCGATCACGATCGTCGACACGAGCGACTGGCGCGTCGCCGTCGCCGCCTCGGCCCTCATGGCCGCGCCCTTCAAGTCGCCGATCCTGTTCAGCGACGGCACGAGCCTGCCGGGGCCCTCGCAGGCCGCGCTCGACAGGCTCCGGCCTGAGGGCGCGAAGGCCGCCGGCAACGCGCAGATCATCCGCGTCGGCAACGTCGCGCGCCCGGCGGGCTACAAGACGACGGACCTGCAGGGCGGCAACGCGCTCGCCCTGACGCGCTCGATCGCCGGCCTGATCCGCTCGGCGCGGCCGCGGGTCGCCTCGAAGATCATCATCGCGAGCGCCGACGACCCGTCCTTCGCGATGCCGGCCGCCGCGTACTCCGCCAAGAGCGGCGACCCGATCCTGTTCGTGACGAAGGACGAGATCCCGCCCGAGACGCGCGCGGCGCTCGCCGCGCTCAAGGGGCTGGCGAAGCCGCGGATCTACATCCTCGGCCCGTCGAAGGTCATCTCCCCCAGCGTCAGCAGGCAGCTCAAGCGCTTCGGCGCCGTGCGGCGCCTGGGTGGCCAGGACCCGATCACGAACGCGATCGAGTTCGCGCGCTACCGCGGCGGCGAGTTCGGCTGGGGCGTGGCGAACTCCGGTCACGGGATGGTCTTCATGCGCACCGGCCGGCCGCTCTTCGCGGCGGCGGCGGCGCCGCTGTCGGGATCGGGCACGTACGGGCCGCTGTTCCTGCTCGACAACGCCGTGCGCCTGCCGCCGCCGATGCAGAGCCAGCTGCTCGACACGCAGCCCGCCTACCGCACCGACCCCGTCGCGGGCGTCTACAACCACGGCTGGATCATCGGCGCCGCCGACTCCATCTCGGTCGCGGTCCAGGCGCGCATCGACGCGCTCATGGAGATCGCTCCCGAGCAGCTTCCAGGTACGCTGGACGGCCCGGAGAACGATGAGTCAAGCTGAGCACCCAGACCGGCTGCGCCCCGACCACGAGGTCACGCTCAACGACGTGCGCCAGCTCATGGGCGCCTCGACGCCGCACTTCGCGCTGCAGCTGCGCAACCGCATCGCCAAGCTCATCCGCGGCCTGCCCGCCGGCCACCCCGCTCGGATCGAGGGCGAGCGCGAGATCGCACGGCTCACCGCCCTCGGCGTCGAGGGCGAGGTGCGCGGACACGGCGCCGAGCTCGGCATGGCCACGCTCGCGTCCGTCACCGGCGACCCGCACGGGACCGGCGGCGACCACTAGTCGTAGGAGGGGCGCCCGTGGTGGGCGTCCTGGTGCGGGGTCCCCGGGGCGTGTTCGCGCGGCCGGCAGAACCGCATCATCGAAGGGCTGGGTCTGCCTGCGCCAGGTGCGACCGGGGCACCCGTGCGGGCGTGGTCGGCGCGTTTGGTGGATTGAGCGGCGCGCGCGAGCGCCCCGCCGTTCGATCCGCCACATCGCGCACAAGGTGCTGCGTGGTGGCGCTTTTCTGGCGTCATGGCGCACAAACGCGCCACCACGCCCGCGACATTCCCGGCCCGTCGGAGCCGTGTCGCGAACGTGCTCACGGTGAACACCTTCACGACACGGCACACCCCGCCCGGCCGGCCCCGGCGTGCACGGCGCGCAGCGGGCTTGAGCCTCGTCACGCAGCGGCCGTTGCGGGCGCCGTCATGTCCGTTCCTACAATGGTCGTGACGATGGCCGAGCCAGTCACGACCCCCGCGGGGATCGACGGCAGCACGCTGCCGGGCCCTTACGGCGTCGGGCGCTACGCGGCCGGGCTGCGCGACTTCCTGCGCCAGCGCCCGCGCGTGCAGCTCTTCGGCGAGGTCTGGAACCTGCGCCTCAGCCGCGTGAAGGTCTATCTCGAGCTGCGCGACGCCGACGGCGCGCTGCCGTGCGCGATGTGGCGCGACGACTTCGACGCCCTGCGCCTCGGCGACGGCGCGCTGGCCGACGGCTCGCAGGTCGTGATCGCCGGCGGGCCGGACTACTACCCCGGCACGCGCACGTCGTCGCCCTCGTTCACGTTCGCCGTCACCAAGCTGCGCGTGGCAGGCGAGGGCGACCTGCTCGCCCAGCTGGACCGGCTGCGCAAGCGGCTCGACGCCGAGGGGCTGTTCGCGCCGCAGAAGCGCCTGCTGCGGCCGGCGCTGCCGCGCACGATCGGCGTCGTGACCGGCGAGGGCGGCAAGGCCCGCGACGACGTCCTCGCCGGCCTGAGCCGGCGCGGCTGGCAGGGCCGCCTCGTGTGGGCGTTCGCGCCCGTCCAGGACCGCCATGCCGCGCCGCGCATCACCGCAGCGCTGCAGGACCTCGCGGCGACCGGCGAGGTCGACGTCATCGTCGTCGCGCGCGGCGGCGGCTCGCTCGCGGACCTGTTCTGCTTCTGCGACGAGACGCTGTGTCGCACGGTCGCGCTGCTCGGCGTGCCCGTCATCGCCTCCGTCGGCCACCACACCGACCGCACGCTGATCGACGATGTCGCGGCGCTGTCGTGCTCGACCCCCACCCACGCCGCCGAGTCCGCCGTGCCGGTGCACTGCGCCGAGGCGCGCGCCGAGGTCGTCGCGATGACGCGGCGCCTCGGCGTCCACGCGCGGCGCGCGCTGCTGCACCGCGCCCAGACGCTGGCCCGCCTGTCGCGCGCCCCCGGCGAGCACATCGCCGGCGAGCGGCGGCGCCTGCACCAGCGCGTGCGCGAGATCCGCGCCGCCGGCCGGCGGCGCATCGAGCACGAGCGCGCGCGCACGGCTCGCAAGGCGCTCGTCGTCGATCGCAAGGCGCTCGCCGGCGCCGGCGACGCGCGCGGCGCGACGCGCCTGAACGCGCTCGCGATGGCGCTCGCCGCGCACGATCCCGAGCGCACCCTCGAGCGCGGCTACGCGCTCGTCACCGACGGCGAGGGCGAGGTCGTCACGAGCGCCGCGGCGGCGCGCGCCGCGGGCGACGTGCGGCTGCGCTTCGGCGACGCCGCGGTGGATGCGACGATCAGCGCCGACGATGACTGAGCCACCGCAGCAGCTGAGCTACGAGGCCGCGACGGCGCGCCTGGAGGAGATCATCAAACGCCTCGACTCCGGCGCCGCCGGCCTGCGCGAGACGCTCGAGCTGTGCCGCGAGGGCCGCACGCTCGTCGAGCTCTGCGCCGCCGAGCTCGAGGCCGTCGGCAAGGGCCTGGAGGAGCTGCGCCTCGACGACCTCGTCGCGCGTCTGGAGGCAGGCGCGGGCGCGGGCGCCGCTTAGCTTCCGTCGTCGAGCGCCTTGCGCAGCACGTCGTAGGCGGGCCGCGCGGTCCCGTCAGGTGCGATCAGGCCCGCGTCGAAGCGCGCTTTCGGGTCCGTGCCGGTCCAGTTGTAGAGGTAGATCCGTGCGACGCGCTCGTTGTCTCGCGCCTGCTTGATCGCGTACGCGGTGGCGCGCGCCGCGCGCTGCTCGTCGCGCGGGAAGTTCTTGCCGAACTGGACCAGGCCGCCGGTCTCGGTGAGCCAGATCTCGCCCTCGACCGTGGCGAGCATGTCCTTCAGGCCGGTCGAGCGGAAGCGGTTGGTGTCGGAGTAGTTGTGCAGCCCCCAGATCGCGGGCTCGCCCTCGAGGTGGCGCTGATAGGTCTTCAGGTAGCGCACCATGCCGCGCTGATCGAGCACGTCGCCGGCGAGAACGGTGCACGCCGGGCACTCGGCCTTGATCGCGTTGTAGTACTGCGCCGCACGCTTGGGCGCGTCGAAGGTCGGCTGGCTGTTGTGGTTGATCTCGTTCCACGGCGCGAAGACCTGGACCTCCGGGAACAGCTTGCGGAAGGAGCGCAATGCGGTGCGGTACTCGTTCACGCTGGGCAGCTTCTTCGGGTTCTCGCGCGAGTGGCCGAACGTGATGAACGGCTCGGCTCCGGTCCGCCGTGCCTCCGACAGCCAGAGCGTGGCGAGGTCGCGCTCGGTGCGCAGGCGCGCCGCGTCGTAGGGGACGACGAGGCGGACGTGCTTGACGCCGAGGTCGGTGAAGCGCTTGTCCTTGAACATCGGCGACTGCTGCTCGCCGATGCCGATGATCGGCCGCTGCGCGGCGGGCGCGACCGTCGTCGCGGGCGCTCCGCCGCCCTGCGTGCCCGTGTCGTCGCCGCCACCGCACGCGGCGAGCACCAGCGCGAGCGCGGTGAGGATGAGGGCGGTGAGGGTCGGTGGCTTCATGGGGTCTGCCCGGCCGGCAGGCGCCGGCTGAGCGGTGACGCGGTCACGCCGTGGACGACGATCGAGACGACGACACAGGCGGCCACCGTCCAGAACAGCGACTGCGACTCGTCGACGGACAGGATGCCCGATCCGAGCGCAACAGCCACGTAGTACAGCGAACCGATGCCGCGCACGCCGAACCAGCCGATGAAGGCGCGCTCGCGCGGCGGCCTTCGCGAGCCGACGAACGCGACGGCGGTCGCCAGCGGGCGGATGACGAACAGCAGCGCCACGACGAGCAGCCAGCCGGTGCCGACCTCGCCCAGGCCCGCGATCGTGACCAGCGAGCCGAGCAGCAGGATCAGCCCCAGTTCGCAGAACTTCTCCACGACCTCGGCGCCATCGTGGACGCTGCGGTTCATCTCGTGGCCGTGCTCGTAGTTGCGAAACGCCACGCCGGCGGCGAACGCGGCGAGAAAGCCGTAGGCGCCCGCGACCTCGGCGAGCCCGTAGACGAGCAGCACCGCGGCCACCGCCACCCAGCCGTCGAGCGACTGGATCATGAGCCGCCGGTCGCGCAGCCAGGCGATGCTCGCCGCGATCGCGTATCCGCCCGCGGCGCCGAGCGCGACGCCGGCGAGCACCGCGTAGAGCACGTCGGCGGCGAGCCATTCCGTGAGCCACCCCGTCCCGCCCTCGGCCGCGACGAACGCGCCGAGGAAGACGAACGGGAACGCCAGACCGTCGTTCAGCCCGGCCTCCGCGGTGAGCGCGAAGTTCGGCTCGTGCTCCTCCTCGTCACCCGGCGGGCCGACGCCGACGTCACCGGCGAGCACCGGGTCGGTCGGCGCGAGCGCCGCCCCGAGGATGATCGCCGCGCCCAGAGAGAGCCCCATCACCGCGGTGCCGAACAGCGCGACGGCGGCGATCGTCAACGGCATGGCGATGCCCAGCAGCCGCGCGACGGAGCCCCACCTGCGCCGCTCCAGCGCGTTCTCGAGCTTCAGGCCGGTGCCGAAGAGCGCGACGATGAGCGCGAACTCGGCGAGGTGCTCGATCAGCTCGGCATCCGCGAGCGGGTCGATCCAGGCGACGCCGAGCAGGTCGATGATCGTCGCCGCGCCGATCCCGAGCGCGAGGTAGATGAGGCTCGCCGAGAACGCCCGCTCGTGCTGGTGCGAGAGCGCGCCGACGGCCGCGAACACGGCGACGCCCGCGAAGGCGAGCCCGATCGCGTAGGGATCGGCGAAGGAGAAGCCGCGCTCTGCGGCAAGGACGAGCATCCGCCGAGGGTAGAGCGGGCCGGACGATAGATTCGGGTCCATGAGCACCTACGACCTCGTCGCCGATCTGCCGGTCAAGATCGAGGGCTACGCCCTCGACGGCCTCGTCCAGAGCGTCTCCAGCGACTTCGAGCGCAAGTCGACGATCATCCGCCTGCGCGGCGCCGGCCAGGAGGGGCTCGGCGAGGACGTCGTCTACGAAGCCGTCGACCACGAGATCGCCCAGCGGGCAGGCCCCACCCTGGACCTCGCGGGCGAGTGGACCGTGCGCTCGTTCTCCGAGCATCTGGCCGGACTGCAGCTCTTTGCCGAGGAGCCGCAGCGCGACGTCTCGCAGCTGTACCGCGTGTGGGCCTACGAGTCCGCGGCGCTCGACCTCGCGCTGCGCCAGGCGGGCGAGCCGCTGCATGCGGTGCTCGGGCGCCCGTCGCAGCCGCTGACGTTCGTCGTCTCGCTGCGCCTCGGCGAGCCGCCGTCGCCGGAGCCCGTCAAACGGCGGATGGAGCGCTATCCGACGTTGCGTTTCAAGCTCGATCCGACGCCGTCCTGGGACGCCGACCTGATCGCGGCACTTGTCGAGACCGGCGCGGTCGACTCGCTGGACTTCAAGGGCCTCTACGAGGGCACGATCGTCGACAACCCCGCCGACCCGGACTTCTACATGCGCGTGATCGACGCCTTCCCGGACGCCTGGATCGAGGATCCCAAGCTCACGCCGGAGGTCGACGCGGCGCTGGAGTCGCACCGCGACCGGATCACCTGGGACGCGAACATCCACTCGCTCGAGGACATCGAGAAGCTGCCCTTCGCGCCGCGCATGGTGAACCTCAAGCCGTCGCGGCTGGGCGGCATCAAGCCGCTGTTCGACGCCTACGACTACACCGCAGAGCGCGGCATCGGCGCCTACGGCGGCGGCCAGTTCGAGCTCGGCGTCGGTCGCGGCCAGATCCAGTACCTCGCGTCGGTCTTCCATCCCGACACGCCCAACGACACGTCGCCGTCGGGCTTCCACGTCGTCGACCCGCCGCCCGGCCTGCCCTCAAGCCCGCTGCCGGCGACGCCGTCGGCGACCGGCTTTCGCTGGGGCGCCTGACGCGCGAAGCCCGGCACATGGCCGGGCTTCGCGGGGAGGGAGCGCGGGGAGGGGAGCTCCCGCGTAGGGGCTATATCCCCCGTCGGCCGTAGCCGTAACCGCCGGTTCCGATACCGCTGACGACGACGAGCACTGCGGCGATGATGGCGACGATCGCGGGCAGGCCAAGCGCGAGGCAGACCCAGTAGACGAGTGCGGCGACTAGGACGGCGATCAGGATTCCGATCATGGGCGGGACTCCTCCTTGAGCAAACAGGGACAGTGCTTGTGTGATTACCCACGAGGGCTGGCGCGTATGCCCTGGACGCCCGTTCTCAGAGCTCTCTCACAGGCGCGCGATCAGCGTCCCCGTCCCGAGCCCGCCGCCGCAGCACATCGTCACGAGGCCGATCTCCTTGTCGGAGCGCTCGAGCTCGTGCAGCAGCGTCGTCAGCAGCCGCGCGCCGGTCGAGCCGAGCGGGTGGCCGAGCGCGATCGCGCCGCCGTTGACGTTGACGCGATCCATGTCGGGCTCCAGCTCGCGCCGCCAGGCGGCGACGACCGGGGCGAACGCCTCGTTGACCTCGATCAGGTCGATGTCGCCGATCGTCATGCCGTTGCGGGCCAGCAGCTTGCGCGTCGCCGGGATCGGTCCCGTGAGCATCATCACCGGGTCGACGCCGACGGTCGTCTGGTCGACGATCCGCGCGCGCGCCCTCAGCCCCAGCGCGTCGGCCTTGTCGCGCGACATGAGCAGCAGCGCCGCGGCGCCGTCGGAGATCTGCGACGAGGTGCCGGCCGTGACCTTGCCGTCGGGCTTGAACGCCGGCTTGAGCTGCGCGAGCGCCGCGAGGTTCGTGTCGGGGCGGATGCCCTGGTCGACGTAGCGCGTGTCGCCGTTGGTCGCAAACGGGACGATCTCGCGCTCGAAGCGACCCTCCTCGGTCGCCCGGTGCGCGCGCTGGTGCGACCGGACCGCGAGCTCGTCGAGCTCGGAGCGCGGGATCTCCCACCGGTCGGCGATCAGCTCGGCGCTGAGGCCCTGCGGGACGAGGTCGTGCTTCTGCATGAGCTGCGGCGGGAACGGCGTCCCGACCGTGTCCATGAAGCCGAACGTCACGCCCATGGGGATGTGCCCGAGGTGCTCGACGCCGGAGCCGATGACGACGTCGTGGACGCCGGCGGCGATCAGCGCGGCGCCGAAGTTGACGGCCTGCTGGGCCGAGCCGCACTGGCGATCGACCGTCGTCGCGGCGGTCTCGATCGGCAGCCCGGCCTGCAGCCAGGCGTTGCGCGCGACGTTGAAGCTCTGCTCGCCGATCTGCTGCACGCAGCCCGCGATGACGTCCTCGACCTCGGCCGCGTCGATGCCCGCGCGGGCGATGAGCTCCGTGAAGCACCGGCCGAGCAACTCGTTGGGGTGCGTGTCCTTGTAGTAGCCCTTCTCGGGGTGGCCGCGGCCGATCGGCGTGCGTACGGCTTCGACGATGACGACCTCGCGACCCTGCTGTGTCTTCATGACGTCTAAGGTACTCGACCGATTCGCGAGTCAACCGGGAGGGCGGCCATGGGCGAGAAGCTGGGAATTGCAGGTAGCGGTGCGATTGCGACGGGTCTGGCGGCATGTGCCACGAGAACCTCGGGGCACCTGCTGTGGGCACGGTCAGACGCATCGGCGCAGCGGGCGACGAAGGCGATCGCGAAGGCGTGCGAGCGCCTCGGCGAGGACTTCGACGCGGCGAACGTCACGGTCACGACGGACCTCGAGGCGCTCGCCGACGCGACGTTCCTCGTGGAGGCGATCTCCGAGGACACGGCGCTGAAGAGCGAGCTGCTCGGCAGGCTCGGGGAGATCGCGAGCGACGACGCGGTCATCAGCACGACGACCTCGTCGCTGTCGGTCTCCGAGCTGGCGCAGGCGTCGGGTCACGCGGACCGCTTCGTGGGGCTGCACGTCTTCAACCCCGTCCCGCGGATGAAGCTCGTCGAGCTCGCCTATCCGGACGCTGCGACCGACGCCACGCGCGAGCGCGCGACGGCGCTGTGCACGGACCTGGAGAAGGAGCCCGTCGACGTACCCGACCTGGCGGGCTTCGTCGTCAACCGGCTGCTGTTCCCATACCTGTTCAGCGCCGTCGACTTCATGCAGGAGACCGGTCTTCCGCCGGCCTCGATCGACACCTGCATGCAGCTCGGTGCGGCCCATCCGATGGGCCCGATCGCGCTGCTGGACTACATCGGCCTCGACGTGTCGGTGGCGATCGGCGACGCGATCGCGGCGAACGTCCCGCAGCGCCTGCGCGACCTCTGTGCGGAGGGGATCCTGGGCCGCAAGACGCGCCACGGTCTGTACCCGCCGGAGTTCTACGCGCGCTGACACGGGTGGTGTAGCGCGCGTTCAGCCTGGGACTGGAAGATCGCGCTCGCGACACCCCTCGCACCCCTCCCAGAAGCACACAACGGGCCCGCACTGCGCGGGCCCGTCGTGTTTTCCGGATGCGAGTGGACCCACCCCGGTTCCAGCTCGCCGGGCCTCCGCCGTCCCACGGGCGGGGGTGTTCAGGCTGTAACGCACAAGCGGGACAGAACTTGCGCCAATCGCTGCGCGCGTTCCCGGAGTTACTGGTCGGTGTCGTCCTGCTCGCCGTCGGCGTCGTCATCGGAGGCACCCTTGCGGCGCCGCTCGCGGATCCGCACGGCCTCGATGCGGTTCTCGCGCACCGACTCGACGCGGATCGAGTAGCCGTTGGCGTTGACCGTGTCGCCGCGCTTGGGCAGCCGCCCGAGGCGGGCGAAGACGAAGCCGCCGATCGAGTTGTAGGCGTCGCTGTCGACGGGCAGGTCGAGGCCGTAGTCGGCGAGGTCGGTGATCGCGACGTGGCCGCGCACGTACCAGTCGCCGTTGGCGAGCTGGCGCACGTCGCCGCCGGCGGGGTCGGTCTCGTCGTCGATCTCGCCGACGACCTCCTCGATGATGTCCTCGACGGTGACGATGCCGGCGACGCGCCCGTACTCGTCGACGACGACGGCCATCGTCGAGCGGTTGCGCTGCAGGTCGGCGAGCAGGTCGTCCAGCGGCTTGGTCTCGGGCACGATCGTGGCGGGCTTGATCGCCGGCACGATCTCGGCCTCGGGACCCTCGGCCATGAGGATCCGCGCCAGCGAGTTGGAGTGCACGACGCCCTGCACGCGATCGGGGTTGCCGTCCTCGGTCACCGGCAGGCGCGTGTGGCCGGTCGAGATGCAGCGCCGCAGCGCCGTGCCGACGTCCTCGGAGACGTCGACGGTCACGACCGCGGGGATCGGCGTCATGACCTGGCGCGCCTGCTGCTCGTGCAGATGAAAGACGCCCGTCAGCATCCCCGCCTCGCCCGGGTCGAGGTGGCCGCCGGCGTGCGCCTGGGCGATGATCGCGCGCACCTCCTCGGGGCTCGATCCCTCCTCGAAGTCGTGATCGCCCTTGATCCCGAGCGGCCGCAGCATCGCGCTCGATGCCTTGTTGAGCAGGTGGATGAACGGCCGCATGACCGTGTTGAAGACGTTCAGCGGCCGCGCGACCCAGCGCGCGACCTTCTCGGCGTTGACGATCGCGTAGATCTTCGGCACCTGCTCGCCGGCGGTGATGTGGCCGATCGTCACGAGGATGTAGGCGATCGCGATCGACACCGGCGCCGCGACGGCGTGGGCGAAGTCCTCGAGCAGCGGCTCGACGAGCTTGGCGATCGCCGGCTCGCCGAGAAAGCCGATCCCCAGCGAGGCGAGCGTGATGCCGAACTGGCAGGCCGACAGGTATTCGCTGAGGTCGTCGAGCTGGGCCAGCACGAGCCGCGCCCTGCGGTCACCGGACTCGACGAGCTCCTCGACGCGGGAGCGGCGGGCGCGCACGAGCGCGAACTCCGCCGCGACGAAGAAGCCGTTGGCGAAGATCAGCACGACGACCGCGCTGAGCAGGAGCGCGATCAAGTGGCGCGGATGGTGCCGGGCCTAGGGTGTCGGCCGCGACTTCGAGGAAGGTCGTCGTTCATTGACGCTGCGTCGCGAAAGGTAGCAGGGGCGCGAGCGCCGTCCGCAACCGTCGTGCCGCGGGACGCCGTCAGGCCGCGTCGGACACGAGCCCGTCGATCGTGCCCGCGAGCGCGAAGTCGGTCTCGGTGATGCCGCCCTCGGAGTGCGTCGACAGCGTGAGGGTGACGTGCTTGTAGCCGTGGATGAGGATGTCGGGGTGGTGGTTGGCCTCGTTGGCCGCGTCGGCGACGGCGTTGGCGAGCGCCATCGCGGAGTGAAAGCCCTTGCATTCGACGTCGCGCACGATCGTGTCCCCCTCGCGCCGCCAGTCCATGCCGCCGAGTCGCTCGTCGACCTCGAAATCGTCCAGTCGTGCCATACGCGTACGCTCTCCTCGTGAGAATCGTGAGCCTGGTGCCACACGCTACCGAGCTGCTCTTCGCGCTCGGACTCGGCGATCAGGTCGTCGGCGTGACGCACGAATGTGACTACCCCGACGAGGCGCTGGACCTCCCCCAGGTCACGCGCGACGTCCTGCCGCCAGGTCTCCCGCCAGGCGAGATCGATGCCGCGGTGCGCGCCCGCATGGACGCCGGCGCGTCGATCTACGAGCTCGACGAGGAGCTCGTCGCCGAGCTCGAGCCCGACCTCATCGTCACCCAGGCGCTGTGCCATGTCTGCGCGGTGTCGGTCGACGAGGTGCAGGCGCTCGCGCAGCGCCTGCCCGGCCCGCCGCGCGTCATCGCGCTGGACCCCACGACCTACGGCGAGACCGTCGGCGACGTGCGCACGATCGCCCAGGCGACCGATGCCAAGGACGCCGCGCTGGATCTCATCGCGCGCACCGCGCGGCGCGCCGACGTCGTGCGGCTCGCGGTCCGCGGCGCGCCCCGTCCACGGGTCGCCGCGCTGGAGTGGATGGACCCGGTCTTCGTCGCGGGCCACTGGACGCCGCAGCTCGTCGAGATGGCCGGCGGCGAGGACGTGCTCGGCTTCACCGGCGAGCCGTCACGGCAGGCGACGTGGGAGGAGGTCGCCGCCGCGCAGCCCGAGGTCGTGATCGTCATGCCGTGCGGCTACGACGCGGCGCGCGCGCTCGTCGAGGCCGAGGACTTCGGCGCGCAGCTGCGCACGCTCGGCGCCGACCAGGTCGTCGCCGTCAACGCCTCGGCCTACTTCTCGCGGCCCGGCCCGCGGCTGATCGACGGCCTGGAGCTGCTGGCGCACATCCTGCACCCCGACCGCGTGCCGCAGGCGCCGGCCGAGGCGCTGGCCGTGGAGCTGTAGCCCGCTGCCGCCTGCGCGCACCGTCCTGTTCGTGCACTCGTCGGCGGGGCGCTACGGCGCCGACCGCCAGCTCGCCCTGCTTGCCGGCGGGCTCGATCCGGCGCGCTATCGCGCGCTCGTCGTGCTCGCCATGGACGGCGCCCTGCGCCGCGACCTGCAGGAGACCGGCGTCGAGGTGCTCGTGCGCCCGCTCGCGGTGCTGCGCCGTGCGGCGATGTCGCCGCGCGGCCTCGCGCAGATCGGCGGCGCGCTGGCCCGCGACGCCGGCGGGCTGGGCCGGCTGGCGCGCGCCCGCGGGGTGCGCGTCGTCCACACGAACACGTCGGTGACGCTCGGCGGGGCGGCCGCGGCGCGGATCGCCCGCGTCCCCCACGTCTGGCACGTGCGCGAGATCTATGCCGGCTTCGAGCGCTACTGGCCCGCCTACCGGCGCCTGCTGCTGAGCGCCGACGCGCTGCCGTGCGTGTCGCAGGCGACCCGCGCCCAGTTCGGCGACGACGCGAAGGCGTGCGTCCTGCACGACGGGCTCGCGCTCCAGCCCGCGCGGGCCCGGCGCGACGCGGCGCGGGCGGCGCTCGATCTGCCTGCCGACGCCTTCGTCGTGGCGATCCTCGGGCGAATCTCGTCGTGGAAGGGCCAGGACGTTCTCGTCCGTGCGCTCGCGGCGCTCGGCGCGGACGACGGCTCGATCGCCCTCGTCGCCGGCGATCCCTGGCACGGCGAGGAGCGCCGCCTGCACGACCTGCACGCGCTCGCCCGCGCGCTCGGCGTCGCCGACCGCGTCCGCTTCGCCGGCTTCCGGCCCGACGTCGAGAACGTCTACGGCGCCGCCGACGTCGTCGCGGTGCCCTCGACGCAGCCCGATCCGTTGCCCAACGCCGCGCTCGAGGCTGCCGCCGCGGGCTGTTGCGTCGTCGCCGCCGACCACGGCGGGCTGCCCGAGATCCTGACCGACGGGCTGACCGGCCGGCTCGTCGCGCCCGGCGATCCGAACGCGCTGGCCCGCGCCCTCGCCGAGCTTCGTACCGATCCGGTCGCGCGGGAGCGGCTCGGTGCCGCGGCCGCGGCCGACGTGCGCGAGCGGTTCTCGGCCGTGCGGATGCTCGAGCAGGTCCAGGGCCTGTACGACCGGCTGGTGTGAGGCCTTCCGGTCGCGCTGGTACCCGCGCGTCCACCCGGGCCGCAGCTCGTGGCAGCCCCCGCCCGCCTGACGCCGCCGTCCGTCAGAGGGCGGTGGCGCTCGAGGCGACCGCCAGGCAGCCGACGGCGAGCGCGACGCCAAGCGCGACGCAGGCGCCGAGCACCGGCGTCAGCGACATGCGCCGGCGGTCGGCGACCTCGAACATGAGAAGGCCGACGATGCCGCCGGCGAGCAGGCCGCCGATGTGGCCGCCGATCGAGATGCCCGGGATCAGGAACGTGATCCCGAGGTTGAGCACGAGCGTCATGCCCAGGCCCGACTGCATCGGGTCGATGCCGCGCGCGCGCATCGCGATGATCGCGGCGCCCATCATCCCGAACACGGCGCCGGAGGCGCCGACCGTCACGGCGTCGGGCGACAGCAGCAACGCGCCGAACGAGCCGCCCAGCAGCGAGACGAAGTAGACCGCGGCGAAGCGCGCCCTGCCGATCTCGGGCTCCAGCAGCTGGCCGAGGAAGTACAGGAAGTACATGTTGAACGCGAGGTGCAGCAGGTTCGCGTGCAGGAAGCCGGCCGTGACGATCCGCCACCAGTCGCCGTCGGCGACCGCCGGGCCGAACAGAGCACCGTTCGTGAAGACCCCGCCGCTGGCGCGGCCCATCAGCCCGGCGCCGCCGGCCGTCATCGCCACGAAGGCGATGACGTTGATCGCGATCAGCGCGTACGCAAGCTGCGGGTCGCGGCGGATCGTCGCCGCCGTGCGCACCTTCGTCTTCTGGCGCGAGCACTCCGGGCAGCGCATGCCGACCGGCGTCGGCGTCATGCAGTCCGGGCAGATCGGCCGCCCGCAGGACGAACACGACACGCCGGTCTCACGATCGGAGTGGCGATAACAGGTCGTTGCGGTCGACGCTTCCACGATCAGGTGACGCTACCAGCCGCGCACCCGGGCCGGCCCGGGTGCGCGCTGGTGCCTGCTATGCCATCGGCGCGGCGATGACCGGCTGCCGCGTGGGAACCTCGCTGCCGCCGACCGGCTCGTCGGTCACGAGCACCTGCTTGACGTCCGTGAGGTCGCCGGGCACGTTGACGGTCGCGCGACCCTTGCGCACGGAGAACAGCGCCTCGGTCGGCTCGGGGGCCGTGCCGTTGTCGCGGTCCAGCCAGATCTGGTAGATCCGGCCCTCCGGCGGCGTCTGCAGCCCGGCGACGACGAGCTTCGTGCTGCCGGCAGAGACGCGTACCTGGCAGCTCGCGCCGCTCGGCGCGCTGGCGCAGGCAACCGTCCGCGGGCGAGCCGTGTCCTCTTCGGCGCCGACGATCAGCGCGCCGCCGCCGATGCCGAGACCCAGCAGCCCGGCCGCGAGCACCGTCGCGGGCCACAGACGCATCGACGGCAGGCTGAACCGGCGCGCCGGCGCGCGCTGGACCGGGCGGTCGGCCATCGGGCCGGCTGCGAGCAGCAGTTCGGATTCGGCGCGCACGACGGACATGACGCGGTCGCGGATCTCCGGCGGTGCGGTCAGCTGCGGGGCGGCGCTGAGCAGCGCGTCGGAGATGAAGTCGAGCTCCGCCACCTTGCCGGCGCAGACCTGGCAGCCGGCGACATGGGCGCTGTAGCGCTCCCATTCGCCGTCAGGCATCGCGCGCAGGACGTAGCTGCCCGCGTCGTCGATCTGTGGGCACGTATCGATCGTCATGCCATCACCTCGCGCAGGCCGCCGAGCTGCGCGCGCATCTTCTCGAGGCCAAGTCGCATCCTGCCCTTGACCGTACCGATCGGCGTGTCCAGCATGGAAGCGATCTCGGTCTGCGTGAAGCCGCCGAAATAGGCGAGCTCGATCACGCGGCACTGCTCGGCGGGCAGCGTCTGCAGTGCCTGGCGGATCTCCTCGGCCTCGTCGAGCCGGGCGACCTCGACCTCGGTGCGCTCACGGGCCTCGAAGCGCTCCTCGATGCCCTCGTCGCTCGCGCGGCGGCGATCGTGGACGACCGAGCGGCGCAAAGAGTCGATCGCGCGGTTGTGGACGATGCCCAGCACCCAGGTGCGGACGGAGCCGCGGGCGCGGTCGTAGCGCGCGCCGCTGCGCCAGAGCGACAGGAAGGCCTCCTGGACGACGTCCTCGGCGGCGGCGCGTGAGCCGCACATCCGGTAGGCAAGGGAGAAGGCGGCGCTCGAGTGGCGCTCGTAGACGACCTCGAAGGCTTCGGCCTCGCCGCGACGGACCAGCTGCATGAGGTCCTCGTCGGCGAGATCGCGCAGTTCGGTCGGGCTCGGATCGGCGTTCTTTCGCAGGCGTGACATGTGCTTGGAATACGCCGGACGCGTGGTCGCGGATCAGTCTCGGCGCGCGAGCTTGCGCGCCTCGCCCGCCGCCGCCTTCAGCGTACGCTGGGCAAGATCGAGCGGGTTACGCGACTGTGCTGCACGCTTGCGCCGCTCCTGGCGCACGCGCAGCACGACGAGCGCTGTCCCGGCGGACGCGCCGACCGCGGTCGCGACGACCGGGCGCACCCAGTTGCGCGGGTCGCGCATCGACGACAGCTCCCAGCCCTCGAGCTCGTCGACGGCGGCGTCGGTGAGCTCCTGCAGGGTCGTCTCCACGCGCGTCTTGAGGCGCTCGGGCGGATCGACGGGCGCGAGCGCGCGGCGCAGCATCTGCTCGATGTCCATGTGGGCGGCGTCGGGGCTCATGCCGGCGTCACGATCCCTTCGAGCTGCTTGATGGCCCGATGCAGAAGGACCTTCGTCGCGCCGTCGGTCTTGCCCATCGCACGTGCGATCTCGCGATTGTCCATACCGAGTGCGAAGCGCATGATGAGCGCCTCACGACGCTCGTCGGGCAGTTCCTGGATGCCCGCAATGATCCGCGCGAGCTCATCGCGTCCCTCCACGAGGTCCTCGGTCGTGTGCAGGGCGCTGAGCACGGTCGTGTCGTCGATCGGCGTCTGCGGCCGGCGCGAGCGGTCGCGGTACAGGTTCGCGGCGAGGTTGTGGGCGATGCGGATCAGCCACGGCCGCAGCGGCCGCCCGTCCGATTCGGCCTGCGCGCGCTCGAAGTGGCGATAGGCCTGCAGGAAGGTCTGCTCCGTGAGGTCCTCGGCGTCGTGGTGATTGCCCACCCGGTAGTAGGCGTAGCTGTAGACGTCGCGCAGATGCGCCTTGTAGAGCTCGGAGAACGCCGCGTCGAGGCGCACCTTGTCGGGATGGTCCACGGTGCACGGAGACTATCCCTGAGCCGAGCTCCGATCGGTGGCGCCCGAAGCGGCCGCCGCGAGCTGCGATGCGGCACTGCCCTTGCGCCGGAAGCGCCCGCCCGGTCCCGTGACCGCGGCCGTGAAGGTGTCGGCGTCGATCGACCCGTCGACGAGCTCGGCGAGACGGTCGAGCGTGGGCGACGGCACGCCCTCGCGGCGCAGCGTCTGCGCGAGCAGGCCGACGCCGTCCATCGCCTCGCTGGACTGCCCGAGGCGGTCACCGATGTGCTCGGCCGACATGCCCTGTCCCAACAGCTCACCCGCGCGGCGGTTGCGGCTGCCCTCCGCGACGACCGTCGCGACGAGGTCCCCCGCGCCCGCGAGGCCCGCGAACGTCTCGGGATGACCGCCGCAGTGGCGTGCGAACGCGTCGACCTCGGCGAAGACCTTGCCCGCCGCGGCGCCGGCGGCGTTCGGGCCGCTCACGCCCGCCGCGGCGGCGGCCAGCGCGGCCGCGTTCTTCGCGGTGCCGGCGAGCTCGACGCCGGCGACGTCGGCGGTGGTCGTCGTGTCGAAGCCCGCCGACCTGAAGAGGCGCGCCACCTGCGTGGCGTAGATCGGGTCGGCGCAGCCGATCACGAGCGCGGCCCCGCTCTCGAGCGCGTCGGCGGCGTGGCTGGGCCCGCCGATGCAGGCGACGGCGCGGGCGTCGGCGCGCTCGCCGACGTATGCGCTGGGCAGGTTGCCGTCAGGCGCCACGAGGCCCTTGCAGAGCACGAGCACGCCGGCGGACGGGGAGATCGAGGGGGCGTGCGTCTCGACGGCAGCCGGCAGCGCCGCCGCCGGGACCGCGAAGCAGACGATGTCGGCGCGATCGAGCGCGAGCTTGTCGGCGACCGTCACGCGGACGGCGTCGGGCAGCCGCACGCCCGGGATGTAGTGGTCGTTGATGCGCGTGCGCTCCAGGCGCGCCGCCTGCTGCTCGGTGCGGCAGCCCAGCTCGACCTCCATGCCGGCGCGAGCGAACGCGACGGCGAGGCCGGTGCCCCACGAGCCGGCGCCGACGATCGCCGCGCGGCGCAGCGCCGGCGTGCCGCCGAGCCACTCCCACTGCAGCTCGATGCAGGGCCAGATCCGATCGGTCACGGCGCGTGCGAGCGCCGGCGACGGCGCGTCGACCTGCGGGAAGCGCAGCGGGCGCCCGGCGCGGATGCGGACCTTGTGCGGGCGGATGCGCCAGCCTCGGCGAACCGCCTCGGTGCCGATCAGCGCGACGGGGACGATCGGGGCGCCCGTCTCCAGCGCCAGGCGGCCGACGCCGCGCTTGGGCGCTCCGAGCGCCCCCGGGCGGGTGCGCGTGCCCTCGGGGAAGATCACGACGATGTCGCCGCGCTCGAGGATCCGCCGCGCGGCGTCCATCGCGTCGCGGTCGCCGTTGCCGCGGTCGACCGGGAAGGCGCCCAGCGAGCTCAGCAGCCACGCGATCGCGCGGTGCTGGAAGAGCTCGGTCTTGGCGACGTAGTAGATCGGCCGGCGCAGCATCATGCCGATCACCCACGGGTCCATGAACGAGCGGTGGTTGGCGGCGATGATCAGCGCGCCGTCCCTGGGGATGTGCTCCATGCCGATCCGCTTCATGCGGAAGTAGACGAGGAAGAACGGCTGCAAGACGGCGCGGGCAACCCAGTAGACGAGCGGGTTGACGCCGCGCCCCTGTGCGCGCGCCAAGAGTCGGCTGCGATCCATGCCGCTGGATACCCGCCTTCGTGACGAGCGTTACAGTCCGTGACGCGTCATGGTCATCGATCGCGCCAAGACCGTTCGCGGAGCCTTCGCCGGCGCGGTCGCCGCAGGCGTCTGGCTCGCGCAGCAGCCGCTCGACAAGCCCGTCTTCGGCGTCGACTACGACGACAGCGAACTGCTCGGCAAGGCCTTCACGCGCGGACCCGCCTGGCCGGTCGTCGGCGCCCTGATCCACGTCGGCAACGGGGCGCTGATGGGCGCCGCGTACGCCAACGTCGCGGCGCGGATGCCGCTTCCGTCCTGGAGCCGTGGCCCGATCGTCGCGCTCGCCGAGCACCTCGCCACATGGCCGCTGACGATCGCCGTCGACCGCGTCCATCCCGCCCGCGACGAGATGCCGCGCCTGGCAGCCAGCGGCCGCGCCTTCGCGCAGGCGACGTGGCGCCACCTCGTCTTCGGGATCGTCATGGGCGAGCTCGAGCGGCGCCTCAACGCGCCGCCCGATCCGGACATCCCGTCCTACGAGCACGTCGTGTCCAGCAACGGCCACGGCAAGCTCGAGCACGTCGGCGCGCCGGGCGCCGACGCCGGCTGAGGCGAAGCCCGCCTTCGGACTCGAACCGAAAACCTCTTCATTACAAGTGAAGTGCTCTGCCAGTTGAGCTAGGCGGGCGGGCAGGCTGGGCGGAGGCTAGACGATCGATTGGCAGGGCCGGAATCGACCGTCCGGCGCCCGGGTGGCGCGTGTGCGCGCCACGCGCCGACCAGATCGGGCAGGATAGGCGCCGTGCGGCTCACGGATCGCGGCATCGGCAGGGATGCCCTGCGGCGGTTGGCGTTCCTGTTCCAGGACGGCATGGTCCTGGCGACGACGCTGCGCGGGATCGACGCGATCGGCGTGCTCGCGCCGTCGCTGGAGCGCGCCGAGCCGCTGGACCGCCTCTGCCCCGGCCTGACGGACACCGGCTTCGCGCACCTGCGCGTCGGCCTGCGCTCGCTCGCGCAGGCGGGCTGGATCGCCAACGGGCCGCAGCTCGCGCCCGAGGCCACGACGATCGACTGGACCCCGGCCGGCCGCGCCGTCGCCGCCCATCACGGCAGCTACCTCGCGCTCGGCGAGTTCCTTGCCACGTTTCACGACAACGAGCCCGGCACGTGGCAGCGACCGTGGAGCGGCGAGCGCCTTACGCGCTTGCATGACCTCGTCGCGGCCGCCGAGGCGCGCTGGGAGCTCGACGACCTCGACGCGCCGCTGAGCGACGACGTCCAGGCCCACCTCGACGGCGCGCTCGCCTCGCCCGCACTACTGTGGCTCGAGGCGACGGGCGGACTCGACCAGGCCGCCGACGGCCCCGCGCTGCCGACCGGCGAGGCCGGCGAGCTGACCGCGCGCCTGCTGCACGTGCTCGGCTGGCTGAGCCACGACGGCGCCTGGACCGACGACGGCGTCACCGCCCTGGACTTCGTCGTGCACCTCGGCCTCGTCGGCTCCTACCTGCCGATGTTCGGCCGCCTGCCCGAGCTCTACTCCGGCGCCTTCAGCGGCGCGCGCAGCGGACCCGCGGACGGCCGCGAGTGGCACGTCCAGCGCGAGCTGAACATCCGCGCGAGCACGGCCGCCCACAGCCGCTACTTCGGCGACGCCGACCGCGCGATCGCCGACGTCTTCGATCGCGAGCCGCTCTCCGAGCAGCCGCGCTTCGTGCTCGACACCGGCTGCGGCGACGCCAGCTGGCTGGCCCGCATCCACGCGCTCGTGCGCGACGGCACGCTGCGCGGGCGCCATCTCGACGAGCACCCGCTGACGCTCGTCGGCGCCGACTTCAGCGCGGCCGCGCTCGAGCGCGCACGACAGACGCTCGCGGCGACCGGCGCGCCGTCGCTCGTCCTATACGGCGACGTCTCAGATCCCGACGCCCTGCGCGACGACCTCGCCACCCACGGGCTGGCGATCGACGAGGGACTGCACGTGCACGCCTTCGTCGACCACGACCGCGGCTACGGCGGTGCGCACGCCCCCGCCACCGCGACCGGGACGTCGAGCGGCGCCTACCTGTCCGAGGACGGCCACGCGCTCGATCCCGCCGACGTCGAGGCCGACCTCGCCGCGCACCTCGCGCGCTGGGCGCCGCATGTCGCCCGCCACGGCCTGATCGTGCTCGAGGCGCACTGCGTCGCGCCGCTGATCGCCGCCCGCCACCAGGGCGCGCTGCACAGCATCGCCTTCGACGCCTACCACGGCTACTCGCGCCAGTACCCCGTCGAGCGGCGGGCGTTCATCGCGGCGCTGCGCGGCGCCGGCCTGCGCCAGGCCGCGACCGGCGAGCGGCGCTACCCGACGACGCGGCCGTTCGTCGCCGTCAGCCTCAACCACCTGCTCGGCGCCGTCGCCGAGGAGCACGAGCTGATCCCCGGCTACGACGGCGACGTCCCGCGCCAGGACACCTGGCAGCCGGAGGGCCACGTCGACCGCCGCGACGGCCGCGGCCTGCATGAGCTGCTCTACGAGCGCGGCGACCTGCGCCACCCGCGGCTGTGGTCGTCGGCGGCGACGAGCCTGCTCGTGTCGCAGGCCATGGCGGTGCTCGAGCGGCGCCTGGAGGATCTGCCGCCGGGCGCGGTGCTGCGCGTCCTGGACTACGGCACCGGTACGGCGCTGGCGGCGATCGAGCTGCTCAAGGCGACGCGCGAGACCGGCCTGGAGCAGCGCCTGGAGCGGGCCGGCGTGACGCTCGAGCTGCACCTCGTCGACATCCCGTCGAGCTGGTTCGCCTACGGCTACGACGTCGTGCGCGACAGCTCGTGGACGCGCTGTCACTCGCTCGTCGGCGACGACGGGCGCTTCCGGCCGCTGCTCGAGGTCACCGGCGGGGTGCGGATGGACGTCGTCATGTCGAGCATGGTCTTCCACCTGATCCCGCCGAAGGCCGTGCGCCGCGTGGCCGAGGGCCTCGCCGACGTGACGGCGCCCGGCGGGCGGCTGCTGTGGAACGCGCCCGACCTCGGCGTGCACGGCCCCTACGCCGTCCTCTTCCACGACCCCAACCGCGCGCTGCGCGCGCACTGGAAGGCGCTGCTGCAGGGCGAGGCCGCGCCGGCGACGCAACTGCAGCGCGACGCCGTCGCGGCCGCGAGCGCCCGCGCCGCGGACGGCTCCCTGCCGCTGATCGACGACGACCGCGCCGGCCGGCGCATCCTCCCCCGCCCCCATACCGGGCCCGAGATCGGCGACGCCCTGCGCGGCAGCTTCGAAGGCGAGGTCACGACGCAGACCTACGAGATCGCCGACCAGGAGACGGTCGACACGCTGCTCGTGCCGTCAAACCAGGAGGAGTACCTGCCCGAGATCGAGGACGCGGCGATGCGGTCGGCGATCGTCGAGGAGCTCATGCGCACGGTCGTGCTGCCGGCGATGCACGCCAGCCCGGCGGGTACCGCGCTGGGCTACAACGTGCACTGGACCTTCGGCGACTTCCGCCCGCTCGACGGCTGACGCCGCGTCGCGGGCGTCGCCTTACGTAGGCTGTGGGCATGATCAAACTTGAGATCTCCGACGACCTCACGAGCAAGCCCGAGGTCCCCGCGCCGACCGGCGAGCCGCCGGCCGAGCTCGTCAGCGACGACGTCGTCGTCGGCGACGGCGCCGCCGCTGTGCCCGGCCAGCAGGTGCACGTCCAGTACGTCGGCGTGTCCTGGTCGACCGGCAAGCAGTTCGACTCCTCGTGGGATCGCAACTCGGCGTTCGACTTCCCGCTCGACGGCGGGCGCGTCATCAAGGGCTGGGACATGGGCGTCACCGGGATGAAGGTCGGTGGGCGCCGCACGCTGATCATCCCGCCGTCGCTGGGCTACGGCGACCGCGGCGTCGGGCCGATCGCGCCCGGCGAGACGCTCGTCTTCGTCGTCGACCTCGTGAAGGTCGGGTACTGATCTTGCGCTCACGCGTGATCGCGCTGCTCGCCACGGCTGCCCTCGGACTCGGCGCCTGCGGTGGGGACAGCGACAGCGGCGAGGCCGACCTGCCGCCGGCGATCCCGGCCGGCGCCGCCGAGTCGACGACGACCACCGCGGAGTCGGCGACCACCGAGACGACGACCACGAAGGCCGCCGGCGGCACGCCCACGGCGGACGCCAAGTCGACGGGCATCTCGGCCGACACGTCGAAGAAGCCCGAGATCCCCAAGCCCAAGGGCAAGGAGCCCACGAAGCTCGTCGCGACGGACATCGTCACGGGCAAGGGCGCGACGGCGAAGTCCGGCGACAGCGTCCAGGTCCAGTACGTGGGCGTGCTCTTCTCCGACGGCGAGCAGTTCGACGCCTCCTGGGACAACGGCAGCCCGTTCGACTTCACGCTCGGCCAGGGCGAGGTCATCAAGGGCTGGGACGAGGGCGTCGCCGGGATGAAGGTCGGCGGCCGGCGCATGCTGACGATTCCGCCCGATCTCGCCTACGGCGAGGGCGGCCAGGGCTCGATCGGGCCCAACGCGACGCTCGTCTTCGTCGTCGATCTGCTGAACGTCACGCCGGGCTAGTACACCCACCCGGCGGGGCGACGCCTCAGGCTCAGGCCGTGCCCCACACGCCGCCGGCGCGGCCGAGCGTCATCCGATGCTCGCCGCCGTCGGCGGTCCTGACGAGGAAGATCGCCTGGTCGGCGTCGGTGCCGGGGCGGTCGACGACCTGCACGAGCAGGGGATCGCCGACCGTGGCGTCGCCGAAGCGCTCGGTCGCGGCGTCGCGCGCGGCGGTCGCGAGCAGCGCGGGATCCCAGCCCTTGTCGTTGGCGTGGGCCGTGGCGAGTTCGCGCTCGGCCGTGGCGAGCTCGCGCTGCAGGTCGCCCTCGTGGGACTGCGCGCGCCGGGTTGCGGCGACGTAGCCGCCCGCTGCGAGCAGGAGGATGACGACGGCGAGGACGATCAGGACGATGCCCAGCGTGGAGATGGCGATCGGGGTCACGGTTGCGATGCTAGTAGGCGATCCCGATCGACGGCGAAGCCGGGCCTAGTTCAGCACGCTGCGCTGGACGAGATGCAGCCCGACCTTGCGCTTGACGCGCTGCAGGGCGTTGTCGACGGTCTTGGCGTCGCAGCCCAGCCGCTCGGCGATCTCCTCGTAGGGGCGACCGTCGAGGTAGAGGGCGAGCACGCGCGACTCGAGCTCCGACAGCGCCGTCGACAGGCAGCCGACGAGCGAGTGCAACTCCTCGGAGGAGATGACCTGGTTGACCGGGTCGTGAACCGTGGAGCCCGGGATGATGTCCTCGAGCGTCGGCTCGCCGTCGCCGCTCGATCCCGCCGGCGTCGCCGAGAACGAGACGTACTGGTTCAGCGGCGTGTGCTTGTTGCGCGTCGCGGTCTTCACGGCGGTGATGATCTGCCGCGTGATGCAGAGCTCGGCGAAGTTGCGAAACGAGGACTCGCGGTCGGAGCGGTAGTCGCGCACGGCCTTGTAGAGGCCGACGAGGCCCTCCTGGATCAGATCGTCGGAGTCACCACCGGCGAGGAAGTACGACGACGCCTTCAGACGGACGAATCCGTGGTAGCGCCGCACGATGCGGTCATATGCCGTGCGGTCGCCGCTCTTCGCCAGGGCGATGAGGAAGTAATCATCAACCTGAACTTGAGAGTTAGCCTTATGAGAGATTCGTGCCACGAGCAGTCCTTTCCCGGCTCCCGATCAGCCGGTGTGCTCAGTGGCGGACCCCTCCCAGGGCGCCAACTGCGTATGTCGATGTCCGATCCTGTACCTCAGGTTCACCCTGACGTGCGGCCACAGTACCCCGAGTTATGGAGCCCTGTCAAGCCGCGGCGCGCCGCTGCACGATTTCGTACATCAGCACGGCCGCTGCGGCGCTGGCGTTGAGCGATTCCGTGCGCCCGTGCAGCGGCAGCGCGACGAGCGCGTCGCAGGACTTCGCGACGCGCGGCCGCAGTCCCGATCCCTCCGCCCCCATCACGAGCACGACGCCGCCGCTGTAGTCCGGCTCGTCGTAGGACGTCGTGGCGGCGCCGTCGGCGCCGTAGCACCAGGCGCCGGCCTGCTTGGCGTCGCCGAGGAAGTCGGCCATGTTGCGTACGCGGGCGACCCGCAGGTGCTCGACGGCACCCGCCGACGCCTTCGCGACGGCCGGCGTGACGGCGGCGGCGCGGCGTTCGCAGATCACCAGGCCCGTGACGCCCGCGCACTCGGCGGTGCGGGCGATCGCGCCGAGGTTCTGGGGATCCTGCAGCTCGTCGAGGGCGACGATGAAGGGATTCTCGACGCCCAGCAGCTCGGGCGCGGAGACATAGGGATAGCCGCCGCCGTCGGCGCAGACGCCCTGGTGGTCGGGCGAGTCGCTGCGCCGCTCGATCTCCTCCGGGGTCGCGATCCGCGGGGCGGCGGTGCGCAGCCAGGCCTCGCGCTGCACCGCACGCTCGGTCGCCCAGACCTCGCCGATCGTCCTGCGCCCCGCCCGCAGCGCCTCGCGCACCGGGTTGCGGCCGTAGAGGATCACTGCTCGATGCGCACGAGCTCCGGTCCGCCGGGCCCGTCGCGCACCTCCCAGCCGCGCGCGCGCAGCTCGTCGCGCAGGCTGTCGGCCTCGACGTAGTTGCCCGCCACACGGGCCGCCTCGCGCTGCTCGAGCAGCTCCTGCTCCTCGGCGCCGGCCTCGCTGCCGTGCTCGGCGAGGTTCTGGAGGCCCAGCATCGACAGCATCTCGACGAGATCCTCACGGCCGACGGGATCGTCGCGGCGCCTGTGGCGCTCGTTGATCCACTCGAACAGGGCGCCGAGCGCCGCGGCCGTGTTGAAGTCGTCGGCCAGCGCGGCGAAGAACGCGTCGCGCAGCGGGCGCATCTCGGCCGGCGACGGGCCGTCGACGAGGCCGCGCGCCGCGTCGCGCACGCGCGCCACGCGCGCGAGGGCCTCCATCATCCGCATGTCGTCGAACGCCATCGGCTGGCGGTAGTGGGCGCCGACGAACAGCATGATCAGCGCGTTGCGGCCGAACTCCTCGACGACCTCGTGCAGGAGCGCGACGTTGCCGACGCTCTTGGCCATCTTCTCCTCGCCGAACTGCAGCATCCCGTTGTGCATCCAGATCTGCGCGAGCTCGGCGTCGCGGGCCATCCGCGTCTGGGCGGCCTCGTTCTCGTGGTGCGGGAAGACGAGGTCGTTGCCGCCGCCGTGGATCTCGAAGCCGACGCCGAGCAGCTCCTCCGCCATCGCCGAGCACTCGATGTGCCAGCCGGGCCGACCGCGGCCCCAGGGCGCGAACCAGACCGTGTCCTCGCCCTCCTTGTGCGCCTTCCAGAGGGCGAAGTCCAGCGGATCCTGCTTGAGCGGGGCGCCGACCGGCGAGAGTCCGTCGCCTTCGCCCTGGTTCATGTCGTCGATCGCGCGGCGGCTCAGCGAGCCGTAGTCGGCGTCCGAGCGCACGCGGAAGTAGACGTCGCCGTCGACCGCGTAGGCGTGATCGCGCTCGATCAGGTCGGCGATCAGGGCGACGATCGGCTCGATCGTCTCCGACGCCAGCGGCTCGGCGTCGGGGCGGCCGAGGCCGAGCGCGTCGGTGTCGGCCTTGTATGCGGCCGCCATCTCGGCGGCAAGATCGGCGCTGGCGACGCCGAGCGGCCCCGCGGCGTCGTAGATCTTGTCGTTGACGTCGGTGATGTTGATGACGAGCGTGACCTCGTGACCGTCGTGCTCGAGAAAGCGCTTGAGCAGCGAGTAGACGACGAACGGGCGCGCGTTGCCGACGTGGATGCGGCCATACACCGTCGGCCCGCAGGCGTAGATGCCGACATGGCCGTCCGCCCGCGGGACAAGCTCGCTCAGGGCGCCGGAGCGCGTGTCGTGCAGGCGAATCGAGGCCATTGGTAGTCAGGGGCGCAGTGTCCGCGCTTGGCGGCTCTGGTTCCCCATTCCCCTTTCAATTCCGTGCGTGCGGTTTTCCCGCACACGGCTTACCGATGATCTTCCTCGCATCGCTTACGCGGCCCCGGGGTAGCGGA
>JBBSLI010000013.1:0-104130 GCA_038255395.1 Solirubrobacterales bacterium
AGCGTCTCGCAAGCCACACGACCGGTCGGATCGTCACGCATGACGGCATCCAACACCCCATCGGAGATCTGGTCGGCGACCTTGTCCGGATGCCCCTCGGTCACCGACTCCGACGTAAAGAGATACTCGTGCTGGGCGAAGTTTGTCATGCGCAGAAGGCTAGCGGTCCTCGCTGCGGCGGGACTTGCGCTCGTTGAAGTCGATGATCAGCGGGATGCCGTCCATGCCGAAGCGGGCGCGCATGCGGTTTTCGATGAAGTAGGCGTAGTCGCGCGTCACGCGCTGGCGGCTGTTGACCTGGATCGCGAAGCGCGGCGGGCGCTCGCCGATCTGCGCGGCGTAGAGCAGCTTCAGGCGATGGCCCTGCTTGGCGGGCGGCTGGCGGGCCTGGACGGCCTCGCCGAGGAAGCGGTTGAGCTCGGGCGTCGGGATCCGGCCCGACATGCGGTCGCCGAGCGCGACGACCTCGCCGAGCAGGCGCTGCACGTGGCGGCCGGTCAGCGCGCTGGCGGTCAGCACCTTCGGGCGCTGGCGCAGCTTCTTGGCGATCTTCGCGCGCTCGTGGTCGAGGTCGGCCTCGTCCATCTGCGCCTCGTCCCACTTGTTCAGCACGATCGCGGTCGCGCAGTTGGCGCTCATCGCAAGCTCCGCGACGCGGAAGTCCTGCGCGGTGACGCCGTCGTTGGCATCGCAGACGACGAGCGCGACGTCGGCGCGCTCGGCCGCGCGCTGGGAGCGCAGCGTCGTGTAGTACT
Organism: Solirubrobacterales bacterium; assembly: GCA_038255395.1. GTDB lineage: Bacteria > Actinomycetota > Thermoleophilia > Solirubrobacterales > Solirubrobacteraceae > CADCVQ01. The sequence goes on from JBBSLI010000013.1 coordinate 756, forward strand.
CGACGTTGTCGGAGACCTTCGACTGGCGCCGCATCCCGGCCGTGTCGACGACGATCAGCTTGCGCCCGTCGATCTCGAGCGGCAGGTCGATCGCGTCGCGTGTCGTGCCGGCGACGTCGGAGACGATCACCCGGTCCACGCCCAGGAAGCGGTTGACGAGCGAGGACTTGCCGACGTTCGGGCGGCCGATGATCGCCAGGCGGATGAGGCTCTCGTCGACCTCCTCGTCGTCCTCGGGCAGCAACTCGACGAGGCGGTCGAGCAGGTCGCCGGTGCCGAGCCCCTGCGCGGCGGAGACAGCCATCGGCTCGCCGAAGCCGAGCCGGTGCGCCTCGACGGCGAGCGAGACGTCGCCGACATGGTCGATCTTGTTGGCGGCCACGACGACGGGCATCTTCGAGCGACGCAGGAGGTCGGCGAGCTCGTCGTCGCCGGGACGCAGGCCGGCCTTCGCGTCGAAGACGAACAGCGCGACCTGGGCATCGGCGAGGGCGGCCTTGGCCTGGTCGCGGATCGAGCCGGAGATCGGGTCGACGTCCTCGTTGTCCATGCCGCCGGTGTCGATCAGCGTGAAGCGGCGGCCGTTCCACTCCGTCGCGATCTCCTTGCGGTCGCGCGTGATCCCGGCGCGCTCGTGGACGACCGCCTCGCGCGAGTTCGTCAGCCGGTTGACGAGCGAGGACTTGCCGACGTTCGGATAGCCGACGACCGCGACCTTCATCGGACGGCCTGTGCGAGGCGCACGATCCTGTGCGTGATCTCGTCGATGCTCAGCCCGGTCGTGTCGACGCGCAGGGCGTCGGGCGCGGGTTGCAGCGGTGAGTGCTCGCGCGTCGCGTCGCGCGTGTCACGGTCGGTCTGCTCCTGAAGGACCTGCTCGGCGTCGACGCCGAACTGCGCGGCGCGACGGCGCGCGCGCTCCTCGGGCGACGCGGTCAGGAAGACCTTCAGCTCGGCGTCGGGCGCGACGACCGTGCCGATGTCGCGGCCCTCGGCGACGTAGTCGCCGTGCTCGATCATCGCGCGCTGCAGCGCGACGAGATGCCCGCGCACCTCCGGCCGCGCGGCGATGAGCGACGCGAGCTCGGAGACCTCGGGCGTGCGGATCTGGTCGGTGACGTCCTCGCCGGCGAGCGTGACGTGGCCGTGGTCGAGCTCGATCGGGCACTCCAGCGGGTCCTCCGCGCCGCGCAGCTCGGCGAGCGCGACGGCGCGGTACATCGCGCCGCTGTCGAGGTACGTGAAGCCGAGCGCGTCGGCGACAGCGCGCGCGACCGTGGACTTGCCGGCGCCCGCGGGCCCGTCGATGGCGATCAGCATCGCCCTGAGGATAGGCGCGCCCGCGCGAGCGCCGTGGTGGAGCTTCTGAGCCTGAGCATTGTGCCTCCTGCGTCGGTGCCTGCCGTTGGTACACGGGGTGGCGGGCGCGGGGTGCCGTCGTTGATCCAGTCCAACCGCCCGTCTGATGTCAGCCGCAGTGACTCGGGGTGGATCGCCCCGGTATCGGCGATGCGGAGAACCCGGGCGCCATATTCGTGGTCGCGATCCTCGGCGTCGTAGATCACGTCAACCTGGTTGTTCGGGAGCCAACTCGGCCACGCCACCGCGCCGCGCGCGTTCAGCAACAGCCGGTCGCCTGCGGGGCGTGCGGGGATCCATATGTCGGAGTCTTGTGCCGTCCGGAGGTTGAAGACGTGCACTGAAGGACTGATCGCACCCTCGTCGTTGCATCCGGCCTCTCGGCGTGTCTCGGCGTAGAACGCCGCAAAGCGGCCTCGCAGCCGCACGAGGTCGAAACTGCGGCGCGTCGCACAGAGTTCGTCATCTGGCGTGAGCGAGAACGCGCGACCATGGTTCTTCCAGCAGCCGACGAGTTCCAAGCCAGCGCCGCGGCCAAGCGGGCGGGTGAACACGCGGGCGACGCGGTTCTCAGCGACCGTCTTGGATTTCGGCCGCTTGCAGGTCGGCTGCGTCTTGGCCGGGGCTACCGACGGAGCCGCGGAGAGGACCAATGCCGTCACCGTCAGCGCGAGACCGAGCATCTGCAGCGCGTTACGCATCGAAGAACCTCTCCACTGGCAACGCGGACCCCGCCAGCGACGGCGCGCCGAGCAGGGCGAACGCGAGCGTCGCCGGCCGCAACGAGAGCGTTCTACGCATCGAACACCTCACCCAGCGAGCAGGTGAATCCCAGCAGCAACGGCGACGTCAGGTCATCACCGACGGCGAACTCCAACGAAACGTCGAACGCGCCCGCCTGCGGCGACGACCGGCAGAACACGAGCACCACGTCCGCGGCGATGTCCACGAGCCACAGCTCCAGCAGGCCGGCACGCTCGTAGGCGGACTTCTTCGCGCCGATGTCGTAGCGCCAGGTCGACGCCGAGCGCACCTCGACCGCGAGGTCGGGCAGCGGGTAGGGCGGCCCGCTGTCGCCGTCGTGCCCATGCTCGGCGGCGTACCACAGCAGGTCCGGCGCGAAGACGTTGCCGTCGTCCACGCGCACGTCGAGCGGTATCCAGACCTGCCCGCGCCCCGGCGCCCCGCGGATCCACGCGTCGAGCGCGCGCAGCAGCGCCATCACGGCCAGCTGATGCGGCTTGCCGGGTTCGTGCACGACGACCTCACCGTCGACAAGCTCGCTGCGAACCTGCCCGAACTCCTGCGCCAGGTACTCGTCCGCCGTCATGCGCTGAGCAAACGCCATCGCGTTCATCGTAAATTGTCTCCCCTCTCGCCCGCCATCACCTGTCATAGGCATCGGCGACGGCAAACTCGCCCCCCGAGGTCAGCTCAACCGCGCCAGATCCTCCGCGAATCCCGGGTACGACACCGCCGCCGCCTCCATCCCCACGACCTCGACGCCCTCCCGCGAGGCCAGCCCCGCGACCGCGCCGAGCATCGCCATCCGGTGGTCGCCGTGGGCGTCGATGACGCCGCCGCGCAGACCGCGCCCGCCTGCACCTGTCACGACAAACCCGTCCGAAGTCGCCTCGATCGTCGCCCCCAGCCCGCGCAGCCCGTCGACGACGCCCGCGATCCGGTCGGACTCCTTCACGCGCAGCTCCTGCGCTCCCCGCACAACCGTCTCCCCCTCGGCGAAGCAGCCCAGCAGCGCCACGAGCGGCAGCTCGTCGATCGCCAGCGGCACCTCGCCGGCCTCGACGACGGTCCCGACGAGCGACCCGGCCGTCACGTCGATGTCGGAGATCGGCTCCGCCGGCGCGACCACAGCAGACGGCTCCTCCAACGCGCCGATCGCGATCCCACCCATCCGCTCGAGGATCCGCAGGAAGCCCGTCCGCGTCCAGTTCACGCCGACGTTGCGCACGAGCAGCCGCGAACCGCCGACCAACACCCCCGCCGCGATCATGAACGCCGCCGACGACAGGTCGCCGGGCACGACGAGCGACTGCGCGTCGAGCTCGTCGGTGCACGTCACGGACACGGTCAGCCCGTCGCGCACGACCGACACACCGGCGCCCGCGAGCATCCGCTCGGTGTGATCGCGGCTCGCCGCCGGCTCGACGACGCTCGTCGTCCCGTCCGCGCCGAGGCCCGCCAGCAACACGCACGACTTCACCTGCGCGCTCGCCACCGGCATCTCGTACGCGATCGCCCGCAGCCGCGTTCCGTACACGACGAACGGCGGGAAGCGGTCGCCCGCCGCCTCGATCTGCGCGCCCATCTGCGCCAGCGGCGCGGCGATCCGGTCGACCGGCCGCGTGCGGATCGACGCGTCGCCATCGAGCACGAACATGCGCCCCTCCTGCGCCGCCAGCCAGCCCGGCAGCAGCCGCATCAACGTGCCGGCGTTGCCGACATCGATCGGCCCGCCCGGCTCGCGGGCCTCGCGCAGCCCGGTGCCGCGCACGACGACGTGGTCCTCGTGCTCCTGCACCAGCGCCCCGACCGCGCGCAGCGCGTTCAGCGTCGAGATCGTGTCCGCCGCCCGCAGGTAGTTGTCGATCCGCACGGGCTCGCTCGACATCGCGCCGAGCAGCGCGGCACGGTGGGAGATCGACTTGTCGGGCGGCGCGGTGACCTCGCCGCGCAGCCGTCCCGACGGGGCGAAGAAGACGCTGCTCATGCGCGTGCGGTGGGGTAGCCGAGCCCCGCGACGAGCGCGATCGCGCGATCGCAATCGCCGGGGCTCACCCAGAGCGCGATCACGCCGGTGCGGTTGTCGGCCTCCGGCGCCAGCGACATGTCGGAGATGTTGATCCCGGCGCGTCCCAGAGCGAGCGCGATCTGCGCCACGACGCCGGGCCGATTGGGCACCTCGGCGCGGATCTCGCGCGCGGCACCGCCACCACCTGCCAACCCGACCTCGAGCAGCGCCCGCCGCTGCGTCCCCGCCCCCGCCTGCCACTGCGCAAGCTCCGGCCCGCCGGCGTCGAGCAGCCCGCGTACGGCCCCGAGCCGGGCCACGAGGTCGTCGATCTGCGCGCCCAGCGCGGCGCGGTTGGCGGTGTAGATCTGCGCCCACAGCGCCGGGTTGGAGCCCGCGACCCGCGTCGCGTCGCGAAAGCTCGGGCCGGTCGCGGGCAGCGTCTCGCCGCCGAGCGCGTCGGTCGCCTGCGCGACGAGCAGGTTGGCGACGACGTGGGGCAGGTGCGAGACCGCCGCCATCAGCCGGTCGTGGTCGTCCGGCGCGATCGCGGTCGGCACCGCCCCCAGCCCGGCGACGAAGCGCGCGAGCCGCTCGTACAGCACGCCGGCGGTCTCGTCGCGCGGCGTCAGGTACCAGGTCGCGTCCTCGAAGAGATCCTCGCGTGCGTGCGCGACACCGGTCGACTCGGCCCCGGCAAGCGGGTGGCCGCCGATGAAGTTCGGGTGCTCGATCGCCTCGACGAGCGCGCCCTTCGTCGAGCCGACGTCGGTGACGACGGCATCGGGCAGCGCCTCGCACAGCGCGCGCACGACCGCGGGCAGAGCGTCGACGGCGACGCCGGCGATCGCGATGTCCGCGCTGCCGATCTCGCCGATGCTTCCGACCGCCTCGTCGATCGCGCCGGACTCCAACGCGAGCTCCAGCGCGGCCGGACTGCGGTTCCAGCCGACGACGTGCGCACCGAGGCGCCGCCGCGCGGCCATGCCGACAGATCCGCCGATGAGACCGACGCCGACGAGCGCAACCCTCATCGGGGGCAGATCACGTTCCTATCCGAGCGCGCGCCGGGCGCGGACCGACGCGGCGAGCTCGTCGAGCACGCCGACCGTGGCCCCCCAGTCCATGCAGGCGTCCGTGATCGACTGCCCGTAGGTCAGGTCCGCGCCGTCGACGACGTCCTGACGGCCGCCGACGAGGAAGGACTCGAGCATCACGCCGACGATCGCGCTCGTGCCGCGCGCGACCTGCGCGCCGATCTGGGAGGCGACGGCGGGCTGGCGCTCGTGGTCCTTGCCGCTGTTGTCGTGCGAGGCGTCGATCACGAGGCGCTCGCGAAGCCCGGCCTTGCGCAGCTTGTCGAGCGCCGCGCCGACGCCCGCCTGCGTGTGGTTGGGCTCGTCGCGCCCGCCGCGCAGGATGACGTGCCCGTCCGGGTTGCCGGTGGTGTGCATGATCGCCGGGATGCCGCTCATGTCGACGCCCGCGAAGGAGTGGCCGACCGCCGCAGCGCGCACGGCGTCGACGGCGACCTGCACGTTGCCGTCGGTGCGGTTCTTGAAGCCGACCGGCATCGACAGGCCCGAGCCGAGCTGGCGATGGATCTGGCTCTCGGTCGTGCGGGCGCCGATCGCGCCCCACGAGACCGCATCGGAGATGTACTGCGGCGTGATCGGGTCGAGAAACTCGCAGCCGACGGGAAGCCCGAGCCGGAGCACCTCGAGCAGCAGCTCGCGCGCCATCCGGACGCCGTGGTCGACGTCGCCGGAGTTGTCGAGGTGCGGGTCGTTGATGAGGCCCTTCCAGCCGGTCGTCGTGCGCGGCTTCTCGAAGTAGACGCGCATCGCGATCAGCAGGTCGTCCTCGTGGCGGGCGGCCTCGTCGCGCAGTCGCTGCGCGTACTCGATCGCGGCGTCGACGTCGTGCACGCTGCACGGGCCGACGACGACGAGCAGCCGGTCGTCGGTGCCGGCGAGGATCGCCTCGACGATCTCGCGGCCGCGCAGCACGACCTCGGCCAGCTCGGGCTCGAGCGGCAGGCGCTCGAGCAGCTCGGCGGGCGTGGTCAGCGGCGAGACCCGCGCGATGCGCAGGTCGCTGACGCCCGTGACCTGGTCCGGGCGTGTGGAGACCATCGTCACATCACCGCTTCGGGCTGGTGCACCGGGGCGGGGACCGCCGGCCTCGTCAAGATCCTCATTGTCATCCGGTCCTTTCACGAAAGATTGAACGCCTGACTGGTGGTACGGCGGGCGCTCGGCGAAAGGGCGATGAAACGGGGTGCGGTGAGCCGAGCGCCTAGATAAATCGCCAGGCGAAATACCGACGCGCAAACGTACAGGTGGTGCGGGCGCTGTCGGCAGACCGGATCATGCGAGTTCAGGAGCTTAGAGGACTTCTGCCAGAGCGTCGAGGAACCGGACGTTTTGACCAGGCGTGCCGTACGTGACCCGCAGCGCGCCGGCCCGCCCCAGCGCCGCGCCGGCGCGCACGAGCACGCCGCGCTCGGCGAGGCCCTTGACGACCTCGGCCTCGTCGGCGCCCGCGGGCAGCGCGAACCAGCAGAAGTTCGCCTGCGACGCGGCGGGCTCGATGCCGAGCGCGTCGAGCCCCGCCTCGACCTCGACGCGCGCGACGATCGCCCGCTCGACCCGTTCGGCGACCGCGTCCTGATGCTTGAGCGCCTCGATCGCCGCGGCCTGCGCGGCGGCGTTGCAGAAGAACGGCTGGCGCACCTGGTCGACGGCGCGCGGGAAGTCCTCCGAGCCGCACAGCGCGAAGCCGACGCGCAGCCCGCAGAGCCCGTAGACCTTGGAGAACGTGCGCAGCAGGACGAGGTTCGGGTGGCGATCGAGCAGATCGAGCGTCGTGTCGGGGTCGTCGAGCAGGTTGAACTCGCAGTAGGCCTCGTCGACGATCAGCGCGACGTGGTGGGGGACCTTGTCGGCGAACGCCGCGATGTCGGCGAACGGCAGCGCCGTCGACGTCGGGTTGTTCGGGTTGCAGACGATCACCAGGCGCGTCGCGACCGTGATCTCGGCCGCCATCGCAGCGAGGTCGTGGCGGTCCTCGTCGTCGAGCGACACCGTGATCGCGCGCGCGCCGGACGCCGCGGCGAGGTGCGGGTAGACGCTGAACGACGGCCACGCGTACACGAGCTCGGCGCCCGGCTCGAGCAGCGCCTCACCGGCCGCGAGCAGGATGTCGCAGGACCCGTTGCCGATCGCGATCCGGCTCGCCGGCACGCCGTAGCGATCGCTGAGCGCCCGCTTGAGCGTCGAGTTGGAGGGATCGGGATAGCGGTTGGCGCCGGCCAGCGCGCGCGACGCCGCGTCGACGACCGCCTTCAGCGGCGGATCCGGTGACTCGTTGGAGGCGAGCATCGCGACGTCGTCGGGCAGCGCGTAGCCGTCGGCCACGGGATAGGACGGGATCCGGCCGATGCGCTGCGAGAACTCGATCGCCATGGCAGAGATTGTGGCGCACTACGCCGCCGGCGCCGGCTCGCGGGTCATGCTCCAGGCGCCGTAGGCGACGAGGATTCCGGCGAGCACGCCGCTGTAGGCGCCGTAGCCGAGTGAGTCGGTCAGCCGCACGAGCTTCACGACGAGCACGACGGCGACGAAGATCCCCAGCAGCAGGTGGATCTGCGACCACGGCACCGGTGGGTCGGGCAGGCGCACCGACAGCAACCTGGCGAGCACGATCTGCACGATCATGATCGCCGTGAGGACCACGGCCGCGATGCCGTAGCCGGCGTAGGGCTGCTGCACCGCGGTGAGGGTCACGTCGAGCAGCTCCTCGAGCTCGCCGCCGAGCGCGAGGTCGTGCCAGGGCAGAAACAGCAGGTCGACGATCAGCAGGACGCCTGCGACGAGCACGATCCGCTCGCCCTGTGACAGCTTCGACAGCGCCGTCCTCATCTGCCTACTGCGCGCCCTCGAGGTCCTGACGCAGCGTTCGCGCCTCACCCAGGTAGACATGACGCGGGACGTGGTTGTCGGGCGCGTAGTAGTGCATGAGCACGCGGATGACGCGCTCCAGCGCGCCGGGCACGGGCACCTCGCGCGAGCACAGCAGCGGCACCTGCGAGAAGCCGATGTTGCGCGCCGCGACGGCGGGGAACTCGGCGTTGAGGTCGTCGGTCAGCGTGAAGATGCAGCTGACGACGTCGCTGGGGTGCAGGTCGTTGAGCTTGAGGATCTCGCGCAGCAGCCACTCCGTCGCCCCGAGGATCGCCTGGGCGTCGTTGCGGTCGACCGACGAGGCCCCGCGCAGGGCGTAGAGCCGCATAGGGCGGCGATGCTAGACGGCCGGCGCGAAAAGCGAGTCGAGCGCGAGCGCGAAGCCGGCCATCGCGGGCGAGGCGAGGGCGTCGCCGCGACCGAGCTCGAGCGCGACGTCGAAGGTCGTCGCGGCCTGCGCACTGCGGCGGAAGACGAGCACCACGGCAGCCGCGATGTCGACGAGCCAGAGCTCGGGCAGCCCACTGCGCTCGTAGCCGGACTTCTTGGCGCCGATGTCGTAGCGCCACGTCGACGGCGAGCGGACCTCGACGGCGAGGTCGGGGATCGGCGCGGGCGGGGCGTCGTCGCGGCCGGGACCGCGGCCCTCGGCATACCAGAGGATGTCGGGTCCGTAGACGTTGAACGCGTCGATCTTCACGTCGAGCGGAAGCCAGACACGGCCTCGTCCCGCGCCGGATCGCTCCCAGTCTCGGATCGATTGGAGCACGTCCAGCAGCACGGCCTGGTGCAGCGGTCGCGGCTCATTCACGACGATCACTCCGTCGACGAGCTGCTCCCGCCGGCCGTTCACCGACTCCGGCCGGGCGAGGTACTCCTCGGCGGTCATGCGCTGGGCGACCGGCATCGCGGCCATCGTACTCCCCTCCTCTCTCCTCGCGGGCGTGCGGCATCTGCCCCGATGAGGCCGCGACGCCTCGAAACTCGCCCCCCTCAGCGCGCCGTCGACGCCTTGCGCAGCCCCTCGACCTCGGCCTGCTTCAGGCGCCGGTGCGCGCCCTCGGGCAGGTCGTCGAGGCGCAGCGCTCCGAAGCGCACGCGCTGCAGCGTGTTGACGCGATGCCCGATCGCCTCGCACATCCGCTTGACCTGGTGGTTGCGGCCCTCGTGGATCGTGATCTCCAGCACGCCGGGCTTGAGCTGGCGCACCTTGGCGGGCGCGGTGCGGCCGTCGTCGAGGTCGACGCCCTCGCGCAGGGTCCGCAGCGCGTGCTCGGGGACCGGCCCCGGGCGCACCGTCGCGCGGTAGGTCCGCGGGACCTCGAAGGACGGGTGCGTCAGGCGCTGCGCGAGATCGCCGTCGTTCGTGACGAGGATCAGGCCGGTGCTGTCAGCGTCCAGGCGCCCGACCGGATACAGCCGTGCGCCGCGCGCGGGCACGAGGTCGACGACCGTGCGGCGGCCGTAGCCGTCGGCCGCGGTCGACAGCACGCCGGCCGGTTTGTTGAGGACGAAGACCATCCGTTCCTCCGGGCCCTCCAGGTAGCGACCGTCGACGGCGACGCCGCTGTCGACGCCGACGTCACGGGCCGGATCGGTGCAGATCTTGTCGGCGATCGTCACGCGGCCGGCGCGGATGATCTCCTCCGCGCCACGACGCGACGCGACACCGGCATGGGCGAGGAATTTGGCGAGGCGCACACATACGATGGTCGCAGGTGCCCGCCGAGCCCAACCCCTTCTATCCGGAGATGATGCATTTCGCGTTCGCGCTGCACGCGACGCGCGACGAGCTCATCGCGCTCGCGGCAGACTGGGCGGACGCCCACGAGCTGCACGTCTCGATCGAGCGCTTCTTCCCGGACTACCTCGTCGGCGCAGTCCCGCGCGGCGGCAACCTCACGGCCGCGATCGCCGAGCTCGAGCCGGTGCGCCGGATCTGCCTGCGCCAGGAGCCGTTCGACATCGTCGCCAGCAACCACATCCAGCACCTCGCGATGAACCGCGAGAGCTTCACGATGGTGCTCGAGCCGCTCTCCGAGGACGGGCTGCGTGCGACGGCGATCGCGTCGAAGATGGGCGACGTCGAGAAGCTGCGCTGGTGGGTCGGGCTCGTCCGCGAGTCCGCCGCCGGGATGCACCAGGGCGCGTGGGCGATCGATCCCGCCGGCCGGCGCAAGCGCGTCTCCGACCATTGGCACACGGCGGGCGCCCACGAGCTCGCCGCCGCCGGCGTGCCGATGCTGTCGTCGCACGGCAGCGCGCACTTCGAGTTCGACGACCTCGACTGATCGCGGGGCCCAGCGCGGCGGCACTAGGCTGGGAGCGTGGACCTCGAGCTGCTGCAACGGACGCTGGACGACGCCGGCGAGCCGGTGTTTCGCGCCCGCCAGGTGTGGGCGTGGGCCGCGCGCGGCGCCTCGGGCTACGAGGCGATGACCGATCTGCCGGCCGCGCTGCGGGCGCGCCTGGCCGGCGAGGTGCCGTTCTCGACGCTCACGCTCGCCGAGGAGGCGCACGCGAAGGACGGCACGGTGAAATCGCTCTTTCACACCGCCGACGGACGCGCCGTCGAGGCCGTCCTCATGCGCTACCGCGACGCGCGCCGCTCGCTGTGCCTCTCCTCGCAGTCGGGCTGCCCGCTGACGTGCACGTTCTGCGCGACGGGGGCGATGAAGTTCGGCCGCAACCTCACGGCCTCGGAGATCCTCGACCAGGCGCTGCACTTTCGCCGAATGCTTCGGACGACCGGAGGACGTCCATCCTCATCAGGACGCGGGGCCGGATGCCCCGCGGAGGACTCCCCCGATCACGCCGTCTTCATGGGCATGGGCGAGCCGATGATGAACCTCGACCACGTGCTCGCCGCCTGCCGCCGGCTGCCGGACATCGGGATCACGCACCGGCGCACGGCGATCTCGACCGTCGGCTGGATTCCGGGCATCGAGCGCCTCGCGCAGACCGACATGCCGATCCGCCTCGCGCTCTCGCTGCACGCCGCCGACAGCGAACTGCGCTCGCAGATCATGCCCGTCAACGACCGCTACCCGCTCGCCGACGTGCTCGCCGCCTGCGTGCGCTTCTACGCGGCGAAGCGCCGCCAGGTCTTCGTCGAGTACGTGATGCTGGCGGGCGTCAACGACCGCTGCGAGCAGGCCGTCGCGCTCGCCGAGATGCTCGATCCGAAGGTCTTCAAGGTCAACCTGATCCCGTACAACCCGACCGGCTCCTACGACGGCTCGGGCCCCGACGCGATCGACGCGTTCCGGGCGGTGCTCGAGGAGCACGGACTGCGCGCGACCGTGCGGCTCACGCGCGGTCGCGACATCGCGGCGGCCTGCGGGCAGCTCGCGGCCACTTCGGCCGTAGCTCCTCCTCCTCTCAGCGCGCCAGCGTGAGGCCGTTGACGATCCTCAGGCCGGCGCGGCGTCGCCCGCGCGCTGCTCGCCGGCCCGCAGCAGGCGGTCGCGCAGGTCGGCCTCCTCCTCGGGCGACGGGTCCCACTCGGCGACGCTCGGCAGCGCCTTCAGCGAGTCCAGCCCGAACAGCCTGAGGAAGAGATCGGTCGTGCGGTACAGAACCGCGCCGAATTGCGACCGGCCCGCCTCCTCGATGAAGCCGCGCTCCTCGAGCGTCGAGCTCGCCGACTCGGCGGCGACGCCGCGGATGCGCGTGATCTCGGGCCGCGAGACCGGCTGCAGATAGGCCACGATCGCGAGCGTCTCGGCCTGCGCGGGCGTCAGCGGCGGCGTGCGCGGCTTGGCCAGCAGGCGCCGCGCGGCCTCCTCGGCGATCGGATCGCTCGCGAGCGCGATCCCGCCCGCGACGCGCTTGAGCTGCATGCCGCGCTCGCCCGGCGCGTACTCGCGATCGAGCTCCGCGAGCGCGGTGGCGATCTCGTCGGCGTCGCAGTCGGCGGCCTCGGCGAGGTCGGCGACGCTGACCGCGTCGGGCGACAGGAACAGCAGGGCCTCGACGATCCGTGCCAGCTCGCTCATGACGCGAGCGCCTGCACGTACGCGGGTCGCGAGGCCGGCTCGATCGCGATGTCGCCGAACGGCTCGTCCTGGGTCCAGGTCGCCTCGCCCTGCTTGTAGAGCTCCAGCAGCGCGAACAGCGTCACGGCGACCGTCACGCGGTCGGCGCCGCGGACCGCCTCGTCGAAGGTCGTCGCGCCGCGGCGCAGCAGCGCGCGCAGGTGCGTCAGCCGCTCGGCCGTGGTGACGCGCGGGATCGTCAGGTGCCCGAGCGACAGCTTCGCCGGCACGCGCAGCAACCCGCCGAGCGCGGAGCCCAGCCGGCGCGGCTGGTAGACGGCGCCGGCCTCGGCGAGGTTCGTGCGGCGCAGCGCCGGCGGCAGCGGGGCGCTGCGGTAGCGCACGCCCTCCTCCCCGGCCAGCCGCGCGGCGAGGTGCTCGGCGGCGCGGCGGTAGCGCTGGGCCTCGAGCATCCGGGCGAGCAGCTCCTCCGCGGCCTCGCCGGGCTCGAAGTCCAGCAGCTCGTCGTCGTCGCGCGGAAGCATGAGACGCGACTTGAGCTCCAGCAGCGCGGCGATCAGCACGAGGAACTCGGTGGCGACCTCGAGGTCGAGCTCGCCCCGCGCATCGAGGTGATCGAGGTAGGAGATGACGATCTCCGCGAGCTGCACCTCGAGCAGGTCGATCTCCTCCCGCAGGACGAGCGTCAGCAGGAGATCGAACGGCCCGGAGAAGACGTCGAGGTCGAGCTCGAGCGAGGCGACGGTCATCGCGTCGCACACTAGCGTCGCCGCAAGACGTTGCCGCTACGCGCTCCCCGCTATGTGCGTCAGGCGATCTGGAGCGAGATGCCGAAGAGCAGGAACACCATCAGCAGAATCAGGATGATGTCAAAGCCCTCGAACTTGCCCGCTTCACTGCTGAGTCGTTTCATGGGCGCGACCCTAGCGCCGACATGCCGGCACATGTGACGTGCGGCACAAATTTTCGCCTTGCCTCACATATAGGGGCAAGACACATAGCTTTTCCGGGCAGGCTCGACGGAGCCTCGGTGGTCGCGCCGCTCAGCTGCGGGGCGGGCCGACGCCCATGACCGCGCGGACGTCGGCGAGCGTGCCGGCCGCGATCGCGCGAGCCTTGCCGGCACCGGCTGCGAGCACGTCCTCCAGCGCCTGCTCGTCCGCGCGGATCGCGCGGTAGCGCTCCTGCAGCGGCGCGAGCGCGTCGACGACGGCGTCGCCGACGGCGAGCTTGAGGTCGCCATAGCCGCGCGCGCCCCCGAGCTCCTGCTCGACGGTCTGCTGCGAGACGCCGCGCACCGAGGCGAGGATCTCGATGAGGTTCGTGACGCCGGGCTTGTCGTCGCCGCGGCGCAGCACCGGCGGGTCGTCGGAGTCCGTCACCGCGCGCTTGAACTTGCGGCGGATCGCGTCGGGCTCGTCGAGCAGGTAGACGGTCCCCTGCTCGCTGCCGACGGTCGTCGACATCTTGCGGTCGGGCTCCTGGAGGTCGCGGATGCGGGCGCCGACGGCGGGGATGCGGTGCTCGGGCACGACGAGCGTGTTCTCACCGAAGCGCGCGTTGAAGCGCTCGGCGATGTTGCGCATCAGCTCGAGGTGCTCGCGCTGGTCCTCGCCGACGGGCACCTCATGCGCGCGATAGGCGAGCACGTCGGCGGCCTGCAGGACCGGGTAGAGCAGCAGCCCGGCGGAGACGAGATCGCGCTGCGAGACGGACTTGTCGCGGAACTGGTGCATGCGGCTGAGCTCGCCGAGCGCGGTGACCGACGTCAACAGCCAGCACAGCTCGCTGTGCTCCACGACGTCGCCCTGGCGAAAGAGGATGCAGCGGTCGGGGTCCAGGCCCGCCGCGAGCAGGATCGCGGTCGTGTCATGGACGCGCTCGCGCAGCTCGGCGGGATCGTAGGCGACGGTCGTCGCGTGCAGGTCGACGATGCAGTAGATCGCGGGGTCGCCGCGATCCTGCCCGGCGACGTACTGCGTGATCGCGCCGATGTAGTTGCCGAGGTGCTTGCGCCCGGTCGGCTGGATGCCGCTGAAGATGATCGGAGCCACGGCGGCCCAGGCTACAAGCGCGGGCCCTGCCGCTGCCCTGTCGCGTATGTGTTCACAGCCAACACGTTCGCGACAGGGCGGCCCCTACTCCGTCGCCGCCTGCAGCAGGTTCACCCGCCCGAAGCCGGTCTGCGGGTCGCGCCCCGGGCTCTCGACGTCGTCGACCGCGCCGTCGAGCTTGCCGCGCCAGAAGGCCGGCGTCTGCGTCGGGTAGCGCCCGGCGATGATCGCCGCCGCGCCGGCCGCGTGCGGCGTCGCCATCGACGTGCCGGAGATGACGTTGTAGCCGCCGTCGTTCCAGGTCGAGAGGATGTTCACCCCGGGCGCGGCGACCTCGACGTCCGCGTTGAACGTCGAGAACGAGGCGCGCGCGTCGCGGTTGTCGGTGGCCGCGACCGAGACGACCTCCGGGTAGAACGCCGGATAGTTGGCCGCCGCGTCGGCGCCGTTGCCGGCCGCCGCGACGATCAGAGCGCTGCCGCTCGCGGCGACGATCGCGTTGCGCAGCGTCGCCGAGTCGGCCGTCGTTCCCAGCGACATCGAGATGACCTTGGCGCCGTTGGCGGCGAGGTAGCCGATGCAGTTCGCGATCCCGGCGACCGCGCCCGCGCCGCGGCGGTCCAGCGCCTTGCAGATCGCCAGCGGCGAGTTGAACGCCACGCCCGCCACGCCGCGCCCGTTGTCGGCGATCGCGGCGGCCGTGCCGGCGACGTGAGAGCCGTGGCCGTTGTCGTCGGCACAGCGGCCGGGGACGATCGTCGGGTCCGCGAAGAGCGGCAGGGTGATGAGCCCGAGGACGTCGACGCCGAAGGACCGCACGCCGGCGCAGGTCGCGACCTTGCCCGCCAGGTCCTCGTGACCGGACATCACGCCGGTGTCGACGATGCCGATCGTCGCGCCGCCGGTGCCCGGGAACGCGGTCGCGCCGAACAGCGCCGTCCAGCCCTCCGGCGCGTCGATGTCGGCGTCGGGAGTGCCGCCGGCCTGGCCGGTGTTGTCGAGCCCGTAGAGCTCGCCGAAACGCGCGTCGTTCGGCACCCCGGTCGCGTGCACGATGTAGTTCGGCTCGGCGTACCGCACGTTGGCCGAGCGGTTCAGCCGCGCCGCGACCGCGGCCGGATCGCCGGATACGCGAACGACCTCGGCGCCGATCCCGCGGATGGTGGCGAGCGATCGGACCACACCGGCGAGACGGCCCGTCAGCGCGCGTTGCGACGGCGAGGCGCCGTCGGCATACCTGACGATGACGGTGTGGGCGTCGTAGCGGGCGGAAGCGGCGCTCGCGGTCGACGCGCACGCCAGACCCGCCAGCAGTGCGGCGATAGCGATCGAGATGGCGCGTTGCATGACGTCCCCCTGTTGCCCGCGACGGACGTTACGCCTGCCGTCGCCGACCGGCAACCTCCAACCGTCGCGCGCGCACGTGAGGGGTCGACGATCTCGCGCACGCGCGCTTGGTCGTGCCCGCCTCGTGCCGGCGCCGAACGGGCCCGTGTACCGCGCGACGAGCGTCGCCGAGCACGCGCTCGGCCACGTTGCGCACGGTGGGTGACCCACGGCCTGCCGGGTCTCGCCCGACCCGACCGACGACCACGCCTATGCGCTCGTGATGCCCCTCGCCCATGGCGAGGCGCAACGACCGGTGAGATCGCGGCGCTGCCGGCGCGCGCGACGGCGCCACGGTGCGGGGTTCTCCCACCGGCCGCCGCGGGCCCTGATATCGATGCGTCGCACCCCCGCACCGCGCGATGAAGGCAGGTCGCGGCGGTCCTGTCGAACCGAGGGCTGCATGCGGCCCTCCGTTCGACACGATCGCTCGCTGACTCAGTCCTGTGTTCGCATCAGTACTCGGATCTGATCCGTGCCGACGGCTCGTAGCCCCTCGCGCTCGTACAGCGCGGCGGCGCGAGGGTTTGCCTCGAGCACGTTCAGGCTCAGCGGTCTTCGCGTGTCGGCTGCGCGCTTGAGCAGGCTCCTGACGATGTCGGTTCCAAGGCCTCGATTCTGATGCTCCGGAAGGAGAAGGATGCGTCGTAGGTACAGCTCATCCGCGCGCTCCTCGACCACGAGCACGCCGACGTCTTGACCTTGCACGTGGATGATCTGCCCGGGCTGGAGCTCGAACTCCTCGGCGAACAGCCGCCGCTGAACCGTTTCGTCCCACCCGCACGTGCGCGCGACGTACCATCACGGTACGCGGGCCCGCCACGGCCCACGTCCGCCTCAGGGAGCGTCGCGCCGGACGGCCATGCGTCGTGCCGGACCGCGCGAGGAGGAGCAGAGCAGTCGACTGGCGCTCAACCTCGTCTGTTGCCGGCGAGGGCGCGGCTCCTGATGGCTATGGCGCCGGCTCGGGCAGTGGTTCGTCCACGCCCGGCCGGGGACCGCGGCCCGCCCGCCGCGGGAGCAGCAGCGCCGCGAGCACGGCGGCGGCGGCGCATCCGGCGAGCGTGGCGTAGAGCAGCCCGAAGCCGTCGCTGCCGGTGACCCCGGGCGCCAGCGGCCCGGCCAGCAGGAGCGTTCCGATGATGGCGCCGACGTAGCGGCTGGTCGAGGACAGTCCGGCCGCGGTCCCCGAGTGCGCCACGCCGACGGACTCCATCGCCGCCGTCTGCAGCGCCGGCGTGGCGAGCCCGACGCCCGCGCCGATCACCAGCAGGTGCAGGGCGATGACGGCGCTGCCCGCGCCCGGATCGAGGCTCAGCGAGACGAGGCCGAGCGCCAGCACGACGGCGCCGGCGACGGCCGGGGTCCGCCGCCCGAGGCGGTCCGACAGCCGCCCCCCGACCGGCGAGAAGGCCGCCATCGTGATCGACAGGCAGGCGAGCACGAGGCCGACCTGCACGCTGTCGACGCCCGTCCGCCGGTCCAGCAGCAGGGGGATCGACAGCAGCGTGACGTACATCCCCATGTTCGTCAGGGCGATCGCGAGCGAGGAGACGATCAGGTTCGGCGGGAGCCGGCCCAGCCGCGGTGTGGAGCCCGAGCCGGCGCCTGCCGGGCGTTCTCGCGGGATCGCGCGGAGGGCGAGCGCGAGCGCTCCGGCGGCGGCCGGCGCGTTGACGAGGAAAATCGCGCGCCAGCCGAAGGCGGCGATCAGCACGCCGCCGAGCAGCGGGCCGGCGGCGGCGGCGAGCGTGAGCGCCGAGCCGATCATGCCCATCCGGGCACCGAGCCGTTCGGCCGGGGTGTGCTCGCGCACGAGCGCCATGCCGTTGGGTATGACGAGCGCGCCCGCGGCGGCCTGCAGCACCCTGAACGCGATCAGCACGGCGAGGCTCGGTGCGACCGCGGCGCCGATCGAGGCCGCGAGGAAGCCGGCCAGCCCGAGCAGCAGCAGCCGGCCGCGCCCGAATCGGTCGCCGAGCCGTCCGGCGACCGGCTGCAGCAGGACCATCGCCAGCAGGTAGGTGGTCACGAGCCACGTGGCCGAGCCGAGGTCGGTGTCGAGGTCGTCGATCAGCTCCGGCAGCGCGACGGCGATCATCGTCGAGTTCAGCGGCACGAGCATCGACCCGAGCGCCACGGCCAGGACCAGCCTGGAGCCGTCCCGCGATGCCACGCCGCTCACCGCGTGAGGGGGCGCGACTGCAGCAGGTGCAGCGCGCCGGCCGCGAACGCGAACTCGATGTCGCGGTCGCCGCCGAGGATCCGCACGCAGTCCGAGGCGAGCGCGTCCAGGGCGGCGAGCTGCTCGTCGTCGAGGCAGAGCGCCTCGACGCGATCGCCCGAGATCGCGCGCTCGATCGTCTGCCCGCCGTCGAGCAGCTCGATCGCGACGTCCTTGCGGCCGGGGACCCGCTCGAGCACGCGGCCGCCGGGCGCCACCCGGTAGCGGTCCGGGATGACGGCGCCCTCGACGACCACCTCGCCCAGGCCCCAGCTCGCCTCGATCATCCGCTCGTCGCTGCCGTCGAGCGGGTTGCGGGTGAACAGGACGCCCGCGACGTCGGCCGCGACCATCTGCTGAACGACGACCCCGGTGCGGGCGTCCTCCTCGACGCCGAGCCGGCGCCGGTAGGCGACCGCCACCTCCGAGCCCGCGGAGGCGAACACCTCCCCCACGGCCTCGGCCACCCGCTCGGCCACGACGCCGAGGACCGTCAGATGCTGTCCGGCGAAGCTCGCCTGCTCGGAGTCCTCGCCGATCGCCGACGAGCGCACGGCATAGGGCGCGCCGACGGCGCCCAGGGCGTCGTGCAGCTCCTGCAGCGCGCCGCGATCGCCGGCCGCGACGGCCGCGACGAGCGCCGCGGACAGCGCGACGCCGGGCGGAACCGGGAGCCCGGCGGCCGCCGCGGCGGCCAACTGGGCGGCCTTTCCGCCGAACGTCCGCTCGTCGCCGGCGCCGGCGAGCTCACAGGCGCGGCCGGCGGTCATCAGGCGAGGACCGCGACCTCACCCGCGTCGGCATCGACGCGCACACGGGCGCCGTCGGGGATGATCGCGGTCGCCTCCCGCGTTCCCACGACGCTCGGGATCCCGTACTCGCGGGCGATGATCGCCGCATGCGAGAGGAGGCCTCCGCTGTTGGTGACGATCGCTCCCAGCAGCGGCAGCACGAGGTTGAAGGCCGCCGTCGTGGAGGCCGTCACGAGCACGTCGCCCTGCTGGATGCGCGCGAGGTCCTGCGCGCCTGCGAGCACCCGGGCGGTTCCCTCGTAGACGCCCGGGCTGGCCGGCAGGCCGCGCACGAGCCGTCCCTCGTTGGGCGCCTGCGAGTCGCCGAACAGCGCGCCGATCGCCGTGCCGACCGCCGCCATCGCGCGCGCCGCGGGCTCGGGCAGTCCGTCGAGCGGCGGCGGGGGCTGCGGCGGATCGCCCAGGAACGGCGGCGTGGCCCGCCCGCGGCAGGCCTCGTGCCTGCCGGCGCGCTGCGCGAGATCCTCGGCCGATGGGCCGTCTCCGGAGGACAGCAGCGAGCGCATCTCGGCCGCTCCCGCGTGGATCAGGTGATCGGCCTGCTGCAGGCGGCCATCCGCGGCGAGGCGCCCGCCGGCTGCCAGGACGGCGCGGCGCATCAGGCCCCAGGCCCACACGTCGTTGAAGACCCCGCGCTCGTCGCGCAGCCGGTGCGTCAGGCGGGCCTCCTCGAGCAGCTCGTCGAAGGCCGCGCGTTGCTGCTCGGGCACGCTGGAACGCACGCGCGCCGTCGCCGCCGCGAGCTCGGCCTCGGCCGCGGCCTCGTCCTCGGGCTCGTGGCGCAGGGACGCGAGCAGCAGCTCGGGCTTCTCCAGGACGCACGGCTCGGTGATGTCGAGGCCGTCGACGAGCCGGTGGCCGACGAGCGCGACGTATTCCCGGGCGGCCGGCCCGACGGGCGCGGGCAACTGCTGGAGGGCGTCGACGATGTCGCCGTGCTCGGCGCCCGAGTCCAGCAACGTGCGGGCCTCCGCGCTGTCGCGCAGGCAGGCGAGCAGCGCATCGCGCTCCTCGCACGCCCCCGCGGACACCGGCGACGCGCCGCGCATCAGCCCCAGCAGCTCGGGCATCCCCAGACCGCTCCAGCGTCCCGCCTGGACGATGAAGTCGCCCAGCGAGATCAGCGCGGCCGCGTTGAAGCGGTGATGGTCGAACACCCGCTCCTGCAGGTTGCTGCGGCAGCGCTCCAGATGGTCCAGCAGTGCCTCGGTCGACATCGCCGCGGGATCCTCGTCCTGCAGGGCCCGCTGGCTGCGGATGCTGTTCGGCTTGACCTCCTCGTCCCAGTGGCGCAGGTCCTCGCGCCACAGCTTGCGCTCGAACACCTCGGCGGCGGTCGCGAAGCGCTGCGGGACCTCCGCGTCGGCGACGGGAACGACCGTGTTGTAGGCGAAGCCGCCCGGATACTCGTACTCCAGGTGATCGATCAGGAGCCCGTAACGGCTCATCGTGTCCTTGAAGCCGCGGACGAAGGGGTCGGGGAAGACCTCCGTGTGGAAGCGGCTCACCGGCCGCGGAAAGTGGGTGGCATCCCGTTGCCAGGAGCCGGGCCGTGCGATCTGCAGATCGCCCGCTCCCTCCGACATCGCGGTCGTGTCCATCTGTACCTCCGTGTGCTCGAGCTGAAGCCGATTCTGTCTCGACCGCACGACACTACCCGAGCGATCCGGCGCCTGCAGGACATCGCAGCAGGCGTCCAGCCCCACTC
The DNA here is from genome assembly GCA_038255395.1 of Solirubrobacterales bacterium. Classification (GTDB taxonomy): domain Bacteria; phylum Actinomycetota; class Thermoleophilia; order Solirubrobacterales; family Solirubrobacteraceae; genus CADCVQ01. The sequence goes on from JBBSLI010000013.1 coordinate 21,014, forward strand.
GGATCCCGCCGCCGGCTACAGGGTCTGGCGCACGCGCGGGCGCTTGGCCGCGCCTGCCTCGTCCAGTCGCCGCACCGGCGTCGTGTACGGCGCGTTGCGCGCGATCTCGGGATCCTCGGCGGCCTCGGCGACGATCGCCGCGATCGCGTCGGCGAAGCCGTCGAGCGTCTCGCGCGTCTCGGTCTCGGTCGGCTCGATCAGCAGCGCCTCTTCGACCACGAGCGGGAAGTACACCGTCGGCGGGTGGAAGCCGTGGTCGAGCAGGCGCTTGGCGAGGTCGAGCGTGCGGATCCCCAGCTCCTTCTTCATCGGCGCGCCGGAGAGCACGAACTCGTGCATGCAGCGCTCGCCGAACGCGAGCGGCAGCCGGTCGCCGACCTTCTCGCGCAGCCGCGCCAGCAGGTAGTTGGCGTTCAGCACCGAGACCTCGGACACGTCCTGCAGGCCTTCCGCCCCCAACGACCGGATGTACGCGTACGTGCGCACGAAGACCCCGTAATTGCCCTGGAAACCGCGCAGTTTTCCGATCGACTTCGGACGGTCGTCGTCGAGCTCGAACACCGGCGGGGTGGGTCGGCCGCCGTTCACCGCGGGCGCTCGCCGGACGACCTGCGGGCGCGGCAGGAACGGTTCGATCCGGTCGCTGACGGCGATCGGCCCGGCGCCCGGGCCGCCGCCGCCGTGCGGCTGCGTGAAGGTCTTGTGCAGGTTGAAGTGCACGATGTCGAAGCCCATGTCGCCGGGCCGCGAGTAGCCCATGATCGCGTTGAGGTTCGCGCCGTCGTAGTAGAGCGTCGCCCCCACGCCGTGCACGATCGACGCGATCTCCTCGATGTTCGGGTCGAAGATCCCCAGCGTGCTCGGGTTGGTGAGCATGAGGCAGGCGACGTCGGTGCCGGCCTTCGCGCGCAGGTCGTCCACGTCGACGCCGCCGGCGCCGTCCAGAGCGACCTTGACGACCTCGTAGCCGGCCATCGTCACGGTCGCCGGGTTCGTGCCGTGGGCCGAGTCGGGCGTGAGCACCTTCGTGCGCTGCTCGCCGCGATCGGCGTGGTAGGCGCGTGTCAGCAGGACGCCGGCGAGCTCGCCGTGCGAGCCGGCCGACGGCTGCAGCGAGACGTGCGGCAGGCCGGCGATCTCCGCCAGCGACTCCTGCAGCCCGTACATGAGCTCGAGCGCCCCCTGCGCGCGGCGCGGGTCCTGCAGCGGATGCATCCGCGCGTGGCCGGGCAGCGCCGCGACGCGCTCGTGCAGGCGCGGGTTGTGCTTCATCGTGCACGAGCCGAGCGGATAGAAGCCCGAATCGAGGTCGAAGTTGCGCTTGGAGAGGTTGACGTAGTGGCGCACGATCTCCGGCTCGGAGGCCTCCGGCAGGCGCGGTGGCGCAGCGCGGCGCGACGCCGGCGGGATCAGCCCCTCGACCGGCGGCACGTCGAGGTCGGGCGCGCGGAAGGCGCGCCGCCCCGGCGCGCCCTTCTCGAAGATCGTCGTCGCGCGCTCGAGCTGCTGCTTGGTCTGCGAACTGTCCAGCGTGCTCATCGGACAACCTCTGCTCGTGGCGCCGAGCGTTCCGCGGCGACCGCCGCCCCCAGCACCTCGACGAGCCGGTCGATGTCCGCGCGCGAGCGCAGCTCGGTGATCGCGACGAGCAGCCCGTCGCCGAACTCGTCGTACTCGCGCCCGAGCGCGAAGCCCGCGTTGACGCCGTCGGCCGCGCAGCGCTCGAGCACCGCATCGACGTCGGCGTCGAGCCGCAGCGCGAACTCGCGCACGACCGGGCGGTCGTGCAGCTTCGCGACGCCGTCCAGCGCCGCCAGCTGCTCGCGCGCGTAGTGCGTGCGCTGCAGCATCAGCTCGCCGAGCTCGACGATCCCCTGCCGGCCGAGCCACGACAGGTAGACGACCCCGCCCAGGGCGTTCAACGCCTGCGACGTGCAGATGTTCGACGTCGCCTTCTCGCGGCGGATGTGCTGCTCGCGCGTCTGCAGCGTCAGCACGAAGCCGCGGCGTCCGTCGACATCGGTCGTCTCGCCGGCGATCCGCCCCGGCATCGAGCGGATGTACTTCTCGGTGGCGGCGAAGAAGCCGAAGGAGGGGCCGCCGAAGTCGAGGCGGTTGCCGAGCGACTGGCCCTCGCCGACGACGAGGTCGGCGCCCTGGTTGCCGGGCGCCTCGAGCACGCCGAGCGTGAGCGGATCGGCGGCGCAGATGACGAGCGCGCCGTGCTCGTGGGCGGCATCGGAGAACGCCTGCACGTCCTCGATCGCGCCGAGGAAGTTGGGCTGTTGCAGGATGACCGCGCCGACGTCGTCGCTCAGCGCCTCACGCAGCGCGTCGAGGTCCGTGACGCCGTCGTCGAGGCCGATCTCGACGACCTCGGTGCCATAGCCGACGGCGAGCGTGTCGAGCGTCGCGCGGCTGTGCGGGTGCACGCCGCGGCTGACGAGCACGCGCGGGCGCCTGTTGGCGAGCTTGGCCATGTACGCGGCGGCGCCGACGGCGCTCGGGCCCTCGTACACGGAGGCGTTGGAGACCGGCAGGCCGGTCAGCTCGCAGATCGCCGTCTGGTACTCGAACATGACCTGCAGGCCGCCCTGGCTGACCTCGGGCTGGTAGGGCGTGTACGGCGTCAGGAACTCCGAGCGCGACATCAGCATGTCGACGATCGACGGCACGTAGTGGTCGTACATGCCGGCGCCGAGGAACGTGATCTCGTCCTCGGCCGACACGTTGCGCTCGGCGAGCCGGCGCAGCTCGGCGTAGACGGCCTGCTCGGGCTCACCCGCAGGCAGGTCCATCGGCCGCCCGAGCCGCACGCCGGCGGGGATCGCGTCGTGGAAGAGCTCCTCGATCGAGCCGACGCCGATCGTCTCGAGCATGATCGCGAGGTCCTCGGCGGTGACCGCGGTGTAGCCGGCCACTAGTGGTTCCTCCGGTGAGTCCTTGTGCGCTTGGGCGCCGATCCACGTCTGCGAGGACTTGCCGGAGGGACCACTACAGGCTCCCCCGGTAGGTCTCGCTGTCCATCAGCTCATCGGCCTGGCCGGGATCGGAGAGCTTCACGCGCACCATCCAGCCGGCGCCGTAGGGGTCGTCGTTGATCGCCTCGGGCGTGTCGGCCAGCGCGGTGTTGACCTCGACGATCTCGCCCGTCAGCGGGGCGATGACGTCCGAGACGGCCTTGACGGACTCGACCTCGGCGTAGAACTCGCCGGCCGTCACCGACGATCCCACCTCGGGCGGGTCGAAGAAGACGACCTCGCCGAGCGCGTCCTGCGCGAACCAGGTGATCCCGAAGGTCGCGACGCCGTCGTCAACCCGCGCCCAGTCATGGTCGGGGTGGTAGAGCAGGTCATCCGGATAGCTGTCTTGCGCCATCGGTCTCCTAGGTCTTCTTGTAGATGGGGCGGGCTGCGACGACCGCGCTGCGGACCTTCCCGCGCACGTCGATCTCGAACGTCTGGCCGACCGTCGCGCGGTCCTTCGGCACGTACGCCATGCCGATCCCGACGCCGAGACTCGGCGACATCGTCCCGCTCGTGACCTCGCCGCCGCCGACGACCGGGTTGCCCTGGCGCGCGATGCCGGAGCCCTCGATCTTGAAGCCGACGAGCTTCTGCTCGGTGCCATCGGCGCGGGCCGCGCCGATGGCGAGCGAACCGATGAAGCCGGTCTCCTCGCGGCAGGCCCAGGCGAGGCCGGCCTCGATCGGGTTGCGGTCGATCGAGAGGTCGTTGCCGTAGAGGTGATAGCCGGCCTCGAGGCGCAGCGTGTCGCGCGCGGCGAGGCCGCAGGGCACGGCGCCGCGGTGCAGCAGGTCGGCCCAGACGTCGGCCGCATCCGCCGGATCGAGCAGCAGCTCGACGCCGTCCTCGCCCGTGTAGCCGGTGCCGCAGACGAGCGCCTCGTGACCCTTGACGATGCGCCGAGCCGCCTGCATACGCGCCGGCAGAGGGCTGTCGGCCATCGCCTGCACGAGCTCGCGGGCGACCGGCCCCTGCACGGCGAGCATCGCGTACCGGTCGGCCACGTCGGCGACCGTGACGTCGAAGTCGCCGGTCTGAGACTGCATCCACTCGAGGTCCGACGCGTGGTTGGCGGCGTTGGTCACCGTCAGGAAGCGGTCGGGCGCGAGGCGATAGGTGAAGAGGTCGTCGAGCACGCCGCCGTCCTCGTTGCACATGACGGTGTACTGCGCCCCGCCGATCGCGATCCGCGAGACGTCGTTGGAGTAGACGCGCTGGAGGAAGGCCTCGGCGTCGGGACCGGCGATCTCGACCTCGCCCATGTGCGAGACGTCGAAGACGCCGACGCGGTTGCGCACCGCGTCGTGCTCTGCGCGGATGCCGTCGGCGTACTGGACGGGCATCTCCCAGCCGGTGAACGGCACGAGCTTGGCGTCCGCCTCGACGTGGGCATCGAAGAGCGGCGTGCGCTTGAGCGTCGGCGAGGTCACGCCCACGAGGCTAGCGGAGGCAACGGCGCGGCCCGGGGCCGCGAACGCTGAAATTTTCGGCGGGTTCCATCGGGCCGTACAGTGACCCGATGGACGCATTCGGCAGGCCCGACGCTCCTCCGCCAGCGGCTCCGGGCTGGTACCAGGATCCCGGCGGCTCGTCCGCCCACCGGTACTGGGACGGCACGCGCTGGACCGATGCCCTGTCCTCGGCGATCCCGCCCGCCGGGCCGAACGTCGCCCGCGACGACGCGCGCAACTTCGCGCTCGCGGCTCACCTGTCGGCGCTGCTGAGCCTGTTCATCGGCTTTCCGTTCGTGGGCCCGCTCGTGATCTACCTCATGAAGCAGAACGACCCGTTCGTGCGCGCCCACGCCGCCGAGGCGCTGAACTTCAACCTCTCGGTGATGCTCTACGGGGTCGTGCTGCTCGTCCTCGGGCTGATCCTGCTGATCTTCATCGTCGGCGTCCTCGTCTGGTTGTTGCTGATCCCGCTCGGCATCGCCTGGCTCGTCTTCGTCTGCCTCGCCGCGGTCAAGGCCGGGCAGGGCGAGCCCTACCGCTACCCGCTGACGATCCGCTTCGTCAGCTGATCGACGCCCGCGGGCCGCGGGTGTGGGACGCACCCCTACCGCTCATCCCGCCCAGCGCTCGGCGAAGAAGTCCCGGGCGTGGCCGATCTCCACGTCGAGGCCGATCCCGGCGAGTTGCCGCGCGACAGCGTCGACGATCGCCCGTGAGGCGGTGAGGTCGGCGTCGCCGACCTCCGGCTCCTCGTCCTCGTAGACGAGCCAGCGCAGGTAGAAGAGGTCGTCCTGCGGGCGCCACGCGCGCCGCACCATGGAGTCCCCCGGGATCGAGCGCCGCAGCGCCGCGTCGCCGCTGAACGCGCCGGTGAGCTGATCCCACGTCGCCTCGTAGGCCATCGAGATGTAACCGTCATGCTCGTGCCAGTCCTCGGCGGTCTGCAGCGCGGGGCGCTCGGCGTAGGCCTCGAGCACGTCGACGATCGCCGTCAGCGCCTCGCGCAGGTCGGCGATCGCCAGCGGCGGCGTCCAGAGCGTGAGACCGTCGAACGGCGGCCGCGTGTCGCGCCACAGCTGCTCGGTGTGCGTGTCCATGCCGAGCAGTGTGGGGTACGAGCGTTCGCGACATGCCCTCCGACTGGCCCGCCCGCCCGTACGAGCAGTGGAGCGCGACGTGCGAAACCCTGCACGCGCACACGCAGGTGCTCGGCAAGCTCGCCGCGAAGCTCGCCCCGCCCGAGCCCCAGTTGCAGCACGCCGCGCTGCGGCTCACCGCGCGCGGCTGGGAGACGCCGCCGCTGCCGGCGCCCGACGGCTCCGGCGCGCTCGTCGCGGCACTGGACCTGCACGCGCACGAGGGTGTCGTCGAGCACAGCGACGGCCGCTGCGAGCGCGTCGCGCTCGCGCCCGACCGCGCGGTGCGCGACGTCACGCGCGAGATGCTCGCCGCGGTGCGGTCGCTCGGCGGGCCCGTCGAGATCGACCTGTCGCCGCAGGAGACGCCCTGGACGACGCCGCTCGACGAGGACACCGCGCACGCCACGTACGACCCCGAGCAGGTCGGCATCTATCTCGATGCGGTCACCCGCGTCGCGCTCGCGCTCGCCGCGTTCCGCGCGCCCTACCGCGGCCGCGCGACGCCGGTCAACGCCTGGTGGGGCTCGTTCGACCTGGCCGTGAACCTCTACTCCGGCCGCACCGCCAAGCCGCCCTCGGACGACTTCATCATGCGCAACGCGATGGACGCCCAAGAGGTCGCGGTCGGCTGGTGGCCGGGCAGCGCGTCCTATCCGAAGGCGGCGTTCTACGTCTACGCGCACCCGGCGCCCGAGGGCTTCGCGGGCGCGTCGCTCGCGCCCGCGGCGGCGCGCTGGGACGCCGGCCTCGGCGAGTACGTGCTCGCTTGGGACGACGTCATCGCCGCCGCCGACCCGCGGGCCGCGGTGCTCGAGTTCGCGCGCTCGGCGTTCGCGCACGCGTGCCTGGTGTGTGACTGGGACCCCTGGCTGGCCGGGACGGCCGGGGGAACACCCCCGCCCGTCAGCTAGTCGTCCCGCAAGCGGCTACCTGAGAAACGGCGGGATCTCGATCTCGTCGTCGGGGATCTCCAGCGAGGAGCGCTGGCGATCGTCGATGCGCGGGTTGCGATCCAGGCGGCGAGCGCTCTCGCGCGTCTCCTCGCGGGCCATGCGCGGACGCGCGCGGCCGTGGTCGAAGCCCGTCGCGATGACGGTCACGCGGACCTCGTCGCCCTGGGCCTCGTCGATGACGGCGCCGAAGATGATGTTCGCGTTCGGGGCCGCCGCCTCGCGCACGATCTCGGCGGCCTCGTTGACCTCGAACAGACCGAGGTCCTTGCCGCCGGTCATGTTCAGCAGGATCCCGGTCGCGCCCTCGACGTCCTCCTCGATGAGCGGGCTGGAGATCGCGATCCGGGCGGCCTCGGCAGCGCGGTTCTCGCCGTTGGAGGTGCCGATGCCCATGAGCGCCGAGCCGGCGTTCTCCATGATCGTGCGGACGTCGGCGAAGTCGAGATTGATCAGGCCGGGGATCGTGATGAGGTCGGTGATGCCCTGGACGCCCTGGCGCAGGACGTTGTCGGCCTCGCGGAAGGCGTCGAGCATCGTCGTGCGGCGCTCGACGACCGACAACAGCTTCTCGTTGGGGATGACGATGAGCGTGTCGACGACCTCGCGCAGGCGCTCGATGCCCTCCTCCGCCTGACGCGTGCGCTGGCTGCCCTCGAATTCGAATGGCTTGGTGACGACGCCGACGGTCAGCGCGCCGATCTCGTTCTTCGCGATCTCGGCGATGACCGGCGCGGCGCCCGTGCCTGTGCCGCCGCCCTCGCCGGCGGTGACGAAGACCATGTCGGCGCCCTTGAGCGCCTCCTTGATGTCGTCGCGCGACTCGGCGGCCGCGCCGAAGCCGATGTCGGGGTTGGCGCCGGCACCGAGGCCCTTCGTCAGATCGTGGCCGATGTTGAGCTTGATGTCGGCGTCGGTCATCTGCAGCGCCTGAGCATCCGTGTTCGCCGAGATGAACTCCACGCCACGCAGCCCGGCGTCGACCATGCGGTTGACGGCATTCGTGCCGCCGCCGCCGACGCCGACGACCTTGATGACCGCGAGATAGCTACTGCTGGATTCCATGAGGACGCGTCCGACCCTTGAGTTAGCGTTGAGAGATTTTGCTCCCCGACCCGATCCTGCGGAAACCACAGTAAGCACGGGCCTGAACGGATGTCAACGCGAAGTCTACCGCCGCAAGAATGATTGCAGAACCCGCGACTCTCGACCTGTGCAGGAGAATCGACCTTCCGGTGCCCTCAACCTAAAGTTGAGGTTCAGTGTGTTCGGGTCTGGGCTGCAGACCGCCTGCAACGGGGCGCTCTGGGATGCGCAGATCGACGTACGAGGCGCCGCGCGAGGTGCGGTGCCCGAGCACCTGCGCGGCCGCTCCCCACTTCGCCTGAAGCCGTGCCGCCCCGCCGAAGTAGAGCTTCGGTCCGTCGGCCATCGAGGCCGACAGGCCGCGCGGGCCGCGGTAGACGCGACCGACCCGTGCACGCAGCGAGCGCGGCGCGGCGGCCAGCAGCCGCACGGCGCCGAGCGTCTCGCCACGGCCGAGGCGGTTGCCGCCGGGCGTCGAGCGGACGCCGACGATCGGCAGGTCGCGGGTCGCGCTGCCGCGCAGGAGGGTGCCGTCGCCGGCGACCGCGGTCAGGCCGCCGCCCGAGGACCGCAGCACCGCCACGGGCTCGTAGGCGTTGACGATGATCCGCAGCCCGTGCGGGAAGTCGGTCTCCGTGCGCAGGCTGCGCACGACGGGGTACTGGGCGACCGAGCTCAAGAGCGAGTTCTCGCGCACGTCGAGGGTCGTCATCCCGATCCCCTCGGCGACGAGCGCGCGCCGGATCTGCTCGGCCTGCGGACCCTCGATCCCCTTGACGGTCACGTCCTGCACCCGCACGAGCGAGCTGCTGCGAAGCCACAGTGCGAGCGGGACGAGCACCACGAGCAGGACGGTGATGCCGAGGACCACGCGCGTGCGGCGGCGAGCGAACGAGGCCATCGCCTGAAGGTTCGCCACGGCGGCGCGGGACCCTTCCCCGCGGGGGTGGCCACTAGGGTGCTGCCGGTGCCGACGACCGCCTCGCTCTCGGAGTTGACGACGCTGCGCCTCGGCGGGCCGGCCGCGCGGATCGTCGTGCCGGCCGACGAGGATGCCCTGCTCGAGGCGGTCGGCGCGGCCGACGCCGACGGCGAGCCGCTGCTCGTGTTGGCGGGCGGCAGCAACGTCGTCGTCGCCGACGCCGGCTTTCCCGGGACGGTCGTCCGCGTCGCGACGCGCGGCGTCGAGTCGTCTCAGATGAGCGACGGGAGGCTGGCGCTCGACGTCGCCGCCGGCGAGAACTGGGACACGCTCGTGGCCGCCTGCGTCGAGCAGGGGCTGTCGGGCATCGAGGCGCTGTCGGGGATCCCCGGCAGCGTCGGCGCGACGCCGATCCAGAACGTCGGCGCCTACGGCCAGGAGGTCGCCGACGTCCTGACCGGCGTGGTCGCGCTGGACCGCCTGACCGGCGACGTCCACGAGCTCGACAACGAGGCCTGCCTGTTCGACTACCGCTCCAGCGTCTTCAAGCGCGACCCCGGCCGCTGGCTCGTGCTGCGCGTGCGCCTCGCGCTCGAGCGCACGGCGGACTCCGAGCCGGTCCGCTACGCCGAGCTCGCGCAGCGACTGCGGATCGGCGAGGGCGAGCGCGCGCCGCTCGCCGAGGTGCGCGAGGCGGTGCTCGCGCTGCGCCGCGGCAAGGGCATGGTGCTCGACGCCGACGACCCCGACAGCTTCAGCGCGGGCTCGTTCTTCACGAACCCGATCCTGCGCACGCGCGACTTCGACGCCTTCGCCGAGCGCGCCGCCGAGCGCCTCGGCGCCGGCGTGCGCCCGCCGTCATGGCCGGTCGCCGAGCGGCTCGTGAAGACGTCGGCGGCATGGCTGATCGAACGGGCGGGGTTCACGCGCGGACACGGCAACCCGGACGGGATCGCGATCTCCTCCAAGCACACGCTCGCGCTCACCAACCGCGGTGCCGGCACGACGACGGAGCTCGTCGCGCTCGCGCGCGAGATCGCGGGCGGGGTGCACGAGGCCTTCGGCGTGCAACTGGCGCCCGAGCCGGTCTTCATCGGGTACGACTGGTGAACGATGATCTCCGCCGCCCTGAAGTCCCTCGTTGCTCCCTGACCGCTGAGCGGTAGCCCCACCGGCGACGGCCCGCTGTCGCTGACCTGACCCTGATCTATGCGGAGGCCGGCACCGGCGCCACGACGAGGCGGCGGCCGAGCGCATCGACGTCGCCGGCGCCGAGGACGAGGCAGAGGTCGCCTTCGCGCAGCAGCGCGCGCAGCAGCTCCTGCGCCGCGTCGAAGTCCTTCGCCCACGAGACGGTGCGCCCGCGCGCCGCGTCGGCGGCATGCTCGGCGATCAGCAGCCCGCTGATGGCGGGGAAGTCCTCGGCGCGCTCGCGCGACGGATAGATGTCGAGCACGACCGCGGCGTCGGCCTGCGCGAGCGCGGCGCCGAACTCGCGCGCGAGCAGCTGCGTGCGGGAGAACAGGTGCGGCTGGAAGACGGCGACGACGCGTGCGTGCCCGAGCGTGCGGGCGGCGGCGATCGTCGCGCGCAGCTCCGTCGGGTGATGGGCGTAGTCGTCGACGACGACGGCTCCCGACGGCGTCGTGCCGAGCCGCTCGAAGCGCCGCCCCGCGCCGCGGAAGTCGGCGAGCGTCCCCGCGAGCTGGGTCCGCGGCGCGCCGGCGATCGTGCAGGCCGTCAGGGCCGCGACCGCGTTGGCGACGTTGTGCGCGCCCGGCACCGACAGGCTCACGACCTGCCCGGCCCAGACGAAGCGCGACCCGCGGGCGCTCAGCTCGATCTCCGCAGCGCTGGAGAACGCCGCCTCGACGATCCCGACGCGGTCCAGGAACGGCTCGGACTCCGGCACATCGGGGAGGACGCGCCGCAGCGAGTTGTCGAGGAACTCGCCGAACGCCTGCTCGAGCTCGACGTGCGAGGCGTAGGTCGTGTGGTGGTCGAGCTCGATGTTCGTGACGACGCCGATCTCGGACGAGAGCTCGAGGAACGAGCGGTCGGACTCGTCGGCCTCGACGACGAGCCACTCGCCGGCGCCGTAGGCGGCGTTCGTCGGCGGTCCGGACTCTCCCGGCATGCGCAGCTCGCCGCCGATGACGAACGTCGGCTCCCACCCCAGCGACAGCAGCGCGTGCGCGGTCATCGAGGCGGTCGTCGTCTTGCCGTGCGTGCCGGCGATCGCGATCGTGCGGCGCAGGCGGCTGAGCTCGCCCAGCAGCGCGCCGCGGTGGATCTCCGTCAGCCCGCGCTCGCGGCCGGCCGCGCGCTCGGGGTTGTCGAACGTCGTGGCGGTCGAGAGGACGAGCTCGAGGTCGTCGTCGTCGGGCAGGTTGGCGGCGTCGTAGCCGATCACCGGCGCGATCCCGGCCTCGCGGACGTGCACGAGGTAGGGCGTGTCGACGGCGTCCGAGCCCGTCACGGTCGCGCCGAGCTCGGCGGCGATGAGCGCCAGGCCGCTCATGCCGGCCCCGCCGATGCCGACGAAATGCAGTCGCCTGCCCTTCCACTCCCTCATCGCTGCCTCCCCGCCGCCGCGAGGACCTGATCGGCGACCGCCTGGGCGGCATCCGGCCGCGCGAGCGCCGCCGACGCGGCCGCCATCGCCCGCAGCCGCGACGGGTCGCCGAGCAGCGCCCCGACGTCGCTGCCCAGGCGGGCAGCGGTCAGCTCGCCGTCGGGCACGACGACGGCGGCGCCCGCCGACTGCATCCAGCGCGCGTTGGCGCTCTGGTGGTCGGCGCTCGCGTGCGGATAGGGCACGAGGATCGCCGGCTTGCCCGCGGCGGCGATCTCGAAGATCGAGCCGCCGGCGCGCGCGACGCAGAGGTCGCAGGCCGCGAGCGCCGCGCCGAAGTCGTCGATGTACGGGCGCAGGTCGTAGTGGTCGCCGTCCACCCGCGGGGCGAGCGCGGCATGGTCGCGGGTGCCGGCCGCGTGCAGGACGCGAAACGGCGCCGCCGCGAAGGCCTCGACCGCGGCCTCGTTGATCGTGCGCGCGCCGAGCGAGCCGCCGAAGACGAGCACGCACTGCTCGCCGGGCCGCAGGCCGAAGCGCGCCCGCGCGGCGGCGACGTCGGTGACGGGCGGCGGTACGGGCCGGCCGGTGACGAGGTAGCGCGGCCCGTCGCGCCCCTCGATCGGGAAGGCCAGGCAGACGCGCCGGGCGCGCGGGGCGAGCAGGCGGTTCGTGATCCCGAGGTGGCTGTCGGCCTCGGTCAGGACGACCGGCAGCCTCCGCACGAGCGCCGCCAGCCCGACCGGCCCCGCGACGTAGCCGCCGCCGCCGAGCACGACGGCGGGCTCGAGCTCGCCGAGGATCCGGCGCGCGACGGCGACCGCGGCACCCGCGCGCAGGGCGGCGCGCGCGGCGCGCAGCGGGTTGGTCCGGCTCAGCCCCTCGACGCGGATCGTGCGCAGCTCATAGCCCGCGGCGGGTACGAGCTCGGCCTCCGCCCGCTCGCCGCCGACGAAGACGACGTCAGCCCCGGCCGCCGTCAGCCGCTCGGCCACCGCCAGCGCCGGCACGACGTGCCCGGCCGTCCCGCCCGCGGCGATCAACACTCTGAGCACCGCCTGATCCTTGCGCATCCTCGCGCTGACCCGTCGTGTCCCCCGGCAGCGCCATCAGGTGGCTCGTGCTGCGGGCGGCGATGTTCAGCAGCAGCCCCATCGTCGCCAGCAGCACGAGCAGCGAGCTCGAGCCCGACGAGATGAACGGCAGCGGCACGCCCGTCAGCGGCGCGATCCCGAGCACGGCGAAGATGTTCAGCAGCGCCTGGCACATGATCAGCGCGGTCAGGCCGGCGGCGAGCAGCTGGGCGTAGCGCGTGGCCGCGGTCTTGGCGGTGCGCAGCCCCGCGTAGCCGATCAGGCCGTAGAGGAACAGCAGGCCGCAGATGCCGGCGATACCGAGTTCCTCGCCGATGACCGCGAGGATGAAGTCCGTGTGCGCCTCGGGCAGATAGAAGACCTTCTGCACCGACTCGCCGAGGCCGACGCCGAAGAAGCCGCCCGAGCCGAGCGCGATCTGCCCCTGGACGGACTGAAAGCCGATCGAGTCGGCGTGCGCCCACGGGTTGATGAAGGCGGTCATCCGCGCCGCGCGGTAGGGCTCGATCGCGATGAAGATCATCACGAGGCCGGTGCCGATCCCGGCGATCCTGCCGAAGAGGTTCATCGGGATGCCGGCGACGAGCAGCAGCGCGCCGAGCGTGAAGGCGATCACGAGCGCGGTGCCGAGGTCCGGCTGCGAGGCGATGAGCACGATCGCGGCGCCGGCGACGACGAGCAACGGCCCGGTGACGCCCTTGACCGTCTGCAGCCGCGACGGCGTCGTGGCGAGCAGCCCCGCCGCGTAGAGCACGAGCGAGAGCTTCATGAGCTCCGACGGCTGGAACTGCAGCGGGCCCGCGCCGAGCCAGCGGCGCGCGCCGTTGACCTCGATGCCGATGCCGGGGATCTTCACGGCGATCAGCAGCAGGAAGGCGAGTCCGAGCAGCGCGGGCGTGAAGCGCGGCAGCAGCTCCAGGCCGCCGCGCGCGAGCAGTTGCATGACGACGAGGCCGACCGCGCCGAAGCCGAGGTACTTGACGAGGTACAGCGTCCCGTCGCCCTGGCCCTCGAGCAGCGAGCGCGCCGACGAGGCGCTGTAGACCATGACGGCGCCGGCGGCGAGCAGGCAGAGCGTCGCCGTGAAGAGGATGTTGTATTCGACCGGCTTGGGCTTGCGCCGGGACTTCGGCACGGCGGTGACGCGCAGCGGCCTGGCGACGTGGGCCATCCCAGGCGCTTTCGACGCAGCCGCGGCGATTCCTCGTCTCCTGGACGGGTGGGTTACGTCGCGGCGGGCACGGTGCCGCCGGTCGGCGCCGCCGGCGTCGCGGCGTCCTTCTGCTTGACTTCGACGACGACCTTGTCCCTGCCGTCGCCGTAGACGTGGAAGACGCGGTCGTCGCGCTCGACGAGCTTGAAGACGGCGCCCGCACGCGGGCTGCTCCGGAGCTGATTGAGGTACATGCCCTTGTCGGCGCCGTTCTCGACCCGCGCGTACGGGTGGCCGGAGATCTTCTTGGTCTGCTCGTTGTCGGGCCGGGCCTCGGCCTTGACGGTGGACGGCGCCGTGCTGGAGGACGCGGCGCCGGAGGCCGTCGAGCTCACGTAGCGCGCGAGCTCGCCCGCGAAGCTCGCCCCGCCGCGGGTGGCGGTGGCGCGTGCGGCGGGTGTCGTGGTCTGGGAGAGCCGCGCGCCGGCGACAGCCGGCGCGGCGTTGATCGGATCGATCATCCGCCCGGTAGTCGGATGAGGGCGGGCATTCTTGAGTCCCGGGTGACCATCAGCGCCGTCGACGGACACGATGCCCGACAATGGGTGGCGTGCTCGCGGCCGACGTCCTCGCCTTCGTCCGCGGCGCCCTACCCGCGCCGCCGGCCCGCGTGCTCGAGGTCGGCGCGGGGAGCGGCGAGCTCGCCGCAGCGCTGCGCGGCGACGGTTATGACGTGCGCGCGATCGATCCTGCAGCCGACGACGGCAGCGACGTCGAGCCGATCGAGCTGCTCGATGTCACGGGGACGTTCGACGCCGCGGTGGCGGTCGTCTCCCTGCACCACGTCGAGCCACTCGACGCGTCCTGCGCACACCTCGCGACGCTGGTGCGCGCGGGCGGAACGCTGGTGATCGACGAGTTCGACGTCACGCGACTCGACGTCGACGCCGCCGAGTGGTGGCTCGCCCACCGGCGCGCCACCGGTGCCGACGAGCAGCGCGATGCCGAGGGCGTCGTCGCCTTCATGCGCGCGCACATCCACCCGCTGCACGCCGTTCGCGCAAGCCTGATGCCCCACTTCAGGCTGCGGGAGATCGCGTACGGCCCGTACCTGCATCGCTGGAACCTCGGCCCGCAGCTGCGCGACGAGGAACAGCAGCTGATCGCGGCGCGCCGGCTGCCGGCGACGGGCGCCCGGCTCGTCGGGACGCGCCGCCAGCCCTCGTAGGGACGCGCCGCCACGCCTCGTAGGGACGCGCCGCCAGCCCTCGTAGCCGCGCCGCCCGCTGCTCGACGAGGGTGCGCGGCGCGAAGCGACGCGGGCTGGGCCCGGGCCAGGGCCGATCCCTGCTGTGTGTGCCAGGTCACCCCGGCGGGAACGACGCTGTGCCAGATTGGGGGCGTGCCGATCTCCTTCGCGCTGGCCGGCGGCTCCTGGGTCTTCCTGGGCTTCGTCGTGCTGCTCTTCCTCGCCGTCTCGCACGGCTACTACTCCCGCAGCGGCAGCGCGATCAACCAGCGCCCGTACAACGACCCCAGCGGCGACGCCCCGGGCGCCGAGATCCCCAGCACCATCGGTCGCGACATCGACCGTCGCGACTACTCGCGCGGGACGCGCTAGTGGCCCGTCTCGTAACAGGTCGCCGGAAAACCCGGGATGCCGGCGCCGCCTGGCAAGGACGCAGGACCGAAGGTGTGGCTCTGCCACATCGAGCGTCCGAGGACGCCGCCAGGCGGTGATCGGCGCCCGGGGTTTCCGGTGGACTGTTACGAGACGGACCACTAGCTGCCGCCGCCCGCGCGCATGATGTCCGCGGAGATCTTGTCGAGCTGGTCGCGCAGGTCGTCGAGCTCCTGCTTGGCCTTGTCCAGCGCGGACTTCGTCTCGGGCCAGATCGAGTCCCGGAACTGCGACGCCAGCGGTCCGTCCCACACGTCAGGCTGAGACAGCGTCCTGCCCTCGCTGTCGAGCTTCTGGATCTCGTCGGCCAGGCCACCGCTGATGATGGACTGGATCTTCTTGATCGACGTCTTTGCCTGCTCGGTGGAAAGAACGCGTGCCGCCATGTTGGATCTCCCTTCGAACGATGTGAGGGCGTCGAGGGTACGGTACTGGTGAACCGTTGTCACCTGCACATGGGTTGCGTGCATTGCGGGCATTGCTAGCCTTCGGCCTCACCCGGGCGGAGGAGGAATATGGGCGACGAGCTGGCAGGCATCGAGGAGGACGTTCCGTTTAATTTCGCGGGTGCCGCCGAGCTCGAGCAGGAGCTGCGAGCGACGGCCAGCACGCTCGCTGCGCAGATGCCGCGGCGCCGAAGCTATGCGCGTGATGCCCGCGACGAATGGCGCGGCGTGTACTCCCGCCAGTTCGTCGGGCGCATGCGGATCTGCACGAACGACGGCCACCGGCTGTCGGAGGCGATGGAGCTCGCCGCCGACCAGGTCAACGAGCTGACCGAGCGCGCGCAGCGCGAGCAGGACCGTCGCGAGGAGGCCCGCGCGTGGAAGGAGCGCCAGGACAACGAGAGCGCGCTGAACAAGCTCGGCGACGCCCTCTTCGGCGAGGACGACAAGCCCCCGATAGCGCCACCCGAGCCGCCGGCTCGCTTCGTCGTGGAAGCGTCCTGCACGGGTCGGGAGTAGCGGGTGGGGACGAGTTCGGCACGCCCGTCTGACCTGGAGCGCTTCGCCACCCGCAGTCGCCGCGCCGACGACGAGCTGGAGTCCCACGCCCGCCGTCTGCGGATCGCCTACGGCCACTTCCTCGACGGGACGCGGTGGGGCACGATCGATATCACGTCGCTGCTCGGCGGCCTTGCGGAGTACATCGACTGGAACGAGATCGACGCGATGTGGGTCGCGCGGATCGCGCGCGCCTTCGAGGCCGCGGGCGGCGACGGCGCGATCAAGACGCTGCCCGACGCGGCGATCCACGCCTCGCTGAAGGCCGCCGGTCTGCTCGGCGGGCGCCAGTCGGTCTCCTTCGACGACCCCGTGGCGTACGGCATGCCGCCGACGACCGGCTACACCAACGACCCCGTCAACACGGCCAGCGGCAACTTCGTCGAGGTCGAGCAGGATCTGGTTTTCAGTGGGTTGGCGCGGCTGCTGGGCTTCGGCCGCACATACAACAGCCGCTCCGATCGCGCCGGCGCCTTCGGGCCCGGCTGGTCCTCGTGGGCCGGCGCGCGGCTGCATCCGCGCCCCGACGGCGCCGAGTACCTGGGCCCCGACGGCCAGCGGGCGCTGTTTGCGCGCATGGGCGACGGCTACGGGCGCGTGATCGGCGTGCGCGGCCTCGTCGAGCCCGGCGAGGACGGGCTCGTGCTGCGCTGGTTCGGCGGCGCCGTCTGGGAGTTCGACGCCGCCGGCCTGCCCGTGCGGATCGAGCACGGGCCCGGCACGGCCGTGACGTTCGAGCATGACGACGGACGGCTCGTCGAACTGCGCCACGGCCCGGGCACCCACGCGCTCGTGCGCTGGAACGAGGAGCGCGAGCGGATCGTCGCGCTGGAGTGCTCCGACGGTCGCACCGTCTCCTACGCCTACGACGAGGCGGGCCACCTGATCGAGGCCGACGGCGACGCCGGCCCGCGCGCCTACGAGGTCGCCGACAACGGGCGCGTGCTTTCGGTCAGCGACGCCGACGGCGTCGTCGAGGTCGCCAACGCCTACGACGACGAAGGCCGCGTCACGCGCCAGCTGTCCCCCTTCGGCCGCCACACGCTGATCGGCTACCTGCCCGGCCGCGTCACCGTCACCAGCGACGAGAACGACGGCCCCACGAACATCTACATCCACGACGACGACGGCCGCCTGCTGTCGGTCATCGACGGCGACGACCGCCGCGTCACGATCCAGTACGACCAGTTCGCAAACCAGATCGCCTTCACCGACCGCAACGGCGCGCTGACCGTTCAAGAGTGGGACGAGCGCGGTAATCTCAAGCGCCGCATCCTGCCGGCAGGCGCGGAATTCACCTTTACTCACGACGACGCTGACCGCGTTCTTGAGGTGAAAGCGTCGACGGGCGCTGTCATCGCGCATCGCTATGAAGGTGACGAGCGCAGCCCCGTCGAGGTGACGGATGCCGAGGGCGGCGTGACACGGCTGACCGTGCACGGTGGCCTCGTGCGCGAGATCGTCGACCCCGACGGCGTGACGCTGCGCTTGGACTTCGACGACGCCGGCAACATCGTCGCGACGACCGACGCCGACGGCAACGTCGCGCGGATCGAGCGCGACGCCGCGGGCATCGTCACGGCGTCGATCACGCCGCTGGGGCGCCGCACGACGTTCGTCAACGACGCCCGCGGGCGGCCGCTGGAGCGCCACGAGCCAGACGGGGCCGTCTGGCACTACGCATACTCCGCCGGCGGGCGCCTGACCGGCCTGACCGACCCGACCGGTGCGCGCGAGCAGATCCGCTACGCCGAGCACGGCGAGGCGCAGGCCTTCGTCGACCCGCTCGGTCGCGTCACCGAGCACAGCTACGACGTCTTCGGCAACCGCATCGGCGTCGTCGCCCCGGGCGGCGCGACATGGAGCTACGGCTACGACGCCCTCAGCCGCCTGACGAGCATCGCCGATCCCTCGGGAGCGACCTGGCTGCGCGAGTACGACGCCGACGGCAACCTGACCGCCTCGATCGACCCCGTCGGCGTGACCTGCCGCTCGACGCTCGACGAGGCCGGCCGCGTCACCTCCCTGCACGACGGCCTGACGTCGGCGACCTTCGACTTCGACCCGCTCGGGCGCTGCCTCACGCACATGCGCCCCGACGGCGCGGCGGCGCACGCCTCCTACGACCTGATGGGCCGCCAGACGACGGTGCAGGACCCCGCCGGCGGTACGAGCACGATCGAGTACACCCCCGCCGGGCGGACGGCGCGCGTCGTGCAGCCCTCCGGGCGCGCCGACTCCTACGAGTACGACCACTGCGGCCACCCGGTCGCGATCGTCGACGGCGCCGGCGGGCGCTGGGAGTTGCGCTACGACGCCGACGGGATGCTCGTGCAGAAGACCGCGCCGACGGGCGAGTCCGATCACCTCGTCTACGACGACGCCGGCCGGATGATCGAATGGACGGCGCCCGGCCGCGGGCTGACGAGCTACTCCTACGACGAGGCGGGACGCGTCACCGCGATCACCGACCGCTCGTCGGGGACCCGACGCTTCGAGTACGACGCCGCCGGCCAGCTCGTCGCCGCGATGGACGCCAACGGCGCCGTCACGCGCTACGACTACGACGACAGCGGCCGGCTCGTACGGACGACCGACCCGCTCGGCGGCGTCGCGACCCGGTCCCACGACGCAGCCGGCCGGCTCGCCGGCGAGACCGACCCGCTCGGGCGCACGACGACCTATCGCCACGACGCCGCCGGACAGCTCGTGGAGCAGGTCGACGGCGCGGGCCGGCGGCGGGGCTGGAGCTACGACACGTCCGGGCGCGTGCGCGAGTTCGGCGCCGCCGACGAGGCGCCGATCACGATCGCCCGCGACGACCTCGGCCGCGAGACGCGCGTCGACGAGCCGGGCGCGTTCGCCAACGTCTTCGCCTGGGATCGCGCCGGCCGGCTCGTACAGCGCAGCCGCGACGACCTCGCCCTGCGCTGGGGCTATGACGAGGACGGCCGGCGCGCCTTCGCGGGCTACCCGGACGGCACGCAGACCGACTACGGCTACGACGACCGCGGCCTGCTCGCCTCGCTGCGCCACCCGGCGACGGGCGCGGTCGCGCTCGAGCGCGACGCGACCGGGCGCCTCGTCGGCGCACGCGGCGACGCGATCGCCGCGAGCTGGGAGTACGAGGCCGGCGAGCTCGTCGCGTACCGCTTCGACGCCGGCGACGTGCGCCGCTCGGCGCGGCTGACACGCGACCCGATCGGCCGCATCGTCGCCGCCGTCGCCGACGGCACCGAGCAGCGCTTCGCCTACGACGCCGCCGGCCAGCTCGTCAGCGCCGGCGACGTCGCCTTCGAGTACGACGCCGGCGGGCGCCTCGTCCGCGAGCGCGGGCCGGCGGGGACGATCGGCTACGAGCACGACGCCGCCGGCCAGCTGCTCGCGCGCCGCCGCGACGGCGGCGCGCAGACGACCTACGAATACGACGGCTCCGGCCGGCGCGTGCGCGACGGCGGCGACCTCGACCGCCGCTACCGCTGGGATGCCCTCGGCCGGCTCGTCGCGATCGAGGACGGCGAGCACGTCACGAGCACGGCGGTCGACGCGCTCGGCGAGCTCGCGTCGGTCGACGGCACGCCGCTGCTGTGGGACAGCGCCGACCCGCTCTCGCCGCTGGCCTGGATCGGCGACCGCGCCGTCATCGGCCACGGCGGACCCTGGGCCACCGCCGCCGACGGCGAGGCCGACTGGCTGGCGCCCGACTGGCAGGGCACCGTCGACGGACCGCGCGATCCGTTCGGCGCCCCGCTCGCCCCCGCCGACCCGAGCCTGCGCCTCGGCTACCGCGGCGAGCTCGAGTTCGCCGGCCAGACGTGGCTGCGCGCACGCCTCTACGAGCCCGCCACGCGCAGCTTCCTGTCGCCCGACCCGCTGCCGCCGATTCCCGGCACGGCCTACGCCGCCAACCCCTACCACTACGCCGCCAACAACCCGCTCGGCCTCGCCGACCCGCTCGGCCTGCGCCCGGTCACCGACCAGGAGCTGCGCGACCTGCGCGAGCGGATGGGCCAGAACTTCGTCCAGCGCAACTCCGACTACATCATCGCCGGGGCGCTCATCATCGGCGGCGTCGCGGTCATGGCGACCGGCGTCGGCGGGCCGATCGGCGCAGCGATGATCGGCGGCGCGCTCGTCAGCGCCGGCTCGAGCGCGGCGATCCAGCGCGTCACCACCGGCGAGGTCAACTGGGGCGACGTGGCGATCGCGGGCGCGACGGGTGCGGCCGGAGGCGCCCTCGGCGCCTGGGCGGGCGGCGCTCGCGCCCTGCAGGCCGCCAGCCCGGCGCTGCGCGGCGCCGCCGAGGGCGCGGTCGGCGGCGTCGCCGGCGGGGCGCTGGACCGCGGGCTGCACGGCGACAACATCTTCGACCCGGCGGCGATGGGGCGCGACCTGCTGATCGGCGGCGGAACGGGAGGCGTCGCGGGACGCCTCGGCCGGCGGCCGGACGTCGACATGCCGACGACGAACACGACCGTCCTGGGCGAGAACATGTCGCGGCGCGTCGTGCCCTATGCGGAGGCCACGGGCGGGCGCACCGTGCGCATGACCGACCCCGACGCCTACGCCTCGATGACGCCGAAGGAGCGCTACCACGCCAACGACGGCGCGCTGCGCGAGCGCATCAACCAGGGCGACCGCTTCGAGTACATCGGCCAGGATCCCGCCCGTCCGCAGCACGTCCGCGACCGCTTCGACCTGACGCGATCGGAGCTGCTGCGCCTCGAGGAGCGCGGTGTCCCCTACGAGGTGATCTCCAGGCAGGACGTCATCGCCGTGATCGGGCGGCCATGACGGACCCGCTCGACGGCTACAAGGTCGACTACTTCGTTGCCGCCGTCAGGCGGGTGCTCGACGGTCCCCTCGCCGAGCACGGCCTCGACCCCGCCGGCGAGTTCCGCGACGTCAACGTGTACTGGGCGCATGGCCGGACGTACGTCAGCGTCGGCTACATGCCCGAGACGATCCCCGACTACGAGCTGCTCCTCAGCGTCGGTCAGCACGACGATCCCGCGAACGTGCTCGACCCGGCCGGGAGCAGCGTCGGCGTCTGGCGCTTCGTGCCGGACGACCTGGTGCGCGAGCTCGTCGACTGGCGCTTCGACAGCCCCGCGGCGCTCGAGCGCGAGCTGCGCCGGGCGTGGAGCGAGGTGATCGTCCCCTACGTGCTGCCGGCGCTCGAGGTCGAGGGCCGTTTGGGCGCGCTCATCGGCAAGCAGAACGACGACGCCGATGCCGAGCGCGAACGCCTGCTGGACGACCGGCTGCTGCGCTTCGCCCGGGGCCGGTTCCAGGCCGGCGAGTTCGCCCGCTCCGCGCAGGCCTACGAGGAGCTGCCGGAGGGGGCGCTGACGGCCGCCGACCGCAAGCGCTGGGACATCGCCCGGCGGCGGATGTGACGGGATGCAGCCTTCGAGCGACCCGCGCGGGAGAGGGGTCGTACGAGGCGGCGACTGGATCCGCCGGCCGGATCGGTCGCCCGGCGACTGGCCGGTGGTGGTCAACGGGGCCCGCGGTTCGGCGTGGGAGCGCTACGACGACCCGGGCCTCACCCCGGTTCACTGAACCTCGTCCGTCGGCGCGCCGATCGCGACCTGGACGAGCTCGACGTCGCCGTTCTGCGCGAGGTAGCCGCGCCCGACGATCATCGCGACCGGCGCGCGGCGCGGCAGGTTGACGCCGACGAGGTCGCCGTCGAGATCGATGTTCGGCCGCAGCAGGATGCCGTTCTTCGAGCGCCGCACCGTCTGCGACCAGTGGCCGTAGGAGGAGCGCAACGTGTCCGCGCGGCCGCCGGCGATCACGTGCAGGTCTGGCTTGCCCGCGCCCAGCAGGCCCTCGATCGCGCTGTCGGCGTCGTCGAAGGTCTCGGCGTCGTCGATGAACAGCACGACCGGGCCCCTGTGCAGCCGCAGCTGCGCCATCAGCGCGCTCGCCTCACCGCCGGCGCCGGCGTAGCGGTCCAGCGCCGGGCAGTCGCCCAGCGGCGAGCGCCGGCCGCCGACGCCGGCGATCTGCAGCTGCTGGCCCTCACCGCCCGTCGCGTCCCAGGACGCCCGCAGCGACTCCGCCAGCGTCCACAGCGCCATCGACTTGCCGCTGCGCGCGGGGCCCGTGACGAGCGCGTGCTCGCCCTCGTAGAGCACGAGCTCGGCGACGTCGAGGTCGGACTCGCGCATGCCGAACGGGATCCGCCACGGCTCGTCGGAGACGTCGCCCGCGGCGCGCAGGTCGTCGAGCGCGAGCTCGGATGGCAGCACGCCGATCGAGACCGAGCGCCGCGGCGCGCCGGGATGGCGGGCGGCGATCGCCGCAACCGCGTCGGCCAGCGGCGCCGCGGTCCGGCCGATCTGCACCTGCAGGCCGCTCGGGGACATCACGGCGCGGCCGCGGACGGCCTGCGGCACGTGCTTGCGCGACAGGCCCGCGGCGGCGTAGTCGTGCGCGTCGGGCAGCCGGAACAGCCACTTGTGCGTCGTCACCGACATCCAGCCGCCGTGGACGCTGTTGAGACGGTCGGCGGCGACGGCGAACTGCATCCCGACCTCGGGCCCGTCGGAGTAGATCCGCGTCAGATCCTCCATCAGCTCCATGCCCTCGGTGTCGTCGAACTCCGCCCGCAGCGCGGCGAGGTTGTCGATCAGCACGACGATCCGGACGTCGGCGGGCTCGTTGCGGCGGCGGTCGAGCTCGGCGCGCAGGTGGCGCAGCAGCCGCACCTGGCGCTCGCGGTCGGCCGCGAGCACGACCGCGGCGGTGTGCGGCAGCTCCTCCAGCGGCTTGAGGTCGCCGGCGCCGTAGTCGAGCGCGTAGAGCTCCAGGTCGCCGGGGTCGTGCGCCGACGCGAGGCTGAGCGCGAGGCTCGCGAGCGTCGTCGTCGTGCCGCTGCCGGCGACCCCGAACAGCAGCAGGTTGCCCTCGTCGAGGTTCCAGCCGACCGGGTACTGGGCCTGCGCGCGCGGGTCGTCGGCGAGGCCGACGATCGCGTGGTGGCCGTTGTCCGACGGCGCGGCGGCGAGCAGCTCG
Organism: Solirubrobacterales bacterium; assembly: GCA_038255395.1. Lineage (GTDB taxonomy): Bacteria > Actinomycetota > Thermoleophilia > Solirubrobacterales > Solirubrobacteraceae > CADCVQ01. The sequence goes on from JBBSLI010000013.1 coordinate 44,124, forward strand.
GAAAGATCGACTCGGTCCCCGAGCGGCTCGGGCCAGGGGCGCCGCGCGGGCGCGAAGCCCTCGATCTCGTTGGCCTCGATGATCGCGTCGACGAGCCGCGCGAGGTCGCTGGGCAGGTTGTCGTCCTCCCCACCGGGTGCGGCGCCGCCGGCGCGCTCGCGGCCGTCGCCTCCGAAGACGAACGCGCTGACGTCGACGGCGTTGTCGACGGCCTCGTTCGTCACACAGGTCACGAGCGCCGTCTGGATCGGCACGATCTCGCTCGGGCCGAGGCGGATGTAGGCGCGGCCCGGCTGGTGGCGGCTCAGCTCGGCGGCGTCGCGCACGCCGATGACGTCGGTCGAGTCGGCGACGTCCTGCACGCGCAGCGCGATGCGCAGGTTCGTGTTCGTGCGGATGTTGTCGTTGACCGCGCCCGAAGGGCGTTGCGTGGCGAGCAGCAGGTGCACGCCGAGCGTGCGGCCGCGCTGGGCGATCGAGACGAGCGCCTGCAGGAACTCGGGCAGCTCCTTGGCCATCGTCGCGAACTCGTCGATGACGACGAGCAGCCGCGGCAGCGCCTCGGGCAGGTCCAGCGCCTGGTAGTCGCTCAGGTTGTCGACGCTGACGTTGCGCAGCGCGATCTCGCGGTAGCGGACCTCGGCCTCGAGCGCCTCGAGCGCGCGCGCGCCGAGCTGCTCGTCGAGGTCGGTGACCATGCCGACGGTGTGCGGCAGGCGCGAGCACTCGTCGAACGCGGCGCCGCCCTTGTAGTCCATCAGCACGAACGTCAGGTGCTCCGGATCGGTGTACGTCGCCAGCGCTGCGACGAGGCTGCGCAGCAGCTCGCTCTTGCCCGAGCCCGTCGTACCGCCGATCAGCCCGTGCGGGCCGTCGCGGATCAGGTCGAGGTTGAAGATCCCGCTCTCGGTGACGCCGAGCGGCGCGACGGGCGCCGCGACGCGGCCGGCGCGATGCCAGACCTTCCGCACCGACGGGCCGTCGATGCGCTCGAGCTCGAGCAGCGGCAGCAGGCGCACCATCTCGGGCAGGCCGGCGCCGAGCTGATGGCGCTCGGGATCCTCGAAGCGGGCGAGGTTGCGCACGCACTCGCGCGCCGTCGCGATCGACAGTCCCGAGAGCAGCACGCCGGGATACGTCGTGCCCTCTTCGGGGATGCGCACCTCGGCGTCGCCCTCGGCGTTGTCGACGACGATGATCGTCGTGCAGGCGGCCGGCAGGCGGTCGACGGTCGAGGACACGACGATGCCCGCGACCGGCTGCCTGGTCTCGCGGCCGCGCTCGTCCAGGCCCCCGCCGAGGCCGCGCAGCAGGTCGCGCGCGGGCGCGATCTTGCCCTCCGTCAGCACGTCGGAGTCCAGCACGACGAACGTCGTGCCGGTGCCGGCGCCGGCGGCGAGCGCGCGGATCTGCGCGTCGCTGCGCTCGCGCTGCGCGCTGAGCCACTGGTCGGTGCCGGCGCCGCCCGCGCTGTGCGGCAGCCACTTGCACCAGTCCCACTCCGGCTCGCGGCCGGGGTCGACGAAGACGCCGATCGTCAGATCGGCCGGCCCGTGGTGGACGGCCGCCTGGCAGACGAGGCTGCGCGCCGCCGCGAGCGCGCCGGTGCGGTCGCCGACGATGCCGACGACGCCGCCGCCGGAGAGGTCGACCATCAGCGGCGTCGCGCGCAGCCTGCTCTTGGCGAGGATCTCCTTGACCTCGGTCGTGCGCTTGCCCGTCGCGTCCTTGACCTTCGGCTCCCACGGCACGTCGCCAAGGCCCGCGAACAGCTTCAGGAAGTCCTCGTGATGGGGCCGGCGCTCCCACAGCCGCACGCTCGGCAGCGCCGCGCGGCGCAGCACCTCGGCGGGATCGGGATACAGCTCGCGCATCCGCGCGCGCTCGGCGCGGGCCGCGGCGGCGACCTCGTCGCGGAACTCGCGCACGGACTGCTCGTACTCGCCGCGCGACTGCGTGCCGGTCTTCGTGCTGCGCCGGCGCTGCTCGAAGTACTGGCCGAAGGCGACGAGCGGGCTGAGGATCGCGAACAGCGCGAAGCGCAGGTCCTTCATGACCAGGACCATCACGACCGCGAGGATCAGCGGTCCGCAGATCGTCGCGATGCTGAAGTGCGGCTTGTCGGGCGCGCGCGGCTCGCCGGGGGCCTCGATCTCGCCGCCGCCGCCGGGGCGCGCGCCGCGCGGCGGGCGGTTGAACGGCACGGTGCCGCCGGGACCGACGTGGCGGCGCACGTCGAGGCCGACGGGGCGGTCGTGGGTCGACGGCGGGCGCACCGTGACGGCGAGCGCGCCGACCTCGACGACGCCGCCGCTGTCGAGCTTCGCGGGCTCGTTCTCGCGCAGCAGCACGCCATCCAGCGAGGTCCCGTTCGCCGAGCCGAGATCGGTGACCATGCAGATGCCGGCGTGGTCGAGATCGATCCGGCAGTGCTCGCGCGAGACCGTCGAGTGCTCGAGCACGATGTTCGTGCGATCGCGGCCGAGCGTCGCCGGCCCGACGGCCAGCGGATGGCTGCGGCCGGAGTCCAGGCCCGAGACGACGACGAGCTCCAGGCCCGTTCCGTCGACGCGGGCAGGCGCCGCGCCCGGCGCCGCGCCGGCGCTGAGGACGGCGCCCTCGTGCAGCCCCGAGTCGACGATCGGACATGACGCGTCGATCGTGCGATCGCCGACGGCGGCGGACTGCGGCGCGTGCGGGCCGAGGACCGCCTGCAGCAGATCGGCGAGCGTCGCGCCCGGGCTGCGCAGCTCCACGTCGAGCTCGCGATCACCGGCGGCCGAGCGAAAGACGATGTGCACGAGCCCAACGGTAGCCCGCTGCTGGCCTACGGAGTGGTGGTGGCCTTGCCCTCGACGTAGACGAGCCGCCCATCGGCCAGCCGGAAGACCTCGCCGACGCGCCGGCCCGAGCCCGTCACCGTGTCCTTGCTGAGCTCGACGGTCCTGATCTGGTCGCCTTCCTTCACGATCAGCGTCTGGCTGTTGGGCTCCGTCCGCAGGACCGTGACGTTGGACTGCGTCAGCAGGTCGGTGAGGTTGACGGACTGCAGCGCGGCGAGCAGGAACGCGACCGCGAGCACGATGCCGAGGTCGAAGAGGTTGACGAGGCCGTCGAGCGGATCGCCGCCGCGGTCGCCGCGCCGCGAAGCGCGCGGCGTCACGCGGGTGCGCGCGACGGGCGGCGTCACGACTGCTCCTGCGGCTCGAGCGATGCGACGACGTACTCGAGGTCGGACAGGTCCTGCGCGTAGAGGCGGTCGCGCACGAGCGAGATCGCGAACGCGACCGCGCCGATCAGCAGGCCGATGACGGTGACGCTGAACGCCGCGCGCAGGTTGTCCGAGAGCTGCGCGACGTTGCCGTCGGCGAGCCCCTCGAGCGCCGGCGAGAGCGGGATCAGGGTCCCCATCAGGCCCAGGGCGGGGCCGAAGCGCACGAGCAGGCGGCTGCGCTCGAGCTTGCGCAGCGAGCGCAGGTCGAAGTCGGCGAGCGCCTTCGCGCGGCGGTCGTCGGCGCCCGGCTGGCCGTGCTGGGCGACGAGCGTGGAGAGCGTGTCGGCCATCTGCGCGCTCGACGCGAGCGACATCAGCGCGCGCTCGGCCTCGGGCAGGTCGCGCGTCGCGAGCGCGGCGCGGGCGTTGGCGGTCGCCTGGGCGACGCGCTCGCCGCCGTCGCTGCGGCCGCGGCGCAGCAGCTCGACGAAGAACGCGCCGACGTCGACGAGCAGGAAGGCCAGCGCGGCGATCGCGGCCACGAAGACGGGCACGCGCAGCGCGTTGGCGAGCTCGAAGAGCACTTCCTCGATTCCGGTGACGGCGATCATGCGACGCGCAGTTTGACGCCTCGGCGCTCGCGAAGCGCTCCGAGTGAGACGAAGGCCATCGCGAGCAGCCCCGCGAGCGGGATCTCGATGCCGTTCGGCGGGTCGCTCTCGCGCTGGCGCCGCCCGGCCGCCGCGCCGGCCTCCTTGCCCTGCGGCAGCTTCCTGACCGCTGCGCCGAGGTCGTCGATGAGCACGCCGGAGATCGGGACGCCGAACGGCTTCACCGGCTTGGGCTTGGGCTTCGGCTTGGGCTTGGGCTTCGGTGTGGGCGTCACCGCCGGCTCGGGCTCCTCGGTGCCCGCGGGATCGGTGCCGCTGCCGGTGCCCGTGCCGCTGCCGCCCGCGCCGCTGCCGGTCCCGCTTCCCGAGCCGCTGCCGGTGCCTGTCGCGCCCGGCGTGCCGGGCGTCGGGAGCTCTTCGGGCAGGCCGTCGCCGACGGTGATGTCGACGTCGTCGACGCCGACGCACTCCGTCGCGCAGCGCCCGGTCGACCCGCTCGTCCCGCGCACGGTGATGCGCGCCTGATACTGGCCCGCTGTCTTGTAGACATGGGACACGGAGCGGCCGCTCCTGGGCGGCGTGCCGTCGTTGAAGTCCCACTCGAAGCGCAGCTGCGCGCCCGGCGGCGCGAAGCGCACGCGGGCGCTGAGCGAGACGCTCTGGCCCTCCTCGATCGTGCTGCGGTCCACCGACGCGACGACGACCATGTCGCCGCCGTTGACGCTGATCTGCAGCGGGCCCGTGTCGGCCGTCGCCGTGATCGTCGTGGCGCCGCGGACGAACCGCGTCGTCGTCCCGTTGTCGATGATCACCGCGCCGAGGTCACCCTGCGTGAGCGCGACCTGGCCGCCGTCGGGGCGGGTCACGTTGACGAACGTGACCGATGCCGGATCGATGCCGTTGTTCGAGATGATCTGGCGGATCGTCATGCCGCCGGAGAACCGTGCGCCCGGGATGTCGACCGGGCCCGGGATCGTGTTGAAGTACACCGTCGCGCCGGGACCCGCCGCCTGCGCCGCAGCGGGCGTCAGGCCGAGCGCGAGCACGGCGGCCACCACGGTTGTTACGAACGCGCGCAGGTGGCGCACGGTATCTGACGCGATCGCCGGCGACGTCAGCAGCCGGCGGCGGCCGCGATCTCGCGGAACTTCGCGGCGGGGTCGTCGGACTTGAAGATCGCCGAGCCCGCGACGAACCAGGTCGCGCCGGCCGCGGCGCACTCCGCGGCGGTCTGCGGGTTGACGCCGCCGTCGACCTCGATCGGGATGCCGTCGCCGAGCATCGCGCGCACGCGCTTGATCTTGTCGAGCTGGTTGCGCAGGAACGGCTGGCCGCCCCAGCCGGGGTTGACGGTCATGATCAGCGCGAGGTCGATCTCGTTCTCGCCGAAGTGGCCCGGGGGCGTGCCGGGCGAGACGACGAGCCCGGCCTTGCAGCCGGCCTCGCGGATCGCCGACAGCGTGAAGGCGATGTTCGGCGTCGACTCGACGTGGATCGTGATCCCGTCGGCGCCCGCCTTGGCGAACTCGCCGACGTGGCGCTCGGGACGCTCGATCATGAGGTGCACGTCGAGGTAGGCCTCGTCCGGCAGCGACTCGCGCAGCGCGGCGACGACCATCGGGCCGAAGGTGATCGGCGGCACGAAGTGGCCGTCCATGACGTCGCAGTGGATGATGCGCGCGCCGGCGTCCATGACCTCGCGCACCTGGGCGGCGAGGTCGGCGAAGTCGGCCGACAGGATCGAGGGTGCGACGTGACGTTCGGTGAGGACGGACAACTAGATCTCCCGGAGCATGGATGCCTGGCAGGCGTTACAGGACAGGATCGCGGTCTTGGACATCCGCACGATCGTAGAATGCTCGCCGCAGTCGGGGCACAGCGAGCACAGCTCGAAGCGGTGCAGGCAGTACACGCAGCGGTAGCGCCCGGGCATGTTCGCGGGCCGCAGCCACGGCTCCCTGCAGTTGGGGCAGGCCATGCCGACTTCGTCTGCCATCAGCTGCTCAGGCGGGCGATGTAGAAGCCGTCGGTGCGATCACGGTGGGGCAGCACGAGGCGCTCGGACTCTACCCGCACGCCGGACGCCTCGACGATCGCCTCGTTCTCGCGTCGCGACAGCGTGCAGGTGGAGTACACGAGCGCGCCGCCCGGCTTCAGCGCCTTGGACCCCGCGCGCAGGATCTCCGTCTGGACCGCGGCGAGCTTCGTGATCGCCTCGGGCGTCATGCGCCAGCGCAGGTCGGGATGGCCCTGCAGCGTTCCCAGCCCGCTGCAGGGCGGGTCGACGAGCACGCGATCAAACGGCTCCTCGGCGGTGAAGTGGGCCGCGTCGGCGGTGCGCACCCTGATGCACGTCGCGCCCATCCGCTCGCACGTGCGCTGCAACGCCTGGGCGCGCTTGCCGTGGCGCTCGACGGCGACGATCTCGCCCTCGTTGCCCATCAGCGCCGCGAGGTGCGTCGTCTTGCCGCCGGGCGCGGCGCAGAGGTCGAGCACGCGCTCGCCGGGCTGCGGGTCGAGCGCGCGCGCGACGAGCATCGCGGCGCGCGACTGCGCGACGTACGCGCCGTCGCGGTACAGCGGGTGGGCGTGCGCGTCGAAGGCGCCGCTGACGACGAGGCCCTCGGGCAGCTCGTCGCCGGCCGGCGCGGTCGCGACGCCGAGCTGCTCGGCGACGGCGGACGGCGTCGTGACGAGCGTGTTGACGCGCAGCGCGAGCTCGCCGGCCTCGTTGCCGGCGCGCAGCAGCGCGCGCGTCTCGTCGGGGCCGAAGCGCTCCCACCACAGCTCGACGAGCCACGGCGGGTAGGAGTGCGCGACCGCTGCCCCGGCGGGCGTGTCGTCATCCGGCAGCCCCGGGATCCCCTCGCGCAGGGCGCGCCGCAGGACGGCGTTGACGAGCGCATGGCCACCCTTGTGCCCCTTCGCCAGCTCGACGCTCTCGCCCACGACCGCGTGCGGAGCGGCGTTGCGCAGGAAGGCGAGCTGGTAGAGGCCGAGCCGCAGCGCCGCGAGCGTCGGCGCGTCGAGCTCGTCGACGGGCCGCGCGAGCTGCTCGATCACGTGGTCGAGCGACAGCCGGCGCTGGACCGTCCCGTAGGCGAGCTGCATCGCCAGCCCGCGCTCGCGCGGATCCAGGCCGCGCGCCTCGCCGTGCAGCGCGCGGTCGGCGTACGCGCCCTGCTCGAAGACGCGCCGGACGACGGCGTAGGCGACCCGCCGGGCGGGCGTGACATCGCTCATCCGCTGCCGGGCTCGTCGTTGCACATGTGCCGGTGGCGGTGGTCATGTCGAACGAAGGGCGATATCCGCCCCTCGGCGCGACACGATCCACTCGGCTCGGCGTTCTTCACTGCTTGCGCCCGCGCAGATACGCCGCCGCGTCCATCGGGCGGCCGCCAGCGGGCTGGACCTCGAGCAGCTCGAGGCCGCCGAGCAGCAGGTGCTCGCCGTCGGCGCGCAGCTCACCGGCCTCGTCGGGCGCGCGCACGGCGGCGCGCAGGACGCCGAGGAAGCCGCCGTCGCCGGGCAGCGCGGCGCGGGCGCCGATGTGCGGGCTCAGCGCGCGCACGACGCGGTCGTTGACCGCTGCCGCGGCGCTCGGGTGCAGCGTGCGGTCGGCAGCGGCGATCTTGTCGGCGTACGTGACGCCGTCGTCGGGTTGCTCGGCCGGCTGCGGCCGCTCGTCGAGCACGCGCAGCAGCAGGTCGGCGCCGAGCTCGCGCAGGCGCGGGGCGAGCGTGCCGTAGGTGTCGTCGGGGGCGATCGGCTCGCTGCCCTCGAGGAAGACGGGGCCACTGTCCAGGCCCTCCGTCAGGCGCATGATGCAGACGCCGGTCTGCGTGTCGCCGGCCATGATCGCGCGCTCGACGGGCGCCGCGCCGCGCCAGCGCGGCAGCAGCGAGGGGTGCACGTTGAGCAGCTCGAAGGCCGACAGCAGCGGCTCGCGGATGAGCGCCCCGAACGCGCAGACGATGACCGCGTCGGGCTGGGCGGCGGCGATCCGCTCGTAGGCGTCCTGATCGTTGACGTTCTCGGGCTGCAGGAGCTCGAGGTCCAGCGCGCGGGCGGCGTCGGCGACGGGCGGCGCCGACAGCTTGCGGCCGCGCCCGGCGGGCCGATCGGGACGTGTGACGGCGAGCTGCGGGCGGTGCGGGCTGTCGGCGAGGCGGTCGAGGATCGCTGCGGCGAAGTCCGATGTGCCGAGAAAGACGGTGCGCGCCACGGGCGGCCGCTATGCCGCGTTCGCGGCAGCGGCGGCGGCGGCGGCGGACTGCTCGGCCTCGCGCATCGCCCGCATCGCCGCCTTGCGCTGCTCGCGGGTCGTGCGGTCGAGGATGAGGATGCCGTCGAGGTGATCGATCTCGTGCTGGATGACGCGCGCCTCCAGGCCGGAGGCCTCGATCACGAGCTCCTCACCGTGCTCGTCGTATGCGCGCACGAGCACCGCGACCGGGCGCTCGACATCGACGTGGACGAGCGGCAGGCTCAGGCAGCCCTCCTCGGAGATCTCCTCGTCGCGGCTGGACCACTCGATCTCGGGGTTGACGAGCGCGATCGTCGGGCTGTCGGGCTCGACGCGGTAGACGAGCACGCGATGGGATATGCCGACCTGCGGCGCAGCGAGGCCGATACCGAGCGCGTCCTGCATCAGCAGCGCCATCCGCGCGACCTCGTCGCGCAGGTCGTCGTCGAAGCGCTCGACCGGGCGCGCCTTCGTCTTGAGGATCGGATCGCCGAGGAAGCGGACGTGGCGCATCGCGGCGCGGCGGCGCGCGAGGACCTCGGGGTCCAGCTCCGGCGGCGCCTCGGGCTCCTCCTCGGTGGGTTCGGCGACGTCGTCGGCCATGCCTTGAGTGTAGATCGGACTACTGCGGGTCGACGTCGACGCTGAACGCGACGCCCCGCCGGGTGCGGTCGCCCGCGACGGCATCGACCGCGCGACCGGCGGCGCGCACCGCTTGCGCCCGCTGCGTCCCCTTGACGACGAGCTGCGCGCGCTCGCGCCCGCGCAGGCGAAACAGCGGCGCGGGACCGAGCACGCTCGCGCCCGGGATGTCGCCGAGCGCGGCGCGGATCGCCCGCGCGGCCTCGCTCACCGCCGCGCCGTCCGTCGCCGAGCAGACGATCCGGATGAGGTGCGAGAAGGGCGGGTAGCGCAGCGCTTCGCGGCGCGCCAGCTCGCCGCGCAGGAAGCCGTCGGCATCGTGGCGCGCGGCGGCGGCGATCGAGGCGGCGCCGGGCGACGTCGTCTGCACGAGCACGCGGCCGCCGCCGGCGCCGCGCCCGGCGCGGCCGGCGAGCTGGGCGACGAGCGCGAACGTCCGCTCCTCGGCACGGAAGTCGGGGAACCGCAGCGTGGCGTCGGCGTCGACGACGACGCCGAGCGTCACATCGGGGAAGTCGTGGCCCTTGGCGACCATCTGCGTGCCGAGCAGGATCCCGCGCTCGGCCTGCTCGAAGCGGCGCAGCAGGACGCCCGGATCGCGCACGTCGGCGTCGAGTCGGAAGACCTCGTGGCCGATCTGGGCGAGCTCGTGCTCGAGGCGCTCGGTGCCGGCGCCGTGGCGGGCGACCGACATCGAGCCGCATTTCACGCAGCGCTGCGGCACGCGCTCGCGGTGGCCGCAGTGATGGCAGGCGAGATCCCCCCGCGCGCGGTGCAGGACGAGCGCGACGTCGCACTGCGGGCAGGTCCAGGCGTGGCCGCAGGAGCGGCAGTCGACGAAGTTCGACCAGCCCCGGCGGTTGAGCAGCACGATCGCCTTGGGCGCGTCGACGAGCGCGTGGCTCGTGTCGGGGTGCAGCGGTGCGGAGGGGGTCGATTCGCGCATGTCGACGATCTGAACCGGCGGCAGCGGCCGGCCGTCGACGCGCGCCGGCAGGCGCAGGCGGCGCAGCGCATGGACGCTCTCGGGCCGCGGCGTCGCGCTGCCGGCGAGCAGCAGTGCGCCGGCCTGCTGCGCGCGGCGCGCGGCGACGTGGCGGGCGTCGTAGCGCGGGTCACCCTCGTGCTTGTAGGACGAGTCGTGCTCCTCGTCGAGCACGATCAGGCCCAGGCGCTCCAGCGGCGCGAACACGGCCGAGCGCGGGCCGACGCAGACGCGGGCGGCGCCGCTGCGCAGGCGCGCCCACTCGTCGTGGCGCTCGCCGGCCGAGAGCTTGGAGTGCAGGACCGCGACCGTGTCGCCGAAGCGGTCGACGAAGCGGCTGACGATCTGCGGCGTGAGCGCGATCTCCGGGACGAGGACGATCACGCCCAGCCCCCGCTCGAGCGCTGTCGCGGCGGCGCGCAGGTAGACCTCGGTCTTGCCCGATCCGGTGACGCCGTGCAGGAGCAGCGGTGCGGGCCGGTCCTCCGTCAGCGCGGCCTCGACGTCGGCCAGCACGCCGGCCTGGTCGGCGGTGAGCTGCGGCTGCGCGCGGCGCGCGCCGACGGACTCGTGCGTGACGTGGCGGCGCGTCGCGCGCTGCTCGAGCGCGACGAGGCCGCGCGCCGCGAGGCGGCGCAGCGCCGGCAGGTCGGAGCCCGCGGCGCGCGGGAGCTCGGCGAGCAGGGTGCGCTGGCGCTCCGTGGGTGGCCGTCCGGCGGGCTCGGCGGCGGTGGCCGTCGCCCACCAGGTGAGCTTCGCCCGACCGCCGGGCGGCGGCGACACGAGCGCGAGCGCGCGGGCCGGCGTCGAGCAGTACTCGTCCGCGATCCAGCCGGCGAGCTCGACGAGATCGTGGGGCAGGGTGTGATCGAGCACGCGGCGCGGGGCGGCGAGGCGGTCGTCGGCCAGCTGCGACGAGTCGGCGAGGCCGACGACGACGCCGACGACGTCGCGATGGCCGAACGGCACGACGAGGACCGAGCCGATCCCGACGCCGTCCGGGCGCAGGTAGTCGAACGGCCCGCGCAGGGCGCGGGCCGTCGTGATCGGCTCGACCTTCGCGACGGGTGGCACTCGTCAAGCATGGCGCACGTCGCGGCGCGCCCCGGGTTCACCGCGTGGTGGCGTTCTTGCGCCGACCGGTCCGGTCCCTGCCTACCATCGAGGGTCATGGCGACGTCGCGATCAGAGAACTCCGTTGCGTCGACGGCGCGCCACGTCGAGCAGATCGTGCAGGCCGCCGAGCGCGCCGCCGAGGAGCTGCGCGCCGACGCCGAGGCGCGCGCTTCCGAGCGGATCGCGGAGGCCGAGCGCGCGGCGCAGTCGCGCATCGCCGCCGCCGACGAGGAGGCCGACGAGCTGCGCTCCGAGGCGGTCGCGGTCGCCGAGGGGCTGCGCGACGAGGCCGCCGAGGCGGCGCTGCAGGCGCGCCACCAGGCCGAGCTGCGCGCGCGCGAGCTGATCGCCGAGGCGCGCGCGGTCGCGCGCGAGGTCCTGCGCGAGGGCGAGACGCTCAGCGGCCACCTGCGCGAGCTGTCGGATTCCCTGCGCGTCAACGCCGAGCGGCTGCTGCGCGACGTCCGCGACGCGCACTCCGAGCTCACCGCCCGCCTCGATCGCGCCGATCCCGAGCGCGCCGGATCGGCGACCGCCCGCGACGCCCGGTCGGTCCGGGCGGTCCCCTCCCCACCGCCCCCGGTCCCCGACGTGCCCGAGTTCCTCCCGCGCAGGCGCCGCTGACGTTCCGTCCGCCATGCGAACCGGTGTTCGCACGGCGATGGAGCTGTCGTCGATGCAGAAGGGCGGGCTGGCCGAGCTGAAGATCCGCCGCCGCGGCGGCGGATCTCGGCATCGATATCTACCGCCCGATGATCGACGGCGCCCGCTGCGATCTCGTCTTCGACGTGAGCGGACAACTCCTGCGTGTCCAGTGCAGATGGGCCACGCTGAAGGACGAACCTGTTGTCGTTCGAATGCGAACCTCGCGACGCAGCCCCACGCGCGGCGACGTCTCCACGACCTACCGCTCCGGCGCGGTCGACGGGATCGCGGCGTACTGTCGGGACCTCGATCGCTGCTTCTACCTGCCCATCGAGGAGTTCGAACATCGAGCGTTCGCGTACCTGCGGATGACGCCGGCGCGGAACGGCCAGCTCGTCGGTGTTAAGATGGCTGCCGATTACCCGCTTGGGGCTGTAGCTCAGCTGGGAGAGCGTTCGGCTGGCAGCCGAAAGGTCAGGGGTTCGATCCCCCTCAGCTCCACTCCCTCGCCGACGACGATGTCGGACCGCACGCTTCGCGCCCGAGAGCGCGGACGAGCGGGAACTGCATCGGCGCATGGCCAGCGACGCGAGCGCTGCGCAACGACCGGGTCCCGAACCGCACAGGCGTTGCCCGACGCGACCTCAACGGGGGACCGCGGTGACGATGACGAACGCCTAGGCCTCGACCTCTGCGACCTGCAACGCCCGCGCCGGAACCTCGCCCCAGAGCTGCTCGAGGCGATAGAAGTCGCGCGCCTCCGGCGTGAAGATGTGGACGACGACGTCGAGGTAGTCCATCAGGATCCAGGTCGCCTCGCGAACGCCCTCGACGCGCCGCGGCAGCGTCCCGTGCTCATCCTTCAGCGTCTGGTAGATCCCGTCGTGGATCGCCTTCACCTGCCGGGCGGTGTTGCCCGAGCAGACGAGGAAGAAGTCCGTGTAGCCCACAACGCCGCGCACGTCGAGTTCGACGACGTCGATCGCCTTCTTGTCGGCCGCCTGCGCGGCGATCTCTTCTGCGAGCTGTTCTGGCGTCATCGATAGAGCTTTCCCCGAGCGATGTGCTCGGCAACGGGTTCGGGTACGAGGTAGCGGATCGGGCGCCCCTCCGCGATACGCGCTCGTATCTGCGACGAGGAGATGTCCAGGCGCGGCATGTCGAAGAAGACGGGCGCAGGCGCGTCCGGGAAGCGGTCGCTCAGGCGTGCTGCGATGTCCTCGCGGCCGGCCCCCGAACGCTCCGCCACCGCGAGCCGTGCGAGACCGAGGACCGCCTCGGGCTCGTGCCAGCTCGGCAGTCCGAGGGCGATGTCGCCCCCGACGATGAAGGTCAGGTGATCCTCCGGCGTGCGCGCATGAAGCTCCCTCAGGGTATCGACCGTGTATGACGGTCCGCCGCGCAGGACCTCCAGATCGCACACGCCGAGCCGCTCGTCGCCGCCGATCGCCAGGCGGCAGAGCTCCAGCCGCTCGCCCGGGCCGGGATCGCGCTGGGCGTCCTTGTGCGGCGGCGCCGCGACCGGCGTCAGCACCACGCGATCGAGCTCGAGCTGCGCGCAGGCCTCCGAGGCGCAGACGAGATGGGCGAGGTGCGGCGGGTTGAACGACCCGCCGAGAATGCCGATCCGGGCCACCGGTGCTACGGCCGCACGTGGCCGTCGCCGGCGACCACGTACTTCGACGTGCACAGCTCGCGCACGCCGATAGGCCCGCGGGCGTGGAGCTTCTGCGTCGAGTTGCCGATCTCGGCGCCCATCCCGAACTCGCCGCCGTCGGTGAAGCGCGTCGAGGCGTTGACGTACACGCAGGCGGCGTCGACGGCGCGCTCGAAGATCCGCGCCGAGCGCGCGTCGTTGGTCACGATCGCCTCCGAGTGGCCGGAGCCGAAGGCGTTGACGTGCTCGATCGCCTCGTCGATCGAATCGACGACCCGCACCGCCAGCACGAGCGCGAGGAACTCGGTCGCCCAGTCCTCCTCGCCGGCGTCGAGCAGCGCCGGCGCGAGCGTGTCGCCGGCGAGCGCCCGCGTGCGCCCGTCGACGCGCAGTTCGACGCCGGCCGCGCGCAGCGCGTTCAGCGCCCGCGGCAGGAACGCCGGTGCGGCGGCCGCGTGGACGAGCAGCGTCTCGGCGGCGTTGCAGACGCCCGGCCGCTGCACCTTCGCGTTGAGGATGATCGCCTCCGCGGCGTCGAGGTCGGCGCTCGCGTCGACGTACACATGGCAGTTGCCCGACGCGGCGTAGATGACCGGCACGGTCGCGACCGCCTTCAGCGCCGCCTTCAGCCCCTCACCGCCGCGCGGGAAGATCAGGTCGACGACGCCGTCCTGGGTTGCGAGCTCGGCCAGCTCCTCGCGCCCGCCGCCCGCTACGAGCCCGATCGCGCCCGCCGGCACGCCCGCGGCGGTCGCCGCCTCGGCGGCGATCCGCGCCAGAACGCCATTGGAATGCGTCGCCGACGACGAGCCGCGCAGGACGACCGCGTTGCCGGACTTCAGGCACAGCGAGGCAGCGTCGATCGTGACGTTCGGCCGCGCCTCGTAGACGACGGCGACGACACCGAACGGCACCCGCAGCTTGCGCACGTCCAGGCCGTTGGGCAGCCGCCTGCCCTCGACGACCTCGCCGACCGGGTCGGGCAGCGACGCGATCGCGCGCGTGCCGGCGGCGATGCCCGCGATCCGCGCCGGGTCCAGCGCGAGCCGGTCCAGCAGCGCCGCGTCGAGGCCGTTCGCGCGCCCGGCCTCCATGTCGCGCGCGTTGGCGTCGACGATCTCGTCGGTCCGCGCCACGAGCGCGTCGGCGATCGCCAGCAGCGCGGCGTTCTTGGTGTCCGTGTCGAGGGTCGCCAGCGCGCGCGCAGCGGCGCGGGCGGCGAGGCAGACGTCCGGCACGCTGCGGGTGATCGTCGTCACCGGGCAGAGCGTACGCCAGCCAGTACGACATTGGTCGCGGCAGCCGTGACTTTGCGCCCGCCGTGCTGTCCACTTCGTGCGTCGATCGGAGAACGTTCGTGACTCGTCCGAGCAAGCTGCTTCTCGTCGTCATGACACTGCTGCTGATGGCGCCCGCGCTCGCGGTGGCGGCCGTCAGCGTCAAGCGCGCCGCGCTGAGCGGGACGACGCTCTCGGTCGAGGGGTGGGGCGCGCGCCCCAACGCGACGATCAGCGTGACATCCCCCGAGTCGGCGGCCACCGGGAGGGCCGACGGCAAGGGCGAGTTCAAGTTCAGCGCCTCCGGCTTTCGCTCGAGCACGTGCAGGGCGACCGTCGGCGACGGCTCCACGTCGGCGACGGTGACGATCTCCGGCTGTAGGGTCACGTCGCCGCCGCCGCCACCGCCACCGCCACCGCCGCCACCGAACGCGACGCCGCCGTCGTCGCTGAGCCTGAGCAACAGCTCGCTCAGCCAGGTCGGCACGCTGGCGACCGCGGGCGTCACGTTCCCCGCCGGCGCGGTCACGCCGCTGGACTTCGCCGTCCAGAGCAGCCATCCGGGCAACGCCCAGGTGCCCGCGTCGGTCCATGTGGCGAGCTTCGCGGACCCGGCGAATCCCGTCGCCGCGTTCAACGTGACCTATGCCTCGGCCGTCGCCGCGCCGACCGACGTCACGATCTCCGTCTCCGCCGGCGGCGTCACCAAGACCGCCGTGCTCACGCTCAACCCGCCCCCCACGCCCCAGATCACGCCGGTGTCGGCCGAGCTCGGGCCCGGCTTCGTGGGATCGGACTTCACGAACACCTCCGCCACCACGACGACGATGACCTTCGGGCCGGGAACACTGGGTCCCGTCCGGTTCGACATCGTCGCGGGGGAGCTGCCCAGGGGGCTGAGCCTCGTGAACCCGTCCCCGGCCTCGACGCCGGCGAAGTCGGTCTGGGCCTCGATCGCGGGCACGCCCACGACGGTGCAGACGAGCACGTTCACGATCAGGGCGACCGACGCCAACGGCCTGCGGGCGACGCGGACGTACACGATCCGCATCAACCCGGCGATTGCGCTCGCGATCACGCCCGAGCAGTGGGCACCGCTCGCCGTCGGGAGCTTCGGCAACCTGTGGATCGACGGCAGCGGCGGCGTGCGCCCCTACCGCTGGGCGGTCGCGGCGGGCCAGATACCGCCGGGGATGGCGCTCATCCAGGACAACGCGAGCGGGCCGCTCGTGCGCGTCGGCGGCACGCCCACGGCCGCCGGCACGTTCAGCTGGACGCTGCGACTCACCGACGCCCAGAACGCCACGGTCAGCCGCGCGCTCAGCGTCACCGTCGGGTGATCAGCTCAGCACGAAGTAGTCGCGGTGGATCGCCTCGTCGGTCGCGCGCGGCAGGACCTCGCGCACGGCCGCGGACTTCATCCCCATGACCTGCACGAGCTCGTCGGCGGCGTAGTTGCAGATCCCCTTGCCGATCACGATCGCCCCGTGCGCGACCTGGACGGCGTCGCCGGCGCCGAACGAGCCGCGCACCTCGGTGATGCCGACGGGCAGCAGCGACGTCCCGCCGTCGCGCAGCGCCCGCGCCGCGCCCGCGTCGACGACGATCGTCCCGTGCGACGGCTTGGCGTACTTCAGCCACAGCTTGAACGAGCTGTAGCGCGTCTCGCGGGCCGCAAAGCGCGTGCCGGCGGCATCGCCGTCCAGCGCGGCGCTGAGCGCGCCCTCCCGCAGCCCGCTGCAGATCACGGTCTCGACGCCGCCCGCCGTCGCCATCTCGGCGGCGACGACCTTGGAGCGCATCCCGCCCGTGCCGAGCGGCGACGTGGTGTGGCCGATCGACAGCGCGGCGAGCGCTTCGAAGTCCGTCACGCGCTGTACGAGCTCGGCGCCCGGATCGGTGCGCGGGCTGGCGGTGTAGAGCCCTTCGACGTCGGTCAGCAGGACGAGCAGGTCGGCGCCGACGAGCAGCGCCACCTGGGCGGCGAGGAAGTCGTTGTCGCCGAAGGAGATCTCGTCGGTCGTCGTCGTGTCGTTCTCGTTGATGACCGGCAGCACGCGCCACTCCAGCAGCTTGCCGAGCGTCTGACGCGCGTTGAGGTAGTGCGTGCGGGCGCTCATGTCGAAGAACGTCAGCAGCACCTGCGCCGACGTGATCCCCTGCTCGCGCAGCAACTCGTCATAGACGCGATAGAGCTTGCCCTGGCCGACGGCGCTGGCGGCCTGCAGGTCCTCGATCGCCCGCGGGCGCACCGCGAGGTCCATGACGCGCATGCCGCGAGCGATCGCCCCGCTGGTCACGAGCACGACGTCGTCGCCGGCGGCGTGGCGCGCGGCCGCCTCGGCGCAGATGCGCTCGATGACGGCTGCGCGCAGCTCGCCGTCGTCCTCGGCGACGATGCTCGATCCGAGCTTGATGACATAGCGGGCCACGGCCCGCTCAGCTTAGGCCGCCGCGATCAGAGCGTCGCGGGCAGCGAGGTGTGCGTGATCCTGCCGCTCTCGGGGTTGACGTAGACGGCGCGGTACTGGCCGCCGACGCCGGGCGTCGGCACCGTTGCGCTGAAGTACCCGCGCGGCGTCGTCGGGGCGGGCTCGCCGAGCTGCTGCCACGGCGACTTCGGATCGGGCCGCCACATGATCACGGCGATGTCCTGCGCGCCGTTGGGCCGGAAGCGCAGCTGACCCCAGTAGCCCGTGACGCCCTCCCCTGACGGGAACACGACGAGCGGCAGTGCGTAGGCGAAGACCGCAGGCTTGGAGCGACCGGCGTTCGTCACGAGCCCAGACTGGTAGGTGAACCAGTACAGCCGCGAGCCCCGCGGGTAGCGCCTCAGCGGCGCCACGTCGCGCAGCAGGAAGTGCGTCGTGGCCTGCACGCGCGGCTCGTTGTAGGCGAGGAACTCGGCGAGCTGGTTGAACTCCGCCTGGCGCAGGTACGGGATCCCGTTGCGCGGATCGGGCGGGTTGGACTCGTAGCCGAACTCCGTCAGCAGCACGGGCATGTCGCGCGGCAGCTTGCCGCCCGACTGGTCTGACAGCGTGTCGAGGAGCGGGCCGAGCGCGCCGATGTTCGCGATCGTGATCTCGTCCGCCGGGAACGAGGGCGCCTTCGTCGGCGCCTGCTTCTTCGTGTACGGGTGATGGGCGTACGCGGTCGCCTTCAGCGGCCCGTTGCGGGCGAAGTCGTCGCAGTCGCGGCGCGCGGCGTCGGCGCCGTCGTAGGTCGTGCCGTCGGGCTTGAGGCACAGCAGCTCACGCAGGAACGGGACCGGCCGCATGCCGTTGCGCGGGCCCGTCTGAGCGGAGCCCAGCGGCGCGGTCTCACCGATGAAGATGCCATC
The DNA here is from genome assembly GCA_038255395.1 of Solirubrobacterales bacterium. Classification (GTDB taxonomy): domain Bacteria; phylum Actinomycetota; class Thermoleophilia; order Solirubrobacterales; family Solirubrobacteraceae; genus CADCVQ01. The sequence goes on from JBBSLI010000013.1 coordinate 61,860, forward strand.
CGCGGTGAGATTGTGGCCCGAGCGCTCGAGGCCCTGCACGCCCGCCTGGAAGAGCTTGCGAAACAGCGCCGGGGCGGCCGGGACGACCTGGCCGTCGCGCCGCTCGTACTGCGGGGTCAGCCAGCCCGGCTGGTTGGGCTCGTTCCAGATCGACCACAGCGAGACGCGCGGCAGTGGCCTGCGGATGCCGTTCTCGTCGCGCGTCCTGCCGTTGAAGCGCTTGCCGACGGCCTCGACGAAGTCGCGAAAGCGCGTCGGATAGGGCTTGTACGTGCCGGCGTTGCTGCGCTGGCTCGGCGGCGCCTTCTTGTGGGCGTAGGACGGCCCGGGTCCGGTGATCGTGAAGTAGACGCGCATGCCGAACTTCGCGGCGTCCTTGACGAGGTTGTCGTAGCGGTCCCAGTTGCGGGTCGGATACGTGCGCGGGTCCTTGGGCTTGAAGCGCCGCCGCTGCGCCCGCGCCTTGGCGCGGTTCTTCTCGCCCTTGATGCGCTCGATCTCCTTGTTCGTCAGCGAGGCGTTCTCAGCGACCGTCTTCCACAGCACCGTGGCGCGGACGACGTCGACGCCGAGGGCCCGCATCTGGACGAGCGTGCGCCCGCGGATCTTGTCGGAGCGATAGAGCAGCTGATCGTCGTCCATCATCACGGAGACCTGATCAGGCCCTGCCTGTGCGGCCGGCACGGACAGTGTCAGGAGCAGCAGGGCGGCAAGCGCGAGAGTTCGAAGCTTCATCGGCGCGCAACGGTAGACGTTCGGGCCGCCTCGCGCCTCACTGGCCACGTCGTGCTCGCTGCGTTGCCGCACAGAATCCTCCCCTGGTCGTTACCCCTTGCGGGCGAGAACACCGCCGGGGGCGCGAAGGTTGCGCCGCGCCGGTTTTCGGTCCTGGTCAGCCGGGGTGCAGCTCGAAGAGCACGCCGGCGATCTCGACGTCGTCGCCGGGCTCGAAGCCCTGCGCCTCGAGCGCGCTGATGACGCCCATCCGGCGCAGGCGGTTCTCGATGTGGGCGAGCGCCTCGTCGTTGTCGAGATCGTGGCGCAGCAGCAGCCGCTGCACCCCGTCGCCGTCGACCCGGAAGACCCCGTCCTCGGCGCGCTCGACGCTGAAGTTGCGCCCCTTGGCGGGGCGGAAGAGCTTGTGCTCGACGGCGGGGACGTCGTCGAGCGCGATCGTGTCCAACGCGGTCCCCGCCCGCCCCAGCAGCGGCACCCGGCGCGACAGCTCCAGCGACAGCTGCTCGAGGCCCTGGCCGGTCGCCGACGACGTGACGAAGACGTCGACCTCGTCGCCGAGTCGCTGACGCCACTCACCGGCGGCGCGCGCGGCGTCCTCGGCAGGCACGAGGTCGGCCTTCGACAGGGCGAGCAGGCGCGGCAGCCCTGCCAGCCGCGGGTCGTGGGCGCGCAGCTCGGCCTCGATCGTCGCGTGGTTCTCCAGCGGGTCGGAGCCGTCGACCGGCGCGAGGTCGAGGACGTGGACGAGCAGGCGCGTGCGCTCGACGTGGGCGAGGAAGTCGTGGCCGAGGCCGGCGCCGTCGCTGGCGCCCTCGATCAGCCCCGGGATGTCGGCGATCACGAGCTGGCGCTCGGGGCCCTCGAGCGTCCCGAGCACCGGCTCGAGCGTCGTGAACGGGTAGGCGGCGATCTTCGGCGCGGCGCGGGTCATACGGGCCAGCAGCGACGACTTGCCCGCGTTGGGCAGGCCGACGAGGCCGACGTCGGCGAGCAGCTTCAGGCGCAGGTCGATCCAGCCCTCCTCCCCCGGCAGGCCGTTCTCGGCCAGGCGCGGCGCCTGGCGCGTCGAGGTCGTGAAGCGCTTGTTGCCGCGCCCGCCGGAGCCGCCGCGCGCGATGACGACGCGCTGGCCGGGGACGAGCAGGTCGTGCGTGCTGCCGTCCCACGACGTCACATGCGTGCCCGGCGGGACGCGGATCCCCAGCTCGGGGCCGTCGGCGCCGTGGCGCAGATCACCCTCGCCGTGGGCGGCGCGCCTGGCCTTGTAGTGGGCGCGGCGCTTGAAGGACTGCAGGTCGCGCAGCGAGTCGTCGCAGATCACGACGACCTCGCCGCCGTGCCCGCCGTCGCCGCCGTCGGGTCCGCCCATCGGCACGTGCGCCTCGCGCCGGAAGCTCAGGCAGCCGTTGCCGCCGCCGCCGGCCTGGACGAAGATGCGGGCCTTGTCGTAGAGCACTGGGTATGAAGGTAGCCTCCAACGAGGAGTTCCCATGGCCGACGACCCCGTTTTCCTCATCACCGGCGCATCCAGCGGGATCGGCGCGGCGACCGCCCGTCACGCCGCGCAGGCCGGCTACCGGCTCGTCCTCGCGGCGCGCTCGGCCGACAAGCTGTCGGCGCTGGCCGACCAGCTCGGCGGCTCCGAGCGCGCGATCGCGGTCACCTGCGACGTCACGGAGTTCGACCAGCAGGAGGCGATGGTCCAGGCCGCGCTCGACGCCTTCGGGCGGATCGACGTCGCGTTCGCCAACGCCGGGTTCGGCGCCGCGCGCGGGTTTCTCAACGAGACCCCGGAGCAGTGGCGCGCGATGGTGCTCACGAACGTGCTCGGCTGCGCGTACACGATCCGCGCGACGATCCCGTCGCTGAAGGACTCGCGCGGGCACCTGCTGCTGACGAGCTCCGTCGCCGGCCGCCGGGCCCTGCCGGGCTCGCTCTACAGCGCCACCAAGCACGCCGTCACGGCGATGGCGGAGTCCGCGCGGCAGGAGCTCAACGACAGCGGCGTGCGCGTGACGTCGATCGAGCCGGGCATGGTCGACACGCCCTTCTTCGACAACCCGGTCTCCGATGCGCTCGAGCCCGACGACATCGCGCGGGCGGTCATGTTCGCCGTGCAGCAGCCGCCGCACGTCGACGTCAACGAGATCCTGATCCGGCCGGTGAGCCAACCGATATGACGGGCTCGATGAACTTCGCCGGATTCCACGATCCCGTCCGGTTGAGCGACTGGCTGCTCGTCGAGTGGGTCGCGACCGCCACGCCCGGAGATCCGTTCCCCGAACCGTGGTGTCATGCCCATTCGCCGCTGCGCTCGATGATCCATCAGCTCGTCGAGCTCGGCGTCATGACGCCGCCGCAGGCCGACGCCTCGGTCGCGCAGATCGCCGCCGCCGCGACCGCCGCCGCGGAGGCCTGGGTCGGGCAGACCCCGCGACCGCAGACGGCGGTCGTGCGGGAGTGGCGCCGCGAGCAGCGCGGACGCAGCTACGGGATCTAGCGCATGCCCGAACCCGTCAGACCGATGGACGAGCCGCCCCGGGTGGCGCTGCGGGAGCGACTGCTCGTCGAATGGGTCGCGAACGCGAAGGTCGGCGACCCGTTCCCGGAGCCGTGGTGCAACGCCATGAACCCGCGCGAGTCGATCATCCGCACGCTCGTGATGCTGGGCGTCATCAAGCTCCCGGCGCCCGACACGAGCATGGCCCAGGTCGCGCAGGAGGCGAGCGTCGCCGCGCGCACCTGGCTCGAGCAGCACCCCGCGTAGCTGTGGTTCTCACATCGACGAGCGGGCGGCGAGACCCTCGCAGCCCTCATCCGGCGGATTCGCGCATGCTCCAGCGGTCCCGTACTCGGGGCTCGGTGTGTCTGCCGATCACGCCGACCCAGCCGACGCCCACTCCTCATCGAACGAAATCGCTGCCGGTGGTCCGGCCGCGTGCTCGCTCAGCGGCGGCGATCAGGCATCCGTCCCGCGGCGCCAGTCCTCGGCCGTGAGGCGATGGACCGCGACCGCCTCGCCGAACGGTCCCACGGTCAGTGACTCATAGCGCAGCCCGGCGTGCTCGGCGACACGGATCGAGGCCGCGTTGGCGGGCTGGATGCGCGCCACGACGCTTGCCACGCCGACGGTGTCGAACATCTCCTCGCACAGCGCCTGCGCGCCCTCGCGGGCAAGCCCCCGCCCCCACGCGGCCGGGTCGATCCACCAGCCGATCTCGTGATCGGCGGGATCGACGCCGGCGGTGCCCTCGCCGACGAGGTTCGCGGCCATGACGCCGACCGCCTCCCCGGACGAGCGCTCGATCGCGGCGCGCCAGCCGAAGCCATGCCGGCTCCAGTGCTCGCGCTTGTCGGCTGCGATGACCTCGGCACGCTCGACCGACCACGGCTCGCCGTTGCCGATGAAGCGCGTGACCGCGGGCATCGACGACAGGGCGATCAGCAGCGTCGTGTGCTCGTCGCTCCAGCGCTCGAGCGACAGGCGCCGCGTCTGCAGGCGGTCAGTCGGCGTCAGCGGGCGCGATCGAGACGACGCGCTTGCCGCGCTTCTTCCCGAAGACGACCGTGCCGGGCGAGCGCGCGTAGAGCGTGTCGTCCTTGCCGATGCCGACGCCCTCGCCGGGACGGAAGACCGTGCCGCGCTGGCGCACGATGATCTCGCCACCGGTCACGGTCTGGCCGGCGAACGTCTTGACGCCGAGGCGCTGTGCGTTGGAGTCGCGCCCGTTGCGCGAGGAGCCGAGGCCCTTCTTATGTGCCATTAGGTGGTCACCTCCGCGGGGTGTCCGGCCCCGCGCTCTGATGTGGACTGGCTCCGTCCGCCGCCAGAGACTTCCGTGATCTCCAGGCGGGTCAGCTCTTGACGGTGTCCCGTCGTGCGCTTGTAGCCGCGCTTGGGCTTGAACTTGAAGACGCGCAGCTTCTCGCCGCGCTCGTGGGCGACGATCTTCGCCTTGACGGAGACCTGCTTCAGTCCGTCGGCGTCGAAGACGGCGTCATCGGCGGCGTACAGCAGCGGCTGCAGGATGACGGTCGCGCCCTCGTCGTCCTTCAGCCGCTCGACGAGCAGGGTCTGACCCTCCTCGACGCGGTATTGCTTGCCGCCGGTCTTGACGATTGCGTAGGGCATGGTGAAAGAGTGGTTCAGCTTTCAGGAGCAGGGGTCGCGCCGGACTCGGTGGTGGCGCGCGAACGGCGGCGTCCGCCTCTGCGGCCGCGGCGCCGAGCCGTCGATTCTACGCCATCCTCGCCGTCACCCGTCGGCGCCTCGGTTGCGGGCTCCTCGGTCGGCGCGGGCGCGGGCGGCTCGGGGAGCGCTTTGGGCTTGCGTGCACGGGGCTCGCGGGGCTCGCGCGCCGGCTTGGGCTCCTCCGGCGGTTCCTCCGGCGCGTCGAGCATCGTGGCCGTCGCGGAGGTGCGCCCGGCGTGATCGATGCGCACGAGGCGCTTGGAGCCGACGAAGCGGCCGCCGCCCGCCACGGAGATGATGTAGCCGTCGATCTTGGCGACGGCGTCGTCGACGTCGTACATGTGCGGCTCGACGATGTGCACGAGCACCTCGTCGCCCACGCGGAACGGCACCGCGCGCTCCATGACGTCATCGCGCGAGCCCTCCATGACGATGTCGAAGTGGTCGATCGGCAGGCCCTCGGAGCCGGTGAAGTGAAAGCGCCGGCCGGTCTCCTCCTCGAGCGCGTGCAGGACGCGCTTGGCGTTGCCGGTGAAGACCTGGCTGACGCGCGGGTTCATCTGCACGAGGAACGCCTCGCTGCGCTTGAGCGCCTTCTTGGCGATCACCCGCAGGCGCCGCTCGAACTCGATCGCGATCGTCTCCTCGGACTTGATGACGCCGTCGCCGTCGCACGTCGGGCAGGGCCGCGAGATGATCTCGCGCACGCCCTCGGTCACGTTCTGGCGCGTCATCTCGACGAGGCCGAGCTTGGAGATCTCGGCGGTGAACGTCTTCGTGCGGTCTTCGTCGAGCGTCTTGCGCAGCGTCTTGAGGACCGCGTCGCGGTTGCGCGCGCGGGCCATGTCGATGAAGTCGATGACGATGATCCCGCCGATGTCGCGCAGACGCAGCTGGTTGACGACCTCCTCGGCGGCCTCGAGGTTCGTCGTCGTGATCGTGTCCTCCAGGCGCGCGCCCTTGCCGCGGCCGATGAACGAGCCCGAGTTGACGTCGATGACCGTCAGCGCCTCGGCGTAGTCGATGATCAGGTAGCCGCCGCTTGGCAGGTCGACGCGGCGCGTCATGAGGCCGTCGATGACGTTCTCGACGCCGTAGGCCTCGAACAGCGGGACCTTCTCCTCGTAGAGCTCGACGCGGTCGACGAGCTCGGGCGCGGTGCGCGTGAAGAACGAGACCAGCCGCTGATGCTGCTTGGGATCGTCGACGATCGCGCGCTCGAAGTGCTCGGAGAAGATGTCGCGCACGACGCGCACGGAGAGGTCGGCCTCTTGGAAGACGAGCCCCGGCGCGACCGTCTCCTCGACGCGCTTGTCGAGCACGTCGTGGAGCTTGAAGAGGTACTGCAGCTCGCGCTCGAAGTCCGCGCGCGTCGCGCCGCTGGCGGCGGTGCGGATGATCGCGCCGCCGCCGCGCAGATCGAGGCCCTTCGTCTCGCGGCGCAGGCGCTCGCGCTCGCGGTCGTCGAGGCGGCGCGAGACGCCGACCCCCTCCCCCATCGGCGCGTAGACCATGTAGCGCCCGGCGACGGTCACCTCCATCGACAGCCGTGCGCCCTTGCTCTTCAGCGGGTCCTTGACGACCTGCACGACGATCTCCTGGCTGGGCTTGATGAGCTCGGTGATCTTCGAGCCGCCCTCCTTGCCGCCACGGCCGCGGCGGCTGACCTCGACGCCCGGCACGACGATCTCGTCGACGTGCAGGAAGCCGTTCTTGTCCAGGCCGATGTCGACGAACGCGGCCTCGAGGCCGGCGAGCACGTTGTCGATCTTGCCCTTGTAGATGTTGCCCACGATCGAGCGCGCGCCGCGGCGCTCGAAGTACAGCTCGGCGACGCGGTAGCCGTCGGCGGGGTCGACCTTCTTGGAGCGGGTCGGCTTCTTCGCGGCGCCGGGGTTACCGGTCGCTTCCAGCAGCGCGACACGTGTTTCTCCACGGTCCACGCTCACCAGCACTTGCTTCTTCATTGCGGTGGAGTCCTTTGATCAGAATGGGAGGCTCCGGCGTTTGGTTGCAGCCGCAAAGCGCCCTTGCGCATAGATCGACTGCAACAGGCCGATGGCCAAGAGGGTGGAAAGCACCGAGCTGCCGCCGTAAGAGAGAAGCGGTAGCGGGATACCCGTGATGGGCATGATTCCCACGTTCATGCCGACGTTGATGAAGACCTGGAACAGGAGCATGGCCACGATGCCTCCGGCGATCAGCGCGCCGTAGAGGTTCTTGGCCACGGTGAGAATCCGAAGGCCGCGCCAGACCAGCAGCGCGTACAGCGAGAGGACGAGGCCCGCGCCGGCGAATCCCCAGCGCTCGCCTACTACGGCGAACGCGAAGTCCGTGCGATCCTCGGGCAGGAAGTTCAGTGGCGACTGGGTCGCGCGGTCGCCGCGGCCGGTCTTCTGGCCGGAGCCGATCGCGATCCGCGACTGGTTCTGCTGGTAGCCGGCGTCGCTCGCGACGGACGAGGGCTCCAGGAACGAGGTCAGGCGCTCGACCTGGTAGCCCTCGAGCACCGTCACCCCGAGCGCCGGGGCGCCGGCGAGCACGAGCGTGATCGAGACGGCGCCGAGCGTCAGCAGCCCGGCGAAGTGCCGCCAGGAGACGCCCGCGACGAACAGGACGGCGAGCAGGATCGCGATGTAGACCAGGCCCGAGCCGAGGTCGGAGGTCATCACGAAGATCGCCGGGACCATCGCGACGAGCACGAGCCTGGCCGTCGTGTCGCGCTCGCCGAGGCGGCGCGATCGGTCGACGACGAAGCCGGCCAGGGCGGCCACGAGCAGGACCTTGCCCAGCTCGGATGCCTGCACCTCGAAGAACGGCAACTGGATCGCGCGGCGCGAGCCACGCGTGTTGCCGCCGAAGACCGCGACGAGCAGCAGGGCGCCGATCATCAGCCCGTAGATCCCGTACTTCAGCTCGCGCAGACGCGAGTAGTCGATCCGGCTCAGGACGATCGCGACGAGCGTGCCGACGACGAAGAACACGCATTGCCGCGTGACGTAGTAGTGCGGATCGCCCGGGACGTCTGTGCTCGTCGATGCCTTGAGGGTAACGAGCGACGCGGCCATGAGCCCCACCGCGGCGAGCGCGAGCAGGGGATCGAAGGGCAGGCGCAGGCCCGTCGGAAGGCGTGCCGGGGCCGGTTCGTTCATCGCGTGACCGACTCTCCGCCGGCGCAGACCGCGCTGTCGACCTTGTAGAACTTCTCCAGCATCCGGCAGGCGATCGGGGCCGCCGTCTCGGCGCCGAAGCCGCCGCGCTCGACCGTGACGGCGATCACGATCGGCCGCTTGGGATCGGGAACGTAGGCCACGTACCACGACTGGTCGCCCTTGGGCGTCTGCGCGGTGCCGGTCTTGCCGTAGACGGGAAGCGCACCGTGCGGCCAGCCGGAGAAGACGTCCGCGGACGTGCCGCCCGGCTCGGCGACGGCCCGGCGCAGTCCCTCGGCGACCGCCTGGCGGTCGTCCTCGTCCATCTTCACGCGGCGCGCCGGATCGCGCTCGATGCGCTGGACGAGCTCGCCGTTGGCACGCTCGATCTCCAGGCCCAGGTGCGGCACGACGACGCGGCCCTTGCTCGCGATCGCACCGTAGGCGACGGCCAGCTGCAGCGGGGTTGCGCTCAGATCGCCCTGGCCGATCGCGATGTTGACGGTGTCGCCGAGGTTGTAGGGGCGCCCGTCGGCGATCCCGCAGCCCTGCGCACCGGCGGCGAAGACGTTGATGTCCTGCGAGATCTTCTTGTCCTTGCGGCACTGGACCTCGGCCTCGTTGCGCTCCTCGCGCCACTTCTTGTCAGGCACGACGCCGCTGTCCTCGCCGGGCAGGTCGATCCCGGTCGTGCGGCCGAACCCGAGCTTGCGGGCGTAGCTCTGGATGACGCGGTCGCCCGGGACGCCGGGAATGTTGAACGCGTTCATTCCCAGCTTGTAGAAGTAGATGTCCGACGAGACCTGCAGCGCGCGCGTGAGGTCGACCGCGCCGTACTTCTGCTTCTTGGCGTTGCAGCGCTCGATCTCGCCGACCTGGATGCAGCCGTCGTCGATGATCGTCGCGCCCGGCGTGATGAGCCCCTGCTGCAGGCCCGCCAGCGCCGTGACCGCCTTGAACGTCGAGCCCGTCGGGTAGCGGCCGCCGATCGCGCGGTTGAAGAGCGGTCCGACGCCGCCGACGCCGAGCAGCTGCTCGTAGCGCTTCTGCGTGAACGGCTTGGTCAGGACCGCGGGGTCGAAGCTCGGCGCGGAGCCCATCGCGAGCACCTGTCCGTCGCGGTAGTCCAGCGCGACGAACGCGCCGGGCCTGCCGCCGCCGACCGCGGCCAGCGCCTGCTGCCCGGTCTTCTGCAGCGCGAGATCCAGCGACAGGCGCAGGCGCTGGCCGCCGATCGGCTCCTCGCGCCTGAGCGCGCCGTTGGGAACCGGCCGGCCGAACGCGTCGACCTGCACGCGCTGGACGCCGTCGACGCCGCGCAGGTAGCGGTCGTAGGTGCGCTCGAGGCCGTCCCCGCCGATGATCGTGCCCTGCTTGACGCCGCGATAGCGCGGGTCCTTGAGCTGCTTGGGGCTGATCTCGCCGACGGTGCCGAGGATCTGGGCGGCGAGCTGGTCGTGGGGGTACTCGCGCAGGTAGGACTTCTCGACCTTCACGCCGGGAAACTGCTCGGGCCGCTCGGAGATGAACGCGAGGACCGACTCGTCGACGTCGGTCTTGATCCGCACCGACGAGTACGGGACGAGCACGAGCGATCGCACGACCTCGCGGTGGATCTGCGTGGCCGACTTGCCGACGACCTCGCCCAGCCGGCGGTAGCGCGCCTCCAGCTGCCCGGTCGCGATCGGCGGGTACTTGATCTCCGGGCCGCGCTTGCCCTTGGGCCGCGCGAGCCGGTCGCCCGCCGCCTTGCCCCACGCGGCGGCGCTCTCGCGCTCCTCGTCGGGCAGCTTGGCCGGGTCGAGCTCGACCACGGCGGCGAGGCGGTTGCGCACGATGACGCGGCCGCTGCGGTCGACGATCTTGCCGCGCGGTGCCTGGATGCGCAGCTCGCGCACACGGTTGACGCGCGCCTCGGCGAGGTACTTGTCGCCCGACAGCACCTGCAGGTACCAGAGGCGGAAGAAGACGATCGCGAACAGCGCCAGCGCGACGCCGCCGAACAGCGCGACGCGCAGCGCGAGCTGCGGGGTGATCGGCGTCCGGCCGCCGCCGGGCTCCATCATCATCGCCGGATCTCGATTCCGCGCGACAGCGGGCTCAGGCCGCCGGTCGTGTAGGCGCGCCGGCGGCGGCGGCGCGGGTCCTCGGGCAGCGCCGGCGCCAGCAGGCGGCGCACGAGCGCGTAGACGGGCAGCGCGAGCAGCGCGTTGAGGACGAGCGTCGCCAGCAGCTGGCGGATCAGCGCCCAGCTGACGGGGGCGTCGACGCCGAGCAGGAACTGCAGCAGCGCGAAGCCGATCCCGAAGGCGAGCGTCGCGGCGGCGCCGACGGCGATCGGCACGAGCGTGCCCTCGGGATCGCGCGCCTCACGCAGGCGCCCCGCGCCGTAGCCGACGCCGAGCAGGACGAGCGACGAGACGCCGAGCGTCTGCAGCGCGACGACGTCGGCGAACAGGCCGACGCCGAAGCCGAAGCTGCCGCCCGCCAGCGAGCCGCACAGCAGGCCGACCGCCATCACCAGCAGCGGCGACAGGTCGGCGTTCGCGCCCGCGATCGGCAGCTGCGAGACGAAGGTGGTCTGCACGATCACCCCGAGCAGGCCGATGGCGGCGAGGCGGGCGACGAGCTGTGGCGTCGGGCTGATCATGGGACGTGGGCCACTATTCGCCCCCGCGCGGGTTCGTGAGGATCTGGACGAAGTCGAGGCTGCGCATGTCGGCGAACGGGCGCAGGTGGATCTCCTGCGTGTCGGTGCCCTCGTTCTCGATCCGCGTGACCTCGCCGATCGGCAGGCCGACGGGATACAGCGACTGCTTGCGGTCGTCGGGCTCGGTCCCGCGCGTGACGACGCGGTCGCCGGTCGCGATCTGCGCGCCGGGGTTGGTGAACTTCATGACGAGGTCGTGCGGGTTGCCCGCGCTCGCGGGCTCGACGATCCCGAACTCGCCGCGGCGGCCGGACCGCGCGGGCACCTTCATCGTGGTGTCGGTGATGAGCGTCACCTGGGCGGCGCCGCCGAAGACCTCGGTCACGCGGCCGATCAGGGCCTCCTCGTTGATCACCGGCTGTCCCACGCGGACGCCGTCGTCCGATCCCTTGTCGACGCGGATGGTCGCGTACCAGACGGTCGGCGACTGGAAGATCACGCGGCCGGTCTGCAGGCCCTTGTTCTCCAGGCCGAGCGCGCCGTCGAGCTGCACCATGTTCGAGAGCCGGCGGTAGTCCGACTCGCGGATCTCGTTGTTGAGGACCTCGCTGCGCAGGCGGTCGCGCTCCCTGCGCAGCTCCTCGACCTGGCCCTTGGCGTCGATCGTGTCGCCGAACCAGCCGAACAGGTCGCGGACCGGCTTGAGCGCCCTGCTGGCCCCTTCCTGGATCGGGTTGAGGATCTCGCTCGTGCCGCGCTGCACCCCGTGCAGGGCGCCGCCGCCGCTTTCACCGAAATAGGCCGTGAGCAGGATCAGGGAGCAGGCGACGAGGAGTCCGAGGACTGCCCGTCGCCGGCGGACCGTTTTGTCATACACGCGGGGGCTGACTCCAAGGGTGGATTCTTAGTACCGCTGCCGGCGACGGCTCTTGGACGAGTTGCGGTTCGTGCGATGGATGACCTCGAACTCCTCCAGCGAGCGGCCCGAGCCGACGGCCACGCACGTCAGCGGCGACTCGGCCAGATGGCAGGGCATCTGCGTCTCCTCGCGCAGGCGCTCGGCCAGGCCCTGCAGCAGCGAGCCGCCGCCGGCGAGCATGATCCCGCGGTCCATGATGTCCGAGGACAGCTCCGGCGGGGTGCGGTCGAGCGTCTCCTTGACGGCGTCGATGATCGCCGCGAGCGGCTCCTCGAGCGCCTGACGGATCTCCTCGCTCGTGAGGACGACGGTCTTCGGCAGGCCGGAGACCATGTCGCGCCCGCGGATCTCGGCCTGCACCTCCTCCTCCATCGGGTGCGCCGAGCCGATCTCGAGCTTGACCTCCTCCGCGGTCTGCTGGCCGATCAGCAGCTTGTACTCACGTTTTGCGTAGTTGATGATCGCCTCGTCGAGCTCGTCGCCGCCGATCCGGATCGACTGCGAGACGACGATCCCGCCGAGCGAGATGACCGCGACCTCGCTCGTGCCGCCGCCGATGTCGACAACCATCGATCCCGTCGGCTCGCCGACCGGCAGCCCGGCGCCGATCGCCGCGGCCATCGGCTCCTCGATCAGGTAGGCCTGGCGCGCGCCGGCGCTCAGGCAGGCCTCCTCGACGGCGCGCTTCTCGACCCCCGTCACGCCTGATGGCACGCAGACGACGACGCGCGGGTGCGCCCAGCGGTTCTGGTGCACCTTCTGGATGAAGTGGCGCAGCATCTCCTCGGTGACGTCGAAGTCGGCGATCACGCCGTCCTTCAGCGGCCGGATCGCGGAGATCGTGCCCGGCGTGCGGCCAAGCATGCGCTTGGCCTCGATGCCGACGGCGTGCACCTCGCCGCTGCGCGAGTCGATCGCGACGACGGACGGCTCGCTGAGGACGATGCCGCGCCCGCGCACGTAGACCAGCGTGTTGGCCGTGCCCAGGTCGACAGCCATGTCGCGGCCACCGAATCCGGTGAGGTAGCTGAAGAAGCCCATGAAGAGGTGGCGAGAACCCGGATCAACCCCGCCTGCGGGTCATGCCCGCGGGGCTGTCGCCGCCGCTGAGTCTAGCGGCGGAGGACCCGCGGCCAAGCCATCCCTCTAGTTCTGCCTGAGCATAAGGGTCAAGTCGAGGTCGAGTAATTTTCCGACGGGCAGACCGACGACGTTCAGGTAGTCGCCCATTATGCGGCGAACAAGCCCCGCGCCTCTGCCCTGAATCGCATAACCGCCCGCTCTGCCTGACCATTCGCCCGTCTCGACATAACGTCGAACGAGGTCGTGGTCGAGCGCTCGAAACTCCACTTTCGTGACCTCATGCACAACCTGAGGGTTTGACGTTTTCGCGAGCGCGAGGCCGCTGACGACCTCGTGGGTGCGTCCCGAGAGGCGCTTCAGGGTGTCGATGGCGTGCTCTTGCGAGGACGGTTTTCCAAAGATCTCGCCGTCGAGTGCGACGACCGTGTCGACTCCGAGGATCGTACGGTCGGGGCGCTGCCTTTGACCGGCGCCGGCCTTGAGCAGCGCGTTGGCGCGAGCGACCTCGACCGGGTCTCCGTCGCCGATCTCCTCGACGTCGGTGTGGATGACCTCGAACGCGATGCCGAGCTGCTCGAGGATCGCGCGGCGCTGCGGCGAGCGGCTGGCGAGGATGAGGGATTGCCGGGGCACGGCGCGGGAGCGTAGCTGCTGTTCGGTCGGCGCTCGCGTCGACGTTGACCGCGCCAACTGCATCGTTGCGCAGATGGGGCGTGCCGGGGCCTTCCCCTACACCTGGAGAATCGACCTGTGTCGCGCCGGATTCGGGGCCGGTGCCAGATCTCCATGCGATGCGTGGAGCATCGACCCCGGCTGCCGATCGTGCGCCGCGGTGGTCGATTCTCCATGTGAACTGACCGCGCAGCCACCGACCGTGAAGCAGCGCCCAGTCGATCGGGCGCTCGGCCCGACGCGGCGCTCCCACACCCAGAGCGTGAACCCGAGCCGAACGCAGCATTCAACCCGACCTGTCCGGCGCTCCTTCACGCCGCGGATGGCGCCACGCTCGGCCGGCCCCGCCCTCATCGATGCCGTCGTGCGCGCGACCACGCGGAGCCGGCCGGCGCGCGACCCCGCAGGACCCGCCTCGGGAAGCCCTACTCCCCGAAGTAGATCGCGATCTCGCGCTCGGCCGACTCGCGCGAGTCCGACCCATGCACGAGGTTGCGGCGCACCTCGAGCGCGTAGTCGCCGCGGATCGAGCCCGGCGCGGCCTCGATGCCGTTCGTCGCGCCGATCAGCTGGCGCGCGGCCTCGATCGCGTTCGGGCCCTCGAGGATCATCGCGACGAGCGGGCCCGAGGTGATGAAGGCGACGAGGCCGTCGAAGAACGGCTTGCCCTCGTGCTCGGCGTAGTGGCGCTTGGCGGTCTCCTCGTCGATCGTCATGAGCTTCAGCGCGGCGAGGTGCAGGCCCTTGCGCTCGAAGCGGGCGATGATCTCGCCGGTCAGGCGGCGCGCGAACGCGTCTGGCTTGACCAGGATCAGGGTCCGGTCCATCGAGTCAGTCTCCTAGGAAGTTCGGTTCGAAGTTCAGGCTTGCGAGCGCAGGCGCGGCTGGCGCGACGAGTCGCCGAGCTCGGCCTCACAGTACGGGCAGAGCTTCCAGGTGGGATCCAGCGGGCGAGCGCAGCTCGCGCACGGGTCGCGCAGCTTGCGCATGCAGTTCGGGCAGCGAAGGAAGTCCTCCTTGACCTCGTAGTCGCAGTGCGGGCACAGCATGTAGTTGAGCTCGTGCAGGCGCGCCTCCGCGGCCTGCATCTCCAGCTCGCGCTCGCGGACGTCCTCGAGATACTCGGGTGGCCGCACGATCACGTACAGGATCGTTCCCACGAACGGAAACAGCGACGCCACGGTCGCGCAGATGACGAGCATCGGATCCTCGATCCGCCTGATCGCGTCCATGTACGTCCAGTACACGAGCGCCAGGTAGATGACGACCAGGAACAGGATGAGCATGTTGACCGCAAGGTTCAGCCCGTCGCTGTTGATGCCGAAGACTGCTAGCACGATCGCAGGAGCTTAGCCATCGGGGGGGATGTCGGCGTGTTGCATGGCGACGTGCGCGCTACAGGAACAGGCGGCCGAGGCCATAGCCGATCCCGAACCAGACGAGGATCGTGAGCGCGACGATCAGCGCGACCGCCCCGATGAGCGCCAGCGCCGACGGGCCTTCGCGGTTCACAGCGTCGACCCCCGGCCGGCGCCTTCAGGGCGCATGAGGTCGGCGATGAGGTAGATCGACCCCGTCGCCAGGACGACCCCGCGCGGCCCGGCGAGCTCCTCGGCGAGCGCGACCGCCCGCCGCGGATCGGCCTCGACGCGGGCGACCCCGTCCCACCCACCCGCGCCGACCTGCCCGGCGAGCGAGTTCAGCGTCGCCGGCGACAGCGCCCGCGGGTTGGCATTCGCCGTGAAGACCGCCCCCGCGCACAGCGCCAACAGCCGCTCGAGCATCGCCGCGGCGTCCTTGTCGTCGAGCACCGACAGGACGGCGACGAGCGGCCGCCCCGCGAGAAAGCCCGGCAGCGTCTCGACGAGCGCGTCGAACCCGCCCGCGTTGTGGGCGCCGTCGAGCACGACCTGCGCGCCGCCCTCGCCGCCGCGGATGACCTCGAAGCGACCGGGCACGGCCGTCGAGGTGGCCGCGGCCAGCACCGCCTCGTCGTCGAGGTGGCCGAGATGGGCTCGCGCGGCGGCGCAGGCGACGGCGAAGTTGCGCCGCTGGAAGGCGCCGCGCGCCAGCAGCCGGTCGCCCGCGGCCGCGGGCGGCTGCGCCTCGGCGCGCACGATCCTCGCGGGTGGGTGGGTCGAGTCGGCGACGAGCAGCGCCTCGCGCTCGGCGTCGGGGTGCAGGTCGGGCCCGAGCACGAGCGTCGCTGCGGGCGAGACGACGGCGAGCTTCTCGCGCGCGATGTCCGTCACCGTCGGACCCAGCCAGCGCGTGTGCTCGAGGCCGACGTTCGTGAGCACCACGACCTCGGCGCCGACGACGTTCGTCGCGTCCCAGCGCCCGCCGAGGCCGGCCTCGATCACGGCGGCCTGCACACCCGCGTCGGCGAGCAGCGCGTACGCCGCCGCGGTCAGGGCCTCGAACTGCGTCACGCGGTCGTCCCCGTCGAGCGTGCGATCGACGAGCTCGGCGGCACGGCGCGCACGGCCGGCCGCGGCCGCGAACTGCTGCTCGGAGACGTCGTGTCCACCGATGCGGATGCGCTCGGTGAACGAGACGAGGTGCGGCGAGAGGTAGGCGCCCGCGCGCACGCCGTGATGGTGCAGCAGCGCAGCGATCATGCGCACCGTCGAGGACTTGCCGTTCGTGCCGACGACATGGATCGCGGCGAACGCCTCGTTGGGCGAGTCCAGCGCCGTCATCAGGCGGCGCATCCGGTCCAGGCCGAAGCGCATGCCGAACAGCTCCAGCGCGAGCAACCAGCGCTCGGCCTCCTGCGCGCTCCAGGATCCGACGGCGCCGGCCCGGCGGCCGGCGGCGCTCACACCGCCTCCAGCTCGGCTCGCAGGCGTTCGAGCTTGGCGCGTTCGGCTTGCACCACCGCCGGCGGAGCCTTCGCGACGAACCCTGCGTTGCAGAGCTTCCTGTCCGCCCGCGCGATCTCGTCGCGCAGCGTCGCGCGGCGCTGCTCCAGGCGCCGCTCGGCGGCGCCGAGGTCGACGTCGCCGGACTCGAGCACCGTGACCGTCCCGCCGGGGATCGCCACGCTCGCGACCTCTGCGGCGCCGGCGCCCGTACCGTCGCCGTCGCCGTCGAACGCAAACCGGGCGAGCGCACCGACACGATCGGCGGTCGCCTCGTAGCCGTCGGCGCTGAGCAGCGCCGGGATCACGGCGCCCGGCCGTACGCCGACCGAGTCGCGCCAGCCGCGCAGCACGCGGACGGCCTCGATCGCGCGCTCCATCGCCGCCTCGGCCGCGGGGTCGCTCAGCGCGGCGTCCGCCAGCGGCAGGGCGCCCGTCGCGAGCATCCCGTCGCTGCCCGGCAGCAGGTCCCACAGCTCCTCGGTGACGAACGGGATCACCGGATGCGCCGTGGCGAGCGTCTCGCGCAGCACATGCAGCAGCGTCGCGCCGAGCGCCGCACGCTCGGCAGGGTCGGCGTCGTCGGCGAGGCGCGGCTTGACGGTCTCCAGGTACCAGTCACACAGCTCGCCGTAGATGAAGTCGTAGAGGCCGAGCGCGCCCTTGGCGAAGTCGAAGCCGTCGACGCGCGCCTGCGTGTCGGCCTTGATCGCCTGCAGCCGCGAGAGGATCCAGCGGTCCTCGACGGTCCGGGGCTGCGGTCCATCGCCACCGGCGAAGTCCTCGCCCATGCGCAGCACGACGAAGCGTGTCGCGTTGTAGAGCTTGTTGGCGAGCGCCTGCCCCTGCGCGACCTTCTCCTCGCTGAAGCGCACGTCCTGCGTCGAGGACATCGCCAGCAGGCCGAAGCGCACGGCGTCGGCGCCGTAGGCGGGGAAGTCGCCCCCTTGCGTGAACACGGGCGGGCGCGGGCCGCCCTCGATCAGCGCGAGCGGATCGATCCCCGTGCCGAGCGACTTGCTCATCCGGCGGCCGTCGGGAGCCTGGATGATCGAGTGCACGTAGACGTGCTCGAAGGGGATGTCGTCGGCGAAGCGCAGCCCCATCATCACCATCCGCGCGACCCACAGAAAGAGGATGTCGCGCCCGGTCGAGAGCACGTCGGTCGGGAAGAATGCCTGCAACTCCGGGGTCGGCTCGGGCCAGCCGAGCGTCGCGAACGGCCACAGCGCCGAGGAGAACCACGTGTCCAGGACATCGGGATCCTGCTCCCAGCCGTCACCCGCGGGCGCCGCCGCGCCCACGTACGTCTCCTCGTCGCGGTACCAGACGGGGATCTGGTGGCCCCACCACAGCTGGCGCGAGATGCACCACGGGCGGATGTTCTGCAGCCAGTCGACATAGCGCCGCGACTGCGACTCGGGGTGGATCTTCACATGACCGAAGCGCACGGCGTCGATCGCCGGCGCGGCGAGCTCGTCCATGCGCATGAACCACTGCAGCGAGATGAGCGGCTCGACGCGCTCGCCGGAGCGCTGGCTGAAGGGCACGGTGTGGACGTACTCCTCGCGCCCGCGGATCGCGCCGAGCTGCTCGAGGTCGGCGACGACGCGCTCGCGCGCATCGAGCGCCGTCAGCCCCGCGTAGCGCTCGCCGGCGGCGGCGTTCATGAGGCCGTCCTCGCCGATGACGCCGATCTCCCCGAGGCCGTGGCGGCGGCCGATCTCGAAGTCGTTGGGGTCGTGGCCGGGCGTGATCTTCAGCGCACCGGTGCCGAAGTCGGTCTTGACGTAGTCGTCGGTGATGATCGTCAGGCGCCGGCCGACGAGCGGCAGCACGACCTCCTGGCCGACGAGGTGCGCGTAGCGCTCGTCCTCGGGATGGACGGCGACGGCGGTGTCGGCGAGCATCGTCTCGGGGCGCACGGTCGCGACGACGAGCTCGCCGTCGCCGGACGCCAGCGGATAGGCGATCGAGTACAGCGTGTCGGCGACGCCCTCGCGCTCCTCGACCTCGAGGTCGGAGATCGCCGAGCGCAGGCCCGGATCCCAATTGACCATGTAGTTGTCGCGGTAGATCAGGCCCTGCTCGTAGAGGTCGACGAAGACCTTCAGCACCGCCTGCACGTACTGCGGGTCCAGCGTGAAGCGCTCGTCCTCGTAGTCGAGGGTCGCGCCGAGGCGCTTGAACTGCTCGATGATCTGGCCGCCGTACTTCGCGCGCCATTCCCAGACGCGCTCGGCGAACTGCTCGCGGCCGAGTTGCGTGCGCGACGTGCCCTCGGACTCGAGCAGCTTCTCGACCTGGCGCTGGGTGGCGATGCCGGCGTGGTCGGTGCCGAGGATCCACTTCGTGCGCCGGCCGCGCATGCGGTTCGTGCGCACCAGGACGTCCTGGATCGTGCCGTTGAGGGCGTGGCCCATGTGCAGTGCGCCGGTGACGTTCGGCGGCGGGACAGCGATCGAGAAGTGCTGCTCGGCGGTTGCGCCCGGCTCGGCATGGACGAAGCCGTCCTGAAGCCAGCGCGCGAGGATCCGCGGCTCGACCTCCGCGGGCTCAAATCGTGTGCGTTCGTGGAGATCCCCCATAGACTCTGCACCAGTCTATGGAGCGTCGATGAGCACCGACCTCGCAGCGTTCAAGGACAACCAGCGGCGGCTCTGGTCGGCCGGTGACTACTCCGTCACGGCGCGGCGCTTCGAAGGCGTCGCGCGCGAGCTCGTCGGCGCCTGCGACCTGGGCCCCGGGATGCGGGCGCTCGACATCGCCGCGGGCACCGGCAACGTGGCGCTCGCGATCGCCGCCTCGGGCGCCTCGCCGGAGGCCTGCGACCTCACCCCCGCGCTCGTCGACGCGGGCAAGGCGCGCTGCGACGCGCTCGGCGAGTGGGAGATCCCCTGGACGGTCGCCGATGCCGAGGCGCTGCCCTATTCCGACGGCCGCTTCGACGCGGTCCTGTCGGTCTTCGGGCTCGTGTTCGCTCCGCGCCCCGAGGTCGCGATCGCCGAGGCCTTCCGGGTGACGCGCTCGGGCGGCTGCGTCGGCTTCGCCGCCTGGACGCCCGGCTCGGCCGCGGCAAGCTTCGGCGAGGTCGCGGGCCGCTACTTCCCGCAGCCGCAGGACCCGCCGCCCCCGCCCAACGACTGGGGCGACGAGGAGATCTGCCGCGCCCGCCTGGAGCCATGGGCGGTCGACGTGCGCTTCGAGCTCGACAGCGTGCTGTGGAGCTGGCCGTCGGCGGCGGCCGCCCGCGAGGAGGCCGAGGAGTCCAACAACTTCGTCGCCGCCGCCCGCGCGGCCCTCTCGCAGGAGCGCTACATGACGTTCCTGGACGACATCGACGACCTCATGCGCTCGATCAACACCGCGACCGACGGCGGGCTGTCCTACGAGGCCCCGTACGCGCGCGTCGTCGCGCGCAAGGCCGGCTGAGCACCGGATTCGACCCGCGCCGGCGGACGTCGGATCTGAGCGCTGACGCTGCCGCCACCGCCGGCTGGCTTCTACCGCCCGCGGCGCCCCTTTGCCGCACGCCGCCCGATCGGCACGACGCTGCGCGCGATCTGGCCGGGCTCGAGCTTGGCGACGAGCGCGCGTACGCGCGTGCGCTCGCCCGCATCCAGCCGCGAGGGACGACCCTGCGACTTCTTGATCAGCTCGGAGAGCTCGTTGCGCTCCTTCGGCTCCAGGCGCTTCCAGTGCTTGCGCAGGGTGATCGCAAGCTCGAAGACCATGATCCAGGGCATGGCGCGGACGCGGGAGATCGAGGGCATCGGCCCGGGATCGTAGCGGGCTCGAACGACATGACTGATCGGTCATACTGTCTGGCATGTCACGTGCCGCGACGATGCTGCGCGAAGCCCGGATCACCGCCGGCCTGACGCAGGCCGCGCTCGCCGCGCGGCTCGGCGTCACCCAGTCGGCGATCGCAAAGCTCGAGCGCGAAGGGTCCAACCCGACCGTCGAGACGCTCGACCGGGCGCTGCGTGCGACCGGCCATCGCCTGCAGCTGATCGCGCCGGCGTGGAGCGGCGGGATCGACGAGAGCCTGATTCGCCAGGAACTGAAGCGGTCGCCGGCCGAGCGGATCAAGGGCTTCGAGCGCATGCACGCCGACCTTCACCGCCTGCAGGTCGCGGCAGCGAGATCACGCGACCGTGCTGCCTGAGCTGCGCGTCTCGGCACTCCTGCAGCGACTCGCCGATGGGGGCGTCGACTTCGTCGTCATCGGCGGCATCGCCGTCATCGCGCATGGCTTTGCCCGCAACACCACGGATCTCGACATCTGCTATTCGCCAGACCCGAGCAACCTCGAGGCGCTCGGTCGCGTGCTCGTCACGCTTCAAGCGCGTCTGCGCGGCATCGACGCGGACGTCCCGTTCGTGGCCGACGCCCGCACGCTGCGCGGGACGCAGATCCTCACGCTCGACACCCGCGACGGCGGGCTCGATCTGCTCGTGGATCCCGACGGCTCACCGGGCTACGGCGCGCTGCGAGCCGACGCCGAGCGCATCGACTTCGACGGCTACGAGATCCTGATCGCGTCGATCGACCACCTGCTCGCGATGAAGCGGGCCGCCAACAGGTCACAGGACAAGACCGACATCGACGCGCTCACCGCGATCCTGCGGCTGCGCGGCCGGCAGGACGGCTGAGCGAGTGCCGTCGCAGCGCGCGGTCATCGTCGGCCCGGCCAAAAGACCGGCGCATGTGTCGACGGTACGCCCGGGTGCTACGCCGACTCGGCGCGGCGGTCCTGCTGGTCCTCGGGTGCTGCCTCGGTGACGAGCGTGGGCGTGATGCCCTTCTCGATCGTCTCCTTGGTCACCACGCACTTCTTGACGTCGCGTCGCGAGGGAAGCTCGAACTGCACCTCGAGCAGGACCTCCTCGATGATCGAGCGCAGGCCGCGCGCGCCGGTCTCGCGCGCGAGCGCCTTCTCGGCAACCGACACGAGCGCCTCGTCGGAGAAGACGAGCTCGATCCCGTCGAAGGAGAAGAAGCGCTGGAACTGCTTGACGAGCGCGTTGCGCGGCTCGGTGAGGATCGTGATCAGGTCGTCGCGCGTGAGCTGATGGACCGCGCTCACGACGGGGAGGCGGCCGATGAACTCCGGGATCAACCCGTAGTTGACGAGATCCTCGGGCAGCGTCTTCTCGAACAGCTCGCCCTTGTCGGCGTCGTGCTTGGACTGGATCGAGGCGCCGAAGCCGATGCCCTTGGAGCCGATCCGGCGCTCGATCACCTTGTCGAGGTTCGCGAAGGCGCCGCCGCAGATGAACAGGACGTTCGTCGTGTCGATCGACAGGAACTCCTGGTGGGGATGCTTGCGCCCGCCCTGCGGCGGGACGGAGGCGGTCGTGCCCTCGAGGATCTTCAGCAGCGCCTGCTGGACGCCCTCGCCGGACACGTCGCGCGTGATCGACGGGTTGTCGGCCTTGCGCGCGATCTTGTCGACCTCGTCGATGTAGATGATCCCGGTCTCGGCCTTCTTGACGTCGTAGTCGGCCGCCTGGATGAGCTTCAGAAGGATGTTCTCGACGTCCTCGCCGACGTAGCCGGCCTCGGTCAGCGCCGTGGCGTCGGCGATCGCGAAGGGGACGTTGAGGATGCGGGCCAGCGTCTGGGCCAGCAGCGTCTTGCCGCAGCCGGTCGGGCCGAGCAGCAGGATGTTGGACTTCTGCAGCTCGATGTCGCTGTCTTCGGCCTGCATCATCTGCACGCGCTTGTAGTGGTTGTAGACCGCTACGGACAGCGTGCGCTTGGACTCGTCCTGGCCGACGACGTACTCGTCCAGCACGTCGTAGATCTCGCGCGGCTTGGGCAGGCTCTCGATGTCGAACGTCGGCGGAGCGGTGAGCTCCTCGTCGATGATCTCGTTGCAGAGGTCGATGCACTCATCGCAGATATAGACGCCGGGGCCGGCGATGAGCTTCTTAACCTGGCGCTGGGACTTGCCGCAGAAAGAGCAGAGGAGCTGTTCGTTGGAATCGGTCGGTCGCGCCATGACGCTCAGTGCTGGTGGATCACCCTGTCAATGATGCCGTAGTCCTTGGCCTCATCGCTACTGAGAAAGTAATCGCGCTCGGTATCGGTGCGAACCTTCTCGTACGGCTGCTTGGTGTGTTCGGCGATGATCTGGTCCAGTCGTCGGCGGATGTCGATGATCTCTTTAGCGTGGATCTCGATATCGGTCGCCTGACCCTGGAAACCGCTGGACACCTGATGGATCAGGATCTTCGCGTTCGGCAGCGCCATGCGCTTGCCCTCTGCACCCCCCGCGAGCAGCAGCGCGCCCATCGACATCGCGATACCGACGCAGATCGTCGACACGTCCGGCTTGATGAACTGCATCGTGTCGTAGATCGCGAGGCCCGCGTAGACCGAGCCGCCCGGCGAGTTGATGTAGAGCGAGATGTCCTTGTCGGGATCCTCGGACTCCAGGTGCAGCAACTGGGCAACGACCAGGTTCGCGATCTGGTCGTCCACGGGCGTCCCCAGAAAGACGATCCGCTCGTTGAGCAGACGGCTGTAGATGTCGAAGGCGCGCTCGCCTCGCGACGTCTGCTCAACCACCATGGGGACAAGGGGGCTCATGGTCCTCGCTTCAGTTAGGCATCGTCTGCTGAACTCCTGCCGGGGCAGCGTACCAACCACCTGTCCTGGGTCCGGAGGGTGCTGCCGGACCGCCGGTCAGCTATCCGGCGTCCACAACCTGCCCTTGGCGCCGGCCGCGGCGGGATCGGAGTCGGGCGTCCAGATCTCCTCGCCGGCGGACGCCGGGTCTGCCTGCGTCTTCGCGGGCGCCTTCTTCTTGGCCGCCGGCTTCTTCTTCGCCGCGGGCTTCTTCTTCTCGGCGGTCTCGGCCTTGGCCTTCTTGGCCTTCTTCGGGGCCGCCTCGGGCGCTACGGGCTTGGCGGTCGTCACCACGAGGTCGATCGCCTGCTCGGCGGCGACCTCCTTGGCGAGCATGTCCACGCGGCCCGCGGAGCGCAGCCGGTCAAGCAGCTTCTGGCGCGACATCTGCTCCTTCTCGGCGGCGCCCTCGAGCGCGTCGAGCAGCTGCGCTTCGGTCGGCTCGATCTTCTCGGCCTCGATGATCGCGGCCAGCACCGCCTCGCGGCGCAGCGCGACCTCGGCGTCGGGCTTGGACTCCTCGACGAGCTCGTCCTCGGTCTTGCCGGTGATCTGCAGGTAGTGCGCCTTGGCGATGCCCTGATGGCTGAGCGAATGGATCATCCGGTCCAGCAGCTCCTGGGCGCGCGCGGTGACGAGCGCCGCGGGCACGTCGACGGTCGCGTCGGCGACGGCGGCGTCGAGCGCGTTGGCGCGGAACTCGTTCTCGACCTGCTGCGTGTCGTGCTCGAGCAGCTCCTTGGAGATCGAGTCGCGCAGCTCGTCGAGCGTGTCGTAGCCGGCGGCGTCGGAGGCGAAGTCGTCGTCGAGCTCGGGGAGGTCCTTGTGCTTGACCTCCTTGACGGTGAACTCGAACTGCGCGGGCTTGCCGGCGACGTGCTTGGCGGCGTAATCGTCGGGGAACGTCGCGTCGACGGTGTTCTGCTCGCCCGCGGAGACGCCGACGAGGCCCTCCTCGAAGCCCGGGATGAGGCGCCCGGCGCCGACCTCGACGAGCTGGTCGCGGCCCTCGCCGCCCTCGAAGGGCTCGCCGTCGATCGTGCCGACGAAGTCGAGGATCACGAAGTCGCCGTTCTCGGCGGGACGGTCGACGACCTCGAGGCGTGCGAAGCGCTCGCGCATCTCGTCGATCTGGTCGTCGACGATCACCGGATCGGCGGCCGGCTCGCGCTTGGGGACCTCAAGCTCGCGGTAGCTGCCCAGCGTGGCGGTCGGGCGCACGCCGACCTCGAAGGAGAACGTCAGCGGCTTGCCCTCGTCGGGCAGCTTGCCGAGGTCGACGTCGGGGTCGCCGACGGGAGCGATGCCGGACTCGTCGACGGCCTTCATGTACCAGTCGGTGAGGCGGCCGCGGACGGCTTCGTCGAGGATCGGCTCGCGGCCGATGCGCTGGATGACGACAGCCGGCGGGATCTTGCCGGTGCGGAAGCCCGGGACCTTCATCTCACGGCCGAGCTTGCGCGCCTGGGTCTCCAGCGAGCGCTGGATCTCCTCCGCGGCGACCTCGACGCTCACGCTCACGCGCGACTCGGGCAGCTCGGTGACGGTGGTGGTGACAGCGGTGGCCATGGCGCCCACCTTATCGTCAGGCCATGCGGCGGCGTCGGTCATGGTTCGAGGTGCTGGCGGCGTGGATCGTCACCGGGCCGATCGGGCATCTGTACGCCGGGGTGGCGGACTGGGCCGGGGTGCTCGTGAAGTACGTGCGGGCGCGGGGGCGGCTGGACCGGATGTAGGTCGTGGTGCGGATGGTGTGACGGTCGATCGTCATGTCTACACGCATGGCATCTGTGCAGCGTCACGCGCGGCAGATCCGCCATGCGTGCGAGCGCGCGCCTGCAGGTGTGCGACGCCGCCACCCAGGGTGGCGCGGCCGCACCGCGCGAGGAGCCGTTGAGGGAGTAGATCCCCGCCGCTCGCAAGGAGCCACGATGTCCCGCCGCCCGCTGCTCGCCACGCTCGCCGTCCTCGTCGCCGGCACCGCCACCGCCACCGCCGAAGCCGCCGACTCGCACGCGCCCAAGGGCGCGCGCGGTGACTGGCTGCCGCGCTCGGAGTGGGTCATGTCGAGCTGGCTGCCGTTCGACGAGGCGCGCCTGTACGACGTCCTGCACACCGACCGCGCCGAGCTCGCCAGCTGGCTCGACGACCGCCGCACGCTCGGCCAGTTCGCCGCCAGGCGCGGGATCGAGAACCGCCGCGCGCTCGCCGACAAGCTCGTCGCGCCGCGCCTGCGCGGCGCCTCCGCCGCCAACAGGCGCCGGCTGCGCGAGCGCTCGATGGACATGCTCACGCAGGCCCACCTCGCCCGCCACGTGATGTTCCACGTCTACCACACGCCCGCGATCCCGCGCCACGCGCCGACGATCTTCGGGATCAGCCCGCAGCGCTACCGCCGGCTGCGCGACAGCGGCCTGACGCCGCAGCTGATCGCGGCGAAGGGCGGCCGGTCGCTGCAGCAGTCCCGCGAGGCGCTGCGCACGATCCTGCGCAAGCGCGGCCGGCAGGCCGTGCGCGCAGGCGCGATGAGCTCGCGCCAGGCGCGGGCGCTGCTCACCCACCAGGAGGCCGGCCTCGACGCCTACATGCGCCGCCACTACCGCACGACCGCGCAGCAGGAGGCGTTCTGCCGCCTGATCTGAGCCGCCTCCGGGTCAGCCGTTGAGCGCGAACACCGGCCAGCGTCCCGAGACGCCCTTGAGCCGGTGTTCGCCGCGGTAGTCGAAGTCCAGTCCGGCGCCGACCATCGTGCCGTAGGTCGTGCCCGAGGCGAGGATCTCGCCGCCCTCGGCGAGCGCCCCGATGCGCGCGGCGATGTGCACGGCCATGCCGACGATGTCGTCGCCGATCACCTCGCACTCGCCGGTGTGCAGCCCGATCCGCACATGCACGCCGGCGGCATCGTCGCGCAGCGCCCGTGCGCACCGCACCGCGCGGCTGGGCGCGCCGTCGAAGACCGCCAGGAAGCCGTCGCCGATGCGATGCAGCAGGCGCCCGTCGAAGCTGCGCAGCGTGCGCCGCACATCGCTCTCGTGCGCGCTGAGCAGGTCGCGCCAGCGCTTGTCGCCCAGCTCGGCGACGAGCTCGGTGCTGCCGACGATGTCGCTGAACAGGATCGTCAGCAGCGCCCGCTCGCGCTCGGAGCCGCGGCGCCCGCCGGTCAGGAACTCCTCGATCTCGCCGAGCAGCGCATCGCTGTCGCCGACGCTGGGAAGCGAGTCGACGCCGGGCAGCTCGACGAGCTGGGCGCCCGGGATCCGGCGCGCGTACTCGCGCGAGTGACGCACGTCGGTGAAGGCGTCGTCGGTGCGGTGCAGGACGAGCGTCCGCGCCTCGATGCGGTCCAGCTCGGGACGCGGGTCCATCTGCGCGAGCGCGACCACCAGCCGCCGCATCCGCCCCGGGCTGGCCGCCAGCCGCGAGAGCCGCCCGTACCACGCCCGCAGCGCCTCGTCGCCGGCGGCGCTCGGCGCAAGCGCGTCGATCATCGTGCCGTCGCCCCAGTGCTCGAGCAGTGCCTCGAAGCGCGCCTCGCGCTCCTCGGCCGCCTCCAGCCAGGGCAGGTCGTCGTCGCGCACGGCACGCAGGATGCAGCCGTACAGGACCAGCGCGCTGACGCGCTCGGGGTGGCGCGCGGCGAGCATCGTCGCGAGCGGCCCGCCCGCGGTGTAGGACAGCAGCGCCGGGCATTGGCTGCCGGCGGCGTCGAGCACCGCGAGCACGTCGGCGATCTCCTGCTCGACGCCGAGCGGGCCGTCGTCGGACAGGCCCGTGCCGCGGCGGTCGATGAGGATCACGCGGGCAAAGCCGGTCAGGCGGGTGAGGAAGCGGGCGAGTCCCGGGTCCTCCCAGACGTGCTCGACATGGCTGATGAAGGCGCTGACGAACAGCAGGTCGATCGGCCCGTCGCCATGGACCTGGTAGGCGATGTTGACGTCGCCGTTGCGGGCGTAGGCGGTGCGGGGCGCCATCTCCCCGCATCATCGAGGATCCGGCGCTCCGTGTACGGGCGCTTCTTCGGGCACGAACCTCCGCGACGCCCGGGCGTCGAGGCGCCCGGGGTTCCCCGTCCGCGGGTGGGTCCTCAGTCGCTGAAGATGTTCAGCAGCGCGAGGAAGATGTTGATGATCGAGACGAAGATGCCGGTCGCCAGCCAGACGGCGTCGGCGGCGGTTCCGTGCTTGCGCAGGTAGTTGAAGTCGACCGCGATCAGCAGCGCCGAGACGATGCCGATGGCGGCACTGAGGATCGGGTTGCCGCCGCTGGCGAACAGCAGCATCGCGAACGACACGACGACGAGGCCGAGGATGATGAACGACAGCGGCTTCATCCAGGCCTTGAGGTCCTTGCTGAGCGCAAAGCCGCCGGCGCCCATCCCGAGCGTGACGAGCGCGGTCGCGCCCGCCGCCTGCGTGACGACGGCCGGATCGGTGCTGATGAAGTAGTTCAGCGCGGGCCCGATGCTGAGGCCGAGCAGCAGGGCGATCGCGTACAGCCAGCCGACCGCGAACGGACCGGTGCGCAATGCCCCGACGAACGCCTGCGCGATCAGCATCCCGAACGCCACGAAGAACAGCAGTCGGGCCGTGCCCTCGGCGAGATCGCGGCCGATGTAGCTGCCGGCGACGGTGAACCCGAGCGCGATCGCGACGAGGAACATCACCTGCCCAAGCAGCGTGGCGGTGTCCGCCTTCGCGCCCGCGCGCGACAGTCTCCCACGGCGATGTCGTCGGGGGTGCCTGTCCTGGTGTCGCCATGCGGTGTGCCTCCTTGGGTGCGGACGGGGAGCGTCGAGAGTAATGGTGAGAACTGTGCACGCCAACGAGCAGATGGCTAGGGTCCTGGGCGTGCGCATCCCCGGAATTCTGTGTGCGGTCACGGCCACCTTCGTCGTGGCCGCGGCGGCGACCGCCCAGGCCCCCCGCAAACCGAGCGGGAACTTCGGCGGCGGCGCCCTCGTCGCCCCACCCAAGAACCTCTTCGGCGCCGGCAACGCGGTCGTCGCGTTGCGCGCGCTCGACGAGCGCAAGCTCGAGATCGAGGCCACCGTGCGCGCCAGGTGCACGGGCGGCGACATCAGCGCCGAGGTGACGATCGCCGCCGACGGGACGTTCAGCGCCGGCGGCACGGCGACCCAGAACCCGAGCCCCGACGAGAAGGTCACGACGAAGTACAAGCTCGCCGGCGCGTTCACGGCCGCCTCGGCGATCGAGGGCACCATCTCGGCGACCCTGACGCGCACCGTGGCGGGCGACAGGGAGACCTGCAGGACGGGCACGGTGAAGTTCGGCGCCCGGCGCCCCGGCAGCGAGCTCGGCAAGCGCGGCGCCGAGGGCGCCGCGCGCTACTACGGCACGACCGCGCAGCGCGGCGTCGGCCCGCGGCGGCCGATCGTCCTGCGCATCTCGGGCGACGGCAAGCGCATCTCGCGCGCGCTGTTCGGCGAGCAGGTGAAGTGCAGTGACGGCACGCGCGCGATCGGCATCGAGGCGCCGCGCACGAACGTCGCGATCAGCAGGACCGGTCGCGCGAAGGACCGCGAGAAGACGACGATCGACAACGGCGCGACCCTCACCTACGTCGACGACCGGTTCACCGCCGTGATCGGGCGCCGCGGCGCGAAGGGGACGTTCTCGCTCAACGACCGCACGGTCGACAAGGCGACGGGCAACATCATCCAGACCTGCGCGTCGGGCGAGATCAAGTGGACGGCGGCGCCGTAGCCGCGCCCCGACCCTCGCGGCGCAGGATCAGCCAGTTGACGATCCACAGCACCACGCCCAGGCCGACGAGCACCGCCGCACGGCCGTAGGTCGCGGCCTCGACCTGGGTCAGCAGCGCCAGCGAGACGACCACGCCGATCACCGGGATGACCGACGGAACGACGAAGTGCTCGTGCTCGACGGGCTCGCGGCGCAGGACGAGCACGGACACGTTGACGACCGCGAACACGACCGTCAGCAACGCGACGGTCGTGTCGGCGAGCGAGCCGAGATCGCCGGTGGCGACGAGCACGGCGGCGATCGACGAGGTGAACGCGATCGCGAACCACGGCGTGCGGCGGACGGGCAGCACCGCTGCGAACGGGCGCGGCATGACGCCCTCCTGTGCCATCCCGTACAGCAGCCGCGAGGCCATGATCATGTTGATCAGCGCGCCGTTTGACAGCGCGAGCAGCCCGATCGCGGAGAACAGCTTCTCGGGAATGTCGAGCGGCCCCTGCTTGACGACCTCCAGCAGCGGCCCGCTCGAGCCCACGAGGTCGCCCGTCGGGACGACCATCGAGGCGCCGATCGTGACGAGCAGGTACAGCACGCCGGCGATCGCCAGCCCGCCGAACAGCGCCTTCGGATAGGCGCGCGGCGGGTCCTGCGTCTCCTCGGCGACGTTGACGGAGTCCTCGAACCCGATCAGCGCGTAGAACGCCAGCGCAGCGCCGGCGAGGCTCGCCCCGATCACGGTCGAGCCCTCCTTGAACTCAAACGCCCGCGACGGCTCGGCGTCGCCGGCGGCGAGCGCCGCCGCGGCGACGATGACGATCAGGACGAGACCGCCGACCTCGACGATCGTGAACCCGACGTTGAGCTTCACCGACTCCTCGATCCCGCGCAGGTTCACGGCCGAGATCAGCGCGAGCAGCGCGATCGCGGTGAGGACGACCGGGACGTCGAGGAAGACGCTGAGGTAGTCGCCGCCGAACGCGCGCGACAGGGCGCTCGCCGAGGTGATGCCCGACACGACGACGGCGAACGCGACGAGGAAGCTCAGGAACGGATGGCCGAACGCGCGGTGCACGTACAGGCCCGCACCGCCGGCGCGGGGGTACTTGCCGACAAGCTCGGCGTAGGAGCCGGCCGTGAACGCGGCCATCAACAGCGCCAGCAGGAACGCGGCCCAGATCGCGCCGCCGGTCTCCCCCGCGACCTCGCCGACGAGCGCGTAGATGCCGCCGCCGAGGATGTCGCCGACGATGAAGAACAGCAGCAGGCGCGGGCTGATCGCGCGCTTCAGGCCACCGCCCTCGGGACCTGGCGGGACGGCTGCGGCGGCGCCCACCGGGAGGTTCGCTGCCCGTGATCCGCGGGGTTTCATGCGCGCTTCCTACCCCGTTTGCGGCACCGATGGTCGGCGCAGTGCTGTTCGGCCCCCAGCGTCTGCGGCGCCGCGGTGCGGTCGGGACCGCCGCCGGCGCGCCCGATCGATCAGCAGGCCGCCGCGATCACAGCAGCAGCGTCAGCACGGCCAGGGCCGCTGCGAGCACGATCGCCGCGAGCACGAGCGAGCCGGCGCCGACGGCCCGCGGGGCGGCCGCAGCGGGCGGCGCGGGCCGCCATCGCTCGTGATGCTCGGCCGCGTAGTCGGCCGTCACCGTGCCGCGCCTGATCCCCTCCAGCGAGCCGGGGGTCGAGGTCGCCTTCATGACGTGGCCGGCGACGAGCGCCGCCAGCAGCAGCGTCGCCGCGTCGTGCAGCGCGATCGTGCCGGGCAGGCGCAGGTCGGTGTCGCGCTCGCCGAGCCACAGCAGCGTGCCGGAGACGACGAACAGCACCGACAGGCCGGCCTCGAGGATCGCGTGCGCCTTCTGGCCGCCGTTGAAGCGCCCGGCCGTGGAGCGGCGGCGGCGCACGAACAGCACGTCGCCGGCGTCGAAGCGCTCGATCTCGCGGCGCGTCTCGCGCAATGCCGCGCGGTCGCCGAGCACGGCGACGAGGGCGAGGCCGGCCAGCCAGCCGACGGCGGTCACGAGGTGGATCGCCTTCACCAGCGGGCGGTCGGAGAAGATCTGTGCGAGCAACGGCAGGTAGAGCACGAACCCGGTCGCGAGCAGGATCGAGAACGCGACCGCGTGCAGTGTGTGCAGGCGCCGCTCGGTCACGCCGAAGCGCTGCACGCGCGGCGCGGCGGCGAGCGCGAGGCGCGGGTCAACGGCCATTGGATCCGCCGATCCAGGCGTCGCGGTCGTAGCCGCGCTGCTGCCAGTAGCCGTCCTCGACGCGGTCGGTGACGACGATCCGCGATACCCACTTCACGCCCTTGTAGCCGTACATCTTCGGCATGACGACGCGCGCCGGCGCGCCGTGCTTGCGCTCCAGCGGCTCGCCGTCCATCGTCAGGGCGAGCATCGCGTCGGGCTCGCTGAGCTGGGCGAGCGTGAGCGAGTCCTCGTAGGGCTGCTCGGCGGAGACGAACTTCAGCGCGGTCGCGGCCGGCAGCGGGCGCGCCGCGGCGAGAAGGTCGTCGAAGCGCACGCCCGACCAGCGCACGTCGTCGACCGACCAGCCGGTGACGCAGACGAAGTCCGAGATCTGGCGCGCCTGCGGCAGTGCCTGCAGCTGCGCGTAGGTCAGCGTCAGCGGGTTCTCCACCATCCCCTCGATCCGCAGCCGCCACGTCGCGGGATCGAAGCGCGGATGCGGCGGGTTGACGGCGTAGATCCGCCAGCCCTTGCCGAACGGCAGCGCGCTGCGCAGCGATTCGGGCACCAGCCGCGTCGACTGTGCGAGCCCGTCGATCGCCGCGCCGCCCCACGCCAGCGACGAGAGCCCGAGTCCGACGAAGCCGAGGAAGGCGCGGCGGCCGACGAGGGTGCCCTGATCCATGAGCTGGACGATGGCAGCCGCGGGTAACGGGGTCCTTACGTCGCGATCGAGATGGCGCGCTCCATCGCGACCCCCTCGACCTGCACGCCGTCGTCGAGCGTCAGCAGCGGCCGGGCGGTCTCGCAGAAGCCGACGGCGCGGTAGAGCTGCTCGCCCGGCAGCGTCGCCATCAGCGCAAGGCGGTCGAAGCCCTCGGCTCGCGCCGCGCGCTCGCAGGACTCGAGGATCGCGCGGCCGATCCCGCGCCGCGTCCAGTCGCTGCGCACGAACATCGCCCGTACCCGTGCGGGCTCCGTGCGCGGGTCGAGCAGGCGGTCGTCGCCGGGCGCGTCGCCCGCGCCCGCGTGCAGCTTGCCGCGCCGGCTCCAGCCGCCGCAGGCGACGATCTCCCCCGGCTCGCTCTCGTGCACGAAGTACGTCCCGTCCTCGACGAGCTGGACGTCCAGGCGCGCGATGTACAGCGCGGAGCTCGCGGTCTGGCGGGGCCCGTAGAAGCGCGGGAAGATCTCCAGCACCGACGCACGCATGAGCGCCGAGATCTGCTCGATGTCGGCACGACGTGCGACGCGTTGGGGAGGGACCGGCGGCACGGACGCCATTGTCGTGGCGCCGGCGTCACGCCGACGGCATGGCTGCGGCAACCGCAGCCGGCCAGCTGCCGATCGAGCGTTCTCGGTCGTCACGGATGCGCTCCGATCTGATGCCTCAGACCGATGCCTCGGCGGTGCCCGGGCGCGCCGCGCCCGCGACCGGTCTCGACGGCGCCCTCCCGCGCGAGCGCGTCACGTCACCAGCCCCTCCGGACGGTCCTCAGCAGGCCCGGCTCAACAGGCCGCTGTTGCGATCACCGCGAGAACCCCAAGGATCGCCTTGTGGGACTG
This sequence comes from Solirubrobacterales bacterium, assembly GCA_038255395.1. Lineage (GTDB taxonomy): Bacteria > Actinomycetota > Thermoleophilia > Solirubrobacterales > Solirubrobacteraceae > CADCVQ01. The sequence goes on from JBBSLI010000013.1 coordinate 94,247, forward strand.
GTTGACCAACAGGATCAGCCACGCAGCGCTTGACTGATCCGCGCTGCCTGCCGGGTGAGGTGGTGGCGCTCGGCGAGGTTGGGGGCCGACCGGGCGGCATCGGCATACAACCGTGCCGCGGTCCGAAGGTCGCCCGCCTTCTCGTGGAGGTAGGCCGAGGCGGCGGTGTGGCGAGGCAGGCCAGGGTCCACCGTGGCCAGGGCCGCGAGGCCGGCCACGGCGCCATCGGCCTCGCCGATCGCGATCGCCCGGTTGAGCTGCACGACCGGGCTCTCGGTGAGCCGGAGCAGCTCGTCGTACCAGCCGACGATCTGCACCCAGTCGGTCTCCTCGGCGCGCGGCGCGTCGGCGTGCAGGGCGGCGATGGCGGCCTGGGCCTGGAACTCACCGAGTCGGTCGCGACCCAGCGCCGTCTGCAGGACTGCGACGCCCTCGGCGATGAGCGAGGTGCTCCAGCGGGCGCGGTCCTGCTCGGCCAGGGCGACCAGGCTGCCGTCGCGCCGAGTCCGCGCCGGTCGCCGCGCGTGGTGCAGCAGCATCAACGCCAGCAGCCCCGCGGTCTCCTCGTCCTCGGTCATCGACGCCAACTGCCGGGTGAGCCGGATCGCCTCGGCCGCCAGGTCGACGTCGCCGGTGTAGCCCTCGTTGAAGACCAGGTAGAGCACCCGTAGCACCGTCGCCAGGTCGCCCGGCTGCTCGAACCGCACGTCACCGACCGTGCGTTTGGCCCGGCTGATCCGCTGCGCCATCGTCGCCTCCGGCACGAGGTAGGCCTGGGCGATCTGCCGGGTCGTCAAGCCACCGACGGCGCGCAGCGTGAGGGCCACCGCGGAGGCCGGGGTCAGCGACGGATGGGCGCACAGGAAGAAGACCTGCAACGTGTCGTCTGCGGTCTCGGCCGGTCCGGGCGGCGGCTCGACCTCGACGCGCTGCTCCCGGTCGCGACGCGAGGCCTCGGAGCGGTGGATGTCGAGGAACTTGCGCCACGCGACCGTGACCAGCCAGCCCTTCGGGTCGGCGGGCTGCTGGTCGGGCCCGGTCAGCGCGGCCTGGATGAGTGCCTCCTGCACGGCGTCCTCGGCCGTCTCGAAGTCAACTCCGCGATGCACGAGGACGCCGATCACCGCGGGAGTCAGCTCCCGCAGCAGCAGGTCATCCATCACCTGATCTGCCCCGGCCGGTCCGGTCACTCGGTGACCGTCGGCGGCGCGCTCAAGAACGGGCGCACCTCGAGCCACTCGTGGATCGGCTTGCCGCCGGCTCCGGGGGCCGCCGACAGCTCGCCCGCGAGCGCGAGCGCGCGCTCGTAGGAGTCGACGTCGATCACCATCCAGCCGGCGATCAGGTCCTTGGTCTCCGCGAAGGGGCCGTCGGTGACCGGCGGTCGGCCCTCCCCGTCGTAGCGGACGAACGTGCCCTCGGGCGAGAGCGCCTGGCCGTCGACGTACTCACCGCTGCCCTCCAGCCGGGTGGCGAAGTCGCGCATGAACTGCACGTGGTCCTCGATCTCCTCCGGGGTCCACCGGTCCATCGGGATGCAGTTGACGGCCTCGGGTGCGCCGCGGTAGTGCTTGAGCAGCAGATACTTCGCCATGCTGGGTCTCCTTGGTGTGGTGCGGCCACGGTGGCCGCATCTGCCCCTGGGACGGAGCCGCCAGGCCGGTCTCGACATCCTCGGACACATCTTCCAGAACCTCCTGACGCGGCACGGCCCGGAGCCACATATCGATGGGCCTGCGGGCCAAGGACGCGGCGACGAGCAACGCGATCGTGCGGTCGCATTCATCGCAGGTCAACTCGTCCACCGGGCGACGGGAAGGACGTGTCGTGGTGCCAATGAGTCGGTATCCAGCGACGCCGGGAGGTCGTTTCCACATCCGCTCGCTCCACGGAGACGGCTGAGCCTCGGTTTCGCGCACCAAGCGCGCTCGGCACTGCGCTCCTGCTCGCGCCTTGCGACGTCGCCGGCGACGCGCGTAAGGCCCGTGCCACCGGCGGTTGTGGGCGACTGAGTTGGCGAGCGCGATGGCTGGTCAGGAGGCGTGCTGCGTGAGAGGATCGGCACATGACCGATCCGTCCTTGCCAGCGGACGCTGCGGCCCGGCGCGACGCCCTGGTCGAGCGGCTGTTCCTCGCCACGGTCGGGGCCTGGGACGTGTTCGCCGTCTACCTCGGCGACCAACTGGGCCTCTACCGGATCCTCGCTGAGCGCGGTCCGACGACCTCCGGCGACTTGGCCGACGCGGCCGGGCTGAACGAGCGCTACGTCCGTGAGTGGCTTGAACAGCAGGCGACCAGCGACATCCTCGAAGTCGACGACGCGTGCGCAGCCATCGCCGCGCGCACGTACGCGCTTGCACCGGGTCATGACGAGGCGCTCGTCGACGACACGAGCCTGAACTGCATCGCGCCGATCGGTCAACTGATGGTCGCGTGCGCGAAGCCGATCGAAGCCGTGCTCGAGGCTTTTCGCAGCGGCGCAGGTGTGCCCTACGCCGACTACGGCGCCGACCTCCACGAGGGCCAGGCCCGGTTCACGCGGCCGATGTTCGACAAGCTGTTGGCCAGCGACTGGCTGGGAGCGGTGCCCGAGGTCCACGAGCGGCTGCTGGCCGACCCACCGGCGCGCGTTGCCGACGTCGCCTGCGGCGAGGGCCATTCGAGCCTGGCGATCGCCCGTGGATACCCGAAGGTGCACGTCGACGGCATCGACATGGACGCCGCCTCGATCGAGTCGGCGCGGCGCCACCTGGCCGCCACCGACCTCGGTGGCAGAGTCGCCTTCCATCTGCGCGACGCCGCCGACGACGAGCTGGCCGGCCGCTATGACCTCGTCTACATCCACGAGGCGCTGCACGACATGTCCTACCCGGTCCGGGTCCTCACAGCCTGCCGCTCGCTGCTGACCGACGGCGGCTCGGTGATCGTCGGTGACGAGCGGGTGCCCGACACGTTCGATCCCCCGGGCGACGAGATCGAGCGCTTCTACTACGGCTTCAGCATCCTCCACTGCCTGCCCGTCGGCATGGTCGGCGAGAACGCCGCCGGGACTGGCACGGTGATGCGCGCCGGAACCATGCGCCGCTACGCCGAAGAGGCCGGCTACGGCCGCTTCGAGGTACTGGAGATCGAGAACGACTTCTATCGCTTCTACCGGCTCGCTCCCTAGACAGGGCGACGGAACACGATGCGCGATATCAGCGCCGTGCTGGCGCTGCTGCGCTTGGGGTGACGCAGAGATGCAGCGCCGGTGGATCCGATTCGCTGCGACGCGCGTGTAGCTTGCGCTGGTGGAGGTCGTCCGGACCAACGGGCTGGAGATCGCCTACGAGCGCATCGGCGAGGGACCGCCGCTGTTGCTCGTGCACGGCGCCGCCGAGGACGGCCGCGTATGGCGTCCCCAGCTCTCCGCATTGTCCGACGAGTTCACGGTCGTGGCCTGGGACGAGCCGGGGGCGGGCTGCTCGTCGGATCTGCCTGACACGTTCGGCCTGATCGACTACGCCACCTGCCTTGCGGCGCTGATCGAGACGCTCGCGCTGGGCCCCGCGCACGTCGCCGGCCTCTCGTGGGGAGGCACTGTCGTGCAGGAGCTCTATCGCCACCGTCCGGAGCTCATCGCAACGCTGATCCTCGTCGACACCTACGCCGGCTGGAAGGGATCGCTGCCCGAGGACGAGGTACGTGCCCGCGTCGCGGGCGCGCGCCGGATGCTCGCAGCGCCTGCCGAAGCGTTCGATCCAACGCTGCCCGGGCTGTTCGCCGGCGATCCGCCTGCCGAGCTCGTCGCGCTGCTGCAGGAGATCGCCACAGCGGTGCGTCCCGAAGGCCTCAGGTCGCAGCTGCGCGCGATGGCGCAGGCCGATCAGCGCGACCTGCTGCCCGACATCGCCGTGCCGACCCTGCTGATCTGGGGCGAACTCGACGCGCGCTCCCCGCTCAGCGTGGCGCGCCAGTTCGAGCAGGCAATCCCGGACAGCACGCTCGTCGTGATCCCCGAATGTGGCCACGTCAGCAACCTCGAGCAGCCCGAGCAGTTCAACACGGCCGTGCGCGAGTTCTGCCGCGCCCACCCGCCGCGATAGACGTCCACGAGACGCTCCTCCTCGCGCAATCCTGAACGCTTGAACAGAAGTCCTTCGTGGGAGCGAGCGACGGCCGGCGACGCGCTCGGCGGCTATCCGTCGGGCGGCTTGGGGTCGCCGAGGGTCAGCGAGCTGATCTGCCCGTCGATCACCGTCCGCTGGATCCAGCTGTCGAAGGCCGCATCGACGGCATCCATCGGGGCCGCTGGGACGTTGCCCGCGGCTCCGGCGCCGCGCCCGAACGTCACGAGAATGGTCGCGGCGATCGACGGACGACGGCCCCGTACTCCGTCGCCGAACGTGACCGTTCCCGCGTCCCGGTCGACGACGAAAACCCTGTCCAGAGGACCCCGGCCAACCAGCGACCGTCGCTCTCGCCACAACACGCCGTCGACACGGATCTCCACGTCCATCACGAACAGGTTGTCACGACGCAGGCGCGCGGGTCTGCGTCACCACATCCAGGAGCGAACGTCCGGTTCGCGGGACAGTTGTCGGCGGGGAGCAGACGAAACGGCTTGTCGTTGGCCGCAAGCAGGCGGAGGTGGCGCTGGTCGAGCGTCAGGACGTCCTGGATCTTGTGGCGGGAGGCGAGGACGACGATCGAGGCGTCCGCGAGGCTGATCGCCAGATCGGCGTGGCGTCAGAGGTAGCCGGCGGTCTTGGCGTGCCGGTACAGCGGCCGACCGTCGAGCGCCGTCCACCGCCCGTTGGGTCCGCGCGTGCCGGTGGCGATCACGACGGACTGCGCGACCCTCACGGCTGGACTCCGCATCACAGCGCTGCCGGTCCGGCTGAGCGCGCACCGCTTGGTGCAAGTCTGCGCTGCTGTTATCGGTGGCTCGTCGCGCTGGTGTCACAGACCACGGGACGCGCGTCGTTGCGCCAGCGGCGACGGTGAGCGATCGTTGCTGGCGTGCCGGCTGTCGACCCAGATCTCACATTGCGACAGGCGGCCGTCGGTCGTGCTCGGGAGCTTGCGCAGACCTACGACGATCTGGTGCCGCTGCCGCGGCTGCGTGACGGCTTTCACTTCGGCGGCGAGCGCGTCAGCTTCGGCTCCTTTCAGCGCGGCATCCACCGCTCGCAGCTTCAACGCGGTCCCGCCGCGTTGACCGTCATGACGTCGTTCAAGGATCCCTACGCCGACGCCTTCGACCAGGGCGGTGCCCTCTTCACCTACGCGTACCGCAGCGGCCCGGTCGACCAAGCCGACAACCGCGCGTTGCGAGCCGCATTCGAACTCCAGACGCCGCTCGTCTACTTCCGCGCGCTGGAGCCCGGTCAGTACCTCGTCGTCGCGCCGATGTTCGTGACCGCCGACGACCCCGCCGCGCGCGTCGTCGTTCTCGAGCCCGGACTGCCGGTCCAGGACATGCAGCCCGGCGGCTTGATCTCGGGACCCGATGTCCGCGCCTACGCAACCCGCGAGGCGCGCTACCGACTGCACCAGCAGCGCTTCAAGCTCGACGTCATGCGCGCGTACCGACACCGCTGCGCCATCTGCACGCTACGCGAGCGCGAACTCATCCAAGCCGCACACATCGTCCCCGACGCCGAGGCCGAAGGGATCGCCGCCGTCGTCAACGGCCTCGCGCTGTGCGCGATCCACCACCTCGCCTTCGACCGCAACCTGCTCGGCATCGATCCCGACGGCGTCGTACACATCGCCACGCGCCTGCTGCGCGAGATCGACGGACCGATGCTGCGCACCGGGCTACAGGGCTTCCACGGCAAGCCAATCGCGCAGCCCCGGCGCGAGGAGCAGCGCCCCGACGTCACGCGCCTGCAGACCCGGTTCGAACGGTTCGTCATCGCCGCTGCGTAGCGCGACCGCCGATCGGCAGCAAGCCATCCACCGGCTGTGACCGCGGCCCGACCAGCCACGTCGCCACCTGTCCGGAACGCCGTGATGGGCTCAGCATCGTCCAGCCGCCGCCGATAACCGTTGCGTGCCTGGGGATGTAGCCAAACGCAAGGCGGGACAGTTCGCCGCGGAGCGTTACGAGATCCGTTACCGCGCGTGGCTGCGACGCGTGTGGTGGGCGCTCCCGCTCGTCGCACTGCCACTGGTCGCGATCTTCGTCATGTTCGGCGTGCTCTTCTACCGCGAGCACATGGAGTTCTTCTGGGGCTTGGGGATCGGCGCCGGCGTCGCGTTGGCGGTCGCCCTGGCGCAGTCACCGCCGGCGCACATCGAGCGCTGGAGACAGGGCGCCGAAGGCGAGCGAGCGACGGCGCGTGCGCTGCGGCCGCTGGCCAAGAGCGGGTGGGTATTGATCAACGACGTCCAGCGCGACCGCGGCAACATCGACCACGTGCTCGTCGGCCCAGCGGGCGTCTTCGTGCTCGAGACCAAGAACCTCAACGGCCTCGCCTCGGTGGCCGACGACGTCCTCAAGGTGCGCTACCGCGTCGCCGCGGACGGATACGCCCTGGACCGGGTCGGAACGGCCACCCGCGGGCGCGCCGCCTCACTGCACGTGCAGCTTCGCGGCGCCGGTGTGCGCCCCGGCTGGCTACAGGCCGTCGTCGTCATCTGGGCCGACTTCCAGCAGCGCTCAGTCGAGAGCGACCGGACGCTGTGGATCCACGGCAAACACCTCAGGGCGCACGTACAGCTGCTCCCACCCAGGCTCAACAGCGACGAAATCCAAGCCATCGTGACCCACCTGCGCCACCCCGTGTAGCGCCGCAGCCTCGGATCTCGAGGCGACACCGGCTACCGCAAACCACCGGGCCGGTCCGAAAGCGCTGGAATTCGTCGAGAAGGGGCGCTCTCCGTCACCGCAGTGGTACTGACGCTCGCGTTTGCGACTTTCGCGGTGTGGGACCGTCAAAGTCGCAACGCGAGCGATGGCAGAGGACTTCCAGTGACTCCGGCGGGCTGCTCCTGCTCGCGCAATCCGCCAGCGGGCGGGTCGGGGCGCGTAGCTCAGGCGAGTGCGCGCGCGGCGTCTCGGAGCAGTTCGGCGACGAAGTCGGCTGCCGTCTGACCGCGCGCCTCGGCGATGCGCTCCAGCCGCTGTGCGTCCTCGCCCTCCACGCCGACGAGAACGATCAGCCGCGCGTCGGGATCGCCGTCACGGCGCTCGACGTAGCGCGGGTCAAGCTTGGCCAGGTCGGCATCGAAATCGCCGGGCTGCGGATCGGGGTCTGTCCAAGGACTCAAGGTCATCGCCGTCCACGCAGGTTACGCTCGACCGCCGCGCAAACCAGCACGTTGCGCGGCGCCTGTCGGTCACGCGACCGCGGCGCTTTCGAGTCGCGAGCCGCCGAGGACTCGCCCCGGTCGTCCTCGCGGGGAAGCAGCACTTCAACCAGCGGATACACAACTCGCTGAGGCTGGCTTCCGAATGACGTCGTGCGCGGCCCAGGGTGGCCGAGCGGCGTTCGCTAACCGGGGAGGAGACCGAGCTGGCCGAGAAAGTCCATCTGGTCGAAGAACAGTTGCTCGGACTTCAGCGTGTCGCCTTCGGTGACGTAGACCGCCGCCCACCGGAGATCTACGGCTCGTCCCGTCGGCGCAACATCACCGTTGGGGGTGTGGAGCACGCCATCGTGGGTGCCCGCGAGGATGCCTTCGGCCGCCGCGCCAGGCCCGTCGGTGAGGAGCTGCTTGATCTCTAGGCGCAGGTCCGGGAACGCTTCCTGGAACACGCCCAAGAAGCCAATGACCTGTCGCGGCCGCTGGCCTGGCCGCCTGGCGCGACCAATTCGGCATCGGCAGCCCACGGGTCAGCGTCGCTATCACGGTCGTTGACGGCGGCGATGTGCTTCAGGATCACGTCTTTGGTGTCGGTCATTGTTTCTCCGGTTACAAGCTGAGGGTCGCCAGTCTCTCAGGTTCTCGACGAGAGCCGCCATCGTTGCGAGGCGTCGGTGAGATGAGACCCCCCGCGCGTCAACAGGAGACCTCTCGTCGCTTCTGCCTTCGCGTGCGAGCGACGGCGCCGCCGCTTGGTGCGACCGCGAGCGCGACCCGGGGTTGATCGCGGAAACGCACGGGTTGTGCCGGTCAGGCAGTCGCTATCGCAGCAGGCGCAGACCGGCGCTGGCGGAGATCATCGGAGCGCGCCGCGCGATGGCGCTAAGAGCACCGTCCGCGGGCGACACGCTCGTTCCTAGACAGCACAAGCCGGCGCGGCGAGCGGCTGTTGATCGATCCGATGACGGGTCCGGTACACCCGGCGCTGATATGTCCGTCGCGTAGTGCGACAGTGCCCGCACCGCAAGCTCGCCGTCACTCGTGCAGCAGACCGCGGGGTGCCCAGCGGACCCGCCCCCCGAGAAGCGAGCCGGCCACCCCGTGGCGCTGCGGTGTACCCGTCCCGTGTACGCCTTCCGGTGATCGTTCCGGTGACGCAGCGCTGAGCGGGAACGGCAGAGCGCCCCATTTCGCGCGCGACGGGCAATCGTGCCGTGGCTAGAGCGCGAGGAGGAGCCTGAGCGCGCTGTCGACAGCCTGCATCTCTGCGGCATCGAGTCTGCCGGCCGACGCACCCAGCCGTTGCGGATCGACGACGGTCGTCTGCTCGACGAGCACGCGCGTCTGCGTCCCCAGCAGCTCGATCGTCGGTCGGAAGGTGGCCGGCCGCGCGCTCGTGGACGTCGGTGCAACGAGTACGGTGCTGAGCCCCAGGAGGTCGTCGGCCTGAACGACGATCGCGTAGCGCGCTCCGCGCTGCTCTCGGCCTCGCACACCCCGAGCAGCGGGCAGGCGAAAGACCTCGCCACGGACCACGGTCAGTGCTCGACCGCGGGGGCCAACTCAGCCAACTGCTCGCGGATAGCTCGCATTTCCTCACGGTCGGCTACATCACCGGCGAGCAGACGAACCTCCTCGCGCACCGCCGCACGGCCGCGTCGTCGTGCGGCAGCCTCCTGCAGAGCGGTCCTCACGGCCTCCGAGTCGTTCAGGCCTTCCGCCCGAACGATGTCCAGCGCGGCCGCGCTGGCGTCGTCCAGCCGTACGTGCAGAGAGCGAGCCACAACCACACCGTAGCACGGATCGTGCTACACAGCCGGCGGTCGCGATCGTATCGTCGCGGCAGAGCGCCGCTCCTCGCGCGGAGGGGCGCACGCGCGTGCGGCCGGCGTCGCTCAGCTCGAGCGCGGTCGCAGACGCGTGTAGAACGTGAGCAGGTTGCCGTCAGCATCCAGCGCCGGGAACTCCCGCGTGCCGTAGTTGGTGTCCTCGACCACCGTCGACGGCGAGTGCAGGACATCGCTGGCGCGCAACTCGGCATACAGCTCGTCGACGCCGTCGACAGCGACGCGACAGCTCGCGGTGCCGGCAATGAAGGACTCCGCCCCCGAACAGACGGGGTTCGCCGCCAGGTCGGCCCGCGCGCTCCAGCTTCCGTCTGACGCAGCCCACAGGTGGATCTCGGCGCCGTCGCGAACCGCGATCGCAAACCCGTCGTCCTCATGCACGATGGTGAAGCCCAGCCGCTCGGCGTAGCACGCAGCGGTGGCCGACACCGAGCGCACGGGCATCGCAGGGATCGTCCGACCCAATCGTGGAATGCCTCGCAGTCTGACGCACCGCCGGCGAGTCCACGGTGACCAAGAGCGCTGGTCCTCGCGCAACGCGGGTGCGGTCGGGCCGTCGAATCGCGAGATCCTCGCCGAAGCCGGGACCGGTCGCTTCGGCGAGCAGGATGGCAGCTATCGGGCGGATATAGCCCACAAACTGCCAGGCACGCGTTCGACGCCATCGGGATGCCGTGGTTGACCGCCGTCGGCCCGCGTATACATGCTTGCGGCACTCTGCGGACGTCCGCTCGGTGACCGTCC
>JBBSLI010000014.1:0-103458 GCA_038255395.1 Solirubrobacterales bacterium
CTAGTGGCCCGTCTCATAACAGTCCACCGGAAACCCCGGGCGCCGATCACCGCCTGGCGGCGTCCTCGGACGCTCGATGTGGCTGAGCCACACCTTCGGTCGTGCGTCCTTGCCAGGCGGCGCCGGCATCCCGGGGTTTCCAGCGACCTGTTACGAGACGGACCACGAGCCGCTCAGCCCGCGGGCCAGTCCTCCAGCCGCTCGGCGAGGCGGTTCATCCCGCGCTCGCGCGCGGCCGCCGCGGCCGCGGTGCCGTCCAGCGGTTCGTCGGCGGGGCGCTCGAGCGCGATCGCCCGCAGCGTCGCGATGTCCTTGAACGCGCGCAGGGCGTCGGGGTCGCCGGTCAGCGCGCCGGCCTGGCGCGGGGTCATCGATCCGGGCCTGGACGCGGCGGCGATGACACCTTCGAGCGTGCCGTGCGCGCGCAGCAGGTCGCGCGCCGTCTTGGCGCCGATCCCCTTCGCGCCGGGCAGGCCGTCGGACGGGTCGCCGCGCAGGGCGATGAAATCCGGCACCTGCTCGGGCTCGATGCCGTAGCGCTCGCGCACGCCCGCCACGTCGACGACCTCGGGGCCGTCCTTGCCGCCGCGCGGGAAGAGCACGGTCACCGCGTCGCCGACGCACTGGAACATGTCGCGGTCGCCGGTGAACAGCAGCGCCTCGCCGCCCGCGGCCGTCTCGACCTCGGCGAGCGATCCGAGCAGGTCGTCGGCCTCCAGGTCGCCGGCGGACAGGCTCTGCCAGCCGAACGCCGTGAAGAAGCCCGGCGCGTCGCGCCACTGGCGCTCGAGCTCGTCCGGCATCGGCGGGCGGTCGGCGTGGTAGGGCTCGAACAGCTCGGTGCGGTAGTCCGCCGCCTCCGCGCCCCAGCACAGCACGACGGCGCGCGGCGCATAGCGCTCGATCGTGAACAGGATCAGGTTCGCCGTCCCGAGCAGGGCGTTGACCGGATGGCCGTCGCCGCCGGTGATGCTCTTGGGGAGGGCGAAGAACGCGCGGTACATGAGCGACGGCGTGTCGACGGCGAGCAGCGGGGCGGGCACGCGCACAAGGCTAGGAGACTGGTGTCGCGTTCGACACCGGGCTCCCAGGGCCTATGCTGCCGCGCCATGCTCACGATCACAGGCCTGGACGAGATGCGCGCGATGGTCGGCGAGGAGCTCGGCGTCAGCGACTGGCACGAGGTCACGCAGACCGACATCGACGCGTTCGCCGAGGTCACCGGCGATCACCAGTGGATCCACACCGATCCGGCGCGCGCGACGCAGACGCCGTTCGGCGGCACGATCGCCCACGGCTACTACACGCTCTCGCTGCACCCGCGCTTCGCCGCGCAGATCGTCGCGTTCGAGGGCTTCGCGTTCGCGGTCAACTACGGGCTCAACAAGGTCCGCTTCCCGGCCCCGCTGCCGGTCGGAAACCGCGTTCGCATGCGCGCCGCGCTCGTCGACGTCGAGGACGTCGTCGGCGGCGCCCAGGTCACGATGAGGCTGACGTTCGAGGGCGAGGGCGCGCTGAAGCCCGTCGCCGTCGCCGAGCAGCTCACGCGCGTCTACAGCGCCGGCTGACCGGCGCTCAGCGCACGAGCACGCTCGGGCCTGCCGCGCCGCCGTACAGCACGCGGTACAGGCCGCGCAACCGCAGCCGTGCCGCGTAGCGACCGCTCGCCCGCACCGGCACGTCGAATCGCGCCACCCACTTCGCGCCGGCGCGGCGCTGCACCGTCACGAAGCTGCGCCCCGGCGTCGCCGGGTCGACGCGGCCGCTCAGCGTCGCCACTCCGGGCGCCAGCGACGCCGCGCGCGCCAGCCGCGGCGTCGCCCCGCCGGTCGGCGTCCCGGCCGCCTTCGGCGCGTTGCCGTCGCCGCGCGTGGCGCTCGCGGTGATGACGGTGAAGCGCGCCCACGTGTCGTACAGGCCGAGCTTGCGCCGCAGCGTCGGCCCGCTGACGTTCGTGCGCCCGCCGCTACCGACGATCTGCGCTCGCACGACGCGCGGCGAGCGGCCGCGGCTCAGCACCTTGATGCGCCGTAGCGATCCCTTCACGAGCCGGCCCAGGCGCCGCTGCGCCGAGCGCAGGCTCATCCGCCGCGTCCAGCGGTGGCGTGGCGAACCGCTGTCGTAGGGATCGTCGACCGAGCGCAGGTAGGGCGTCGGCTCCGCGCCGAGGAACGAGTTCTCGACGTCCTCGGTGCGCCCGCCCGAGGTCGAGAAGTAGTACGTGACGATCGGCTTGCCCTCGAACACCACGACCTCGCCGACGGTCGCGGCGACCGCGGCGTCGGTCGGCGCGGTCTCGCCGGCGATGCCGTTGTAGACCTGCGAGCGCGTGTCGGCGTACTGGTCGAAGCCGTCACCGGCCTTCGTCGTCGCCAGCGCGTAGGTCCGCGCCGCGACGGCCTGCGCGCGCAGCGCCGCCTGCGGCCAGCCCGACGGCATCTCACCGGCGACGACGCCGCGGATGTAGTCGTCGAGGCCGAGCGCGTTGATCGCCGAGACCCCGCCCAGCGCCGAGCCGCGCAGCTGCAACTGGCCGCGGTAGCGCCCGTCGACGGCGGCGTTGCCGCTGGCGCCGTTGATCTGAAAGCCGCCGTCGGCGCCGCTGATCGTCAGGGGCGACGCATAGGTGCCGAGCGCGCGGCCGCTCGCGCTGCGCAACGTGACCGCGCCGCTGAGGCCGCGCGTGGCGATGTAGCGCTTCGCGGGGGTCAGGCGCCGCCCGCCGGCCACGCCGGCCGCGTTCTTGAAGACGATCCGGCTCGCGGTCTTGAGCAGAACGCGCGCCTGGCCGCCGCCGCCCTCCAACCGGCCGATCTGCGTGCCCGTGTAGTAGTGGCCGAGGATCTGCGCGTGATCGGCGCCCTTCTCGGCAAACCCGTACGCGCCATATTGGCTCATGCCGACGCCGTGGCCGAAGCCCGCGCCCTTGACGACGAGCCGCGAGGCGCCGTGCGCGGGCGCGGCCGCGCAGGCCGCGAGCACGGTGACGAGGAGGACGACGAAGCGCTGCATCGCCTTTCGGGACACGCCGGGGGGCCGTGAGTTGCGTCTGTTGGACTGTCGGGTACGTCGCATGCGTGCGAGCCGAGCCTAGAGGCCCACTCCGACGGGCATGGCCGGTTCGCGCGCCTCGGACGTCGTCGTACAGTGCCGCGAGGCCGAGGGCGTGCGCCACGTTCGGCATCCCCAACGAGGAGACGCTCGACCTCAACCACGCGCTGGAGCACCCCGATTTCGCCGGGCTGGCAAAGTCCTGCGGGATGCCCGCCTGGCGCTGCGACTCAGCATCCGACTTCGGCCGCCACCTGCGCCGCGCGCTGGATCTCGACGTACCCTCGCTGATCGTGCTGCCGATCGACTACTCCGCCGACGTCGCGATCTCCGACGAGCTCGGGGAGGAGACGGTGATCCGCACGTGAGCAGCGAGCGCGAGGTGCTCGACGCGGTGCCCAAGCAGCTCTACATCGCCGGCCAGTGGCGCGACGGCGCGGGCGGCGAGACCGTCGCGGTCGAGGACCCGGCGACCGGCGAGACGATCGCGCACGTCGCCGACGCGACGCCCGAGGATGCGCTCGCGGCGCTCGGCGCAGCGCACGACGCGTTCCGCGGCGACTGGCGCCAGAGCGGGCCGCGCGAGCGGTCGGACATCCTGCGCCGCGCCTACGAGGCGATCATGGACCGCGCCGGCGAGCTGGCGCTGCTGATGACGCTCGAGATGGGCAAGCCGCTGGCGGAGTCCAAGGCCGAGATCGTCTACGGGGCGAGCTTTCTGCGCTGGTACGCCGAGGAGGCCGTCCGCCTCGACGGTCGCTTCACGATGCACGAGGCGGGCCCGGCCAGCGGTCGCCTGCTGACGATGCGCCAGCCCGTCGGCCCGTGCGTCTTCATCACGCCGTGGAACTTCCCGCTGGCGATGGGCACGCGCAAGATCGGCCCGGCGATCGCGGCCGGCTGCACGATGGTCGTCAAGCCCGCCAAGCTGACGCCGCTGTCGATGCTCATGCTCGCGCGCATCCTCCAGGAATCCGGACTGCCGGGCGGCGTGCTGAACGTCGTCACGGCGCGCTCGTCGGGCGCGGTGATGGAACCGGTCATCCGTGATCCGCGCACCCGCAAACTCTCGTTCACCGGCTCGACGGAGGTCGGCCGCATGCTGATCGAGCAGTCCGCCGAGCAGGTGCTGCGCGTCTCGATGGAGCTCGGCGGCAACGCGCCGTTCGTCGTCTTCGAGGACGCTGACGTCGACGATGCCGTGCAGGGCGCGATGGTCGCCAAGATGCGCAATACCGGCGAGGCCTGCACGGCCGCCAACCGCTTCCACGTCGCGGAGTCGATCGCCGCCGAGTTCGCCGGCAAGCTCGCCGGCAGGATGGGCGCGTTGAAGATCGGGCGCGGCACGCAGGAGGGCGTCGAGGTCGGCCCGTTGATCGACGAGGATCAGCTCGAGAAGGTCCACGAGCTCGTGCGGGACGCCGTCGAAAAGGGCGCGCGCGTGCTGTGCGGCGGCGAGCGGGTCGACGGCCCCGGCCACTTCTACAAGCCGACGGTGCTCGCCGACGTGCCCGCCGACGCGCGCCTGCTCAAGGAGGAGATCTTCGGGCCGGTCGCTGCGATCAGGGCGTTCGCGACCGAGGACGAGGCGATCGCGGCCGCCAACGACACCGAGTTCGGGCTGGTCGCCTACCTCTACACCTCCGACGTCAAGCGCGCGCTGCGCGTCAGCGAGCGGCTCGAGACGGGGATGATCGGGCTCAACCAGGGCCTGGTCTCCAACGCGGGGGCGCCGTTCGGCGGCGTCAAGCAGTCGGGCATCGGCCGCGAGGGCGGGCCGGAGGGCATCGCCGAGTACGTCGACCTCAAGTACGTGGCGATCGCAACGGATTAACGCGCCGGCAACAGAAAAGGCGTGAGATGCTGCGTGAACTGGGATCCTTGGCGTGGCGGAGCACGGTCCATGACAGGCGTAGAAGCACACACCGGTCCCAACGGCGTCCAACCAGACGACCGTCGCTACGTCGCGTACCTCATCTTCGGCGGCCTGGCGCTGCTGCTGCTCGTGATCATCACCGTGGGCGTGACGGCCTACGGCGTCGACGAGGAAGACGCCGACGCGGCCGGCGATCGGGCCGCGAGGGTGAGCACGCTGCCCGTCTACTGGGCGGTGAAGCGCGGCGACACCTACGACCGGATCGCCCGCAAGACCGGCCTGTCGGTGAGCGACCTCGAGACGTTCAACCCGTACGTCGACCCGTCGACGATCCAGCCCGGACAGCGCCTGAAGCTGCGCCTGAAGGTGCCCAAGCCCAAGCCCAAGCCGCTGGGCCCGAAGTACGTCACCGTGCGCAGCGGCGACTCCTACGGCTCGATCGCCGCGAAGACCGGCAAGAACATCACCCGCCTGCAGCAGCTCAACCGCAAGCTCAAGGCGACCGCGCTGCAGCCCGGCGATCGCGTGCGCCTGCGCTGAGGGCGGGCTACGGCTTCGGCGGCGCCGGTGCCCGCACCGCCGGCAGGCCGTCGAGGCTCTCCGCGTTGCGCTCGGCCGCGAACGTCGCGTAGCCCTCGACCCCCATCGTGCGCACGCGCTTGCGCGCCGACAGCGTGCTGTGCGGCCGCTGGCCCTCGTACTCCATCAGCGGCACGCCGTAACCGCACGAGTCGGCGATCCGCGCCACGTCGACGCGCACGATCGCGCGCCGCGCCTCGGGGATCGAGGGATCCTCGAAGGCGGCCTGCTCGAGCAGCTCGTCGAAGCCGTCGTCGCCCGGGCATAGCAGCTCGCCGCGGCCGTGCAGCCGCACGATGCGCGGTGGACCGCTGAACGCACACAACATCACGACGATTCGTCCGTTCTCACGCAGATGCGCGATCGTCTCAGCACCGCTGCCGTAGATGTCGAGATATGCGACCGTCGTCGGCCCGAGCACCCGCAGCGAGCCGATCGGGCCCTTCGGCGAGACGTTCACGTGGCCGTCCTGCGCCAGCGGCGCGCTGCCGACGAAGTACAGCGGCTGGCGCGCGATCCAGCCCGCGAGGTGCTCGTCGATCGTGTCGTATTGGCGGCCCATGGTGAACTCGAACGCGTCAAGCACCCCCGTTCGGGTGGCGTACTTCGCGGTCCGGAACGCTACATTCTGCCCGCCGCACCAATTGCAGGCGGCAGGGTCGTCCGCGCCCGCTGCGCTCTGTCGCGCGCATTGCGGCCGCAGGAGCTTGAGGTCAAACGATGAACGGGTCCGGGTGAGGAGGCTGATGATGCGAGCCATGGTGGCTGGAGTCTGCGCACTCCTCGCCGTGCTCGCCGGCGTCCTCGTCATGGTCTCGTCGGCCGAGTCGGAGGCGGTCGGCACCCCGGTCGTGCTCGCGCCGCACGGCGGCGCGCCGACGATCTACGCGGGACCGGGCGAGCGCGCGCAGCTCGACGGCCTGTGGCGCGTGCGCCGCGATCGCGACGCCACCGGCCTCGACAAGGGCTTCCAGGCCGGCACCTTCGGCGGCGAGCTGATCCGCACGCCCTACGTGCCCGACGCGACGAAGATCAGCGGCCGGCGCGGGATCTCGTTCTTCCGCGGCACCGTCGCCTGGTACCGGACGAAGGTCGACGTCCCCGTCGACGGCACCTACGCGATCCGCTTCGAGTCGGTCAACCACAAGGCGCAGGTCTTCATCGACGGCAAGCGCGTCGCGACCAACACCGGTGAGTACCTGCCCTTCGAGGCGAAGACCTTCCTCAAGGCCGGCCAGCGCCACTCGCTCGTCGTGCGCGCCGACTACCGCGGCCCGACCGCGATGAAGCGCGACGGCTGGCACCGGCTGTGGTTCAACTTCGGCGGCATCAACCGCGGCGTCAGCATCCGCCGCATCGGCCCCAGCGAGCTGCTGCATCCGACGATCCGCACGCGCCTCTCCGGCGGCGCTGCGCTCGTGAACATGACGGTGCACGTCCACAACAACGGTGAGCCGCGCCAGCTCGCCGTCAAGGGCACGCTGACCCGCGGTGACCGCAAGGTCGAGTTCGACTTCCCGGCGACGGCGGTCGCCAAGGAGGGGACCGAGGTCCTCCAGTCGTCGACGCGCGTCGACGACCCGGCGCTGTGGTCGCCCTCGTCACCGGATCTGTGGGAGCTGTCGCTGCAGGTCCCGGGCGAGGCGACGTACCGCGCCCGCGTCGGCCTGCGCGAGGTCAAGGCCGAAGGCACCCGCCTGCTGCTCAACGGCGCGCCGATCCGCCTGCGTGGCGCCTCGATCCACGAGGACGTCTTCGGCCGCGGCGACGGGCTGCGCCCCGCCGACCAGGACCGCATCGTCACGCAGCTCAAGGCGATCGACGCCAACGCCACGCGCAGCCAGCACCCGCTCGATCCGGGCCTGCTCGAGCGCCTCGACGCCGCCGGCATCATGGTCTGGCAGGGCATCGGCCCGACCGACGCGCCCGGTGCGTGGACGTCGCGCGGCGAGCGGCGCGTCCGGATCGCCAAGGATCGCGTGCGCAGGACGCTGCGCCAGGCCCAGATGCACCCCTCGATCATCACGTGGAACCTCGCCAACGAGGTTGCCGGCGGCGGCCATCCAAAGGGCCAGATCCCGTACGTCGACTCGATGGCCGAGGAGCTGCACAGGACCGATCCCAGCCGTCCCGTCGCGCTGGACATCTGGGGTGCGCACCCGCCGCGCAGGACCTCCCAGATCTACAGCAACATCGACATGATCGGCTGGACGAACTACATCGGCTGGTACGAGGCGACGCACGCCCCCGGCGCGGAGCTGCGCAACATGATCCGCACGCGGCTGGCGAAGCTGCGCGCGGTGTTCCCCGACAAGGTCATCGCGGTCACGGAGTTCGGCGCCGAGGCCAACGGCCGCAACGCGACGGCCAAGCCCGGCGGCTACGCCTTCCAGTCGCACCTGCTCGACCTGCACCTGCAGACGTACGGCTCGATCCCCAACCTCGCCGGCGCGCTCGTCTGGAACCTGCGCGACTTCGCCGTCGCGCCGACCTTCTACGGCGGCTCGATCAAGACCCAGGTGCCCGACATCAAGCTCGTGCGCGGCCTCAACCAGAAGGGCCTGTTCGACGTGCGCAACGACGCCAAGCCGTCGGTGCAGGTCGTGCGCGCGCGGCTCGCGGCGCAAGCTGCCGCCGACGCCGGTTAGCCGCTAGCGTTGGCGGTCGATGACCGACGACGCGAAAGGCCTGTGAGATGAGCGTGGCTGACCAGGAGCTGTGGGGCGGCGAAACGGCGAAGGCGGTCGAGAACTTCCCGGTATCGGGCGAGCGCGTGCCGGTGAGCGTCGTTCGCTGGCTGGCGGCGATCAAGGGCGCCGCGGCGCGCGTCAACGCCGACCTCGGCAAGCTCGACGCGGATCTCGCCGCGCGCATCGGCGCCGGCGCCGACGAGATCGTCGCCGGCAAGCACGACGACCAGTTCCCGATCGACGTCTTCCAGACCGGCTCGGGCACGTCGACGAACATGAACGCCAACGAGGTCATCGCCAACCTCGCCGGCGACGGCGTGCATCCCAACGACCACGTCAACATGGGCCAGTCCTCCAACGACGTCTTTCCCAGCGCGGTGCACCTCGCGGCGCTCGACGAGGCGTCGAACAGGCTGCTGCCCGCGCTGGCGCATCTCGAGGCCGCGTTCGCCGCGAAGGCGCAGGAGTTCGAGGACGTCGTGAAGTCCGGCCGCACCCACCTCATGGACGCCGTGCCGGTGACGCTCGGCCAGGAGTTCGCCGGCTACGCCGCGCAGATGCGGCTCGGCGGGCGCCGCGTGCACAACACGCTGGCGCAGGTCGCGCAGATCCCGCTCGGCGGCACCGCCGTCGGCAACGGCCTCAACACCCACCCCGACTTCGCGCGTCGCATCCGCGCGCGCCTGGAGGTCTCCAGCGGCCTGGGGATCACGCCGCCCGAGGACCCGTTCGAGGCACAGGCCAACCGCGACGCGCTCGTCGAGCTGTCGGGGGCGCTGAAGGTCGTCGCCGTCTCGCTGTCGAAGATCGCCATGGACCTCGCGCTGATGGGCTCGGGCCCGCGCGCGGGCATCGGCGAGATCTTCCTGCCGGAACTGCAGAAGGGCTCGTCGATCATGCCCGGGAAGGTCAACCCGGTGCTGCCGGAGGTCGTGCTGCAGGTCGGCGCGCAGGTGATCGGCAACGACGCGGCGATCACCATCGGCGGCATGCAGGGCAACTTCGAGCTCAACGTCCGCATCCCGCTGATCGCGCGCAACCTACTGCAGTCGATCCACCTGCTGTCGACGACGAGCCGCCTGTTCGCCGACAAGTGCGTCGCGGGCATCGAGGCGAACCTCGACGGCTGCAGGAACTCGGCCGAGTCCACGCTCGCCGCCGCCACGGCGCTGAACCCGTACATCGGCTACGACAAGGGCGCCGCGATCGTCAAGGAGGCGGCGACCTCGGGACGGATGCTGCGCGAGGTCGCGCTCGAGCACGGCGTCGACGAGGCGACCTACGACGAGGCGATGGACCTGCGCACGATGGCGCGCGGATCGGCTCGCTAGCGCCCTGGGAGCCGGTCGCAGACGCTCAGAGGCAGAAGGCGGTCAGCTCGCGCGCGACCCCGACCGGGTCGTCGTAGGCGACCAGGAAGCCGGTGCCGGGCAGCACCCGCAGCTGGGCGTCGGGCAGCAGGTCGAGCGCCTCCTCGGCACCGGCGAGCGGGTGGTAGCGGTCGCGGTCGGCCCACAGCAGCAGGACGGGCGCCTCGATCCGCTCGTACGCCCCGAGCAGGTCGCTCTGCGCGCCGGCGGGCCAGCGCCGCACCCAGCGCGACCACGAGCGCGCGAGGTTCGCGTTGCCCGCGACGTCCGCCGTCGCGTGACGCAGCAGGTCGCGCGCGGCCGGGTTACCGCGCGCGGTGAGCTTCATCGCGTGGTCGGGGCGGTAGACAAGCGGCACGACGCGGGCGGCGGCGCGGTCCAGGCCGGGCAGCGCGGCGGCGGGCGCGATCGAGCGCAGCGGTACCGGCAGCCGCGAGCGCGTCGGCGGCCGGTGCAGGCGGTTGGGCATCAAGACCAGGCGCGACGGTGCGATCTGGCCCGTGACCGTCGCACGCAGCAGGATCTCCGCGCCGGCGCCGTGCCCGCCGACGATCGGATGGGGCCCGCACGTCTCGCGGCAGAAGTCGGCCATCACCTCCGCCAGCCAGTCCTGCGTGTAGGGATGGCGCGGGCGATCCTCGGAGTCGCCGTGCAGCGGCAGGTCGGGCAGCACGAGCCGGAAGCGATCGGCGAGGTGCTCGACGAGCGGTGCGAACTCGCGGTGCGACAGCGCGGCGCTGTGCACGAGGCACAGGCCCGGCCCGACGCCCGCCTCGCGGTAGGCGATCCGCGCCCCGTCACGGTGGTGATAGAGGCGAAGTTTCATCCGTCGCGCCGGCCGGCGCTGCGGCCGCGCTCGAGCGCCGCCACCGCTGCCGCGCGCGCGCCCGGGTCGAGCGTCGCGACCTGGTCGACCCGCCTCGCGAGCTGCGCCGCGATCGCACCGCTGCTCCCGGCCACCCCGCGCGACACCGCGCCGGCGAGATAGCCGAGCGCGAAGGCGTCGTCGGGGTCCGAGCCGGCCGTCGTGCGCAGCACGTCGGCGACGCGCACGAACAGCAGGCCGAGCGACTGCAGGTCGCCGTCGGTCTGCGCGGTGCTGACGCACGTCGACAGCCGCGTCTCGCGATCGAGCGCGATCGGCGGCCCCGCGCGCAGCGTCTTCAGCACTGATGCCGGCGTGCCGAAGCAGGCCGCGGGAACGGCCTCGCTCTGCTGCCCGCAGCCGGCGAGCAGGAGCGCAAGGAGCACGACGCAACCGAGCCGACCGAGCATCGGCCGGATCCTAGACCCGCTGCGCTGCGCAGGGCGCCGCGCAGTGGGCCACCGCTACTGCGCCGTCGGATTGCCGGCGACCGCGCTCGTGCCGCCCGAGCCCGCGGCCGAGTCGGTCGCGACGGAGTCGGCGATCCGCCCCTCGATCGCGAGCTCGAGGTCGAAGTCGGCGGTGTCGGCATGGCGGTACTCCAGGCCACGGCCGGCCAGCAGGCCGGCGAGCGCCTCGACGAAACGCTCGTCGAGCTGGCGGCCGGCGACGCGGCGCAGCTCGGTCATCGCCTGGAAGGAGGTCATGCGGTCGCGGTAGGTGTCCTCGGCGGTGAGCGTGTCATAGACCTCCGCCACGGCGACGATCCGCGCGATCTCCGGGATCTCGTCGCCCTTCAGCCGGTCGGGGTAGCCGCGGCCGTCGATGCGCTCGTGATGCGCACGGACGATCTGGGCGACCGGGCCGTAGACGCCGAGGTCGCGCAGCAGCTCGGCGCCGAGCTCAGGGTGCTGGTGGATCGCCTCCCAGTCATCCGGAGTCAGCGTCCCGTGGCGCTCCATGACGCGGTCGGGGAGCGCGAAGCGGCCGATGTCGTGCAGCAGCCCGGCGGTGTGCGCGAGCTCGGCGTCGCGCTTGCTCATGCGGCACTCCAGGGCGATGTCGCGCGCGAAGGCGGCGACCGCCGCGCTGTGGCGGGCGGTGCGGCTGTCGCGTCGGTCCAGCGAGCGCACGAGCGAGGACAGCACGCCCCAGGACAGCGCGGCGTACTGGCCCGTGCGCTCGCGCGCGATGACGACGAGCCGTGACATGTAGGCGAACGCGACAAGGATGAGGACGACGAAGACGCTCGCCGCGAGACCGAGCTCCGTGTAGACGGCGGCGATCGAGACGGTCAGGGCGATCGTCAGCCCGAGCGACGGCAGCAGCTCGCGCGGCGGCTTGAGCATGCTGCGCAGCTCCAGGCCATCCATGAGGGAGACGAGCGATCGCAGGAGGATGAAGTTCAGCGCGAGAAACCCGATCGCGACGAGCGCAAGGGCGCCCAGGTCGCCCGGGCTGCTCCCGTCCATGTCGCCGGCGATGGCGTCAAACGCGAGCGCGGCCAACAGTCCGGGGACAGCCAGCGACGCGATGTTCAGCGGCAGCGCGCGCGTGCGGTACTGGCGCTTGATCCAGCCGCGGCCGAGCACGATCCACGCACAGATCTCGGACACGACGACGATGACGAACACGGCCGCGGGCCCGAGGAAGACCGCGGCCAGCATGAAGCATACGAAGGCCGCCGACACCTCGACGGTGCCCTCCCACTTCGCGCCGCCGAGCACGCCGGCGATCGCGCAGGCGCCGAGCACGAAGGTCAGGCCGTCGAGGAGGTTCTCCGGCGCGCTGACGACGACCGGAATCGACGCAAGCACGATCGCGCACGCGAGCGCCACGACGAGTCGCGGACGGGACCGGATGGCGATTGCCGTCACGTTAGGACCTTAACCGGCCTTCACGCGACGGAGAAGCCGAGACCTCAGCCTGTACGGAAGCCGGCGCCGGTGGCGGCGATGAGCGCGATAGCGGTGAAGAGCGCGGGGCTGTACAGGCGAGTCTTAAGGCTGGTCATGTCGACCTCCGAGGGGTGGTGATGGTGAACGGGCGCCTAAAGTAGCCCAGGCTTCCAAAGTCGAGTAGATCGCGGACGAACATCTTCTGATTGGGAAAGAGGGCCTGCCACACTGCATCGCTTCGCTTCTTAAAGCCCGTGCATTACGGGGCCTGTCGCGCTCGGCGCTTGATCGCAATCCCAGGTTTTGCAACGCGATACGCCGGGGCGCAGGCGCGGACGAATGTTGTCTGCAACGGCCTTGCGCGCCACCGGCTGCGATGGCACGATTGCTGCTGATCTGCGGGTCTCGGGCGCTGCCCATGGCCACACGAGATCGTCACGTAGCACAATCGAGCCGGAGGCGTCCGGCAACACCACTCGACGCCACGTTTGGGCCTTGAACGTATGCATTCCCGTTCGGCGGGTTTGCAACGGGTAGGGCCAGCCCCGATGATGCGCTTCCTCCATGCGGACACTTAAGACCAGTGAGGCAGCTGCGCTGCTGAACGTCAGCCCGAACACGCTCCGAGCCTGGGAGCGCCGCTTCGGCTACCCGAAACCGCAGCGGTCGGCAGGACGCCACCGCCTGTACACGCACGGTGAGGTTGCAGCCCTCCGCGACGCCCTCCAGCAGGGGCTGTCGATCTCGTCTGCCGTCAGCCGCGCACGTGAGGCGCTCAGCACCGACACCCACACGCTCGTCGGCGCGCTCGCCGGCTTCGAGCTTGACCGCGCCGACAGCGCGATGGAGTCCGCGCTCGCGCTGCGCTCGGTCGAGCGCTCCGTCGAGGAGGTGCTGCTGCCCTCGCTCGACGAGCTCGGCGAGCGCTACGGAACCGACAGCGCACCGTGGGCGTTCGCTGCCCGCTGGGCCGACGGCTGGCTGCGCCGCGCGCAGCGCCTCGCGCCGCCGCCCGTCCGCCGCCTGGCGATCCTCGTCGGCGACGCCACGCGCAACGAGCTTGATCCCGACGCGCTCGCCGTGCGCGCCTTCGAGCTGTTCTGCGGTCGCTCAGGCGCCCGCGTCATGGCGCTGCCGGTCGGAGGCGTCTCGGGTCTCTCCGACGTCGTCGAGTCGCTCTCGCCCGACGCGGTCGTCATCGCCGGCGGGCATCTGCCCGACGACGACGTCGCGCTGTGGGCCTACCGCGTCCGTGCCGCCGCCGGCCCGCTGCCGATGGCGCTCTTTCGCCGCTCCCACCACGGCGCCAAGGTCCGCACGACGGGCACGCGGATCCTGCCCGACACACCCTTCGGCGCTCACCGCCAGTTGCTGGCGCTGATCGACGACCGCCAGATCACGCGCGTGCACGAGGTCGCCGCGCTCTCCGTTGTTGATCGTGATCACGAGCGCCGGGAGGCACAGGCATGAGGCGCCTACGCGCATTGCGTCAGGTCGAGGTCGACGATCGTGGCCTCGAGGTCATCTCGTTCTGCGGGCACTGCGCGCTGGCGCCCGCGCCCGTCACCCACGCCCCGCCCTCGCGCGTCTGCGGCCACTGCGGTCTGGGCCTCGTGCTACAGGCGACCGTCGATCTCGCGCCGCGTCACGACGAGCCGTTTCTCGTCATCGACAACACGCTGTCGGTGTGCGCCGTGTCGGCCGCTGCCGAGGAGTTGCTCGACATCGACGAAACGAGCGCCGTCAACAAGCACATCGCCGATTTCCTCGTCCCGGCCGACGCCAACGCACCCAGTGCCGAGAACCTGTTGGCGCTTTTGGTCGAGGTCGCGGGCGGCTCCGGCGAGCCCTGCACGACGATCGTTCGGCCGCGCCAGGAGTTCGGCGTGCGCTTCAAGGCGCGCATCGGACCGTGCGGGCCGCCGCATGCTGCTTTGCTCGTACTTTCCTAAGTGGCCCGAATTCCGTAACCTGTAGCGATCGACTCGCCCGCAGGAGACCTTGCGTCGCTTGCGCGAGGGTAGGCGAGCCTCGATACAACTCACGATGAGTGTCCTACGCACCCATGCCGCCGCGGCAATGTTGGGCGTCAGCCCGAATACGTTGCGCTCGTGGGAGCGCAGGTTCGGCTATCCGACCCCCCGTCGCACCGCCGGCGGCCACCGCCAGTTCGACCTGGCCGAGGTCGAGGCGCTGCGCCAGGCCTTCGAGGAGACGCACAACGTGTCCTCGGCGATCTCGATCGCCCGCGAGCGCGGCAGCGGCCCCTCGTCGCCGACGCGCCTGCGCTCCGCGCTGCGCCGCTTCGAGGAGCTCGAGGCCGACAGGATCTTGGAGGAGAGCCTCGCGGTGCGCTCCGTGGAGCGCACCGTCGAGGAGGTCCTGCTGCCCGCGGTCGACGGCCTCGGCGGCCCCGAGGGCGAGGCGCCGTCCGCCGAGCTCGGCTTCGCCTGGCGCTGGGCGACCGGCTGGCTGGCCGCCGCCAAGCGCGTAGCGCCCTCGGCCACACGGCCCGAGGGCGTGCTCATCTTCGACGCCAGCGCCCCGTGCGACATCGACGCGCTGCACGCGCAGGCGCTCGAGCTGTGCCTGCGCCGCGCGGGTATCCGCACGCTGATGCTGACCGCCGAGCTCGACGCCGGCCGCCTGGCCCACGTCCTGCAGGCGCTCAGCCCGCGCCTCGTCGTGCTGACCGGCCGCCGCGCCTGGCTGGACGCGCTCAGCCGCATCGCCTACCAGTCGCGCCGCGCCTCCGAGCACGTCGAGATCCTCGACTTCCGCGGCGCGCTGCCCGAGTCCGATCAGTCGATGGTGCCACGGCTGGGCATGAGCGCGGTCGGGGCTCGCGATCTGCTGCTCGCCCGGCTCAACGCGCGCGAGGCGACGGTCCGCCGTCGCCCCGGCCTCGCAGAAGTCGGATAACGCCTGTAAACAGCGTCCGCCGCGACAGGTACGGTCCGGGGCCGGATGTTCATCGCATGACCCTCGTTCCCGGCGACCCGCTCGCGCATCGCGCGCTCGATTCGCTGCTGCGCGCCGAGGCATCGGTCCGCCGCCGCCTGAGCGCCGATCTCGAGCGCGAGGGCCTGTCGGCGACCGGCTTCTCCGTCCTCGTGATCCTCACGACGGCGGGCGGCGAGCTCGAGCTGCGGCTGCTGCGCGCGCGGCTGCGCACGTCGAAGGCCAACGCGACCGAGGTCGTCACGACGCTCGAGAGCCGCGGCCTCGTGCACCGCGCCCGCCTGCTGACCGATCGCCGTGCCGCCGGTGTCACGATCACCGCGCGCGGGGCGGAGATCGTCGACCGGCTCTTCCCCGAGCACAGCGAGCGCGTGGCGCAGGCGTTCGCCGTCCTCGACGAGGCCGAGAAGCGGTCACTGGCCAGCATCTGCCGCAAGCTCGCGGCATAGCGAGTCGCAGGGCGACCACCCGAAGGTGATCGCCCCTCGACTGTTCACGGGAGTCGGTTGATGAGCTCCCGGATGATTCCCAGCGCGAGTACCAGTGCCAGTGCGACCAGCCAGGCCTCGCTCACGGGGATGCTCCTATGCTCGACGACGAGCGGACAGGACGTGATGTCGTGGATCGATCCAGTTCGACCTCCGCGGTTGATGCTGAACGGGCGCCTAAAGTAGCCCAGCCGTCCGAAGTCGAGTACATCGCCGGACGAAGATATGCAGATTGGTAGAGAGGCCCCACCAAACTGCATCGTTTCGTGGCGTCGAAGCAGCGCAATCGATGTCCTAGTGGCGCGGGGAGTCGACAAGTGGTTCAGTTTGTGCTACCGCCACCGTCTCGGGTGCAAAGGCACGAAAGGCCCGCATATGCGGGCCTTTCGCGAGCCGGCGGGGCCAATGGGCGACGCCTGGCTGGTCGCGAAGCGGAGTCTACGTCGTTCTCTGATCAGAGTGGACGGATCGGCGTTCACGGTCGCGCTGCTGAACGTCAGCCCCAACACGCTGCGCGCGTGGGAGCGGCGCTTCGGCTGCCCCAACCCGCAGCGCTCCTACCGGCATCGTCTCTACACGCACGGCGAGGTCACCGTGCTGCGCGACCCTGTTCAGCAGGGGGCTGCTGATCTCCTCGTTGGTCAGCCGCGTGGGCCGTGGGGCGGTCGTCGCACGCTGGCCAACGGCTGGGCTGCGCCTCGCGCCGTGTCTCTCGTCTCCCACCACGGCGTCGCTACCTACACTGCATCGCCATGGTGCCCCGGCCCGTCGATGCGCAGGTCTCGTTCCCCGATCTCGAGCTGCAGGTGCTCGAGCGCTGGCGCGAGCGCGATGTCTTTCGCGAGTCGCTGCGCCGCCGCGAGGGCGCCACACCATGGGTCTTCTGGGAGGGACCGCCGACGGCGAACGGCCCGCCCGGCGTGCATCACGTCCTCAGCCGCGCCTTCAAGGACATCTTCCCGCGCTTTCGCACGATGCGCGGCTACTACGTCGAGCGCCGCGGCGGCTGGGACACGCACGGCCTGCCGGTCGAGATCGCCGTCGAGAAGAAGCTCGGCATCAAGTCCAAGGCCGAGATCGAGGAGTACGGGATCGAGGCCTTCAACGCGCAGTGCCGCGCGTCGGTCTTCGACTTCCTCGAGGACTGGAACGCGCTGACCGAGCGGATCGGCTTTTGGATCGACCTCGACAACGCCTACCGCACGCTCGATCCGACCTACGTCGAGTCGGTCTGGTGGTCGCTGAAGCAGATCGCCGACAAGGGCCTGCTCTACGAGGGTCACCGCGTCGTGCCGTACTGCCCGCGCTGCGGCACCGCGCTGTCCAGCCACGAGGTCGCGCAGGGCTACGAGGACGTCGAGGACCCGTCGGTCTACGTGCGGCTGCGCGTCGCCGAGGATGGCGGCCCGCTGCAGGCGGGCGACGAGCTGCTGATCTGGACGACGACGCCATGGACGCTCGTCTCCAACGCCGCGGTCGCGGTCGACCCCGAGCTCGTCTACGTGCGTGCGAAGACCGGCAGACTGGAGGCGCCGGTCGTGCTCGCCGAGGCGCTCGTCGAGAGGGTGCTCGGCGACCGCGACGGCGTGCAGATCATCGATCGCTTCCCCGGCGCGGCGATCGACGGCGTGCGCTACGAGCCGCCGTTCCCGTACCTCGGTACCGAGGAGTACGGCGAGCGCGGCCACTCGGTCCTGCTCGGCGACTTCGTCACCGCCGACGACGGCACCGGTCTCGTGCACACCGCGATCGCCTTCGGCGAGGACGACTTCCGGCTCGGCCAGCAGTACGGCCTCAATGTCGTCAACCCCGTCCGCCTCGACGGCACGTACGATGAGCGCATCGGCCCGTACGAGGGGCGCTTCGTCAAGGACGCCGACGAGGACCTGATCGCAGACCTGGACAAGCGCGGCCGCCTGCTGCGCGCCGAGGTCTACGAGCACTCCTATCCGCACTGCTGGCGCTGCTCGACGCCGCTGCTGTACTACGCGAAGCCGTCCTGGTACATCGCCACGTCGCAGATCGCCGAAACGCTGCTGGCTGCCAACGAGCAGGTCACCTGGCATCCCGAGCACATCAAGCACGGCCGCTTCGGCAACTGGCTGGAGAACAACATCGACTGGGCGCTCTCGCGCGAGCGCTACTGGGGCACGCCGCTGCCGGTCTGGCGCTGCGAGAACGACCACGTCACGGTGATCGGATCGCTCGACGAGCTCGAGCAGCGCTCCGGCGTGCGCCTGGAGGATCCGCACCGCCCGTTCGTCGACGATGTGACGTTTCCCTGCCCCGAGTGCGCGCAGACCTCCACCCGCGTGCCCGAGGTGATCGACGTCTGGTTCGACTCGGGCGCGATGCCGTTCGCCCAGCGTCACGAGCCGTTCGCCGGCGAGCTGTCGACCGACGAGCTGTACCCGGCAGACTTCATCTGTGAGGCGCTGGACCAGACGCGCGGCTGGTTCTACTCCCTGCTCGCCGTCTCGACGCTGCTGCGCGGGCCGCAGGTGCCCTACCGACACGTCGTCTGCCTCGGCCTGATCTTCGACGGCAAGATGCAGAAGATGTCCAAGTCGAAGGGCAACGTCATCGTACCCGGCGAGATCATCGACCGCTTCGGCGCCGACGCGCTGCGCTGGTACTTCTTCACCTCCAAGCAGCCGTGGGACGGCTACGCCTTCTCGGCAGACGCGGTCGGCAATGGCGTGCGCCTGTTCCTGCGCCAGCTGTGGAACACGTATCGCGTCGCCACGATGTATGAGCCGGCGGCGCAGACCGGCGACGGCGAGCTGACCGACCTCGACCGCTGGATCCGCTCGCGCCTGAGCGCGACGGTCGAGATCGTCACCGAGCGCCTGGACGCCTACGACGCGACGGTCGCGGGCCGCGCGATCGCCGACTTCGTCGACGATCTCTCCAACTGGTACGTGCGCCGCTCGCGGCCGCGCTTCTGGCAGGGCGACACGGTCGCGCTGCAGACCCTGCGCGACTGCCTCGTGACCGTCGCTCAGCTGCTGGCGCCGTTCACGCCGTTCGTCGCCGACGAGATCTACGACAACCTCGACGGCACCGAGCCGAGTGTCCACCTGACCGACTGGCCCGAGCCGCTGGCGCGCGACGCCGGGCTCGAGGACGCGATGGCGATCGCCCGCGAGACCGTCCGCCTCGGGCTCGCCGCGCGCGGCGGCGCGAAGATCAAGGTGCGCCAGCCGCTGCACGAGGCCGTCGTCGTCGCCGCGGGTCGCGAGCAGGTGGCCATCGAGCGCCTCGCCGACGTCGTGCGCGAGGAGCTCAACGTCAAGCAACTGCGCTTCGTCTCCCAGGCCGACGAGCTCGGCTCGTACACGCTGAAGCCCAACTACCGCACGCTCGGCCCGCGCTTCGGCAAGGCGATGCCGCAGGTCGCCG
Organism: Solirubrobacterales bacterium; assembly: GCA_038255395.1. GTDB lineage: Bacteria > Actinomycetota > Thermoleophilia > Solirubrobacterales > Solirubrobacteraceae > CADCVQ01. The sequence goes on from JBBSLI010000014.1 coordinate 19,181, forward strand.
AGGCGGTCGCCGCGCTCGACGCCGACCACGTCGCGGCCGCCCTCGCGGCGGGACGCCCGGTCGGCGTCTTCATCGACGGTCACGACCACACGCTCGGATCCGACGACCTGCAGATCGCGATGGCGCCGCTGGCCGGCTACCAGCTCGAGCGCGAGGGATCGCATGCCGTCGCGCTTGAGCTCACGGTCGACGACGACCTGCGCCGCGAGGGCCTGGCGCGCGAGATCGTCCACGCCGTCCAGCTCGCGCGCCGCGAGGCGGGCCTGGACATCTCCGATCGCATCGTGCTCACGCTCGACGGCGACGAGGACCTGCTCGACGCCGCGCGTTGCCACGAGGACTACCTCAGCGGCGAGGTGCTCGCGGTCGCGGTGCGCTACAGCGCCAACGGCGACGGCCAGGTCGCGAGCATCGAGGGTCGCGAGCTGCGAATCGCCGTCGCCCGCGTCTGACTCGCCAGATACCCACGCAGCCTGCGGGGTATGGCGCGCTGTATGAGCGACAAGAAGCCACCGCCCACGACGACCGACGCCGGGATCCCGGCCCCCAGCGACAGCCACTCGCTGACCGTCGGACCCGACGGCCCGATGCTGCTGCAGGACCACTACGTCATCCAGAAGATGGCCCAGTTCAACCGCGAGCGCGTGCCCGAGCGCGTCGTGCACGCCAAGGGCTCGGGCGCGCACGGCTTCTTCGAGGTCACCGAGGACGTCTCGCAGTACACGAAGGCCGACTTCCTCGGCGAGGTCGGCAGGACGACGCCGATGTTCGCCCGCTTCTCGACCGTCGCCGGCGAGCTCGGCTCGCCCGACACGCTGCGCGATCCGCGCGGCTTCGCGCTGAAGTTCTACACGCAGGAGGGCAACTACGACCTCGTCGGCAACAACACGCCGGTCTTCTTCGTCCGCGACCCGTCGAACTTCCAGGACTTCATCCACTCCCAGAAGCGCCGCGCCGACACCGACCGTCGCGACAACAACATGCAGTGGGACTTCTGGACCCTCAAGCCGGAGTCCGCCCACCAGGTCACGATCCTCATGAGCGACCGCGGCACGCCGAAGACCTACCGCCACATGGACGGCTTCGGCAGCCACACGTTCATGTGGGTCAACGCCGGCGGCGAGCGGTTCTGGATCAAGTACCGCTTCAAGACCGACCAGGGCGTGGAGAACCTCACCGACGACGAGGCGGCTGCGATCGCGGGCGAGGATCGCGACTACCACCGGGCGGACCTCTGGGACGCGATCGAGGACGGCAACGCGCCGTCGTGGACGATGCTGGTCCAGATCATGCCGTTCGACGACGCGGCGAGCTATCGCTTCAACCCGTTTGACCTGACGAAGGTCTGGCCGCACGGCGACTATCCGGAGATCGAGGTCGGCCGGATGGTGCTCGACCGCAACCCGACCAACTACTTCGCCGAGGTCGAGCAGGCCGCGTTCGAGCCGGCGAACATGGTTCCGGGCATCGGCCCGTCGCCGGACAAGATGCTGCTCGGGCGGCTGTTCAGCTATCCCGACACGCACCGCTACCGGATCGGCCCGAACTACCTGCAGCTGCCGATCAACCGCCCGCAGTGCCCGTTTCACAGCTACAACAAGGACGGGGCGATGCGCTACGAGAACCCGGGCGATCCGGTCTACGCGCCGAACACGGCGGGCGGTCCGGCGGCGGACGAGGCGCGCTACGGCGACGACGCGACCTGGCACGCCGACGGCGACATGGTGCGCACCGCCTACGCGCTGCGCGCCGACGACGACGACTTCGGTCAGCCGGGCACGCTCGTGCGCGAGGTCATGTCGCAGGAGGATCGCGACCACCTCGTGACGAACATCGTCGGCCACGCCGGCGACCCCGACGTCACCGACGCGATGAAGCCGCGCATCGTGCAGTACTGGGCAAACGTCGACGAGGACATCGGCGCGGCGGTGGCTGCCGGCCTGGACGTCGCGGCGCCGGCGCCGGCCGGGATCGACTGAGCAGGGCGAGCGCGCCGGCCGCGTGGCCACGCGGCCGGCCGCTCAGCTACGCCGCCGGCTCGAGCTCCAGCTGCTGCTCGAGCTGGCTCTTGTTGCGCGTCGGCCGCAGGCGCTTGGTCTCGGCACCGTTGTTGAAGAGGATCAGCGACGGGATCGAGAGGATCTGGAACTGCGCCGCGGTGACCTGGTTCTCGTCGACGTTGAGCTTGACGATCCGCACGTCGTCACGGCCCTCGGCGATCTCCTCGAGCAGCGGGGCGATCGCGCGGCAGGGGGCGCACCAGGGGGCCCAGAAGTCCACGAGGATCGGGGTCTCGGACTCGAGCACCTCGGCCTGGAAGCTGTCGTCGGTCACTTCGATGATGGATCCGGCCATTCGGGAATCTCCTTGGGGTATCGTCGCCGGGAGGTCAGAGCTTGCGATGACCGGACGGCGGAACCAGTCGACGACCCACTATACAAACTGAAGCGACGTGGGCCCGTGTACGCTGGGCCTACCCGGCAAGCGAGCGCAGCAGGCCCGGCGTCACGTAGACCTCGACGAAGGCCGCGGCGATCAGCACGGGAACCGCGAGCACGACCGTGATCAGCGTCGCCGCCAGCAGCTCGTGCCAGTCCTTGCGCCGGCTGGCGATCATCCAGGCGGCGAGCGGCAGGAACAGCGCGACGAGCTCGGGCAGCGCGTGCGGCAGCAGGACGAGCAGCAACATCCCGGGGGACGTGTCCATCAGCGCCGCCAGCGACGACGCGCCCTGGCCGAGCACGAGCGCCTGGGTGACGAGCGAGAACAGCGTCGCGCCGACGACGAAGGCGATCGCGAGCGGACCGGCCATGTCATGGATCCGGCGCCACCTGCCGCTGTAGCGCTCGGCCTCGGTGGGCAGCGAGCTGCCGGCGATGAACCCCGCGATGCAGGCGAACGCGTGCAGCGCCAGCACGAGCGAGTTGCGCCCGAGCACCTCCTGGACGTGCCCCAGCGTCGGGTTGTCGTAGAAGCCGAGCAGGCGCGGGGCAGGATCGGGCGTCGACAGGACGGCGACGAGCCAGACCGCGCCCAGCAGCAGCAGCGAGATCGCCAGCGCGCCGGCGGCCCAGCGCCCGACGACCAAGCCCGGCCGTCGGTTCCACGCGGCCAGCGTCGCTCGCGTGTCCGCAAGCCCGCGGACGAGCACGAGATCGGATGTCTGCACCGACGACCCATCGGCGCGGCCGGCGCCGCGCGCGCTCAGCGGCGGCCGCGCTGGCCGGATATGCGAGGCAAGCGCAGCTGCGGGACGAGCAGCGCGGCCTCGCCGGCGATCCGCCAGGACATCTTCGAGCGCCCCAGCTCGCGGTCGCGAAAGACGATCGGCAGCTCGACGACGCGAAAGCCGGCATGCACCGCCCGGTGCGTCAGCTCGACCTGGAACGCATAGCCGCGCGAGCGCACCGTCGGCAGGTCGATCGCCTCGAGCACCTCGCGCCGGAAGCACTTGAAGCCGCCGGTCAGGTCGCGCACGTCGAGGCCGAGGACGACGCGCGCGTACCACGACCCGCCGCGGCTGACGAGCCGCCGGATCCGGCCCCAGTCCGTCACGCCGCCGCCGGCGACGTAGCGCGAGCCGAGCACGAGGTCGGCGTCCTGCGCGGCGGCGAGCAGGCGCGCGAGGTCGGCCGGATCGTGCGAGAAGTCGGCGTCCATCTCCATGACGAACTGCGCGCCGTCGCCGAGCGCGTGCGCGAAGCCGGCGAGATAGGCCGGGCCGAGTCCCTCGCGCGTCGTGCGATGCAGCACCTCGACGTCGTCGTGCGCGGCGGCGAGCGTGTCGGCGATGTCGCCCGTCCCGTCGGGCGAACCGTCGTCGACGACGAGGATGCGATGGTCGTTCGGGGCGGCCTGCGCGAGCACCGGCCGCGCCGCGCCGACGATCGCCGCGATGTTCTCGGCCTCGTCGAACGTGGGCAGGATGAGCCAGACGGCGGCGGGCATTCGCGCCACTACCCTACGGGCAGCATGGCCTCGGACCCCTCGAACCTTCACATCGCGGCCGCATTCGACGAGCTCGCGGACCTGTACGAGCTCGATGGCGCGATCGTCCACCGGGTGCTCGCCTACCGCTCGGCGGCGAAGGCCGCGCGCGAGGCCACGGTCTCCGTGGCGGGGCTCACGCGCAAGGGCACGGTGACCGCGCTGCCCGGCATCGGCAAGACGCTCGAGGAGAAGATCGTGGCGCTGCTGCAGACCGGCGACATCCCCGCGGCGGTCAAGCTGCGGGCCAGGTACCCGGCCGGGCTGCTCGAGATGACGCGCCTGCCCGGCCTCGGTCCCAAGCGCGCGCGCCGGCTCTTCGACGAGCTCGGGATCGACTCGCTGGCGATGCTGCGGGCGGCCGCCGAGCAGCAGCAGCTGCGCGACGTCAAGGGCTTCGGCGCGAAGTTCGAGGCGTCGGTGCTGTCCTCGATCGGCGCCGGCATCGGCGAGAAGCCGGCGCAGCGCGTGCTGCTGCACCGGGCACTGACCGTGGGCGAGCAGATCGTCGCCGCGCTGCGCGCGCATCCCGCCGCCGAGCGCGTCGAGCTGGCGGGGTCGGCGCGCCGCCAGGTGGATGCGGTCAAGGACCTCGACATCATCGCGACGGCGAGCGACCCCGGCGCGCTCGTGCGAGCGCTCGGCGAGCTGGATCTCATCGAGTCGGCGTCGGCGCCCAACGAGAACGCCGCGCGCGGGCGCACGCACACCGGCCTGCCGGTCGACCTGCGCGTCGTCGAGCCCGACAACTTCGGCAACCTGCTGCAGCACTTCACCGGCTCCGCCGCCCACAACGTCGCGCTGCGCGAGGCGGCCGTGCGCCGCGGGCTGCACGTCAGCGAGTACGGGATCCTCGACGACGAGAGCGGCGAGACGCTGCGCTGCGCGACCGAGGAGGAGGTCTACGCGCGCCTCGATCTCACGTACCCCGAGCCCGAGCTGCGCGAGAACCGCGGCGAGCTGTCGGCGGGCTTCGTGGCGCCGCGCCTGGTCACCGTCGAGGACATCCGCGGCGACCTGCACATGCACACGACGGCCTCGGACGGGCGCAACAGCATCGAGCAGATGGCGCGCGCGGCGCTCGAGCGCGGCTATGAGTACATCGCGATCACCGACCACTCGGCGACGCACGGCTTCGGCAACCACGTCCCGCCCGACGAGCTCGAGCGCCAGATCGAGCGCATCGCCGCGGTCGACGCAAGCCTCGCGGGGATCACCGTCCTCGCGGGCACCGAGACGAACATCCTGCCCGACGGCTCGCCGGACTACGACGACGACCTGCTGTCACGGCTGGACTGGGTGATCGGCTCGGTGCACACGTCCTTCGGCATGCCGGCGTCGGAGATGACCAAGCGCATGGTGGCGGCGATCGAGCACCCCTGGATCGACGCGATCGGCCATCCGACCGGTCGCAAGATCCAGTCGCGCCAGCCCTACGCGCTGGACATCGACGCGGTCATCGAGGCCGCCGCGCGGACCGGCACGATGCTCGAGATCAACTCCGCGCCCGATCGCCGCGACCTCGACGACGTGCACGCGAGGGCGGCGGCCGAGAACGGCGTGCTCGTCCTGATCGACTCCGACGCCCACGGCGCCGAGAAGCTCGAGCACGTGCGCTGGGGCGTCGCGACCGCGCGGCGGGCGTGGCTGACGGCGGATGCCGTCGCGAACACGCGGCCGTGGCCGCAGTTCGCGGCGCTGCGCAAGCGCGCACGGTAACGCCGGCTCACACGCAGCGACGATTACCTGTCAAGCGGTGGTATGAGTTGCCCCGGGGGTTACGGTGTGCGGGTGGCGTCACACCTGGGCACGGAGGGCTCAACCGACGGTCGCCGATCATCAGCTCGTCGTGCTCGTCTCGGCGGCGCTCGTGGTGGACGTGCTGCTGTTCAGCCTCGCCACGATCCCCGGGGTCCGGCCGCGGCCCGGGTTCAGCACGCTTGCCGACGGCTGGCTGCAGGGCTCGGCCTACGTCCTGACGGCGCTGCTGGCGCTGCTGTGTGGGCGATTCGCTCGCACACGGACCGCTGGGTGCCAGGCCTCGTCATCGGCGGCGACGAGTTCGCGATCCTGCTCGACGGGGCCGACGGCGACCTCGCCGCACAGATCGCCGGGCGCATTCGCGCCGGCCTGAGGCGCCCGCTCGCCATGACGACTACGGCACCGGCTACTCGACGCTCGGGTACCTGCGCGACCTGCAGGACATCGGCGGTCTGAAGCTCGACGGCTCGTTCGTCACCGAGATCGATTCCGAGCCCCGTCAGCGTGCGATCGTCACGTCCACGATCGCGCTGGCGCGATCGCTGGGCCTGTCGCTGGTCGCCGAGGGCGTCGAGAGCGCGAGCGCCCGCGATTGCCTGGCCGAGCTCGGCTGCGAGCGCGCGCAGGGCTACTTCTTCTGCCGGCCGGTGCCTGGGTCGATGTTGCGCCTCGGCGTCATCGAGCGCGCTCGCGCGGGAGACTGATCGCCGCGCAGCAGCCGCGGCAGCAACTCGTCGCGGACGAGGGCGTCCACGGCGCGGGGCGCAAAGGGCGCGATCGCCGCCGCCGCCCGCTGCGCGTAGTCCGCGGGCGTCCGGTCCAGGGCGATCCGCAGTGCGCGCGCCAGCCCCGCCCCGCTGTCGTCGCGCTCCACGACGAGCCGCCTGTCGAGCGCGCGTGCCAGCGGCAGCGCGGCGTAGGGCCCGGGCGCGGCGGTCGTGACGAGCACGCAGCCGTCGGCGAGCGCCTCGAGCTGCGCAATCCCGTAGTCCTCGCGGCGCGGCGCGGTGACGAACACGCGCGCGCGCCGCAGCAGCGCGCGGTAGGTCGCGGGCTCCATCCGCCCGGCGACGCGCACGCCGGGCGCGTCGATGCGCAGGTCGGCGCCGGCGACGACGAGCTGCTCGTCGTCGATCCGCGCGCGCGTCCACGCGTCGAGCACGCGATCGAGGCCCTTCTTCTCCGGGTTCGCCGCATACGTGATCGCGGCGATGTCGCGCGGCGCGCCGGTCGCCGGCGACGACGCGACGGGGATCGGCACGACGATCGCCTCGGCGTGCGGCCGCGGCGTCTCGGCCAGCGTGCCGGGATCGACGGCGACGAGCAGCGAGGCCTCGCGCAGGCGCCGGCGCTCGAGCGGGCGCTGCCACGCGCCGTGGCGCCCGGGCCGGTTGGCGGCGGCGGGCGCGTCGTAGCGGATCGCGCCCGGCCGCGGCCACAGCAGCGCCGCCGTGACGGTCGAGTAAACGACGGTGCGCGGCGCATGCTCGGCGATCGCGTTCGTCGCGGCGTTGCGGGCCGCGTTGGCCCAGGCGAGGTCGGTCAGGCCGTAGGTGCGCAGCTCGCGCGGCGGCCTGGCGGCGACGACCAGCACCTGCGCGCCCGCGCGCCGCAGCGCGGCCGCGAGGGCCTCGTCGGAGGCGCGCAGACCGGCTGTCGATCCGAGCGAGACGATGAGGACGTCGACCGCGGCCATCGGCTGCCATCCTGCCAGCACCGATGACCGGCACGCTTCTCAACGTCGGTGCGGTGCTGCTCGGGACGGCGATCGGGGTGACGGTGGGACGGCGCATGCCGGCGGGGCTGCAGCAGCGGGTGCTCGCCGGCCTCGGCCTCGTGACGGCGGTGATCGGCGTCGACCTCGCACTCGCCTGGCGCGACACGAGCCCGCTCTACGTGCTCGGCGCGGTCCTGCTCGGCGGCCTGATCGGCGAGGCCCTGCGGATCGAGGACCGTCTCGCCGGGCTCGGTGACCGCCTCCAGCGACGCGTCGTCCGCGCGCGCGATCCCAAAGCGGGCGAGTCCACCGTCAGCGAGGCGTTCTTCACGGCGAGCCTGCTGTTCTGCGTCGGCCCGCTGACCGTCGTCGGCTCCTTCGAGGACGGCCTCAACGGCAACGTCGAGCCGCTGGCGACGAAGTCGCTGCTCGACGGCTTCGCCTCGATCGCGCTGGCCTCGACGCTCGGCGCCGGCGTCGCCTTCGCGGCCGTGACGGTCTTCCTCGTGCAGGGCGCGCTGACGCTCGGCGCCGGCCTCTTCGCGGGCGTCCTCGAGGGCGAGGCGCTCAGCGCGATGACGTCGACCGGAGGCGTGCTGATCATCGGGATCTCGCTGAAGCTGCTCGACCTCAAGGACGTCAAGGTCGGCAACTTCCTGCCGGCGCTCGTGCTCGCGCCGCTGCTCGTCGGGCTCGTCAGCCTGCTGAGCTGACGCCGATGTCCGCGCTGCGCTGCCGGCCGGCGTTCGTCCACGTCGCGATGTCGCCGTTGAGCGCGAGCGATCTCGACGGCAGGATGCTGAAGTGGCCGACGTCGAGATCGCTCCGCGTGCCGTCGGGGGCGAAGCTCGCGATGTCGACCAGCGACGCCTGCGGGCCGGCGGGCAGGCGCCCGAGCGCGGCGACCGCGCGACCCGCGCTCGTGACGTACGCGACCGGCGCGCTGAACGCGCCGTCACCGCCGCAGGGCACGTCCTTGCCGTAGCACCTGCGAGCGACCGTGTACGACCGGCCGCCGGCGAGGTTCCAGACGCTCGTGGTCGTGACCGACTGGTAGCCACCTTCGGAGCCGGACTGGTCGAGCAGCACGATCGCGCCCGCCACCTGACGGACGGCGAACGAGAACTCCTGCGCAAGGTCGTTCTCGACGCCTTGGCGGTAGGCGATCGCGCGGACCCGCCCCCGCGGCAGGACGCAGCCGACGAGTCGCGTGGCACGCGCGCCGTCGTCGAGGCGCCGCCCGCTGCTCGGCCGTTTGACGAGCTTGACGTTGCGCGCCGGAGCGCGGTCGTTACCGCTCAGGCGCTGGCAGGCCGAGCGCTTTGCCGCTTCGGCGCCGATCGCGCTGACGGCGAGCAGCGACAATGCGCACAGCGCGGTGAGCAGGGTCCGTGGCATGCGTATGAGACGCCTGCACGCGACCGAAGTTGTGGTCGTCCTCTCCGGTCGTGGGTCGCCACGCCGTGGTCTCAGCCGACCGCGCCGTTGACGGACGCGGTGTCGCGCCGGAAGCCCGGCGCGCGGACGAGCTTGATCGGCTGCACCGGCGACGTCGGCTCGACGTAGAACGCGACCCCGTCGCGTTCCTCGATCGCCGTCACGGCGGCCTCCTGCCGGCGCCACGCGAGCGCGCCGATGATCGCGAAGCCGGCGGCGATCGCCGCGATCTGCGGCGCGAACAGCCCCAGCCCGAGCGCGAGCAGCGTCGACAGCAGCAGCGGCCACATGCGGTTGAGCAGGAGGCTGCCCGGGCGCTGCTCGGGCAGTGAGTTGGTCGACTTCGCCGACGCCAGCAGCCGCGCGATCGGCGAGTTCGTCTCGGCGCGGCGGCCGAGCCACAGGCCGATCGTGCCCGCGGCGAACCACCAGCAGATGACGAAGATCACGAGCGCGCGGTCGTCCGCAGAGCTCGCGCGTATGACCGTGAGCGTCGCGAGCGCCGTCGCCGAGCCGGCGCAGAGCAGGACCGCGGCGCGCAGGAAGTCGACGAACCGCATCTGCTCGCGCGCCCGCTAGCTCGCCAGGACCATCAGCAGCTCGCGTACGCCGAGCGGGCCGTCGACCAGCAGGTCGGACTGCTGCTCGAGCTGGGGCGGGGTCTCGTCGGAGCGCACGCCGACGCAGACGGCCCTGCCGAGCAGCCCCTCCTCGACGAGCCCGCGCAGGCCCGCAAACGCATCGAGATCGGTCATGTCGTCACCGACGTACAGGCCGGCGGCGAGGTCGCGCCCGTCGAGCAGCCGGCGCACGCCGCGGCCCTTGTGGATCTCGACGGGAGGGCGGATCTCGAGCACCTTGCGGCCCCAGTGGATCGCCAGGCCCTCGGCCTGCGCGCGCTCGGCGATGTCGCGCACAGCCTGCTCGGCGGCGTCCTCGTCGGGCGCGCCGCGCCAGTGGAACGCCCTGATCGCCTGCTTGTCCTCGGTGCGCACCCGCAGCCGCTGCAGCGCGGGCGTGTACGCAGCCTCGGCGAACGCCCGCACCGTGCTCTCGTAGGCGGCGATCTCGGGGTCGATCTCGACCTGCGTGCTGCCGGGCGCCAGCAGCTCAGAGCCGTGGTTGCCGAGGTAGGCGATCGTGCCGAGTGAGACCATCTGGCGCGCGGTCGCCGAGCGGCGCCCGCTGATGCAGCCCACGACGGCGTAGCGCTTGGCGACCGCGATCAGCTGCGTGCGCGTCGGCTCGGGGACCGAGGCATCGTCGGCGTGGCGCACGATCGGCGCGAGCGTGCCGTCGATGTCGAGCAGGATCGCGGCGCGGGCCGGATCGGCGCGCAGCGGCTCGAGTACCTCGACGAGCGTGGCGGAGGCGGACATGGCTTTTAGTATGGCGCTCATGCCCCGGCGCCGAACGCTCAGCCTGGCGGCGATCGGCACCGCGGCGGGACTCTTCAGCGGGCTCTTCGGCGTCGGCGGCGGCATCCTCATCGTGCCGCTGCTCGTGGTGTGGTGCGGGTTCGGCGAACGACTCGCGTCGGGCACCTCGCTGGCCGCGATCGTCGTCATCGCAAGCGTCGCCGCGGGCGTGCACGGCGCCTACGGCAACGTGCATCTGCAGGAGGGGATCCTCGTCGGCGTGCCCGCCGTCGCCGGCGTGCTGATCGGAACCGAGCTGCAACAGCGCATCTCGGCGAAGGCGATCTCGCTGACCTTCGCCGTCGTGCTCACGATCGTCGCCATCGATCTGCTGATCTCCGGATGATCGAGGCGGTCCTGATCGGCCTGCTGGCCGGCGTCGTCGCGGGCCTGCTCGGCGTCGGCGGCGGCGCGCTGTTCGTACCCGCGCTGACGATCGGCCTGGGCCTGAGCCAGCTCGACGCCGAGGCGACGTCGCTGCTGGCGATCATCCCGGTGGCGCTCGTCGGCGCGCTGCGCCAGCGCGGTCACGGCAACGTCGATCTGCGCACGGGCGCCCTCGTCGGGCTGCTCGGCGCGGCCGGCGCCGCCGGCGGGGCGGCGCTCGCCAACGCGGTCCCGCAGCGCGCGCTCGAGGTGAGCTTCGCGCTGTTCATCCTGTTCGTCGCGTCGCAGCTCGCGCGGCGCGCCCTGGCGGGCTCAGCGCCGCAGCCGGATCAGCGCTAGCCGCGCGGGACCGTTCTCGACGGCGAGCGCCAGGCGCAGGCGCCCGCGCCTGCGATCGGACTTGGAGAGCGTCAGCGACAGCGCGTGCGTGCCGGGACCGAACGCGAACGCGCGCAGGCGCCGCGCGGGTTCGCGCCGCGCGTCGAGGGCGATGCCGCGGCAGCCGGAGGGGCAGCGCACGCGCACCGACGTCCGGCCGTTGCGCACGCGCGCGGTCGTCGTGAGCACGCGCGTCCGGCAGGAGGCGATCGGCGCCGGTCCCTCGTCCTGACCGGCGCCGTCGACCACGACGACGTCGGTGATGGCGCCGGTGCAGCGCGGATGCCAGAGGGCGAGCCGGTCGCCGTCGGCGGCGATGCCGACCGGCGGGCGGTAGGAGCCCGATGCGTGCACGCGACGGTCGCCGCCGTCGGCGCGCACGCTGACGGCGGAGACCTGCGGTGGACCGTTGCTCGCCCGCGCCGACGCGCTGACGAGCGCGAACACGCGGTCCGTCCCGGCCCGCGCCGAGAACGAGCCTGCTGGGGAGTCGGCGCCGATCAGGCAACCACCAACCGGCAGCTCACGGCGTTCCGTGGCGCCGGCCGCGATCGTGAACAGCGAGTTGGGGCACACCTCGTCGTCGTCGTCGTCGCCGCCGTCCGCGCCGCCGTCGCCGGCGTCGAGCCGGGCCAGTGAGAAGACGCGCGTGCCGTTCGCCAGCACGCCGACTGGCGCCGCGATCCCGCCGCGCTGGGTGACGAGCGTCGCCCCTGCGGTGCGGAGGGTGAAGTCGCGCACCTCGCTGTCGACCGCGAAGAACGAGGGCCGCAGTGCGCCGACCAGGCCGCCCGTCGCGGTGAGCGCGATCGACACCGGCAGCACGGCCGGGTCCAGCGCGATGCGTGCCGGCGCGATCCCCGGATCGGCCGCGCCGATGACGACCGCGGCAGGCGTGATCGCGGACGGGGTCTCGGACGGATCGCCGCAGGCGCCGTCGCGCCAGGCGATGCGCGCTCCGCGGACCGCTACCGGCGGCGCCAGCAGGCCCGCCTCGCACGCCGCCACCTGCCGCAGCGGCCCGGCCGCCGGGCCGGCGAAGACGCGGCTGGGGCCGAAGCTCTCCTCGGAATCAGGCTGCAGCCCGATCGCGAGCGCCTGTGCGGAACCGGCGAGCTGCACCTGGTCGTCGGCGTCGCGCAGCGTCGTGCCGAGCAGCGTGGCGGGGGCCGCGCCCGCGACGTAGCGCTCGACGGTGAGCGTGCCCTGCGGCGGTGTGCGCGCGATCGCTAGCGCGTCACCGGTGAAGGCGACCGCACGGACGGCTCCGCCGACGGGTGTCGTCGTGCGCGCGGCATGCGCGAGTTCACCTCCACACAGCACGGCCAGCGCGACCGACAGCGGGAAGGCGAGGCGCAGCATTCGCGTCCAGGCTACGGCAGGCCATGCTCCAGTGCACCTTTAATCGATGCGTCGAGCGCGTTGAGGCGAAACAGCGCGAGCGCCTCGGCGGAGCCGAAGCGCCGGCCCGGCGCCGGGTCGGGGCCGTGATGGCAGAGCACGCAGTGCTCGAGCGCGATCCGGCGCTCGGCGCCGAGCGCCGGCACGCGGGCGGCGTGCTCGCGCAGGAGGGCGAGGCCGAGCTCGATGTGGCCGAGCAGGCGGCCGGCCTCGGTGAGGCCGATCTCGGCGCCGTAGGTGAACTCGCGCGTGCGGCCGAGGTCATGCACGAGCGCGGCCGTCATCAGCAGGTCGCTGTCCAGGCGCGGGTGCAGGATGCACGTCTCGCCCACGAGCGTCCCGACGGCGACCGTGTGCTCGAGCAGGCCGCCGAGGTAGCTGTGATGGCCGTTGCGCGTGCAGGGGGCGCGGCGCCACTGCGCGCGCAGGGCGGCGTCGCCGAGCAGCGCGGCAAGGAGGGCCTTCAGACCGGGGTCGTGGACGTCGCGCGCGAGGTGCTCGAGGAAGCCGTCGAGCTCGTCGAGGTCGCGGTAGGCGGTTGGCAGGAACGACGCCGGGTCGGCCTCACCCGCGCCGGCCCGGCCGATCGTGCGCACCTCGACCTGCAGCTCGTCGCGAAAGCGCTCGACGCGGCCCGCGACGCGGACGAGGTCGCCGCGGTCGAAGCGCCCGGCGAGGACGTCGGCGTCGCGGAACGCGCGGCCCTGGACGGCGCCCGTCCGGTCGCGCAGTTCGACGGCCAGATACGGCGTGCCGGCGCGCGACAGCAGGCGGTCCTTGCGCGTGCACGCGAAGACGCCGTCGAGCTCCTGGCCCTGCCGCAGCGTGGCGATCGTCATCAGCCCATGATGTACCGTGAATCGGATGCAGCCGCTGATCTGGGAGAGCCGACCCGACGGACTCCGTGCGCCGGCGTTGGTCGCGGCCTTCAGCGGCTGGAACGACGCCGGCGACGCCGCTTCCGCCGCCCTGACGTTCATGGGCGAGTCGCTCGGCGCGGAGCGCTTCGCCCGCATCGATCCCGAGGAGTTCTACGACTTCCAGGCCACGCGCCCGCACATCCGCTTCACCGACGAGCGCAAGCGCGAGATCACGTGGCCGGGAATCGAGATCTTCGCCGCCCGCGTGCCGCTGGCGCCGCGCGACCTGATCCTCGTGCAGGGTCCCGAGCCGTCGATGCGCTGGGGCACCTTCTGCAAGCACATCATCGATCTCGCCGAGGCGCTGGACACCCAGCTCGTCGTGACGATGGGCGCGCTGCTCGCCGACGTGCCGCACAGCCATCCCGTCTCGATCACGGGCCTCGCATCCGACGACGCGCTCGTCGAGAAGCTCGCCCTCAAGGAGACCACGTACGAGGGCCCGACGGGAATCGTCGGCGTGCTGCACACCGCCTGCATGGAGGCCGGCCTGCCGTCAGCGAGCCTGTGGGCCGCCGTCCCGCACTACGTCGCCGCCGCACCGAACCCGAAGGCTGCGCTGGCGCTCGTGCGCAAGGTCGAGAGCCTCGTCGCCGTCACGGTCGACGCCAGCGACCTCGAGAGCGCGACCGGGGACTACGAGCGCCAGGTCGGCCAGGCCGTCCAGTCCGACCCCGACGTGCAGGCGTTCGTCGAGCGCCTCGAGCAGGCCGCCGAGCGCGACACGACGCCGCTGGGGCCCGGCGACCTGCCCTCGGGCGACGCGATCGCGTCGGCGTTCCAGCGCTTCCTGCGCCAGCAGGGCCCGGACCGCTGAGCGCGTCCGTGCGGCCGGCTGCGCAGGGCGTCGTGACCGCGGTCAGCGTCAGCGCGGGCCACACGATGCGCAAGCCCAACGCCGCCGCGATCCGCCTGCTCGAAGGCCTCGGCGTCGAGGGCGACGCGCACAACGGCACCACCGTCAGGCACCGCTCGCACGTCCGGCGCGACCCGACGAAGCCGAACCTGCGCCAGGTGCACCTCATCCACGCCGAGCTGCACGCGGAGCTCGCCGAGCAGGGCTTCGCGGGGCTGGCGCCCGGTCAGATGGGCGAGAACGTCACGACGGCGGGCATCGATCTGCTCGGCCTGCCCGTCGGCACGAAGCTGCACCTCGGCGACGCGGCGATCGTCGAGGTCACCGGGCTGCGCAACCCGTGCGCCCAGCTCGACGGTATCCAGCCCGGCTTGATGAAGGCGACCCTGGACCGCGACGCGGACGGCAACGTCGTCATGAAGTCCGGGATCATGAGCGTCGTGCTGGCGGAGGGCGAGGTGCGGCCCGGCGACCCGGTCGGCGTCGAGCTGCCGCCGGAGCCGCACGTCCGCATGCAGAAGGTCTAGTAGCTCACTCGCCGAGGTCGGCGATGTGGCTTGCCACGTTGACGACCTTACCGCACGTAGAAGGCGCGGCTGCCCTCCGGGTCGTCGGTGAAGACGACCGGCATCGCGCGGCGGATGCCCGTCATCGCTCGGCCGCCGGGCAGGCGATCCGGTAGTCGCACATCGAGCAGACCGCGTAGGAGGGGGTCGGCTCGAAGTCCTGGGCGAGGATTCCTCCCGCGACGGTCTGGACCGTGTCGGCGATCCAGTCACCGTCGATCTCCGAGCTCGGCACGCGCACCTTCTCGTCGTCGAGCACGTAGAGGTATGCCTGCTGCGTCGCGTCCAGATCCCAGGCCTCGCGCGCCCCGACGGCGTACAGCGACAGCTGGACGTCCTCGCGCAGCGCCGCCGCCGAGCGCGGCCGCCCGGTCTTGTAGTCGATCAGCTCATAGCCGCCGTCGGCGAGCTTGTCGACGCGGTCGACGCGACCGCGCAGCGTGTGGGCGCCGATCCTGAACGAGAAACCGCGCTCGAACCAGACCGGCTCGACGGGCTCCTCGGCGACGCGCTCGTAGTAGCGCCGCAGCGCCACGCCCGCCTTCGTGCGCAGCTGCAGCTCCTCGTCGCTGTAGGAGAACCCGCCGCGCCGCCAGCCGGCCTCGAGCAGCTCCAGCAGCCCGTCGAGCGACTCGATCGAGAGCTGGTGGTAGCGCTCGAGCACCTGGTGGACGAGGATCCCGAAGCGCTGGTTGAGCGTCGGCTCCTGCGGCACCCGCAGCACGCGCGCGAACTTGTAGCGCAGCGGGCAGCCGCGGTAGGTCTCGATGTCCGACGCCGACAGCATCAGGCCCTCGCCGCGGCGCGGCAGGAAGACCTCCAGGGAGGGCTCGCTGCGCGCCGCCCGCGCCGCCGCCCGGGCGCGGTCGTCGCGCTCGGCGTCGAGCAGCACCTCGTCGAGCGAGGAGGTCGCGAGCACCTCGCGCTGCAGCGGCGACAGCTCCGCGCCGAGGCGCTGGTTGACCGGCCCTAGCGCGTCGGCGACGGACTGCCCCTCGGGCCGCTCGATGAGCGCCGCGAGCTTCACGAGCTCGAGGTAGCGCGTGACCGCATGGGTGATGTCGAGGTCGGTGTCCAGTCGCAGCTCGCCCAGGCCCTTGCCGACGCGCGCGACGTCCGCCAGCAGCTCGTCGCGCAGTGTCTGGAACGTCGCGTGCAGCGCCTCCTCGGGACCGAACAGCTCCTCCTCCAGCACCTGCCACTCGGCACCGAGCGCGGCCCGCGCCTCCTCGGCGTACGGCGACGGCGGCTGCGTGACACCGTTCGTCGAGAGCGCCGGGTAGGCGAGCACGAGGCCTTTGGCGGCGCGCGTCATCGCGACGTTGAGCAGCCGCCGCATCGCGTCGGTGTGGGTCGTGCGGTCGTCGTCGCCGAGCGCCTCCTTGAGCAGCGCATCGGGGACGTTCTCGCCCGCGCGCAGCCGCGCGCCCGGCATCCGCGCGGACGTGAGGCCGAGCACGAACACCCAGTCCAGGTCGCGCCCCCCGGCCGCGTCGAGCGCCATCAGCGCGACCGCGCCGGCAGGCGCCGGCGCGCCGGCGCCGTCCTCCTCCTCACGCAGCCCGGCCTCGGCGACCGCGGCCGCGTAGCGGGCGAAGTCGCGCGGCGTCGCGTGCGGCGCGCGCGTGGCGTACGCCGACGCCAGCTCCCCGAAGCGGGCGAGGTTGACGAGCCGCTCGATGACGTCCGCCCGCGCCGAGAAGACCTGCTGGCGGCGCAGCTCGAGGCGGTCGATGAGGCGGTGCACGAACAGGTCGGGGCGCTCGGAGTCAAGCGTGCTCGACACGTCGCGGTACAGGCGCAGGAACGTGTGGATGTGCTCGCGCGCCTCGGGCGGAAGCTGGGGCGACTCGGTCGCGGCCTGCAGCCCGGAGACCATGTCGAGCTTGCGCCGGCGCGCGATCTGCACGCAGCGCGCGATGTCGACCGAGCGCAGCGTCACGGGCGGTCGCGCGAGTGCGCGCACGACCGCGCCCGCGTCGGTCGGGTCGGCCAGCAGCCGCAGCCAGGCCAGCACGTCGCGCACCTCGGCCTGGGCGAAGAAGTCCGCCTCGCCGACGGCGCGCAGGGCGATTGCGCGCTCCTCGAACGCGAGCGTCACGTGCCGGCCCTCGTCGCGCAGGGAGCGCACGACGACGCCGATCCGCTCCGGCGGGCAGCCGCCGCGGACGAGCCGCTCGGCCTCGGCCGCGACCGCCTGCGCCTGCGCACGCTCGTCGGCCGCGCGCCAGAAGCGGACGGGGGCGGGATAGACGGCGGCGGGATGGGGCCGATCCGGCCCTTCGGGTGATTTCCGGCTCGGCGTCGGCGAGCCATCGGGGGCGGGATGGGGCCGATCCGGCCCTTCGGGTGATTTCCGGCTCGACCCCATCCCGCCCCCGATGGCGCGTAGCGGCGTGGCCAGCCGGTCGGCGATCGGCGCGAGCACGGCGGCGGCCGCGTCCAGGATGGGCTGCGGGCAGCGCAGCGACTCCTCGAGCGTCACGACCGCCGCGCCGGGATGGGCGCGCTTGAAGTCGTGGATGTTCTTCGTCGCGGCCGCGCGCATCCGCCGCGCGGCGCCGTCGTCGTCGGCGCAGACGGTCAGCTGTTCGTGGTCGGCGCCGAGCAGCTCGACGAGCAGCGCCGGAGCGAAGCCGAGGTCGGCCCAGCCGTCGACGAGCACGTGGCGGTAGCGCTCGGCGACCCGCGCGCGTACGTGCGGGCGCTCGCGCAGCAGCGCGACGGTGCGCAGCACGAGCTCGCCGGCATCGAGCGCGCCCTCGGCGGCGAGCAGCCGGTCGTGGTCGACGTAGAGCTGCGCGAACTCGGCCTCGCGCGCGGCGCGCGTGCGCTCGGCATCCTCGCCGTCCGGCAGCGCCGCGGCCCAGGCGGTGTAGTCCACAGCGCTGACGAGCGCGTCCTTGAGGCGGTCGATGCGGTCGATCACGTCGGCGAGCAGGACCGCGGGACGGCCGCCGATGTCGTGGCTGCGCAGGTGCAGGTCGTCGATCCGGTCGAGCATCAGCGCCAGGCGGTCGGCGCGCGACACCGGTGCGAAGAACGGATCGACGCCCGCCTCGGCCGTCTCCTCGCGCAGCAGCCGCGCGCAGAAGTCGCGCACGCTGTGCACGACGAGCTCCTCGTAGGGCCGCTGCAGGGCGACCTCGACCGAGCGCCGCAGCGCCGCAGCGCTCGCTGCCGTCGGCGTCAGCGCGAGGATCGACTCGGGCGCTGCGTGGTCGTGCTCCACGAGCCAGGCGAAGCGCTGCGCGAGCACGGTCGTCTTGCCGCTGCCGGCTCCGCCCAGCACGAGCAGGGGTCCGCGCCCGTGCGCCACGGCGCGGGCCTGATCGGGGGTGAGCTCCGGCACCGTCCTAGTATGCCCCCGATGACAGCGCCCTCGACCCTGCCGGACCCCGACTGGCTCGGGGCCTGCCGGGCTGCGGTCGCCGGCCTGCGCGAGGTCTTGGCCGAGCATCCGACGAGCCGCGAGCGCGTCGTCGAGACCGGCGCCACCGGCGAGGGCGGCGACCTGACGCTCGTCATCGACCAGCAGGCCGAGGACGCGGTCTTCGCGCAGCTCGATGCGCTGCATGCAGCGGGCGCGCGCTTCACCGCGATCAGCGAGGAGCGCGGGGTGATCGAGTACGGCGGCGGCGACGTGCGGGTCGTCATCGACCCGCTCGACGGCTCGCTCAACGCCAAGCGCGGCATGACGCACTTCGCGCTCTCGATCGCGGTCGCCGACGGACCGACGATGCGCGACGTGCAGTTCGCCTTCGTCTACGACTTCGGGCCGCGCGAGGAGTGGTACGCGCTGCGCGGCAAGGGAGCCTGGCTCAACGAGCGGCCGATCGACGCGACGAACGAGGAGCGGCGTACGCCCGGCGGGCGCCTGGAGATCGTCACCTTCGAGTCGGCCGACCCGCGACTGCTCGAGCCGAAGATCGCCGCGCTCGGCGCGATCGTCAACCGGCTGCGGGCGATGGGATCGATCGCGATCTCGCTCTGCCAGCTCGCGCCGACGCGCGTCGACGGGATGTTCACGCTGCGCCCGACGCGCTCGGTCGACGTCGCCGCCGCCCAGCTCATCGTCCGCGAGGCCGGTGCGGTCGTCGCGTTTCCCGGCTTCGACGACCCGCTCGGCGCGCCGCTGGACATCGAGCCGCACGCCCGCGTCGTCGCCGCGCGCACGCCGGCGGCGCTCGCGCAGCTCATCGCCGCGCTGGACTAGACCCCGGCCGGGCATCCCGGGATTCCACGCAGAACTTCCGGACGGCCGTACTAGCGCGTACCGGGTCCCGTACCGGGCAGGTCCGAGTGCCGGGTTCGCAATGATGGATCCGTGCTCGATCGTGCTCTGACGCGGAGAATCGCCAATGCCGTGGCCACCGGCCGCGGCACCCACCCTGCCACCCCCGTGACGCTGCCCGGCGACCTCGCGGCGATCTGCGCCGACGCCGAGGCGCGCGTGGTGCAGTACACGGGCCTGAAGCCCGCGGCGGCGCTGCCCGCGCCCGAGG
This sequence comes from Solirubrobacterales bacterium, assembly GCA_038255395.1. Classification (GTDB taxonomy): domain Bacteria; phylum Actinomycetota; class Thermoleophilia; order Solirubrobacterales; family Solirubrobacteraceae; genus CADCVQ01. The sequence goes on from JBBSLI010000014.1 coordinate 38,514, forward strand.
CGCTGCCGCGCGCGGGCTGGATCGCGGCGAACGTCACCTCGATGGGGGCGATGCTCGATCCGATCGGCGATCGCCTGGCGAGCGGCGGCCTGGTGGGTGGCGCGACCCGCGCCGCCGCCGGCGTGCTGCTCTCCGTCGAGGCGGGCGCGCTGACCGGCTACCTGTCCCAGCGCGTGCTCGGCCAGTACGAGTTCGTGATGGTCGATCCGGAGTCGCAGGCCCGCCTGCTGTTCGTCGCGCCGAACATCGCGCAGGCGGCCAAGCGGCTGGAGGCCGACGAGGAGCAGCTACTGCGCTGGATCGCCTTCCACGAGGTCACCCACGCGATCCAGTTCTCCGGCGTGCCGTGGCTGCGCCCGTACCTCGCGGGCCTGCTGCGCGAGCTGCTGCAGTCGCTCGACGTCAAGGTCGATCCCCGCGCACTGCTGAAGCTGCCGTCGCGCGACGACGTGCGCGAGCTCGTCGACGGCCTGCGTGAGAACGGGGCGATGGCCCTGCTCGGCGGCGGGCGGCGCGATCTGCTCGATCGGGTGCAGGGCGTCATGGGCGTGATCGAGGGTCACGCCGAGCATGTGATGGACGTCGTCGGCGCCGAGGCGCTGCCGTCGCTGCACGAGCTGCGCACGGCCCTGGACCGTCGCCGCCGCGAGCGCCCGCCGCTGCTGGCGCTGCTCGAGCGGCTCATCGGCCTTGACGCGAAGATGCGCCAGTACGAGGACGGCAAGCGCTTCTGCGACGCGGTCGTCGCGGCCGGCGGTCCCGCCGCCCTGCACCGCGTCTTCGACTCGCCGCAGCAGCTGCCCAGCGCGGCCGAATTGCACGACCCGGGTGGATGGATGCGGCGGACGACCGTGCCCGCCGCGGTGTAGCCGCGATCGAGGAGCCGCTGCCCGAGGCCGGCCTCCGGAGCCGTACGTACCTCCGTTCGCCCCGGTAACCGTCGGTCACCGACGGTTTACAAACACCTGTTCGGGTAAGCTATGCTCAGGAACAAGATTAGAACTAATATCCTTATTGCTTACGACGGAGGAGAACACCATGGCCGAGACCACGAGCACCACCACCAGCACCACCCGCGCCGGCGCCGCCGAGAAGGCCGCCACCACCCGCAAGACGAACGCCACCAAGCGCTCCACGGCCGCCAAGAAGGCAGCCGGCACGCGTGCCGCCAACCGCGGCGCCGCCGCTCGCAGCACTGCCGCGCGCAAGACGAAGGCGACCGCCGGCCGCGCCTCCACCGAGGCCAAGCAGGAGGTCAAGGGCCCCGTCGGTCGCGTCGTCGAGGTTGCCGAGACCGCCGTCCTCGTGCCGGTCGGCGCAGCGCTGATCGCCCGCGACGGGGTCGCCTCCACGCTCGACGAGCTGAGGGCCAAGTACGGCACCAAGGCGAAGGCCAAGCGCGAGCTGCGCCGCTTCGAGCGCCGCGGCGCCAGCGCCCTCAAGGGCGTCGAGCGCGATGCCAAGAAGACCCGCACGCGCGTCGAGCGTGAGCTGCGCGAGCGCAGCGCCCGCGTCGAGAGCGAGCTCAAGGGCGCCGTCAAGGACATCGAGCTGCGCACCGAGCCGGTCGCGAAGAACGTCGAGCTCGTCGGCGCGAAGCTCGAGAATGCCGTCGTCGGCGGCCGCACCGCGGTCACGAAGGCGTCGACGACGGTCCAGGAGCGCATCGCCTCCCTCGCGTAAGGAAGCGTCGGACACCCGCGCAGGTGTTGATCGACGCTTTCCAAGACCTCCCACCCCACCGATCGCCCCACCGTAGTTCCTCCCCCCAGCCGGCGCCGCGCCCTCCTTCCGGGCGCGGCGTCGGTGTTTTCTAGACTGGACGCATGCCGACCCAAGACGAGATCCGCACCGCACTCCAGCGCGTCCAGGACCCCGAGCTGCACCGCTCGATCGTCGAGCTGGGAATGGTGCGCTCGATCGCGATCGCCGGCGACGGCACCGTCGACGTCACGGTGTCGCTGACGACCGCGGGCTGCCCGATCCGCAACCACTTCGTCGAGGCCGTCGAGCGCGAGGCGCGCACCGTCGCCGGCGTCACGGCCGTCAACGTCGCCTTCGACGTGCTGTCCGACAGCGAGAAGTCCACGCTGCAGAAGTCGCTCGGCCGCGCGACGCTGCCGGCCGGCGCGCTGGCCCAGGTCTCCAACGTCCTGTGTATCGGCTCGGGCAAGGGCGGCGTCGGCAAGTCGACGCTGACCTCGAATCTCGCGGCCGCGCTGACGCTCGACGGCAAGTCCGTCGGCATTCTCGACGCCGACGTCTGGGGCTACTCGATCCCGCGCATGTTCGGCCTCGGCGGCGAGCGCCCGCCGGTCTCGCCGGACCGCAAGATCCTGCCGATGACGGCGCACGGCGTGAAGGTCATGTCGATCGGCTTCTTCGTCGAGGAGGACGCCGCCGTCGTCTGGCGCGGGCCGATGCTGCACAAGGCGCTCACGCAGTTCCTCGAGGACGTCGCGTGGGGCGAGCTCGACTACCTGCTCGTCGACCTGCCGCCGGGTACCGGCGACGTCTCGATGACGCTCGCCCAGCTGCTCCCGCAGGCGCAGTTCGTGATCGTCACGACGCCGCAGCCGACGGCGCAGAAGGTCGCGCGCCGCGCCGCGCAGATGGCGGGCAAGGTCTCGCTGGAGATCGCCGGGATCGTCGAGAACATGGCCGGCTTCACGACGCCGGCGGGGGAGCGCTTCCAGATCTTCGGCGAGGGCGGCGGCCAGGCGCTGGCCGACGAGCTCGACGTTCCGCTGCTCGGCAAGGTGCCGCTGACGATGCCGCTGCGCGAGCAGGCCGACGCGGGCACGCCGCTGGTCTTCACCGACCCCGACGACCCGGCCGCACAGGCGATCCGCCACGCGGCCCGCGGGATCGTCGCGCTGACGCCGATCGAGCTGCCGGTCCTGCAAGGGCCGGGCGGGCCCGGTCCGACCGGGATCAGCCTGCCGATGGCGGCTGGCTGACCCCGGCGCCGCCGGAGCTAGGCGGCGTTGTCGGCCGTGGCGCGGCCGGCCTCGGTCGCGGCCGGGATCTCCTCGAGGCGGCCGGTCTCGACGTGGTAGACGTAGCCGTAGATCGGGATGTTGCTCTCCACGAGCGGGTGGTTGCGGATCGTCTCGACGTCGTCGACGACGGCCTGCTTCTGATCGGCGATCGTCAGCCAGTCGATGTTCCTGCCCTCGGGCGAGCCGGGGCCCGCACCGACGTCGTAGAAGCCGTCGTCGCCGAGCGCGGCGGTCTCCAGGCTCGACTCGAGCAGGGCGCCCATGACCTCGTTCGTGAAGAACTCCATGCCGCAGTTCGTGTGGTGGATGACGAACCACTCGGCCGTGCCGAGCAGCTTGTGGGAGATGACGAGCGAGCGGATCGCGTCGTCGCTCGCGCGGCCGCCGGCGTTGCGGATCACGTGGGCGTCGCCCTCGCTCAGGCCGGCGTACTTCGCCGGGTCCAGGCGGGCGTCCATGCAGGTCAGGATCGCGAAGCCACGGGCGGGGGGCAGCGCAAGCTCGCCCTTGTCGCCGAAATCGCCGGCGTACGCGGTGTTTGCTGCGAGAACTTCATCCAGTACGGACACGTGATGGGCTCCAATCTTCCGGGGTGATCGCACGCGGCCACCGAAACGGCCGATAGTCGATAGGAATATTAGGGAATTGACGTCGCGACGGTCGACAGGCCGTCGCCGCAGCGTCGGCCCGCCGTCGCCACCGGTCGAACGTCGTCGCCGCTCGGCGCCGATCTGCCTGTACGCTCGACGTGATGGGCAACGGTGCGCCACATCCGCAGGACGCGACCTCGCAGGGGCGCCTGCGGGCGGCGCTGGACCCGGAGCTGCGTGCCTTCGAGGGCGGCATCCAGGCCGACGACGCGGCGCTCATCGCGCTGCGAGCAGAACCGGCCCGAGCTGCTCGGAGCGACGCAGACGTCCGCGAGCGGGCCGGCGTTGGCTGACCTCGCGCCGCTGCAGTTCGCGATCTCGCGCGAGCAGGCCGCGCCGGGCGTGGCGCGCCGTGCGCTGCGCGATTGGTGCCCCGCGGGCATCGACCCCGGCCTGCTCGACGATGCCGAGCTGCTCGTCTCAGAGCTCGTCACCAACGCCCTGCGTCACGGTCGCGGCGCGATCGAGCTGCGCGCCGCGGTCGACGACAACCGCGTGTTCGTCGAGGTCGTCGACGAGGGCTCGGGATTCGAGCGCACCCTGCGCCGCGGGGACTTCGATCAGGTCGGCGGGTGGGGCCTGGAGATCGTCGAGGAGCTGGCGAGCCGCTGGGGCGTGCACGAGGGCACGACCCACGTCTGGTTCGAGCTCGAGCGCTCCGGGCCGCGGCTCGGAGCGCCCGAACGCCCGGCCGACATCTGAGCGTCGGCTAGGACGCCTGCTGCTGCTTGAAGTAGTCGGCGTTGATCTGCACGAACTGCTGCCACTCGTCCGGGAGCTGATCCTCCGCGAAGCACGCATCGACCGGGCAGGCCTCGACGCAGGCGTCGCAGTCGATGCACTCCTCGGGGTCGATGTACAGCATCTCGACCTTGTCGTAGTCGGGCTCGTCCGTGGTGGGATGGATGCAATCGACGGGGCACACCTCGACGCAGGAGTTGTCCTTGGTGCCGATGCAGGGCTCCGCGATGACGTAAGCCATGAAGAGTTCGTTCCTTCGCTTGGTGGCAGGGTTCAGCCGGGCCGGGCCGGGGTCGGACATAGTATCTGGCGGTCCGTCCTGCAAACCCGCACACGTCTGGATCACCCGCCGATCACCGCCCGGCCATGTCCTCGCTCGGTCATGGGCCTGAAGGCCCCCTCCCTCACGGCGGCCTCGCCGCCCGGCGCCGGCCGGCGCCCAGACGAGCACCGGCTCGCAGGACCGGCCGCTAGCGTGCTCCTGCTGACCGGTGCGACGGGCTCCGTCGGACGCGCGCTGCTGCGTCGCCTGACGGCCTCCGCGGAGCCGGTGCGCTGCCTGGTGCGCGATCCGCGCGGCCTTGGATCAGACCGTGTGCGGGTGCAGATCGCGCTCGGCGACCTCGCCGACCCGCCTTCCTTCCGCAACGCGATGCGCGGTGTCAAGACGGTCGTGCACCTCGCCGCCGCGATCCGCGACCAGCCCGCCGGCTCGATCGAGGAGCTCAACGGGATCGCGACGTGGCGGATGGTCCGCGCCGCCGAGCGCGCCGGCGTCGAGCACTTCGTCTTCATGAGCTCGCTCGGCGCGGCGCGCCACGACCGCACGCGCTTCCTGCGCGCCAAGGCGCTCGCCGAGAGCGCGGTGCTCGCCTCCGACGTGCGCCACACGGTCTTCGCGCCGTCGATGATCTATGCGCCGGGGGACATGTTCCTGACGCTGCTCGAGCGCCTGGCGCTGCTGCTGCCCGTGATGCCGGTCAGCGGCCGGGGGCAGGCGCTCTACCAGCCGATCTGGGCCGAGGACGTCGCCGACTGCGTCGCCGCCGCGCTGGCCGCCGAGCCCGGCGCGTTCGGCGCGGCGAACGGACACGCGCGCTTCGAGCTGGCCGGTCCGCAGACGCTGTCGCACGAGCAGATCGTTCAGACCGTGCTGCGCGCGGCGGGGCGTGCCCGGCGCACCGTCAACGTCCCGACGCCGCTCGTCAGCCGCAGCCTGCGCGTCGTCGAGACGCTGATGAAGTCGCGCTCGCCCGCGACCTGGGACGAGGCCGAGCTGCTCGAGGTCTCGATGCTCGCCGCCGGCGGCACGGCCGACGCCGAAGGGCTCGGCGTCACGCCGCGGCCGATGGCAGCCGTGCTCGGCGCGTAGCCCACGGCGCCGCGGCCTCGACCTGCGCCGCGAGCGCGAGCAGCGCGCCCTCCTGCGCCGGCCGGCCGATGAGCTGCACCGCCAGCGGCAGCCCGTCGTGGTGCGTGTACAGCGGCAGCGAGATCGCGGGCGAGCCGGTGACGTTGGAGATCGCCGTGTACGGCGTGAAGTGGCCCGAGCGCTCGAACGTTCCCGCCGGGTCCGGGCCGCATGGGTCGAGCGTGCCGATCGGCAGCGGCGGCTGCGCGAGGGCGGGCGTGAGCAGCGCGTCGTAGGGCGCCGCCCAGCGCGTGATCGAGCGCGCGAAGGCCTGCAGCGCGTAGCGCGCAAGCTCGGCCTCGACCGCGTCGATGCGCTTGGACGTCTGCCACAGCTCCCAGCTCAGCGGCTCCATGTCCTCTGCGCGCGGCGCGCGGCCGGCGAGCAGACCGGCGGCGGCGATCGAGGAGCAGATCGCGGGGCCGAAGGCGCGCGTGAACAGGTCGAGCAGCCCGGGGCGACGCCACGGCGGCGTGACCTCCTCGACCTCGTGGCCGAGCGACTGCAGCAACGCCGCGGCGTCCCAGGCGGCGTGCTCGCAGGCGGGGTGCAGATCGGCCTCCAGCAGCGGCATCAGCATCGTGACGCCGATCCGCAGGGGCGGGTGGGGCTCGAGTCCGCGCGCTGCCGTGACGGCGAACGGCTCCCGCGGCGGCGGCGCCCACGAGGCGTCGCCCGCGACCGGCCCGGCGAGCACGTCGAGCAGCAGCGCGGTCTCGCGCACCGTGCGCGTCAGCACGCCGTCCTGGACGAGAAACTGCTCGCCGGCGTCCGGCGCCAGCGAGATCCGGCCACGCTGGGGCTTGAGGCCGACGAGGCCGCAGCAGGCGGCGGGAATCCGCAGCGAGCCGCCGCCGTCGTTGCCGTGCGCGAGCGGCACCATCCCGGCGGCGACCGCGGCCGCCGATCCGCCCGACGACCCGCCCGCCGTGCGCTCGCGATCCCACGGGTTGCGCGTCGGGCCCAGCCGCCGCCCCTCGGTGACGGGCAGGATGCCCCACTCCGGCAGCGTCGTCGTGCCGACGATCACGAAGCCGGCCGCGCGCAGGCGCCGCGTGACGTTGTGGTCGTGGCGCGGGGTGTGATCGCCCATCAGGTCGGCGCCCAGCGTCAGCCGCCATCCGGCGACGGCGCGGTTGTTCTTGATCGCGATCGGCACGCCCGCGAACGGGCGCTCGTCCTCGGCGCCGATCGCGGCGGCGACAGCGCGCGCGCCGGACGCGTCGACGTCGACGAACGCGTTGATCTGCGGGTCCAGCGCTGCGATCCGCTCGAGCGCGATCTCGGTGAGCTCGAGCGCCGTCAGCTCGCGCTCGCGCACGAGCCCGGCCAGCTCCTGCGCCGGCCGGAACATGAGGTCGGCCGCCGTCACCGCCCGGCCGGCGACGCGCCGTCGGCGGCGGGGCCGACGGCCGCGCCGACCGCCACGTTGAGCCCGATCAAAAACGGCACCGCGACCACCGGCTCGCCCGTCACCGGCACGAACGCGACGCGGCTGCCACGCCGCGCGGCGAACCCGAGCGGCGTCAGCCGGTCGTGGTGAAACGCCGCGCCGCCGCGCCGCAGCGCGGCGAACGTCCCGACGATGAGCGGGTTGGCGCGCGTCGGGCGCGGCGCCGCATACGTGATCGCAAGCGCCCGGCGCGGGCCGGCGGCGACATCGTCGAGCACCGCGCCGCGCTCGCGCGAGAGCACGAGCGGGCGGGAGGACGCGCGCGCGCCGACGCGCGTGAACTTCACGGCCCGCCGCCCGGTGCGCGTGCGCCCGGTCCAGGCGACGTAGGTCGCGCCGCGGCCGTCGGCGACCGGCAGCACGGGGGACTCGCGCCGGTCGGCGCCCGTCGGGCCGCAGCGGCGCTCGAGCGTGCGCGTGCGCCAGCGGCCGGCGCCGTCGCGCACGGAGACGCCGCACGGGCGCCCGACGCTGCCCCACGTCAGGACGATGCGCCCGTTGCGCACGACGAGCGCGGACAGGCGCAGGTTCTGGATCGCGGTGATGCGCCCGAAGCGCACCGTGTCGCTCCAGTCGCCGCCTGCGGGGCGCACGCGCGCGGCAAGTCGCTGGCCCGCGCGCCAGGCCAGGATGCGGTCGCCGCGGGCGTTGATCGCGACGGCCGCCGAGCGTCCGACGGCGAGTTCGCGCGCCGGCGCGAACGGCTCGCCCGCGGCGCGCTCGGCGACACGCAGAAACGGCGAGCGCTCGCTGTTCCAGGCGACGATCGCGTCGCCGGCCGCGTTGGCCGCCGACCAGTGCTCGGTGACGAAGTCGTCGAGCGGCGTCAGCGCGCCGAAGCTGCCGTCCGAACCACCGTCGGCGAACACGAGCCGGCGCAGGTTCGCGTCGGTGCTGCCCTCACGCGCCACGAGCAGCGTGTTCGTCATCGCGACGACGTACACGCGCGCGGTGGCGGGCTGGATCGTGTCGAGGTCGGCCGCCCGCTGCCACGTGCCGAGGGGGTTGCGCGTCGCCAGCCCGCCGAACAGCGGCGGCGTGCGCCCGGGCAGCGCGCCGCTCCAGCTCAGCAGCGCGCGGCCCTGCGCGTCGAACGCGAGGTCCTGCAGCTCCGACACGCCCCCCGAGGCCTCGATCGGCTCGAGCTTCCAGGGCGCCGCCTGCGCCGGCACGGCAGCGAGCAGTGCGAGGACGAGCGCGGCGGGCAGCCAGCGGGCGATGTCCAGCAGGGGAGAAGGCGTGTCGCTCATGCCCGAGGCCGAACCGTACCGTTGTTGTGAACGTCGTTCATGAGAGCGTCACGCAGTGAGACACATGATGCAGACGCCACCCCGGCGGCCGGCGCACCTCAGCGCCGTCCCAGATCGGCACGACGGGCTCCGACGGCTGACGCGCCGCGAGCGCGAGGTGCTCGCGCTGATCGCCGCGGGCTGGTCGAACGAGGGCATCCGCGACGCGCTGTATCTGAGCCCGAAGACCGTCGAGAGCCACGTGCACAGCATCTTCTCCAAGCTCGACCTGCGCCACGGCGGTTCGCAGACGCACGCTCGCGTGCTCGCCGCCCGCGCCTGGCTGAGCGCCCAATCGTCGCTGCCCGGCCCGGACGCCGTGCGGCGCGCGGCCTGATCGGCGATCAGGCCGGCGGTGAACGGGAGAGGGCCCGGCGAACGAGTCGCCGGGCCCTCTGTACTTCTGCTCGCTCGCCGTGGGCGGCGAGCGAGCGACCTGCTGATGGGCTCGGGAGAGTGAGCCCAACGCCTGGCTACATCATGCCGCCCATGCCGCCCATGCCGCCGTCGCCGCCGCCCATGCCGCCGAGGGACATCTCCTTGCCCTCGATCTCGCAGACGATGGCCTCGGTGGTGAGGATGTTCTTCGCGATCGAGGCTGCGTTCTGCAGCGCCGAGCGCGTGACCATGGCGGGGTCGATGACGCCGGCGGCGACGAGATCCTCGATCTCGTTCGTCGCGGCGTTCAGGCCCCAGCCCTTCTTGGCCTTGCGGACGTCGTTGATGACGACCGAGCCCTCGAGGCCGGCGTTGTGCGCGATCTGGCGCAGCGGCTCCTCGAGCGCACGCAGGACGATCTTCGCCCCGGTCTTCTCGTCGTCCTCGTAGGTGTCGAGGTCGATCGCGGACTCGGCCTGCAGCAGCGCGACGCCACCGCCGGGCACGATGCCCTCCTCGAGGGCTGCGCGGGTCGCCTGCAGCGCGTCCTCGACGCGGTGCTTCTTCTCCTTCATCTCCGTCTCGGTGGCTGCGCCGACCTTGACGACGGCGACGCCGCCCGACAGCTTGGCGAGGCGCTCCTGGAGCTTCTCGCGGTCGAAGTCGGAGTCGGTCGTCTCGATCTCGGCCTTGAGCTGGTTGATGCGGCCCTTGATCGCGGCCGCATCGCCGGCGCCGTCGACGATCGTCGTCGTGTCCTTGCCGACGACGACGCGGCGTGCGCGCCCGAGCTGCGAGATCGTGGTGTTCTCGAGCTTGAGGCCCATCTCCTCGGTGATGACCTCGGCGTTCGTGAGGATCGCGATGTCCTCGAGCATCCGCTTGCGGCGGTCGCCGAACCCGGGAGCCTTGACGGCGACGCCCGTGAACGTGCCGCGCAGCTTGTTGACGACGAGCGTCGCGAGCGACTCACCCTCGACGTCCTCGGCGATGATCAGCAGCGGCTTGGCGGACTGGATGACGGCCTCGAGGACCGGCAGCACGTCGCGCACCGAGGTGATCTTGGAGTTGGCGATCAGGATGTAGGGGTCGTCGAGGACGGCCTCCATGCGCTCCTGGTCGGTCACCATGTAGGGCGAGATGTAGCCCTTGTCGAAGAGCATGCCCTCGGTGAACTCGAGGTCCATGCCGAAGGTCTGGCCCTCTTCGACGTTGACGACGCCGTCCTTGCCGACCTTCTCGATCGCGTCGGCGATGACGTCGCCGATCTCCTCGTCGCCGGCCGAGATCGTCGCGACGCGAGCGATCTGGTCCTTGCCGGCGACGTCCTTGGACTGGCGCGCGATGTTCGCGACGACGTCCTCGACCGCGCGCTCGATGCCGCGCTTGAGCGCGAGCGGGTTGGCACCGGCCGTGACGTTCTTCAGGCCCGAGCGCACGATCTGCTGTGCCAGCACCGTGGCGGTCGTCGTGCCGTCGCCGGCGACGTCGTTGGTCGCCGTGGCGACCTCGCGGACGAGCTGCGCGCCCTGGTTCTGGAAGACGTCCTCGACCTCGATCTCACGAGCGATCGTGACACCGTCGTTCGTGATCGTGGGAGCGCCGAACTTCTTGTCGAGGACGACGTAACGGCCCTTCGGACCGAGCGTGACCTTGACGGCGTTGGCGACGGAGTCGACACCGGCCTGCAGTGCGTTGCGGGCGTCGACGTCGTACAGAATTTCCTTGTGCATGAAGTCTCCTCTTCCTAAAGGATCTTGGCGAGAACGTCGGACTCGCGGAGCACGAGCAGCTCCTCGCCGTCGACCTTGATTTCCGTGCCGCCGTACTTGGAGTACAGGACCTCGTCGCCCTCGGCGACGTCGAGCGGGATGCGCTTGTCGCCGTCCTCGTCGAACTTGCCTTCGCCGACGGCGATGACCCTGCCCTTCTGCGGCTTCTCCTTGGCGGTGTCCGGGAGGACGAGACCACTGGCGGTGGTCTCCTCTTCCTCGATCGCCCGCACGATGAGCCGGTCGCCCAGGGGCTTGAGCTTCATGTGTCTGACCTCCAAGATCGTTCAGTGGGAATTGGCACTCGCGTAGTCAGAGTGCCAACGTGCATTCGACTGTAGCAGCCCTTGGCACTCTCCGGTCAAGAGTGCCAACAACATCTCTACGTCCAGTTGACGCGGTCGGTCGTGTGGCGGCGGGCGTAGCGATCCGATAGGGCCCGGCATGGACGACTCGCGCACGATCGCGGTTCTCGTCGGAGCCGCCGCGCTCGTCGCGACGCTGTTCGCGCCGTGGTACGCGATCGAGTTCGGCGACGCGGCGCGCGATGCGATCAGCAGTCAGGCCGGGCAGCTGCCCGGCTCGTTCGGCGAGTTCGCCCGCGGGTTGATCACGTTGCTGCCCGAGCGGATCGTCGCCAACGGCTGGCAGGTCTTCGAGCGCACGGACATCGTCCTGCTCGGCTGCGCGCTGGCGGCGGCCTTCTCCGCGCTGCTGGGGCGTCTGGACGTCGCCGCGCTCGCCGGCGGTGGCGCGGCGGTCGCGACGGTCCTCGCGATCGTCGACAAGCCGGGCTCGGGCGGCGGGATCGTGCACCTGCAGTGGGGTGCCTGGGCGGCGCTCGCGGCCGCCGGGCTCATCGTGGTCGCTGCGCGGATGGGCGACTCCCGCCGCGCCGTCCGACGACTGGTCCGGCGCGACGGTGATCCCGTCGGCGGCGATGATGGCCGACCGGCCGGGCTCCGTCGCCCCGCCGAGCTGACGTCTCGTCGCGGTCGGCGACACGGCCCGTCCCTGCGCGTAGGTGTTCGTGGTGGCGGCAATCGCTCCGGCGCCGGCCGAGGATGCCGTGTCGCAAAGATGTTCGATGCGAACGCATTCGCGACACGGCTCCGGCGGGGCGCGCGGTCTGAGTCGTGCGCGCGCGAACTTCCCGTCACACCTGCACGTTCGACGACCACGGGGGTGCGCCGAACACCGCGCCGCGCCCGGCTGCCAGTCGGCGCGAGCATCGGCCCACCCCCTTCAGCGATGCAGTTCTGCTCGCGTCTCGGCATGACCGATCCGGCGGCCCTCGGGGCATTTGCGCCACCGGACGAGTCCAACCATCGTCGACGCGCTCGTCTTCAGTTCTGCGCCCCGCCGATGCCGTGCAGCCGCTCGGTCATCGAAGGCGGGTTCTCGATGATCTGGCTGAAGCGCACGACGGTGACGGTGTCCTCGAGCGTGACGTCACGCCCGTAGATCTGCTCGAGGAAGTGGATCATCTCCTCGGTGCGGCGGAACTCGGGGTTGTCGTGCTCGATGTCGCGCGGCGAGAGCTCCTTGACGCGCTTGACCTCGACCGAGTCGATGACGGCCAGGAAGACCTTCTCGCGGGGCGAGTGCTGATAGCCGATCGTCACGAGCACCGCCTGGTTCTTGCGGTACTTGTGCGACTTGTCGCCAAGCCGGATCGTGGCCGTCTTGCGGCCGCGCTTGAGCTGGTCGGCGAAGATCGTCGAGTAGAAGTTGAGGACCTGCACGCCCGGCAGACTACAAGCCGCGCTCCAGCCGCGTCAGCGCCTCGCGCACCATGTCCCGCTCGCCGGCGTACGTGAGCGTCCGGACGGCCTCCGCGGCGGGCACCCAGCGGGCCTGCTCGACCTCGTGATCGTGGTCCTTGACGTCGCCCGAGACGTAGCGCAGCAGGAAGAACTCGACGACCTTGGCGATCCGCTTGCCGCTGCGCTGATACCAGTAGCGCACCTCGCCGAGCGAGCCGACGACCTCAGCCTCGACCCCCGCCTCCTCGCGCACCTCGCGCAGCGCCGCCTGCACCGGCGTCTCGGCGCCGTCGGGGTGGCCCTTGGGCAGCGCCAGGACGCGCGACCCGTCCGCCGCCCGCCGCGTGGGGACGATCACGACGACCTCGCGATCGGCGTTGACGACGACGCCGCCGGCGGAGAACTCGGTCGCGGCCATCAGTAGACGTAGCGCTCCAGGGCGGCCGGGTCGTGCACCGTCACGCGCCCTCGTCCCTGGGTCACGACGCCGGCGCGCTCGAGCACGGCGAGGAAGCGGCTGGCCGACTCGCGCGAGGAGCCCGCCAGCTGTGCGACGTCGGACTGGGTGACGATCACGAGCACGTCGCGCTCGCCGGCTCCCTCCGCCTGCGCCTGGACGACGAGCTGGCCGAGCACGCCCGCCACCCGGCTCTGGACGGTCTGGAAGGACTGGCGCGCGATCCGCTCGTTGGCCTCGCGCAGGCGCCGGCCGAGCGAGATGACGAGCTTGACGGCGATCTCGGGGTGCTCGCGCAGCAGGCGCCGCATGTCGGCGCCGAGGACGGCGATCGCGTCGACGCGGTCGAGCGTCTCGATCGTCGCCGAGCGGCGCTCGTCGTCGAACATCGCCAGCTCGCCGAAGATGTCGCCCGGACCGAAGTGGGCGAGCGTCAGCGTGCGGCCGTCGCCGTGCTCGCGGACGGCGCGCGCGTGGCCGTTGCGGACGATGTAGCAGGTGTCGCTCTGGTCGCCCTCACGGAAGATCACGTGGCCGGCGTCGAACGAGCGGGGAACGGTCACCGCGGCGACCGCGGTCAGGTCCTTGGGGCCGAGCGTCTCGAACACCGGGACGTGCGAGAGCAACTCGATCGCGTCGTGCTCTCGGGCGGCCATCGTGTGAGCAATAGCACACAGGGCCGGGTCGCGGGGATCAATTTGCGCCGCCGGGCGCGGCGGCGCGCGGCTCGCGCGGCGGGGATCCGCGCGAGCCGCGACCCCGTTGCGGTCAGGCGGGGTCGAGCGCCGTCTCGCGCCGCCGCCGGCGGCCAAAGCGCACGCCGTAGGCGATCACGGTGCCGACCAGCGCGGCCGGGACGAGCACCGCGAGGCCGATCAGCAGGATGCCCGCGAGCACCTCGAGGACGCGCAGCGCGTCGCCCGCGGCGTCGCCCGGGGTCCAGTCACCGCCGCCACCGGTCTCGCTGCTCGTGCCGGTGCCGCGCACGGTGAAGTCGACCGTCGCGAGGTCCGCGCGGCGCTTCAGCGAGGCGAGCTGGCCCTTGAGGCTGCCGATCCGGGCGCCGACGCTGCGCAACCGCGCCTTGAGGCTGTCGATCTGGGCCTGCGTCGTCGCGCGCTCGAGGGCGCGCAGCAGGCCGCGGCGCTCGGCGCGGGCGTCGGTCAGCCGCGACTGCGCCGAGGTGAACGAGCCCGTGATGTCCTGCAGGCCCTGGCTGCGCTCGGTGACGTGGCCGAGCTTGGAGAGCGCGGCGAGCGCGCGGTCCAGCCGGTTCGTCGGGATGCGCAGGTCGAACGTCGCCTCGCCGCCGCCGCCATCGCTCTGGCCGATCTGCGAGCTGGCGACGATGCCGTCGAAGCGGGCCATGACCGCGTTGACGGCGTCGGTCGTCGTGTCGAACTCGTCGACGGGCGTCTGGATCGCGATCGACGCGCTGCGCTCGACCTTGCGTGGCGCGGTCGTCGCGCCGACCGAGGCCGACGGCGCGGGCGACACCTTGCCGGCCGGCGCGGCCTGGTCGGCAGGCGGCGCGGGCGCCGGCTCGACCGCCTGGGCGGCGCCGCCGCCCGAGCCCGCGCGGTCGGCGGACGGCGCCGACTCGTCGGCGCCGGTGGCGCCCGAGTCGCGCTCCATGGCTCCGCTGGCGGGAACCGGCGCTTCGTTTCCGAGCGTCGAGGCCTGATCACCGCCGGTGGTGCCTGCGAGCACGACGACGAGCGCGACCAGCACGGCCGCAAGCGATCCGAGCGCGGGCAGCAGCAGCCAGCGCCGGCCTGCCCGGTGCACGCCGGCAGGCTGCTCGCGCGGCGTCGGGAAGCCCTCGCTGCACTCGTGCTCCAGGCGCGCGGCGAAGGCCGGCGTCATCTCCGGCGCGGAGGCGCGGATGTCGAGCACGAGCTCCTCCAGGTCGCGCAGCTCGAACTCGACGGGCTCGCCCGACAGCGCCCGGTCGAGCGCCTCCAGTTCGCGCTCCTGCTCGGGGGTCAGGGTGTCACGCGGGCGCATTGCAGGCCTCCCTCAGCTTGGTGACGGCCCGATGCACTCGGGTTCCGGCGTTGGATTCGCTTGTGCCGAGCACGGCGGCGAGTTCGGCGTTGGACAGTCCTCCGTGGAACTTCAGCGCGACGAGCTCGCGGTCGCGCGGTGAGAGCCCGGCCAGCGCGGCGCGGACGGTCGCACGGCGCACGGCCAGCTCGGCCTCCTCGTCGGGCGCGGCGGCGCGGTCGTCGGGCAGCTCGCCATGCAGCGGCGCGCTGCGCCTGCGCCTGCGCAGCTCGTCCAGAGCGGCGTTTCGGGCGATCCCGAACAGCCAGCCGCGCTGGCTGCCGCGCCGGGCATCGAAGCTGGCGCGCCGCCGGTAGGCGCGCTCGAAGGCAAGCGCCGTGACGTCCTCGGCGGCGGCGTCGTCAGCAAGGAGCGTTCGTACATATGCGTACAGGTCGCGTGCACTGTCGCGGTACAGCGCATCGAAGCTCCCGCCTGACGTGTTCAGTGGTGTTGCCATGCTCAGAGCTGCGCTCATGCGACTACTACGACGCAACGGTCAGATCATCACGCTCTTCGTGCTGATCGTGGTACCGATCGCCGGCGCGCAGGCGGCGCACAACACAGACGACACGCGCGACGTGTGGGCGACGGTCAACGTCTGCGACACCGCGAACGCTCCGAACACGATCGGGATTCGCGCGTCGATGCCGGGCTCGCGCAGCGGCGCGGAGGTGCGCTGGATGCGCTTCGTCGTCGAGTACCAGTCGCAGGCCGAGGGCCGCTGGATTCGCCTCGCCGACGGCGGCGATTCGGGCTATCTGCGTGTCGGCAGGGGCCGTCGCCCGAAGCAGTCCGGGCGCTCGCTGCGGATCGCGCCGCCGGCCGGCAGGTCGGTGCTGCTGCGCGGCCGCGTCTACTTCCAGTGGCGCACCGAGGGCGGCGACATCCTGCAGAGCGAGAGCGCGCGCACGCGCAAGGGCTATCGCTCGGACGCCGGAGCAGACCCGCCCGGCTACTCGGCCGCGACCTGCACGATCACGTAGGGCACGATCACCCAGGGCCCGTGAACAGGCGCGGGTCGTTGGAGATGACGCCCGTGACGCCCATCCGCTCGAGGCGCTCGATCCGCTCGAGATCGTCGACCGTCCAGGCGTAGAGCTCGCCGCCGGCGCGGCGGATCGCGTCGGCCAGGCGCGGCGTCACGAGCCGCCAGTGCGCGGTCAGCGCGTCGATCTCGCCGCGGCGGATGCGGTTGGCGGCGACGCCGGGCAGGGCGTGGCGCACGTAGGCCAGGACGGCGGCGGCGGGCAGGATCGTGAACGGGTTCTGCAGTGGGTTGCGGCGCATCCGCGGCAGCGTCCAGCTGATCGCGATCTGCGGGTGGCGGCGGCGCAGCAGCTGCAGCGAGTCGTCCTCGGTGGTGGAGATCAGCACGCGGTCTGAGAGGCCGTGCTCGCGCAGCAACGCGACGACGCGCTCCTCGTAGCCGCGCGCCTTGAGGTCGACGAGGAGCTCGACGCCGTCGTAGATCGCGTCGGCGAAGTGCTCCAGGCCCTCGGCGAGCGTGTGCGGCGTGCGCTTGGCGGCGTCCTCCCAGTCATGCGCGAGCAGCAGCTCGCCGGTGCCGTCCTCGCGCTCGGGCAGGACGTCGAACTCGATCATGTCGACGCCGTGGTCGAGCGCGGCGGCGAAGGACGCGAACGTGTTGCCGGGCACGATGTGGTCGGCGCCCTTGTGGCCGACACGGCGCAGCGAGTACGGCTCGCGCGGCGTGCGGGTCACCGCTGGCACCCCGCGCACCAGTACGTCAGGCGGTTGTCGTCGCCCTGGCCGCGGGCGCGGATCGGTGCGCCGCAGCGCGGGCACGGCCGTCCCGCCCGGTTGTAGACGACGCGGTGCAGGTCCTGCATCCCGTCGTCTGCGGATTGCTGCATCCCGGGTCGCGTGGCGCGGACGATCGCCAACGCCTCCTCGTCGCCGACGCTCGCGGTCGGCCGCCATGGGTCGATCGCTGCCGCGAAGCAGCCCTCGCACTTCCAGAGGTTGCCGATGCCCGCGATCGTGCGCTGGTCCAGCAGGGCGTCGCCGATCGGGCGTGTCCCGTCGTCGGCGCGCAGGCGCGCGAGGAAGGTCCGCTCGTCGAGCTCGGGGGCGAGGATGTCGGGACCGAGCATGGCCAGGCGGCGGTCGAAGCGGGTGCGCGACTCCGTCAGCAGCTCGAGCACCGGTCCGTCGAACTGGACGACCTCGCCCTCCTCGGTGCGCAGGACGAGCCAGGCGCGGCGGTGCGCGCGGCGCCAGCGCTGGCCGGCGCGGTACGTGCCCCACGAGCCGGTCATGCGCAGGTGCGAGTGGATCGTCATATCGTTCTCGAAGCGCATGAAGAGGTGCTTGCCGTGGGCATCGACGCCGGTGACGGCGCGGCCCGCGAGCTTCAGCGGCCAGCGCTCGCCGCGCAGGCGCGGATGAGGATGCGCGATCTCCGGCACGCGGCCGACGAGGAACGGCCGGATGCGCTTCGCCGCGTAGTGGATCGTGTCGCCCTCGGGCATGGAGTGAGCGTAGGCAAGCGCGGCGAGCCGCCATCCAGTTCACATGGATCGCTCGCCGCCCAGCATGCGCTCGAGCACGCGCTCGACCCGAGGGGGCTGCTCGACGCGGGCAGGAAGCCGCCCTGATCTGCCCGCAGTGCGGAGCACCCGAGCGTCTGCGGCGCTACAGCCCGACGAGATTCCTGGTCCTGCCGATCAGCTCGAAGTGCGCGAGCGCCCAGATCGCGACGGCGGCGAGGGCGAGGCCGCCGATCGTGATCGCGGCCGAGCTCGCCGGATGGCGCTTGGCGTGCACGCAGGCCTCCCGCGCCCTGCGCTTGAAGCTCTCGAAGAGGCGCTCGGCCCAGCGGAACTCCGTCGACCAGATCCATAGGCCGAGCAGCACCGGCGGGATCGTCAGCGGGCCGGGCAGGACCGCGAGCGCCACGCCCAACGCGATGAACAGCAGCCCGAGGACGAAGACGCCGACGCGGTAGACCTCTCCGAGGACGGGCTTGGAGCGGATCCGCGCGCGCATGCTGTCGCGCGGAACATGGGAGGGTTCCCCGAGGCCGTCGTCGGGATCGGGGCCGGGCATCCGGGCATCCTCGCGGTCGCACCGGTCGCGAACAACCCACTACTGTCCCGAACGTGCCCACCGACATCGTTCCCACCGCCCGCGAGCTGCTCGAGGCGCTCGGCAGCAACACCTGGACCGACGGCCGCGCCGACCGCCTGATCCAGACGCTCGGCGAGTCGATCGGACGGGCGTCTCCTGAGGACTCACGCAAGGCGATGGCGACGCTCGCCTCAGGCCTGAACACGCTCGAGCCCGAGCCGGCCGGCGTCGCCTCGCGCGTCGTCGGCGCGATGATCGAGGCCGGCCACGATCCGCGCCCGGCGCGCGCCGCGATGCTCGGTGCGCTGCAGCAGACGCTGCCGGTCTGCGCGGACATCGCCGACGAGGCCCGCGCCGAGGTGGGCGAGCCGCCCGAGCACATCGACGAGGACGAGGCCGAGGACTGGCTCGCCGAGCGCGGCGCCGAGGCGCTCAACGAGGCGGCCGGCCGCCGGCCTGCGGCGGCCGCCGCGTGGCAGCGCCTGCACGAGGTGTGGCCGGGCGCGATCGCGATGTTCTCGGTCGATCCCGAGGCGCGCGCCGAGGCGCAGGACCTCGCGCCGATCGCCGAGCGCATCGAGGACGTCCACGAGGCCGCCGGCTGGCTGCGCGCGATGCTGACGGTGCTGCACGACGAGCCGTACGTCGCGATCGAGCCCGAGACCCGCACCGGCGTCGTCGGCCGGATCAGCGGCATCGTCGAGAACTTCCAGCTCTGCACGCTGCTGATGGACGAGTTCCCGCGCGACGAGCCGCGGGTGTCGAAGGCCGCCGTCGCGGTCGCGCGCGGCGACGGGCCGCAGCAGATCGACGAAACCGTCACCGGCGTCTGGAACCTGTTCACGTACGAGGCGCTGCAGCCCGGCGGCGAGCTGCCCGACCCGGCCGACGTGTCGCTCAGCCACACGTGGATCTGGAACGAGGGGATGCCCGCGGACATCCCGGTGCTCGACGGCCACCGCGTGATCCTGCTCGGCCCGGCCGCCTACAGCCGCCAGTGGAAGGCGCAGCGGATGTTCCTCAAGCTGCCCGCGCGCCTGACCGCCGACCTGCTCGACGACGATGCGGTCGGCGGCTGGCTGGCGAAGATCGCGGCGGCGCCCGCGCCCGTCGGCTGACCCGCCAGCAGCCGCTCGCGGACAGCATCGGTCGGCCGCGCGTCGGATCGCCGTCGGCTCGCAGACGGCGGCGTCGGCAACGCGCCCACTCGCGGGCGTGGCCGCGGGGCCCGCGCTGGTCCAGGATCGTGCCATGACCGATCGTGTCCCGTCGCCGGAGCGTGAACGCGCCCGCCGCCGCGCCCAGCGGGAGGTCGTCAGGGCGCTGTCGGAGGGGCGTGCGGTTGCGTTCTGGGCGTGCTTCGTCGTCAGCTCGCACGTCGCCGGCTTCGCGTTGCTGGCGGGGAACGGGGCGCTCCTGCTCGTGGCCGGGGTCTGCGCCTTCGTCAGCATGGTCGCGGTCTGCGCGCATGCCGAGCCCGAGCCCGACCGCGGTCCCAAGGGCGAGATCGCGAGGATGTCCTGGTCGGAGTTCCGGCAGCTCGAGGAGTCCGTCGAGCGCGAGGCCGAGCGCCTGTCGACGATGGGCACCGCCAAGCCCACCGTGACGGCGCCACAGTTGGCCGACGTCGACAGCTTCGCGTGCCTCGTCGAGGCGGCG
This sequence comes from Solirubrobacterales bacterium, assembly GCA_038255395.1. Taxonomy (GTDB): domain Bacteria; phylum Actinomycetota; class Thermoleophilia; order Solirubrobacterales; family Solirubrobacteraceae; genus CADCVQ01. The sequence continues at coordinate 58,231 of JBBSLI010000014.1, forward strand.
CTCGACGACCTGCCCGCGTTCCTGCGCGCGGAACTGGAGCGCGTCCCGGTCGTGATCTGCGACGACGGCGACAGCCACTTCGCCCACGGCGCCTACGGCCTGTACATGGGCGCCACGGTCGCGCGCCCGGCCTGGGCCAACCGGATCGTCATCTTCCGCGACACGCTGCTGCGCGACTTCGGCAGCGACCCCGACCTGCTGCGCCGCAAGGTGACGATGGTGGTGCGCCACGAGATGGCGCACCACCTCGGCGCCGGCGAGCGGGCGGTCGCCGCGCTCGGGCTGTCCGACGTCACCGGACCGCGTCGCGCGAGGCCGACGGCGTTCCCGGTGCGCCGGCACGCCCTGCCGCGCCGGGCGCGTGCACGCCGAGCACGGGTGCCACAGCGGCGACGGTTCGCAGCGCCTGGCCCGTCCGGCCGCGGCGCAGAGCTCGCAACTCGGCCGCCGCCGCCGCATCCGGCGCGTCCGCCTCCGCCCGCGGCCGTTATGCCCGTGGCGCGTAGCGGCTGTGCAGCATGAGGTCGTTGCCGTCGGGGTCGGTGAAGAGGGCCATGTGGCAGACGCCGGTGTCGAACGTCTCGCCGGCGAACTCGACGCCCTTGGCCTCCAGCTCGGCGCGCGCCGCCGCGACGTCGTCGACGTGCAGCGCGAGGTGGGCGTTCTTCTGGGGCGTGAACGTCATGCCCATCTTGTCGGGCTCCCAGATGCCGAAGCACGTCTGGCCGAGCCAGAACTCAACGCGCGAGTGTTCGTCCGGCCGCAGGCCGAGCGTGTCGACGTAGAACGTGCGCGCGCGCTCGGCGTCCTGTGACGGGATGCCGACGAAGTCGAGCTTGGTGATCATTGGGTCTGCTCCTCTCGGTTGCGGTGCAACGACTGCACCGTCGCAGCTGTTGCGGCCAGGATGTGTCCTTGATCGGGAAACGCGTCGAGTGGCGCTTCTGGACGGCTCAGCCGTCACAACGCGCCACTGGGCTCGTCGCGGCAGCTACGCGCTCAGCGTGAGCTTGCTCGGACCCGCGCGGAAGCCGAGCTCGACGAGCATCGGCTCCAGCGGCGAGCCGACGACGGGCTCGCCGTCGACGCGCTCCAGCGACAGCTTGCGGCCGCGGCCGCCGGTGATGAACTGCGCGAGCGCCTCGAAGGAGGCGTACACGCGCGGGTCGCCGGGGTCGGCGAGCGTCACGATGCCGCGGCCGCCCTTCTCGACGTAGAGCACCGGCTCGGCGCCGGCGAGCACGACGTAGGCGCCGCGCACGCGCGCCCCGCGCCGCGGCGTGGCGTCGTCGCCGCGCCTGGGCCAGGGCAGCGCCGCCCCGTAGGGCTGCGCCGGGTCGGTTGCGGCGAGCACGAGCGGCGGCGACTCCTCGACGGCCTTCTGCGCGCGCAGCCGCTCGACCGCGCCGGGCAGCGCGAACTGCGCGCCGCCGAGCCCCTCGACGAAGTAGCCGCGGCGGCAGACGCCGAGCGTCTCGAGCTGCGACAGCGCGTCGTAGAGGCTCGAGAAGCCGCCCGCGATCCCCTCGGCGAGCACCTGCTCGCGGGTGACGATGCCGTAGCGCTCGAGCAGCAGTTCCGCGAGCGTGCGCCTCCTCTGAACAGGCTCCGGCTCGCGGCGGAAGATCGTGTCGGTCAGCGCCCAGCGGCCTTGGACGGTCGGCTGCGAGCCCGACCGCCGCGCGCCGAAGCGGCGCGCGCTGTGCCGCGAGCCGCCGGCGCGCGAGCGCGCGAGGGTCAGCCGCGGCGCGCGCAGCGGCGCGAACGCGTCGTTGGTCACCTCGCCCGCCCAGACGAGGTCCCACAACGCCTCCTGGACCTGCTCGGGCTCGAGCGCGACGTCGGCGAGCAGGTCGGTGAAGAAGCACGGCGCGGCGAGCAGGCGGTCGCGGACGACGTCGTGCTCGGGCTCCGACGGCGCGCCCGTGCGGTTCGGCATCCGCCCCCCACCCACCCTGCCGATCGCCTCGGCGTCCTCGCGGAAGTACAGCGCGACCCGCCCGGTCGTGCGTCCGAGCGTCCCCGCGCCCACCCAGACGACCTCGCCCGACGCGCAGAGCTGGTCGATCCACGTCGGCGAGTACGCGCCGAGACGGCGCGGCAGCACGTCGCGCTCCCACACCTCGGCCGGCAGCGCGAGTCCCTGCAGCGGCACGAGAATCTCGCGCAGGCGGTCGATCCCGGCGCCGGCCGCGGGATGGCGGCCAACCCCCTGCCATGACGGCAGGAACGCCGCCAGAGCGCGCTGGTCGGTCGGCTCGATCTCCTTGCGCAGCGCCGCGAGCGAGGCGCGCCGCAGGCGCCGCAGCACCTCGGTGTCGCACCACTCCGGCTGCCCGGGCGTACCGCCGGGGCGCAGCTCGCCCCGGACGATCTCGCCGTCGCGCTCCAGGCGCTCGAGCACGATCTCGATCGCGCCCGCGCCGACGTTGTAGCGCGCGCGCAGCTCGGCGGTCGTGAAGGGGCCGTGGGTGCGGGCGTAGCGCGCGGCGAGCTTGACGAGCGCGTCGGGCACGTCGGCGATGAACGTCTCGGGCAGCCCGCCGGGCGCAGCGGCGCCGAGCGCGTCGCGGTACAGGCCGGCGTCGTCGGCGGCGACCCAGCGCTGCTCGCCGCCGATCCGCAGCGAGATCGCGCGGCGCTCGTGTACGAGCGTCCGGATCATGCCGTCGGCGTCGATGCCGGCCAGGACGCGGTCGTGGATCTCGTCCGTCGTCAGGTCGCCGACGCGCCGCAGCACGTCGGCGAGCGCGTCGCGCGTCTCGGCGCGGGTGCGGTCTGAGCGGTGCTGCAGGTCGTCCTGCACCATGTCGAGCGCGCCCGGGTCGATCAGCTCGCGCAGCTCCTCCTGGCCGAGCAGCTCGCGCAGCAGGTCGCGGTCCAGCGACAGCGCGGCGGCGCGGCGCTCGGCGTTGGGCTGGTCGCCCTCGTACATGTACGTCGCGACGTAGTCGAACAGGAGCGATGTGGAGAACGGCGACGCGGTCGGCGTCTCGACCTCGACCAGCGACAGCTCGCGCGAGTGCAGGCCGCGCAGCAGCTCTTCGAGGCCCGGCACGTCGAGCACGTCGCGCAGGCACTCGCGGTAGGTCTCGAGGATGATCGGGAAGTCGGGATAGCGCTTGGCGACCTCCAGCAGCGACTGCGACTTCAGCCGCTGCTGCCACAGCGGCGTGCGCCTGCCCGGGTAGGCGCGCGGGATCAGCAGCGCGCGGCCGGCGTTCTCCCGGAAGCGAGCGCCGAACAAAGCGCTCGAGGCGAGCTCGGCGACGACGGCCTCCTGCACCTCGTCGGGCTCGAGGAGCACGAGCTCGGCGGACGGCGGCTCGTCGGCATCGGGCAGGTGGACGATGATCCCGTCGTCGGACCAGATCGCGTCGGACTCCAGGCCGTAGCGCTCGCGTATGCGGCGCGAGAGCGCCAGGCCCCAGGCGGCGTGCACGCGGCCACCGTAGGGCGACAGGATGCACAGGCGCCAGTCGCCGATCTCGTCGCGGAAGCGCTCGACGACGATCGTGCGGTCGCTCGGCAGCACGCGCGTCGCGGCCTGCTGCTCGAGCAGGAAGTCGAGCAGGTTCTTCGCGGCGTAGGCGTCGAGGTCGTAGTCGGCCTGCAGCGTCTGGGCGTCCTGCTCGACGGCCCAGCGGCTGAACGCGCCGATCGCCTTGCCGAGCTGCATCGGGCGCCCGACGCCGTCGCCCCTCCAGAACGGCACCGCGCCCGGCGCGCCCGGCGCGGGCGTGACGACGACGCGGTCGCGTCCGATCTCCTCGATCCGCCAGGTCGAGGCGCCGAGCAGGAACGTCTGCCCCGCGCGCGCCTCGTAGACCATCTCCTCGTCCAGCTCGCCGACGCGGCGCCCGTCGGGCATCACGACGGAGAAGAGGCCGCGGTCGGGGATCGTGCCGGCGTTCGTGATCGCAAGCTGGCGCGCGCCCTTGCGCGCCCTGATCGTCCCCTTGACGCGGTCCCAGACGATCCGCGCGCGCAGCTCGGCGAACTCCTGCGACGGATAGCGGCCGTCGAGCATGTCGAGCACGTTCTCCAGCAGCGGGCGCGACAGCTCGGCGTAGGAGTGGGTGCTCGTGACGAGCGCGTAGAGCTCGTCGACCGCGATGGGGTCATCCTCTTCGCGGCTGGCTGCGATCGAGACGATCTGCTGGGCGAGCACGTCGAGCGCGTTGCGCGGCACGACGGTCGGCTCGATCTCGCCGCTGCGCATGAGCTTGCAGACGACCGCGCACTCGAGCAGGTCGGCGCGGAACTTCGGGAAGATCCGGCCCTTGGAGGTGTCGCCGACGTTGTGGCCGGCGCGGCCGATCCGCTGCAGCCCGCGCGCGACGGACTTGGGGGATTCGACCTGCAGCACGAGGTCGACGGCGCCCATGTCGATGCCGAGTTCCAGCGACGACGTCGCGACGAGGCAGGGCAGCTCACCGGCCTTGAGCAGCTCCTCGACGACGAGGCGCTCCTCGCGCGCGAGCGAGCCGTGGTGGGCGCGCGCGATATCGCGCGGCGCCTCGCCCTCGGGCAGGTCGGCGTTCGCCAGCTCGTTGAGCCGCAGCGCGAGCCGCTCGGCGCCGCGGCGGGCGTTGACGAAGACGATCGTCGAGCGGTGCTCCTTGACGAGCCGCAGGATCTCGGGGTAGATCGCGGGCCAGATCGAGCGGCGGGCGGGCTCCGCGCCGGTGCCGGTGAGCGGATCGAGCGGATCCGCCGGCGTGCGCTGGTCGAGCTCCGTCATCGACTCCACCGGCACGTGGATCTGCAGGTCCAGCGGCTTGCGCACGCCGGTGTCGACGATCGTGCAGGTCCGACGCGGGCCGACCATGAAGCGCCCGACCTCCTCGAGCGGGTTCTGCGTCGCGCTCAGCCCGATCCGCTGCGGCTCGCGATCACCGTCCTGCAGCGCGGCGAGGCGCTCGATCGTCAGCGCGAGGTGCGAGCCGCGCTTCGTCGCGGCGACGGCATGGATCTCGTCGACGATGATCGCCTCGACGCTCGTGAGCATCTCGCGGGCGCCGCTGGAGAGCATGAGGTACAGCGACTCCGGCGTCGTGATGAGGATGTCGGGCGGGGTGCGGCGCATCGCCGCGCGGTCGCGCTGCGGCGTGTCGCCGGTGCGCACGCCGACGCTGAGGTCGGCGCCGATGCCGCGCAGGGGCGCGCGCAGGTTGCGGTCGATGTCGTACGCGAGCGCCTTCAGGGGTGAGACGTAGACGAGCCGCGTGTGGCCGCCGCCAGGCTCTCGCGCCAGGCGGTCCAGCGCCCACAGGAACGCGGCCAGCGTCTTGCCCGATCCCGTCGGCGCGGAGATGAGCGTGTGATCACCGGTCGCGATCGCGGGCCAGGCCTGGTCCTGCACGGGGGTCGGAGCGTCGAAGGCGGATGCGAACCAGTCGCGGACGGCGGGAGTGAACTGCTCGAGAACCACGCCCGCAGGCTAGCCCCAGTCGCGGCCTGCCGGTGTCCTCGATGGGTACAGAGCAACACCGCCTGCACTGGCGTGTTCGTGCTCCGAGAGCGTGTGCCGTCTCGCACACTCGTCTACGTCCGCAGCAGCCAACCTCGAGGTTTGGGCAGAATGGTGTGCCGCACGCGCCCGTGCACGAAAGCCAGCGTATGAATCGCCTCGCAATCGCCGTCCTCGCGGTCCTCAGCACGCTGGCCCCGGTCACGCCCGCCATCGCGGCCATCGCGCCCGCCGAGCCGCCGCTGGCGAACGTCGACGTGCGCACGGCCGACGGCGGGCCGGCGACCCTCGCCGCGCGCCGCGCGCGCGCCGCGCTGGAGCGTTCGCTCGGGGACGAGGGGATCGTGTCGACCGACCGCACCACCGGCGGCGCCCGGCTCGTGGCACGGACCGACGGCTTCTTGACGGGCCGCCGCGCGGCCGCCCCGGCCACGGTTGCGCTGGACTTCGTCCGGGCGCGCCCCGACGTGTTCGGGCTTGACCCCGACGACCTCGAACGGCTGCGCCTGACGAGCCGTGCGCGCTCGCCCGCGGGCCTGACGCACCTCGCCTACATCCAGACCTACCGCGGCGTCGCCTCCTACGACAACGTCCTGCTCGCCAACGTCGGGCGTGACGGGCGTCTGCTCAACGTCGGGGGCGCGGCGGTGTCCGACCTGCGCGTGCGGTCCGTGGCTCCGGATCTCACGGCGGGGGCGGCGCTCGCCCTCGCCCGCCGCCAGGCCGGCGGCTCGATGCTCGCGCCGCGCGCGCGCCAGCAGGGCGGACCGGAGCGCGCGACGCGATTCGCCGACGGCGACACGGCGCGGCTGACGCTCTTCAACGACGGGACGACGACGCGGCTGGCCTGGCGCCTGGAGGTGACCGGCGCGCACGACTACGTCTACGAGTTCGTCGTCGACGCGACGAGCGGCCGGGTGCTCAAACGGCGCTCGCTGACGGAGTTCGCGCTGGCGCGGGTCTACCGCAACCACCCGGGTGCGGCGGCCGGCGGGACGCCCGAGCTCGTCGACCTCGCCCAGAACCCGAGCTGGCTGAACCAGTCGACGCCGGCGGATCGCAGGCTCAGCGGCAACAACGCGCACGCGTACGTCGACGGCGACACGATCGACGCCGATCCCGCGACACCAGGCGCCGTCGGCCCGACCGGCGGCGATCTCGAGGTCCGGCCCAGCTCCGGCAACGACTGGGACTATCCGATCGCGCCGTTCGCCCTGCCGGGATGCCCGCCGGCGCCCGCGCGCTGCACCTGGGACGCGGCCGACCAGAACACGCGCACGGTGAACCGCAGCCAGGCCACGACGCAGCTCTTCTACTTCGTCAACACGTTCCACGACCACCTCGCACAGGCGCCGATCGGCTTCACGCCGGCGAGGCGCAACTTCGAGCAGGCCGGAGCGCCGGGCGTCGGCGGCGACCCCGTCATGGCGGAGACCGACAACTTCCTCAACCCGAACCAGAACGGCCCGACGAGCACGAACAACGCGAGCATGACCACCCGGCCCGACGGGACGCCGCCGCGACTGGAGATGTTCCTCTTCACGAACCCGTCGCTGAACTCGGCCGACACGGCCGACGTCGTCTACCACGAGTACGCGCACGGCCTCACGAACCGCTCGGTCGGCAGCGGCGTCGGGCTCGACGCCGCGCAGTCGCGCGCGCTGGGCGAGGGCTGGAGCGATTGGTACGCGCTGGACTACCTCGTGGGCCAGACGCTGGTCGCCGACGACCCGGGCGGCGACGGCGAGCTGAACCTCGGCGGCTATCTCCAGGACGTCTTCGGCAGCGGCGGCTTCCGGCGCCAGGGCATCGACTGCCCCGTCGCCGCCTCGGCCGCGGACTGCCCTGGCACCACCCGGGCCGGCGCGGGTGGCTTCACGCTCGCCGACCTGGGGAGCGTCGGCAGCGCCTTCGAGGTCCACGACGACGGTGAGATCTGGTCGCAGACGCTGTGGGACCTGCGCACGCAGCTCGGCGTGTCCAACGCGCGCCGCCTGATCACGAGCGGCCTGCGCCTGGCGCCCAACAATCCGTCGTTCCTCGAGGCGCGCGATGCGATCCTGCTGGCCGACCGCGAGGCGGGCGGGCCGAACTACGAGGCGCTGTGGAGCGTGTTCGCGACGCGCGGCATGGGCTTCAGCGCCTCGACGACGAGCAGCGCGGCGACGACCGCGACCGCGGCGTTCGATCTGCCACCGCGGCTCGTGCACGAGTCCACGACGATCAGCGACCCGGCGCCGGGCGGCGACGGCGACGACGTCGCCGAGCCCGGCGAGACCGTCAGCCTCGTCGAGGAGCTGCGCAACCCCAACCCGACGGACACCACGAACACCGTCGGCGTCCTGAGCGCGAGCACGCCCGGCGTCGCGGTCGATCCGGCGCCGACGTCATGGCCGACGCCGATCCTGGCCGGGCTGTCGGGTGTGAACTCACCGGCCTTTCGGGTGACGCTCCCGGCCGGCGCGAGCTGCGACTCCGACGTGCAGCTCAGCCTGGCGATGTCGACGAGCGAGAGCGCCGGCTTCAGCATCCCGTTGCGGCTGCCGGTCGGCAGCAAGTCCAGCGGCGGCAGGCCCGCGACGATCCCGGCGGGCGGCAGCGGCCTGGACTCGACGCTGACGTTCGATGGCGACGGACCCGTCTCCGATCTCGAGGTCCGCATCTCCAGGCTCGCGCATACCTGGGTCGGAGATCTCACCGTGACGCTGACGAGCCCCGCCGGTACGACGGTCACGCTCATGGACCGTCCGGGCGCGGGCATCGACGGGGCCAGCGGCAACGACTTCGTCGACCTCGTGCTCGACGACGACGCGGCGACCGCGATCGAGGACATCCCGGCCACGAGCCCGGCGGGCGGCTACACGGGCCGCTTGCGCCCCGACGAGCCGCTCTCGGCCTTCGACGACCAGCCGCGGCAGGGCACCTGGACGCTCAACGTCACCGACAAGTTCCCGGCCGACGACTCGGGCACCCTCCATGAGTGGGGCATCAGGCCCACGACGGGCACCTGCCCCAATCGCGCGCCCGACGCCGCCGACGACGCCTACGTGACCGCGGGCGGGCAGGCGATCACCGCCACCGCCGGCGTGCTCGGCAACGACAGCGACCCCGACGGCGACGCGCTGACCGCCGCGAAGGCGACCGACCCCGCACACGGCACGGTCTCGATGGCGCCGGACGGGACGTTCACGTACACCCCGGCGCCGGGGTATCGCGGCGGCGACTCGTTCACATACCGCGCCCAGGACGACGGGGTCGGTGCCCTCAGCGACCTGGCGACCGTCTCGATCACCGTCGGCAACAGCGCCCCGAGCGCCGTCGGCGACGCCTATGCGGTGACGGCGGGGACGACGCTCAGCGCCGCGACGGTGCTTGCCAACGACAGCGACCCCAACGGCGACGCGCTCAACGCGGTGCTCGCCTCGGGGCCTGCACACGGGACGCTCGCGCTGGCGGCGGACGGCACATTCGCGTACACGCCCGACGCCGGCTTCACCGGACGCGACGCGTTCACCTACAGCGCGTCGGACGGGAGCCTCTCGTCGGGCGCGGTGACGGCCACGATCACCGTGACCGAGCGCCCGGTCCCGCCGGCACCACCGCCGCCGCCGCCGGCACCACCACCACCGGTACCGCCGCCGCCGGCCCGCGCGCCGGCCAAGCTCGAGGTCCTGCGCGCCGGCGTCGCGGCCGGCCGGCTCGACGTGCTCGCGCGCATCACGGCCCGCGCGTCCGGCCGCGTCACCGTGCGCTACCGCTCGTCGGGCAGGACGACGCGCTTCGACGCGCAGATCCAGGACGGGCGCATCCGCTTCAAGCGCCGGCTGCCCGCCGCGCAGCGGCGCAAGAGCACCGGGATCGTCACGTTGACGTACGCCGGGGACCAGCGCGTGCGTTTTGACGAGGTCAGGCTGCGCGCGGCCAACGGCAAGGCGATGCTGAGGCGGACGGCGACGCGGATCGACAGCCGCGGACGGCTCGTCGTGCGCGGCACGGTCTCGCGCCGCGCGCTCGGGGTCGTGCGGATCCGGCTGGGCTACACCAGGCCCGACGGCGCGATCGCGTTCATCAGCCGCAAGGCGAAGATCCGCGGCGGCGCGTGGTCGCTGTCGGCGCCGCTGCCCAGCGACGCGGCCCGCTCCGGCGGTCAGCTCTCGATCCAGTTCACCGGCTATGAGCCGCGGCTGATCCGCGGCGAGCAGCTGGCCAAGGCCGTCAGCCCGGCGGGCTGACCGGGTCGAGCCCCGCCAGCACCCGCGCCCGCGACAGCACGGCGTCGATCATCGCCGGCGTCAGCACGCCGGTGAACGTGTTCTGCTGGCTGGGGTGAAAGCAGCCGAGCAGCAGCGGCGCGTCGGGCAGCGCGAGCTCGACGCCGTGGCCGAAGCGCGGTCGTGGCCGCGGGATCTCGACGGGTGGGTGGGGACGGGTCGCGACGATCCGCAGCGCCGCGTCCCAGGCGAACGCGCCGAGGCAGACGATCGTGTCGGCGCCGGGCAGCAGCTCGAGCTCGCGCAAGGCGTAGGGCAGGCACGCGTCGCGCTCGGCCGGCGCCGGCTTGTTGGCCGGCGGCGCGCAGCGCACCGCGGCGGTGATCCACGCGTCCCGCAGCCGGAGGCCGTCGCCGGCGTGCAGCGACAGCGGTTGGTTGGCGAAGCCCGTGCGGTGCAGCGCGGCGAACAGGAAGTCGCCCGAGCGGTCGCCGGTGAACACGCGCCCCGTGCGGTTGGCGCCATGCGCCGCGGGCGCGAGGCCGAGGATCAGCACGCGCGCGCGCGGGTCGCCGAAGCCGGGGATCGGGCGCCCCCAGTACTGCTCGTGCGCGAACGCGGCGCGCTTCTCGCGCGCGACGAGCTCGCGCCATTGCACGAGCCGCGGGCAGCGCCGGCAGTCGACGATCTCCCGCTCGAGCCGCTTGAGCTCGAGCTCGACGTCGTCGCTCAAGCGTGCGGCGGCTGCGACAGCAGGCCGATGATCAGGCGCTCGATCAGCGGCTGGAGGTCGAGCACGCGCGCGGGCTCACCTGTGCGCAGCTGGCGCGAGACGAGCTCGAACGTCGCACCGACGATCGCGAACGCCTCGTCGGCCGACGCGAACGCGGGCCCGCCGGTCAGCTCGGCCGCGCGCACGGTCTGTTCGTACATGACCTGCGCGAACGCGTTCAGCGTGGCGATCCGCAGCTCGGCGAGGCGTGGCCCGGCGCCGACGGTCTCGACGAGAATCGCCTGGGCCAGCATCGGGTTGTCCTCGATCGACTCGAGGATCGCGCGCAGGCCGGCGCTGTGGCGTTCCTCGAAGCCGCGCTCGGCGCCGCGCGACGCCGCGACGAGCTCTTCGAGGAAGGACGCCGTCGCGTACTCGAACAGCGCGGCGAGGCACTCCTCCTTGTTGGCGAAGTGCTCGTAGAACGTCGCCTTCGACATGCCCGCCTGACGGCTGATCGCCTCGGCGCTCGCCTCCGCGTAGCCGACCTTCGAGAAGACCGTCGCGGCGGCGTCGAACAGGCGGTGCTTCTGGACTTCGAGACGGACCTCGAGCGGCGGCGCATGGCGCCCGCGCGGGATCGGCTGAGCTGATGGCGTGAGCTCGGGGGGCAACGGTGTGCAGTCTAGATAGGCTCCCGGCCGATGATGCGAGCAACCTTCGTGGTTTCCGTCCTGGCGTTGGCGCTGTCGGCCTGCGGATCGACCGCGCCGCGCGACTCCGCCGAGAAGTTCAGCGGCGCCGACAAGGCGGTCGCCGCCGCGGTCGAGGGCATGGAGACCGCCGCCCGCGAGGACGACCCCGAGCGGCTCTGCACGCAGCTGCTCAGCGCCAAGCTGCTCGAGACACTCGAGCGCCAGGGCACGAACTGCACGACCGCCGTGCGCGAGGCCTTCAAGGATGCCTCCTCGAAGGACCTGACGGTCGACGACGTCACGATCAGCGGCGACAAGGCGACCGCCAAGATCACCTCCGGCACAGGCTCCAACGAGAAGAGCGACACGCTCCAGCTCGAGAAGGCCGGCGCCGGCTGGAAGATCGCCTCGCTGCAGTCCTAGTGGTTCATCCCGCACGTGCTGCCCGCGCCCACCGAAGCCGCGTCTGACTCCTACTCACCGATCCTCGAGCCGTACTGGCGCTCGTAGTACTCGCGGTAGTCGCCGGAGCGGATCGGCTCCCACCATGCGACGTTGTCCTGATACCAGCGCACCGTCTGCTCGAGACCGTCGGCGAAGCGCACCTGCGCCTCCCAGCCGAGCGCGCGCACCTTCTCGGAGCCCAGCGAGTAGCGGCGGTCGTGGCCCGGCCGGTCCTTGACGTAGGTCAGCAACGACGCGTCGGCGCCCGTCAGCTCGATGATCCGCTGCACGACCTCGATGTTCGGGCACTCGTCCGGGCCGCCCACGTTGTAGGCCTCACCCGGCGCGCCGTGCGCGAGCACGTGGCCGATGCCGCGCGCGAAGTCCTCGACGTAGAGCCAGTTGCGCACCTGCATCCCGTCGCCGTAGACCGGCAGCGGGTCGCCGTGCAGCGCGTTGAGCACCATCAGCGGGATCAGCTTCTCGGGGTACTGGCGCGGGCCGTAGTTGTTCGAGCCGCGGCAGATCACGGTCTCGAGGTCGTAGGTGTGGAAGTACGACGCGACGAGCAGGTCGGCGCCCGCCTTCGTCGCGCTGTACGGGGACGACGGCGCCAGCGGCGAGGACTCGGTGAACGAGCCCTCCTCGATCGAGCCGTAGACCTCGTCGGTCGACACCTGCAGGTAGCGCACGCCCGCCGCGCGCGCGGCCTCGAGCAGCACCCACGTGCCGACCGCGTGCGTCGTCACGAACGCGTCGGGCTCGGCGATCGAGCGGTCGACGTGCGTCTCGGCCGCGAAGTTCACGACCGCGTCGACGCCCTGTATCGCGTCGGCGACCGCGGCGGCGTCTTCGATTCCCGCATGCACGAAGTCGATGTCGAGGCCTTCGAGGTTCTCGCGCCGGCCGGCGTACGTGAGCTTGTCGAGCACCGTCACGGTGTCGCCGTGCTGCTCGAGCCGGACGCGCACGAAGGCCGAGCCGATGAAGCCGGCGCCACCGCAGACAAGAAGCCTCATGCCGTAACCCTAGACGCGAGGTACTCGGCCAGCCCGTCCTGCCAGGGCGCCAGGATGAGCGGATCGCGTCGCTGCGTGCCGAGCACGCTGTAGGCCGGCCGCGGCGCCGGGCGAACGAACTGGTCGCTCGTCGTCGGCAGGACGCGGCAGTCGATCGCGGCGCGCTCGAAGATCTCCAGGGCGAACTCGTTCCACGAGCACGAGCCGCTGCCGGCGATGTGGTGGATGCCCGTCTCGTCGGGGCGCTCGGCGACCTCCACGAGCGCGCCCGCGAGATGCCCGGTCCACGTCGGGCAGCCGACCTGGTCGGTGACGACGGAGACCTCGTCGCGCTGCGCGCCGAGGCCGAGCATCGTGTCGACGAAGTTCTTGGCGCCGGCGCCGAACAGCCACGCCGTGCGAACGATCGCGTGGGCGGGGTTCACCGACGCCACGGCCCGTTCGCCCGCGAGCTTCGTCGTGCCGTAGACGCCAAGCGGCGCAACGGCGTCCGATTCCAGCCACGGCTCGCGCTTGGAGCCGTCGAAGACGTAGTCCGTCGAGACCTGGACGACGAAGGCGCCGATCTCCGCCGCGGCCGCGGCGACGTTGCGCGCGCCCTGAGCGTTGATCGCCTCGGCGCCGCTGTAGTCCTCCTCGGCGCCGTCGACGTCCGTGTAGGCGGCGCAGTTGATGACCGCCGCCGGGCGGGCCGTGGCGACGGCCCGGCGTGTCCCGTCCGCGTCGGTGATGTCGAGGTCTGCGCGCGCGCAGGCGAGCACGTCGTGACCCAGCCGCGTGGCCGCCTCGACGACGGCGCGCCCGAGCATCCCGCCGGCACCGGTGACGAGCAGCTTCACAGGATCCCGATCTCGGAGTTGTCGCCGACCATGAAGCGATAGGCGCGCGGCTGGCGGGGGCCGCGGGCGATCGTGACGTTGCGCCCGAGCAGCGAGGACTCCATCCGCCCTTCGAGGTTCGACACGCTCGAGCCCTCGAGCAGGATCGAGTGCTCGACCTCGGCCGATGTGATCACGCAGTCCGCCCCGATCGCGGTGTAGGGACCGATGTAGGCATCGCTGATCCGCGCCCCGGCGCCGATGATCGCGGGGCCGCGCACCGTCGTGCGCTCGAGCACGGCCCCGGCCTCGACGACGACGCGGCCGTCGCACTGCGAGTCGACCAGCTCGCCGTCGATCTGCGGCTCGATGCGGTCGAGCACGAGCCGGTTGGCCTCGAGCATGTCGTCGAGGCGGCCGGTGTCCTTCCACCAGCCGCGCACGATGTGCGGCTCGACGCGCTTGCCGTCGTCGACGAGGTACTGGATCGCGTCGGTGATCTCGAGCTCGCCGCGGGCGCTCGGCTCGATCGCCCGCGCGGCGTCGTGGATGCCGGCCGTGAACATGTAGACGCCGACGAGCGCGAGGTTCGTCGCGGGCTCGGGCGGCTTCTCGACGAGCTGCTTGACGCGGTTGTCGCCGTCGAGCTCGGCGACGCCGTAGTTCTCGGGATCGGCGACGGGCGTCAACAGGATCAGCGCGTCGGGCCGGCTCGCGCGGAAGGACTCGACGAGATCGGTGATCCCGCCCTGCAGGAGGTTGTCGCCGAGGTACATGACGAAGGACTCGCCGTCGAGGTAGGCCTCGGCCGTCAGCGAGGCGTGCGCGAGGCCGCCGGGACGATCCTGCTCGATGTACGTGATCGCCACGCCGAACTGCGCGCCGTCGCCGGCCGCGGCGCGGATCTCGGCGCCGGTCTCCGGCGCGATGATGATCCCGATCTGCTCGATGCCGGCGGCGGCCATCGCCTCGATGCCGTAGAAGAGGACGGGCTTGTTGGCGACCGGCACGAGCTGCTTGGCGCTCGTGTGGGTGATCGGGCGCAGGCGCGTGCCCTTGCCACCGGAGAGGATCAGGCCTTTCATGGGGCTGTCAATACACCCCGGACGCGAGCTTGCGGTGATCCCAGGTGGCTCGCGTGCGGACGCGGAACTGCAGCGCGACGCGCTTGGGCGCCTGCGCGAGCACCATCTCGCGCACCTGCGGCTCGAGCTCGCCGGGCGCGTCGGACCCGCCCGCGCGGTAGCGCCTGAACAGCTCGGTGCCCAGCTCGGCGACGCGCTCGGTCCCGCGGTGCACGGCGACGTCGCACCTCAGCATCACGCCGCGCAGCTCGCAGTAGTCCCTGCCGGCCTCGACCTGGAGCGTCGCCCGCGGGTCGCGCTCGAGATTGCGCACCTTCTGGGACTTGGCGAAGGTCCATGACCAGACGTCGCGTGCGCGCATCACGTACCAGAGTGGCATGAGATGCGCAAAGCCGTCCTGGCCGATCGTCGCGCATATGACGGTCCGCTCCTCGTCGAGGAAGGCCGCGACCTCGGCGTCGGACATCGTGATCTGGTCGCGACGGCTCACGGGCGGGACTGTAGCCAGTCCCGCCCGCACTCCGTCATCTCTCAGCGATCGTTCGGGCCGAACACCGCCACGCGCTCGCAGCCGCTGGTGCGGCGGCGCTCGTTGCGGTTGATGCGTGCCACGTCGGGCCCGCTGCCGCAGCGCACGGTCGCCGGCGGACCGGCCGTCGCGACGTTGATGAAGTCGCGGCCGCTGCCACCGAGGACGAGCCCGCCGCCGAACGCGGCGTTGATCGAGTCGTTGCCGCTGCCGGCGGAGAGCCGGTCCCTGCCGGGACCGCCGTTGAGGTGGTCGTTGCCGCTGTTTCCGTAGATGCGGTCGTTGCCCAGGCTGCCCGACATGTTGTCGCCGCCCGTGCCGCCCTCGATGCAGTCGTTGCCACGGCCGCCGGAGATCTGGTCATTGCCGCCGCGACCGAGGATCCGGTCGGCGACGTTCGTGCCGGTGATCCTGTCGCGCCTGTTGGTGCCGACGATCGCGAACTTCGGGGTGCCGCTGAAGCCCAGGCACGGGCTGCGCCCGAAGCGCCGGCGAGCGACGTCGATCGGGATGACCGTGCCGCCACTCGGTCCCTGGAACGGCGGGCCGACGATGATCTCGCCGAGGCTCGATCCGCTCGTGCCGGCCGCGATGATGCAGACGTTGCGCGGCTGGTCATACGTCGAGCCGGCCGGGCAGACCTGACCGAGGTTCGGCGGATCGCCCTGCGCGTTGGGATCGCAGACCGGGCCGCTGAAGCCGACCTTGCTCTCGGCGACGACCTGGTCGACGACGGGAGCGCCGCCCGCCTTCGGCAGGACGACGACGTGCAGTGCTCGCTGGGTCAGGCTGCCTGCCGTGCGGACCTGCTCGTTGACCTTGATCGCCACGATCTGGTCGAGCGGTGCGAGCAGGTTGTTGATCGCCACGATCAGCGGATCGAGATCCAGCGGCACGCCGCCGAGCGTGATCGTCGCGACATTGCTCGTCCCGGCGAGCACGGGCGTCGTCGAACCCGACACGCACCTGCCGGTCGCGCTCGAGGTCGCAGCGCTGACGCCGAGCTGGATGACACCGCCCTGGGGGAGCTGGAGCGCCAGGTTCTCGACGCGCGCGCTGCCGCCCGCGGTCTGGCTGACCGCCCTACCGAGCTCGGGGGTGATGCTCGTCAGTGCCTGGCCGGTGCCCGCGCCGAGGAGGTTCTGCGGGACGCCGATCTGCGTCGCGAGGTTCCCGAGTCCCGTCTCGGAGTTCACGCACTGCGCACGATCCGGGCTGGCTCCGTCGGCGGTGTTGATGTTGCCGTTGGCGACGATCGGCTCCACGCGGTTGTTGCCCGCGACCGAGGTGTACGTCGGGCTGGCACGGCACTGCCAGACCGGGGGAGCGGTCAGAGCCTGCGCGGCGGGAGCCGCTACGAGAACCCCTGTGCCCACGGCGAGTACTACGACGATCCTGCGAATCATGCGTCTCCCATCGTTATGGCCGGCGCCAAAGACGTCCGACGCCCGCGCTGCCCCCCGTTTGGGCGCCGCGCGTCGGCCGTTTCGGTCTGCCCGCGTCTACCCGAACCTGGCCGAAACCTCCCACGGATCGAGCCTTTCTCATCCAATCCTCTAGGAAGGCACGCCTCCGACCCCTGTCCGGAGGGATGCTTCGGGCTCGCGCGGCGGGGTCCTTCAGCGCACTGCTGCTGCACGCAGGCGCTCGACGGCTGCGAGCACCGCCTCGCGTGCTTCGGCGGGCTCGAGCACGGCAGCGTCGCCGGCCTCGCCGAGGATGTCGCGGACGAGATAGTCCGTCCCCTTGAAGTGGTGCTCGACGATGACCGAGCCGTCGGCGAGCTCCTGCGCGACGCGGCGCTCCTCGCGCGCCCAGCGCGCCCGCTGCGGTGAGACCCAGACCCGCGCGATCCGCGACGCCTCGACCTCGCCCGTGCGCAGCCAGCCGTCGAGCTCGGCGGCCGGATTGACCTCCGGGCGCGGTGTGTAGGGCGTGTCGGTGACCTCGGCGTGGCGGATGCGATCGAGGCGGAAGTGGCGCACGTCGTCGCGTTCGGGATCGAAGCAGGCGACGTACCAGCCCTCGCGGCCGTTGACGAGCGCGTAGGGCTCGACGACGCGCGTCGTGAACTCGTCCTCGTTGGGCTTGTAGTAGTCCAGCGCGAGCAGGCGGCGCTCGTTGATCGCCTCCGAGGCGACGCGTGCGACCTGGGAGTCGTCGCCGCCGGCGTCCGCGACATGCAGGCCCTGCTGCATCGGATCGGCGCCGAGCGCCGCGACGATCTTCTCGCGCGCGGACGCCAGCGAGCCCGCGGGGAGGTGCTCGCCGATGAGGTCGATCGCGGCGACGAGCGCCTTGGCCTCGACCGGCAGCAGCCGCGCCGGCCGCGCGAAGTTGTCGGAGTACGGCTCGGGATCGACGTCGATGGCGCCGGCGTCGTCGATCTCGGCGTACAGCACGTAGGAGCCGCCGCCGAAGTTCACGACGTTGAGGACGTTGATGTCCTCGCGCAGCTCGGCGTCGGAGATCTGCATCCGCTCGCAGATCTCGGTCGCGTCGAGCTTGACCCCGGCGCGACCGGCCTGGATGAGGATCGAGGCCAGCGTCACGAGGCGCGCGAAGCGCTCGGGGCGGATCGACGTCTCGGTGCGGCGCGTGGCGCCGTTGGCGGCGCTGGCTGCGGCGGCATCCGCCGCGGCCTGTTCGTCGGCGGTCACGACGACCGGCGGGGCGATCCGCAGCGACGGACCGAGGTGGCGCTCGTGCAGCAGCTCGATGCGCTCGGCCAGCTCGCGCTCGAGCTCGGGCGGACCGAGCACGCGGCCGTGCTCGCCGAGGCGCAGGACCCAGGCGGCGAGCTGGCGGCGGTCGGCGTATGGCGTCGCGAAGACGATGTCGCCGTTCGTGCCGGCGGGCTGGATCTCGCCGAAGCGGCCGAAGTGGCGCTCGATCTGCCAGGCGATCCGCTCGGAGATCTCGATCTCCGCGTCGCCCGCGACCTCGCCGAACTGCCATTCGGCGCGGTTGGCGTAGGGGCGCGGGTCAAAGCCCTCGGGCGGGCCCTTGAAGTCGTGCTCGGCCTTCGTCGCGTAGGCGACCTTGCCCTGGATCCGCGACAGGCGAAAGACGCGCAGCGCCTGGCGCTCGTGGGCATAGCCGAGCAGGTAGAACTCGCCCTTGAAGAGCAGGTGGTACGGATCGACCTTGCGCGTACCCGTCTGATCGGAGGCCATCGTGTAGTAGTCGAACGTGATCGTCTTGTTGCGGAAGATCGCGGTCTCGATCTTCGCCAGCCGCTGGGAGAGGTCGTGTCCGTCGGCGGACGCCTTGATCGCCAGGCCGATCGAGCGGTTCTCCGGCGCGCCGAGCGGGTTCGTGCGGCCCCAGGTGATCTGCTGCAGCGCCAGGCGCAGCGGCTCGGCGTAGGCGAACTTGCCCTCCAGCAGCGAGAGCGCGGTCTGCAGCGCGGCGAGCTCGCCGTCGGAGAAGGCGATCGCGGGGAGATGGAAGTTCTCCGGCCGCAGCGAGTAGTTCTCCTGTTCGGCGACGCCGTCGACCGGCCGCTCGACGGTCAGCACGATGCCCAGCGCGTCGAGCTCCGAGCGGTCGGCATAGAAGCGCCGCGCGAAGGCGTCCTCGTTCATCGCGCTGTATCCCTCGACGTCGCGCCTGATCTCAAGCGCCGTCACCGGCCGGCGCTCCGCCATGAGGTACGAGATCAGGGAGAGCTGGCGGATGAGCTTCTCCGTGTCCTTGGCCATCGGCACAAGATAGGGCCAGCCCACCGCCGGTCGGGCCACCCGCGGTGGCATTGCCCCGCTTTTTGCGGAGTTTTGACGCGCGGCGTGCCGGTCCTATGGGACCCCGACGATCATTGCGCAGGCGCTGATCGCCAGGCAACCGAGTGGCAGCGGGTAGCGCAGCTCGCGGATCGCGCGGTGCAGGTCGGCGATGCGCGCCCGACGGCGTACGGCTACGCCGCCTCGCGCTGCTGCTGCCCCTCGGCCGGACCCGCGAAGTACGCCCCGCCGCCGATCGCGCGATCGAAGCGCGACCAGCGTTCGCCGTCGGGCAGCTCCTTCTCGAGCCGGTCGAAGGAGCCCAGCCGCCCGCCGAGGTTGTCGCAGAAGTGCACGAGCGTCGCCTCGCGCGTGCACGGGACGACCGGGCTGCCGTGCTCGAGCGAGCCGTGGTGGCTGAGGATGATGTGCAGCACCGCCTCGGCCGTGCCCGCGTCGAAGCCCTCGATGTGCTCGATCAGCCCGCGCACCCGGTAGTAGCCGAGCGGGATCTCGCCCTGCAGCTTGCCGGCGTCGGTCATCTCGATGCCGCCGCCCGCGAAGGCGTAGGCGTCGAGCTTGCCGATGTCGTGCAGCAGCGCGCCGGCGACGGCGACATCGCGGTTGATCGGGCTGAACGTCGCGCTGATCGCGCTCACCGCCTGCGCGACCGACAGCGAGTGCTCCAGCAGCCCGTGCCGGTAGGCCTGATGGAAGTGCTTGGCCGCGGGCGCGGTGCGGTAGCGCGCCCACAGCGGCGAGTCGACGCCGAAGACCGCATCGAGCAGCCGGTGCAGGTCGTCGTCCTGGACCGTCGCGAGCAGCTCGCGCAGGTCGGCCTCCATCTGGGCGGCCGAGCGCGGCGGGCCGTCGACGAGGTCGGCGGGGTCGAACGAGCCGGGCTCGGCGGCGTGCAGGGCGCGCAGCTCCAGCTCCGTGCCGTGCCGCCCGGCGGCCCGGAGCCGGCCGCTGACGCGGACGGCCGCGCCGACGACGGCGATCTCGGCGACGGCCGCGACGTCGTCGCAGACGCTCGCCGGCAGGCTTGCGGTGCGGTCGCCGAGCAGTAGGCGCAGGTACTGGCCGCCGTCGCGCCGGGCGCGCAGCTCGGCCTCGCGGACGAGCAGCACGCACTCGACCTCGGCACCGTCCTGCAGCTCTCGCACGAACATGGTCGACACGGTGGCAAGAGTCGCGGACGGACCGCACAAAAACAGATGCGTTCGCGACCGGCCCACGTCCGTCGCATCTGCATTGCACCCGCGACGTAGTCGTGGCGAATCTCTGTTGGCACAGAGCACAAACCCGCCACCACGGCCCGACAAGGCCCGCCTCAGCCGAGCCGTGTCGAGAACGAGTTCATATAGAACACCTCCACGACACGACACCCGCCGCCGCCGACCCCGGCGCGACCGCCGCCCCGAAGCACACTCACCCCTCCTCATCGAAGCGGCAGTTCCTGCCGGCGCCACGGCGAGGTAGTGTCGTTCGCATGATGCCCGGCAGCGCGCTCATCAGCGGCGGAACAGGCGGCCTCGGCGCCGCCGTCACGCAGGCGTTCCTCGACGGCGGCTGGCGCGTCGTCGTGCCGGTCTTCGCCGAGCGCGAGCGCGAGCGCCTCGACGCCCATGAGCGTCTCGTGCTCGAGTCCGCCGATCTCAGCGACGCCGCCTCGACGACCGCGATCGCCAAGCTCGCGGCCGCGGACGCCGGCGCTCCGTTGCGCGCCGTCGTGAACCTCGTCGGCGGCTACGGGGCGGGGGGGCTCGTGCACGAGACGCCGGTCGAGGACTTCGAGGACCAGCTGCGCCTGAACCTGCGCCCGACCTACCTCGTCTGCCATGCCGCGATCCCGCATCTGCAGGCCGCGGGCGGCGGCGCGATCGTCTGCGTCTCCTCGCGCGCCGCGCTGAAGCCGTTCGCCGGGGCCGCGGGCTACATCGTCGCCAAGGCCGCCGTGCTCGCGTTCGTCGACGTGCTCGCCACCGAGTATCGCGACGACGCCATCCGCGCCAACGCGATCCTGCCGAGCGTGATCGACACGCCGGCCAACCGCGCCTCGATGCCGAACGCCGACCACAGCCGCTGGGTCGCGCCGGAGCAGATCGCGAGCGTCGTCCGGTTTCTGTGCGAGGACGGCGCGGGCGTGGTCAGCGGCGCGCATGTGCCCGTGTACGGACGCGCCTGACAGCGGACCTGCGTGTCCCGGGTGCGCAGCCGGGTACATTCACCGCAGTGTCCGCACGGCGAATCGTCACGATCTCCTGCGTCCTGGCAGGGACCTGCATGGTCGCCCCGGCGAACGGGCAGCAGCCGCTGCCCGGCGAGCGCGTCGCCGCCGGCATCACGGCGGCGGGCACCGACCTCGCAGGTCTGACCGTCGACGAAGCCGCTTCCAGGCTGCAGAGCGTGCACGGCGAGCGCCTTGTGCGCGGGACCATCACCGTGCAGGCGGCTGACATCACCTGGAAGCTCGACGCCGCCGACGCCGACGTCAGCTTCGACGCGCTGACGAGCGCCAAGCGCGCCCTCTACGCGGGCAGGACCGCGGGCGGCCGGCCGGCCGACGTCCCGCTGGCGGTGAGCTTCACCCAAGAGGCGGTCGATCGCTTCGTCGCGGGCATCAAGCGGCGCCTGCAGCGCCCGGCACGCGACTCGCGGCTGAAGATCTCGATCCGGCGCGTGAAGGTCACGCGCTCGAAGCGCGGCCGCGACATCGGCGACAAGACGCTCGCCAGGCAGGTCGCCGCGGCGCTGAAGGATCCGAACATCACACGGGTGTTCAAACCCCGGCTCATCTCGGTCAGGCCGAAGGTCACCGCCGACAGGCTGCGCAGGAGCGCATCGACGGTGGTCACGATCGAGCAGTCGACCTTCACGCTGCGGCTCTTCAAGCGCCTGAAGGTCGCCAAGACCTACAAGGTCGCCGTCGGCCAGCCCGCCTACCCGACGCCGCGTGGCCTGTTCGCGATCCAGAGCAAGCAGGTCAACCCCGTCTGGTCGGTGCCGAACAGTCCCTGGGCCGGCGAGCTCGCGGGCACGACGGTCACCGGCGGCAGCGCGGCAAATCCCCTCAAGGCGCGCTGGATGGGCGTCAGCGGCAGCATCGGGATCCACGGTACGGGCCAGGACTATTCGATCGGCACGCGTGCGTCGCACGGCTGCATCCGCATGCACGTCGCAGACGTGATCGCGCTGTACAAGCGCGTCCCGATGGGCACGCCCGTCCTCATTCGCTGACCTCGCCCGGCTGCCGCGACAGCGCGGCACCGCTGATGCTGACGGCGTCGAGCAGCGGCTGGGCCTTGAGCAGCATCTCGTCGTACTCGTCCTCGGCGTCGGAGAGCATCACGATCGCGCCGCCCGAGCCGATCGACGCCCCGCCCTTGGTCGCGACGAGCGTGCGGATGACGATGCTCAGGTCGGCCGTGCCGTTGAGCGCGAGATAGCCGAGCGCGCCCGAGTAGACGCCGCGCGGCAGGCCCTCCAGCGCGTCGATGATCTCCATCGTGCGCAGCTTCGGCGCGCCGGTCATCGAGCCGCCCGGGAACGTCGCGCGGATGCAGTCGACGAGGTCGACGTCGTCGCGCAGGCGCCCGCGGATCGTCGAGACGAGCTGGTGGACGGTCTCGTAGCTCTCGACGTCCATGAGCTTGGAGACGTGGACGGAGCCGATCTGCGAGACGAGGCCGAGGTCGTTGCGCAGCAGGTCGACGATCATCAGGTGCTCGGCGCGGTCCTTCGGGCTGCGCGCCAGCGCGTCGCGGGCGGCGGCGTCGGTGGCGCGATCGGCGCCGCGGCGAGCGGTGCCCTTGATCGGCTTGGCCTCGACGGTGCGGTCGCGGGTCGCGCGCAGGAAGCGCTCGGGCGAGGAGCTCAGCACCGCGCCCTCCCGCATCCGCAGGTAGGCGCTGTAGGGCGCCGGGTTGACGCGCCGCAGCACGCGGTAGAGCTCGAACGTGTCGCTCAGCGCGGGCAGCGCGAGCGTGTTCGTCAGGCAGATCTCATAGCTCTCGCCGGACTCCAGCAGGCGCTTGCAGGTCTCGATGTTCGCCATGTAGTGCTCGCGCCCGCGGCTGAGGCGGAACTCGAGCGCGGACTGCCCGTGGTCGAGCATCGCCGGCTCGGCGAGCACGGGCAGGGCGTCGAGTGCGGCGAGCGTGGCGTCGAGCCAGGCGTCCGCGGCCTGCGCCTCGTGGGCGCGGCCGTCGCTCAGCGCGAGCAGGTGCGTCTGCCCGAGCTCGTGGTCGATCGCGACGATGCGGTCGGCGAGCAGCAGGAAGGCGTCGGGCAGCTGCGCCTCGTGCGCGGCGCTCGCGCCGCAGTCGGCCTTCAGCTCGTAGCCGAGGTAGCCGACGAAGCCGCCGTTGAGGTCGAAGGGCAGCTCGGGGCTGTCGGTATGCAGGCGCGCGAGCTCGCGGCTGAGGTAGGTGAACAGCGTCTCCGAGCGGACGTCGCTCGCGCCGCCGCGGGTGACCGTCAGCTGCGAGCCGCCGACGCGGTAGCGCACCTGCGCGCCGAGCCCGCCGATCGCCGCGCCCATGAAGCTGAAGCGCGACAGCGCGGGGTCGACGAGGCTCGAATCCAGCCAGAACGCGTGCGCCTGGTCGCCGAACAGCGCCGCGAACGCGCTCTCGGCGTCGGGCGTGCGGTCGAGCACGCGATGCGCGACGAGCACCGCGCCGCTGCTGCGTGCGGGCGTGCGGCCGCCGGGCACGACGGTGCTGGGCGGCGGGGGCGCCGCGCCGCGCACGCGGCGGCGACCGGGCGATAGCGCGATGAAGTTCGCGACAAGCTGCTCGCCGTGCTCGGTGCCGATCGACTCGGGATGAAACTGCACCCCCCACGCGGCCCGCTCGCGGTCGCGGATCGCCATCAGCGTGCCGTCGTCGGCCCAGGCGATCGCCTCCAGCTGCGGCGGCAGCGCCGGCTCGACGACGAGCGAGTGGTAGCGGACGGCCTGAAAGCCCTGCGGGATCCCGGCGAACAGCTCCTCGCCGCGATGGAAGACGCGGCTGATCAGGCCGTGCACGATCTCGTCGGCGCGCACGACGCTGGCGCCGTAGACGTGCGCCAGGCCCTGGTGGCCGAGGCAGACGCCGAGCACCGGGATCTCGCGCTGCGCGAGCGCCGCGCGGCCGACGCCGAGATCGCGCTCGCGCTCGGGTCGTCCGGGTCCTGGCGAGACGACGATCCGGTCCCACCGATGCGCGGCCAGCGTGCTCCAGTCCGCCGCGTCGTTGCGCACGACGATCGGCTCCTCCCCTGCCACACTCGCGATCAGCTGGTAGAGGTTGAACGTGTACGAGTCGTAGTTGTCGATCAGCAACGTCGTCACGAGTGGTCAACACCCTAGACACCGTCATGCAGTGGAACGGCCGCGCGCTCGAGGCGGCGGCCGATGCGGGTGCGAGCGGCCTGCTCGTCGCGGACTCCTGGCTCGTCGACGAGGGCTACGAGCGCGCCGCGGCCGCGCACTGGGCGCGCTTCGGGGCGTCGTGTCTCGAGGAGGGCGTCGAGCGCGACGAGCTGCGCCGCTTCCAGGCCGCGGCGAGCGCCGCGCTGCCGCTCGAGGGGCGCTGGTTTCCGCGCGTCGAGCTGACGGCCGCCGGGCTCGCGCTGCGGCTGCGCCGGGCGCCGGGGGCGGTCGGGTCCGGTTCGGCGCGCGTCCTGGCCGGCCCATGCGGCGACCCGCGGTCGTACCCGTGCCGCAAGGGGCCCGACCTCGCGCTGCTGGCGAGACTGCGCGCGCAGGCGCGCGAGCGCGGCGCCGACGAGCTGCTGCTGCGCGACGACGCCGGCGCGCTGCTGGAGGGTGCGCTCTCGAGCCTGCTGTGGTGGGAGGGCGACGCGCTGTGCACGACGCCCGACGCGCACGCGCTGCCCGGCGTCACGCGGGGGCTGCTGCTCGCGCGGGCGCAGGCGCTGGGCATCGAGGTGCGTCACCGCGCGCCGCTGGCCGAGGAGCTCGAGGGCCGCGAGACGTGGCTGACGAGCGCGCTGCACGGGATCCGCGTCGTTGCGCGATGGGTGTCGCCCGCGATCACGGCCGGTGACGGCGTGCGGGCGCCGCGCTGGCGCGAGGAGCTCGACCGCGATGGCTGACGACGACACGAGCGCCGGCTGCCGTGGTCGCGCTTGCGGTCGCCGCGGTCAGCCGCCCTTGCCGACCTCGTCGCGCAGCCGCTCGATCTCGCGCAGCAGTTCGCGCTGGCGGCTGATGACGTCGTCCAGGCGCTTGCCGACGCTGCCGCCGCCGCTCGGCGTCGTCGTCGTGGCGCCGGGCGTGGTCGTCGTCCCCGGCGTCGTCGTCGTGGGCGGCTCCTCGTCCTCGCTCGCCGGAGCGCTCGTGCCGGCGGCCGCGGCCTCGTCGGGGATCTCGCCAGTCTGGATGTAGCGCAGGGTCTTCGCCTCGGCCTGGGGATCGCGGTCGTTGGCGAAGATCGCGACGAGCTTGTTCGTCTCGGCGTCGACGACGACGGTCTTGGAGACCGCGTTGAGCTCCTTGGGGATGATCGAGGTCAGGTAGACGAGGCGGCCCTTGACGAAGACCGGGCGCGGCTCGACGACGCGGAAGTTGCCGGTGCCGGTCGCGCCGGGGCCGCTGTCGCCGTAGTCGATGCCGGGGATCGAGACGGCGCGGACGGCCTGCAGCGCGCGGCGGTTGCCGCTCAGCGACGTGCGCGGCGGCACGCGCCAGATGCGCGTCTTGCCCGTCGTGGCGTCGGTGAGGAAGATCGCGCTGGCGGCGAACGCGCGGCCGTAGGGCTCGGCGACCGAGACCCATTGCGTGCCCAGGCCCGCGGCGCCGAAGTCGACGAGATACGGCTGGCGGTTGGTCTCGGTGTCGGTGATCCGCGTCTGGTTCTCGTGCACGAACCACGCGTTCCACAGCCCGCCCTTGTACTGGTAGGCCTCCTGGATCCGGCGCGCCTGCGTGTCGGAGAAGATCCGGCCGGTCACCGCCAGCTCCGGCCGGCGGGCCGCCTCGTCGAGCTCGAGGTCCTCGATCGTCCCGTCGGGCGCGACAACGAAGACGCCGCCGAGCACGGGTCGCCGGATCAGCAGGCCCTTGTACTCGAGGTAGGGCACGACGATCCGCGGCCCGTCGCCGGTCTCGATGCCGACCGGCTCCTCGAGCGTGATGAGGAAGCGCTCCTTGAGCAGCCGCCAGCGCAGGCTGTCGGTGATCTGCAGCCCGGGCGCGGTCTGCAGCTCGCCGTCGACGTATTTCAGCGAGCGCGCCGTCTGCTCGGCGTCGAGCTCGACGATTCCCTGGCTCTTCTTGCTGAACACCCGGAACGCGCCCTGCGGCGTGCGCAGCGCCGTCCACACGAGACCGTCCTCGGTGTTGACGATGCGGAAGTTCGTCAGCGTCTCGGTCGGCGAGTTGAACGCGCTCGAGGCGTTCACCTCGGCGACCTCGCGCGGCACGATGCGCACCTTGCCGTCGGCGGGCAGGCCGGGGATCGCCTGGTAGTCGGTGTTGTCGACGATCGACTTGGCGACGAGCGGCGTGTTCAGCGCGGCGGCGAAGACGAAGGCGAAGAACGCCAGCGCCGGGAATGCGAACAGGTATGTCGGTGGGCGCACGCCGCTGCGCAGGTCCTCCAGCGTCGTCCAGCTGCGCTGCGAGCGGCGCAGCAGCACGCCGCCGGCGATGAGCAGCATCAGCGGCAGCAGCCAGACGAGTGGCTGCGTCCAGACGAACATCGCCAGGCCGTGCCAGATCGGGCGCACGAGCCACAGCACCACGAGCGCGACGATCCCGAGCACGATCGGGATCGGCTTCAGGTTTGGCAGGCGGCGCGGCATCGCGCCGCCGACTCTACGACTTCAGCGGATGCGCGGGGGCGGACACCCCCGCGCCTTCTGGCCGATGGATGGACTACGAGGTGGGCTGCGGGACCACGCGGATGTACGGCCGCGTCGCCTTCCAGCCGTCGGGCCAGATCTCCCGGGCGGCATCGTCGGACACCGAGCCGGCGATGATGACGTCGTCGCCCTGCTGCCACTGGGCCGGCGTCGCGACCTTGTGCTTGGCCGTGAGCTGCAGCGAGTCGATGACGCGCAGGACCTCGTCGAAGTTGCGGCCGGTCGTCATCGGATAGACGAGGACGAGCTTGATCTTCTTGTCCGGGCCGACGACGAAGACGTTGCGGACGGTCTGGTTCTGGGCCGCGGTGCGGTCGGTCGCCTCGCCCTCGACGCTTTCGGGCAGCATGCCGTAGGCCTTGGAGATCGCGAAGTCCGAGTCGCCGATCAGCGGGTAGTTCGGCGCCGTGCCGGCGATCGCCTCGATGTCCTGCGACCACTTCTCGTGGTTGCCGACGGGGTCGACGGAGAGGCCGATGATCTTCGTGTTGCGCTTGTCGAACTCGGGCTTGATCGACGCCATGTAGCCGAGCTCGGTCGAGCAGACGGGCGTGAAGTCGCGCGGGTGCGAGAACAGCACGCCCCAGGAGTCGCCGAGCCAGTCGTGAAACGAGATCCGGCCCTCGGTCGTCTCAGCCTCGAAATCCGGGGCGGTGTCGCCAATCGTCAAAGCCATGTGTGCATCCTCCAATGCGCGAAATGGGCGAAATCCTGGTGTGATTCGGGACATTCAACGTAGCATCTGCGCAACGCGTTCGACGCGCCATTCGGCCCGCAGCCTCGGCGCCCGCATCCGTACGCGGGGAATGTCGCGGGTCAGTGTCTCACGCGCGCGGTCAGCGTGACCCTGCGCGCCGCACGCGCACGAGCGTGAGCAGCAGGCCTGCCGCCAGGATCACGGCGAGCACGATCGCGAGGTTGGCGCCGTAGTCGTGGGGCAGCAGCGACGGGTTGTCGGCACGCCGCCCCTCGGCCAGCAGGACCGGAACGCTGATCAGGGCGACCGCAGCGCAGACGGCGAGGGTCGCCTGCGCCCCTGCGCGCAGGGCACGCGGGACCAGGCGGGAGAGCACGTAGCCGGCGGCGAGCACCGCCGGCACGAGGACGGCGTCGTGCAGCACCAGGCCGCCCGCGGTCCACGTGAGCCAATCGCTGGGGATCGTCTGGCGGGCGTCGCGCAGCAACCCGACGAGGCCGAACACGAAGATCGCCGCGCCGGCGGCGAGCCCGATCCACCAGGCCGCGCCGCTCGGGCCCTCGTCGTCGTGCGACGCCTCCTGCGACCGCTCGGTCATACGCGGACCTCGAGCGTCGTGACCCACTTCGTCAGCAGCACGCCGGGGCGGTTGGGCGCGATCAGCCGGCACGGGAAGCCGTGGTCGAGGTGCAGTTGCTCGCCGTTGATCTGGAGCGCGAGCAGCGTGTCGTCGTGGCGCGCGACGATCGTGTTGAGCTCGGAGCTGCGGTAGCTGCCGCGCGTCTGCAGCGAGCGCACGACGACCTCGGCGCCCGGCGCCGCCCCCGCGCGCTCGAGCAGGTCGCGGACGCGCACGCCGCGCCAGAGCGCACCGGCGCTCCAGCCCTCGACGCACGTGATCGGCAGATCGGCCTCGTGCTGCGCCATCGCGCGCAGCTCGTCGAGGGTCAGCTCCAGCGGGCTGGTCACCGCGCCCTCGACGCGCAGGCGCCAGCCGCTGTCGCGGGCGATCTCGAGCACGCCCGCGCCGCCCGCCGTGCGGTTGACGGGGATTCCCTGCGGCCCGATGTCGGGCACCCGCGGCGCGAGCAGGGCGAGCTTGCGCAAGGGGCGCACGGTCTGCCCGATCGTCGTGAGCGTGACGGCCGCGACGGCGGCGCCGGCGGTCCACATCAGCCCGCGGCGCGTCAGCGCGTGCTCCGGAGGCGACGGCGCGGTCTTGGACTGCGCCGCCGCCGGCTCCCGCAGCGGCGTGCGCAGGGCGCGGCGGGTCTGGCGCCACTTCGCGCCGATGTGGACGACGAGGACGCCGATCAGCATCCAGCCCGACCAGAAGTGCGTCGCGACGAAGTTGAACTCCCAGGGGTACCAGCGCGTCGTGTTCGCCAGGCCGCTGAAGAGCTGGAAGAGCGCCAGCGCGACGAGCGGCGCGACGAAGAGGCGCTCCGTCGCGCCGCGCAGGTGGCGCGCCGGGGGCCAGGAGAAGAGCAGCGGGTAGACGGTCCACAGCTTGAGCAGCAGCAGCGGGATCGCGGCGATCCCGGCCGCGACGTGCACCCCCTGCGTGAGCCGGTACAGCCAGCTCGGCGCGGCGGGCGTCGAGAGGAAGCCGACGTCGAGCGGATTCTGCGCCAGGTGGGAGACGAGGCCGGTCGCGAAGCAGAGCACGAACGCGACCCCGAGCGCCATCCCGAGGCGGGCGGCGATGCCCTCGTCGTGCAGGCGGCTCGTGAACGCGCCCTCGCGAAACGGCCCTCCCGGGCGCTGGCGCTCCAGGCGCTGCGCGACGAACGCGACCGGGTCGCGCGGCGCCTTCACGGCTGGCCGGCGGTCGCGACGAGGCGGGCGAACCAGCGCCGTTCGTCCTGCCATCGTTCGGCGACGGCGAAGCCCGCGGCGCGCGCCGGCGCCTGGACCACATCGACGCCGACGTAGGCCCAGGGGAAGGGCTCGCTGTGCGCGTCGCCGAGCTCGAGCCGGATGTGCTCGCAGGTCGCTGCGACGCCGGGCGGCGCGAGCTCGACGAGCACCTCGCCGTCCGGGCGCAGCAGCTCGCGCAGCCGCGCGAGCAGCGCTTCGGGCGCGCCGCCGATGCCGATGTTGCCGTCCAGCAGCAGCGCGCTGCCCCAGGTCCCCGCGCCGGGGATGCGATCGAACACCGAGGCCTCGATCGCGGGCGCGCCGCGCAGCCGTGCGACGCGCACCGCGGCGGGCGCGATGTCGACGCCGAGCGCCAGGTGGCCGCGGCGGGCGAGCGCGAGGACGTGGCGGCCGGGCCCGCAGCCGACGTCGAGCACCGGCGCCTGCGCGCGGTCGAGGACCGCCTCGTCGGCGGGCGTGAGCGGGCCGAGCCAGCGATCGAGCGCCAGCGCCAGCGTGCTGCCGTCGGGCCGGCGGGCGCGCAGGCGCGTGCTGCCGCCCGCGAGCGCCAGGCCGTAGACCTCGGCGGCGGAGGGCGTCATGCGGGGACCGCCGCGGGCAGGCGCATCGCGGCGAGCGTGCGCGCGAACCGTGCGGCGGGCGCGAGCGCCGCGACGGCGCGCGCGTCCTCGATGTCGTCGACATCGCGCAGCTCGGGCAGCTCGTGGGTGCGCAGCCCGAGCTCGCGCAGGCGCTCGCGCTGGACGGCGCAGGTGCGCCGATCGCTCATCGGGACGCCCGCGAAGACCCGCTCGTCGGCGGCGTGCAGCCCGATCGCCCAGTAGCCGCCGTCGGGCGCCGCGCCGAGGACGGCGTCGGTGCGATCGAGCTGCGCGAGCGCGTCGGCGAGCAGCTGCGGCGTGACCTGCGGCGTGTCCATGCCGATGACGAGCGCCGGCTCGCCGATGTCCTCGAAGGCGGCGGCCAGCCGCTCGGCCAGGCCGGCACCGCGCTGCGCGACGACATCCAGGCCCGGGACGCCGAGCCAGGGACCGGGCGCGCCGTCGAGCACGAGCACGCGACGACTCGCCGCGGTCGCCAGCACCGCCGCCAGCGTGTCGGCGAGCGCCGCGGCCGCGAGCGCCGCCGCCTGCACGGGCGTGCACGGCGGCGTCAGGCGTGTCTTGCTGCGCCCGGCGACGGGCGCCTTCGCGATCACGGCGAGCGCGGTCATGACGACAGCACGCCCGCCATGTCGCGCACCGCGCGCGCCGTCCCGCGCACCGTGCCCGTCACCTTCGAGCGGCCGGCGCGCGCCCGGTAGGGGACCTCGGTCTCGCCGATCCGCCAGCTCTGCGCGGCCGCGCGCAGCACCATCTCCAGCGGCCAGCCGAAGCGGCGGTCGCGGATCTGCAGCGCGAGCAGCGCGTCGCGGTGCGCGGCGCGCATCGGGCCCAGGTCGCGCAGGGCGACGCCGCTGCGGCGGCGCAGCTCGAGCACGAGGACGGCGTTGGCGAGCCGGGCGTGGGGCGCCATCGCGCCGCGCTGCGCGCGACGGGCGCCGAGCATCAGGTCGGCGTCCCCGGCGAGCACGGGACCGGCGATCAGCGGCAGGTCGCGCGGGTCCAGCGACGCGTCGCAGTCCATGAAGCAGACGACGTCGTCCTCGGCCGCGCAGAGGCCCGCGAAGCAGGCGGCGCCGAAGCCGCGCTGCGGCTCGTGCACGACGCGGGCGCCGAGCTCCTGCGCGATCTGCGCGGAGCCGTCGCTGGATCCGTTGTCGACGACGAGCGGCGTGTAGCCGGGCGCCATCCGCGCCAGCACCCAGGGCAGGGCCTCTGCCTCGTCGAGCACCGGGAGGATCACCGTGGGCATGTCGGCGACCTTACGAACCCCATCGGACCGGCGCGATTACGAACCGCGTAACGGCGCTGTGTTGATGGCTGCACGATGGCCGGCGACGAGACGGCGACCGCGCCGGCAGCGCAGCGCCGCGCTGCAGCGCGCGACGCTTACGAAGTGCAAACGCGGGGGCCCCGGCGTTCGCTTCGTCGTCGTCACCGCCGTAGCGTGCTCGGCTGTGGAAGCCGTCCTCAAGCGCGCAGGCCGCCGCGCCGCGCTGCGCGTGCGCCCGGCCGCGGCGTGGTCGCCGATCGCGATCGCGGGCTGGGCGCTGCTCGTCGTCGCCGGGCATGTGCTCGGCGACGCGCTCGTGGCGCGCGATCCGCTCGTCCACATCGGGGCGCCGCCGCTCGTCGGCAGCCTCGACCTGCGCGTGACCGCGCGCGTGCTGCCGGTGCTCGCGCTCGCGGCGGCCGCCGTCGCCTGGGCGCCATCGCTCGCGGCGCGGCTGCGCTGGCGCGGGCTGCTCGCGGCGAGCTGGGTGGGCGCCGCCGGATGGGCCGTCGCGCTCGCCGCCACCGATGGCTGGGACGCGATCGCGGCGCCGCTGCGCAGCAGGTACGAGCAGCTCACCGCGGTCGCGCTCGTCGACTCCCCGGGACGCTTTCTGCAGACGTTCAGCGACGTCCTGCCGAGCTACGCCACGCACGTCCGCGGCCACCCGCCGGGCGGGGTGCTCGTGCTGTGGGTGCTCGACGGCGCAGGCCTCGGCGGCGCCGCGATGGCTGCCGCGCTCGCGATCGGCTGCGGGGCGCTCACGGCGCCCGCCGCGCTCGTCGCCGTGCGCGCCCTGGCGAGCGAGGCGCAGGCGCGGGCGGCAGCGCCGTTCGTCGTCTTCACGCCCGCCGCCGTCTGGATGGCGACCTCGCTGGATGCGCTCTATGCGGGTGTGAGCGCGGTCGGCATCGCGCTGTTCGCGCTCGCCTGCAGCGCCCGTCCCGCGGCGGCTTCGCCGCCTTCCCGGCGATCTGCGCGCGCGACCTGGAGCAGGTCGCGTGCGGCTCCGGCGCTGCTCGCGCTGGCAGCGGGCCTCGTGCTCGGCGCCGCGCTGATGCTCAGCTACGGCGTCGCGACGCTCGGCGCGATCGTGCTGGCGATCGCGATCGGCTGCCGCCGTCCCGCGGCCGTCGCCTGGGCCGGGGCCGGGGTGGCGCTCGTGCTCGGCGCCTTCCTCGGGGCTCGCTTCAACTGGCTGGAGGGTCTGAGCGCGACGCGCGAGCAGTACCTCGCCGGCGTCTCGCGGCGCCGTCCGTACGCGGAGTTCCTCGTCATCTCGGCGGCGGCGTTCGCGCTCGCGACCGGGCCGGCCGTCGCCGCGGGGCTGGTACGGCTGCGCGAGCGCGGCGTCTGGCTGCTCGCCGGCGGCGCGCTCGTCGCGCTCGCCGTCGCCGACCTGTCGGGCATGTCCAAGGGCGAGACCGAGCGCATCTGGCTGCACCTCGCACCGTGGGTGCTCGTCGCCGCGGCCGCGCTGCAGCGCTCGCGCGGCTGGCTCGCCGCGCAGATCGCGCTCGCGCTGGCCCTGCAGCTGATGGTGCGCTCGCCGTGGTGAGCCGCGGGCTACGGGTGCTCGTCACCGGCGGCGCGGGCTTCATCGGCTCGCACGTGGTCGACGCGCTGCTCGCGCGCGGCGACGAGGTGCGGATCCTCGACTGGCTGCATCCCGCCGCCCACGCGGCGCGACCCGGCTACCTGCACCCGGCGGCCGAGTTCGTGCGCGGCGACGTTCGCGACGGCGCCACCGTCGCGGCCGCGCTGGACGGAATCGACCACGTCTGCCATCAGGCCGCGATGGTCGGCCTCGGGACCGACATCGGCGACATCGCCGACTACGCCTCGCACAACGACCTCGGGACGGCGGTCCTGCTGCGCGAGCTCGCGCGGGCGCGCTTCCGCGGCCGCCTCGTGCTCGCGTCGAGCATGGTCGTCTACGGGGAGGGCCGCTACGCGTGCATCGAGCACGGCCTCGTGCGGCCGGGGCCGCGGCATGAGGCCGACCTGCGGGCCGGGCGCTTCGAGCCGCCGTGCCCGCAGTGCGGCGCGCCGTTGCAGGCGCGCAGCATCCCCGAGGACGCGCCCGTCGACCCGCGCAACGTCTACGCCGCGACGAAGCTTCACCAGGAGCACCTCGCGGCGGCGTTCAGCCGCGAGACCGGCGTGCCCGTCACGGCCCTGCGCTACCACAACGTCTACGGCCCGCGGATGCCGCGCGACACGCCGTACGCCGGCGTCGCCTCGATCTTCGCGAGCGCGCTGGCGGCGGGGCGCGCCCCGCGCGTGTTCGAGGACGGCGGCCAGCTGCGCGACTTCGTCCACGTGCGCGACGTCGCCCGCGCCAACGTGCTCGCGCTGACGGCGGGCCCCGAGCCCGTCCCGGGCGCCTTCAACGTCGCCAGCGGGACGCCGCGCAGCGTCGGTGAGATGGCCGCCGCCCTGCATGCCGCCGGCGATGGCCGCGCGCCCGCGCCGGTGGTGACCGGCGAGTACCGGCTCGGTGATGTGCGCCACGTGTTCGCCGGCGCTCAGCGGGCCGCGCGGGAGCTCGGGTTCACCGCGCGCGAGCCGTTTGCGGCAGGAATGGCCGAGTTCGCGACCGCCGCCCTGCGCGCGCCGGCGTCATGAACAGCCGATGAACGACGTCCTGAACGCGCGACGAATCGGCCGCCAGGTGCGACCATCGACGCAGATGGCGAACGCAGACCACACCCGCGGGCACATCCTCGTCGTCGACGACGAGCCCACGATCACCGAGGTGCTCTGCCGCTACCTCGAGCGCGCGGGCTACAGGACGCAGATCGCGGGCGACGGCCACGCGGCGGTGGCGGCCGTCAACGCCGAGGCGCCGGACCTCATCGTGCTCGACCTCATGCTGCCCGGCATCGACGGCCTGGAGGTCATGCGCCGCGTACGCGAGCGCGAGCGCGACACCACGGCGATCATCCTGCTGACCGCTCGCGGCGAGGAGTCCGACCGCGTCGTCGGGCTGCGCCTCGGCGCCGACGACTACGTCGTCAAGCCGTTCTCGCCGGCCGAGCTCGTGGCGCGCGTCGACGCGGTCCTGCGCCGCCTGGACACCTCGCCGGGCGTCGAGGAGCCGCTGCGGTTCGGCGAGCTCGTGATCGACGCGACGGCACGGCGCGTGACCGTCGGCGGCGAGGAGATGGCGCTCACGCAGCGCGAGTTCGAGCTGCTGCTGTTCCTCGCCCGCCACCCTGGTCAGGCCTTCACGCGCAACCAGCTGATGGACCTCGTGTGGCGCTACTCGTTCTACACCGACACGTCGACCGTGACCGTCCACATCCGCCGGCTGCGCGCGAAGATCGAGCCCGACCCGGCGCGGCCGCGCTACGTCGACACGGTCTGGGGCGTCGGCTACCGGTTCTCGCCGTGACCCGCAGCCTCGCGTTCGCCGGACTGGCGGCGGCGGTCGTGGCCGCCCTCGCGGCGCTCGGCTACGGCCTGTCGGCGGGCATCACGAGCCTGCTGATCCTCATCCCGCTCGGGGTCGCGACCGTGCTCGCGACGCATGCGATCGTCGCGGCGCGCGCTCGCATCGGTGGGCTGCGACGGCAGTTCGCCGTGCTCGCGGCAGTCGCGGCCGCGCAGCTGGCGATCGCGGTCGGCGTGTTCGTGCAGCTCATGTTCGTCTCCGGGCACGACGCGTTCTTCACCGTCCTCGTCGCCGCGTACACCGGCGTGCTCGGATTGTGGGCCGGACGCCTGCTCGGCCGCCGCGCGCTCGCCGACGTCGACGCCGTGCGCACGACGCTCGAGGCCGTCCGCCACGGCCGGCGCGACGTGAGCGCGGGGCTTGCCGGTCGCGACGAGCTCGCGCGGCTCGGCGCCGACGTGGACGCGATGGTCTCCACGCTCGCCTCGGAGGAGCGCGCGCGGCGCAACCTGATCGCGGCGGTGTCGCATGATCTGCGCACGCCATTGACGTCGCTGCGCCTGCTGGTCGACGCGCTCGACGACGACCTCGTGACCGACCCCGCGATGCGGCGCGAGTACCTGGGTCGGATCTCGACCAACGTGCACGCGCTGAGCGCGCTGATCGACGACCTGTTCGAGCTGTCGCGGCTGGAGTCCGGCGAGATCCGCTGGGAGATGGAGCGGGTGATGCTCGACGAGCTCGTCGAGGAGACGATCGACGCGATGCGTCCACACGCCGACGCCTGCGCGGTCGTGGTGTACGCCGAGCTGGCGCCGCGGCTGGCCGCTGCCGAGGCCAACCCCGAGCAGATCCAGCGGGTCCTGTTCAACCTCATCCAGAACGCCATCCGCCACACGCCGGCCGACGGCAGCGTCGTCGTGCGGACGGTCGCGGCGAGCGCGGACGCGATCGAGATCGAGGTCGCCGACTCCGGGCCCGGGATCGTGGGCGACGAGCGCGCGCACGTCTTCGAGCCGTTCTTCCGCGGCGGCGATCAGACGGCGCGAACCGACGGCGGCGCGGGTCTCGGGCTCGCGATCTCGCGGGCGATCGTCGAGGCCCACGGCGGGCGGATCTGGCTGGCCGACGCGGAGCAGGGCACGTGCGTGCGGTTTCGCCTGCCGTGCCGGGTGTAGTGCGGCGGGCGACGCGTCTGCCGCCCGGGGCCGCTTACCATGGGTGCATGAGCACAGGTACCTCCGGCTTCATGGACGGCAAGCCCATGGAGCTGTCCTGCGACGTCTGCGGATCGTCGCTGCACACCACCGTCGGCGAGGCCCGGCAGGCCTCGGCGCTGCAATGCCCGAACGGTCATCCGCTGACGTTCGAGGCCGGCGAGTTCGACGAGAGCATCCGGCAGGTCGAGGAGCGCGTGGCGAAGATCATGCGCAGCTTCAGGTTCTAGCGAGCCGGCCGTCGTGTCGACACGCCGCCCGCGGGCAGTCTCGCGGCGCGCTGGGCTGCGCTGCGACGCCAAGCGGGCCCGTCGCACCGCGACATCCATGGACGCCGGCGGGGATCAGCGCGGGCGGCCGAGCCGCTGGCTCGCGGGACGGTCGGCGCCGCGCCACTCCCCGTGGTCGTAGCGGCCGCCGAGGCGCTCGAGCTCGCGGACCTCCGCCGCGCCGAGCTGGGGTGCGTACTGGACGAGCACGTGGCCGTGCTCGAGCACGTGCACCTGGATCTCTTCGCGCAGCTCCTCGCGGTAGACCCCCGTCCCGACGGTGTCGGGGTGGTGCGGGCCCGAGGTCGGCGGCACGGAGTCGTACGGGGCGTGGCGCTCGCCGAGGTGGATGTGCGGGCTCGGCAGGATCGCGACGTCCGTGCCACCCGGCCGGCCGGCGCTCTCGGGCGCGCTGTCGGCGCCGAGCGTCGCCAGCGCGATCATGCCCGCCGCGAGCATGGCGAGCCGCGTGCGCACGACGAGGATCACGGCGCCACCTCCCGCCGGCGACCAGCGCGCTGCCAGGCGAAGATCGCGATCGGCAGCAGCGACTGGAAGATGCTCACCGCGGCGATCGCGAGCGCCTCCCAGAACACGGCGTGGCTTGGCGACACGCCGGTGATGCTCGCGACCGTCCAGCCGACGACGACGATCGTGGTGGTGGTCACCCCTCTCGTGGGTGTCGGGCCGCCGGCCGTCGCGGAGACGACGGGGCGGGGCGGGGCGGGGCGCGCCGCGCCGCGGCGCTCGTCCGTCGCGAGCGGTTCGCGAAGCGCGTGGCCGGGTTCGCGCCGCCGACCCGGACGACGTGCACGCGAACATGGCGACCTCGGAGACGCTCGAGTGGTGCATTTCTTTGTCTGAGACACAGAGATGCACCACTCGACGATCGCGTGACAGCGCGCCCGGGCCCGAACGCCCGCGCCGTCAGTCCGGCGCGCCAGACTGCCCCTCGTCGACGGATCCGGGTGCTACGTCGCGGTCGAGCAGCGCCGTCGCTGGCCCCGTGGACCTCACCGAGCGGACATACCCGCACGGCCGCATCGCAACCCGCGTCGTGACCCCGCTCGATACAGGCGATGCGGCCGCCGGGATACCGAACCCCGTTGGACTCGCGCTTCGAGCGAGCCGTAGGCGCGAGACGCCACGCCGGATGCTCAACGTCACGCCCGGATTTCAGCGCCCCGGCTATTGTCCGGCTCATGGTGATACGGCGGCTGCGGCGAAGCGTGGCGAGATGATTCGCCGCCAGCGCGCGCGGCCGCTTCCCGGCCGTTGTGGCCGGCGCGGTGAGCGGCTCGGCGCTCGACCCATCGATCTCGTGATCGTCGTCCTTGAGTAGGCCGAGCGACACGCGAATGGGGTCTTCGGAGGGGAACGCCGGCTGCACGCGCGTTGCGATCGTCAACCGGGGCGAGGCCGCGGTGCGCCTCATCCGCGCGGTGCGCGACCTGAACCTGGAGCACGGCTTCGCGATGCGGACGATCGCGTTTCACACGGAGGCCGAGCGGCGGGCGGTGTTCGTGCTCGAGGCCATCGTCATCCGTGGGGAATGCCCCTACCTGGACCTCGACGAGCTCGAGGCGCGCCCAGACGAGGTCGACGACGAGGAGCGGGCCCGGCTGCGGCCTGACGTCATCGAGGCGGTGCAGCGAGGCATGCGGCGGACGCTGGAGCGAGCATGACCCAGCCGGTGTCGCGGAAGATCCGCAAGCTGCTGGTCGCCAACCGCGGTGAGATCGCCATTCGGATCTTCCGGGCCGCGGACGAGTTGGGGGTGAAGACCGTCGCCATCTACTCGCGCGAGGACCGTTTCGCGCTGCATCGCTTCAAGGCCGACGAGTCCTACCTCGTGGGCAGAGGCAAGGAGCCGGTGCAGGCCTACCTGGGGATCGAGGAGATCGTCCAGGTGGCGACCGACGCCGGCGTCGACGCCATCCACCCGGGCTACGGCTTCTTGTCTGAGAACCCTGACCTGGCCGCCGCCTGCGTGGCGGCGGGCATCGTCTGGATCGGCCCGCCCGCCTCGGTCATGCAGGGACTTGGCGACAAGGTGTCAGCGCGCGCGCTGGCGCAGCGGGCGGGCGTGCCCGTCATGCCGGCCACGGGACCGCTGCCCGACGACGACAGCGAGGTGCAGCGACTCGGCGCCGAAGTCGGCTGCCCCGTGATGGTCAAGGCAAGCTGGGGCGGCGGCGGACGCGGCATGCGCGTGGTCCTTGACCCGTCCGACCTCGTCGAGCAGGTCGCCGCGGCGCGACGGGAGGCGCGCGCCGCCTTCGGACGCGACGACGTGTTCCTCGAGCGCCTCGTGCAGCGGGCACGTCACCTGGAGGTCCAGATCCTGGCCGACGAGTCCGGCGAGGTGGTCCACCTCTACGAGCGTGACTGCACGGTGCAGCGGCGCCACCAGAAGGTCGTGGAACAGGCGCCGGCGGCGGCGCTTGACAGCGAGACCCGCGAGGAGCTCTGCGGGGCCGCCGTGCGACTCGCTCGCGAGGCGGGCTACCGCAACGCGGGCACGGTGGAGTTCCTGCAGGACATCGACAGCGGAAGTTTCTTCTTCATCGAGGTCAACCCGCGCATCCAGGTGGAGCACACGGTCACCGAGATGGTCACGGGCATCGACCTCGTGAAGGCGCAGATCCGCGTGTCCGAGGGCGCCCTGATCGGCACGCCCGAAGGCGGGCTCCCGGCCCAGGCGGACATCCGGCTCAACGGCCACGCGCTGCAATGCCGCGTGACGACCGAGGATCCCGAGAACGAGTTCATCCCCGACTACGGGCGCATCAGCACCAAGCGCGAGGCCACCGGGTTCGGCATCCGCCTGGATGGCGGCACCTCCCACGTCGGCGGCGTGGTCACGCCGTTCTACGACTCCCTGCTCGAGAAGATCACCGCGTGGGCCCCGACCCCCGACGAGGTCGTGGCGCGGATGAGCCGAGCGCTGCGCGAGTACCGCATCCGCGGGGTCAAGACGAACCTGCTCTTCCTCAACGCGCTCATCACGCACCCACGCTTCAACTCCGGCGATGTGACGACGCGGTTCATCGACGAGACGCCCGAGCTCTTCGACTTCGCGCCACACCAGGACCGGGGCACGCGCCTGCTCGCCTTCGTCGGGGACGTGCTGGTCAACGGCAACCCGGCGGTGCAGGGGCAGCCGGACCCCGGGCCGCTCCCGCCCGCGCCGTTACCGGCCGTTCCCCACACCCCGCAGCTGGGGCTGGGCACGCGTGGTCTGCTCAACGAGCTCGGTCCCGAAGGCTTCGCACGCTGGATGCGCGACCAGGATCGCCTGCTGCTCACCGACACGAGCTTCCGCGACGCCCACCAGTCGCTCTTGGCGACGCGCGTCCGCACCCACGACCTGCTCCGCATCGCCCCGTTGTACGCGCGCCGGCTGGACGGGCTCCTGTCGCTGGAGTGCTGGGGCGGGGCCACGTTCGACGTCGCCATGCGCTTTCTGAATGAGGACCCGTGGGATCGGCTCGCACGGATGCGCGAGCGGGTGCCGAACATCCTCCTGCAGATGCTGCTGCGCTCCTCCAACGCGGTCGGCTACACGAACTATCCGGACAACGTCGTGCGCTTCTTCGTCGCCCGTGCCGCGGCGACCGGGGTCGACCTGTTCCGCGTGTTCGACTCGCTGAACTGGGTCGAGAACATGCGCGTGGCGATCGACGCCGTGCTGGAGTCGGGCGCCCTCTGCGAGGCGGCGATCTGCTACACCGGCGACATCCTCGACCCGGCGCGGTCCAAGTACGACCTCGGCTACTACGTCGGCCTGGCACGGGAGCTCGAGGCGGCCGGAGCGCACGTGCTCGGGATCAAGGACATGGCCGGCCTCTGCAGGCCCGAGGCGGCCCGGCGCCTTGTGCGGGCGCTGCGCGAGGAGGTCGGCATCCCGATCCACTTCCACACCCACGACACGAGTGGCGCTTCGGCGGCCAGCGTGCTCGCCGCCGCCGAGGCCGGTGTGGATGCGGTCGATGCCGCGATGGACCCCATGAGCGGTCTCACCTCGCAGCCGAACCTGGGAGCGATCGTCGAGGCGCTGCGCCACACCGAGCGCGACACCGGCCTGCCGCGCGAGGCGCTGGACCAGGCGGCGACGTACTGGGAGACGGTACGCACCTACTACGCCGGGTTCGAGAGCCCCATGCGAGCGGGTGCCTCGGAGGTCTACGAGCACGAGATGCCGGGCGGCCAGTACACGAACCTGCGCCAGCAGGCGCACGCGCTCGGCATCGAAGGCCGGTGGCCCGAGGTGGCGCGGGCATATGCGCAGTGCAACCGGATGCTCGGCGACATCATCAAGGTCACGCCGACCTCAAAGGCGGTCGGCGACCTCGCCGTGCTGATGGTGACCAACGACCTCAGCGCCGATGACGTGCTCGACCCGGCGCGGGAGATCGCCTTCCCGGAGTCGATCGTCGAGTACTTCCACGGTGACCTGGGCCAGCCCCCGGGCGGGTTCCCCGAGGGACTGCAGCGCAAGGTGCTCAAAGGTCGCGAGCCCTTGCGCGTGCGCCCGGGCGAGGCGCTGGAGCCCGTCGACCTCGATGCGACGCGCGACGAGTTGCAGCGTGAGATCGATCGCCCTGTCAGCGACGAGGATCTCGCCTCCTACCTCATGTATCCGAAGGTGTTCGTCGAGTTCGCCGGCTTTCAGCGCCTGTACGGGGACGTCAGCGTGCTGCCGACTCCCGTCTTCTTCTGGGGCCTGCGCCAGGACGAGGAGCTCGCCATCGAGCTCGAGCAGGGCGTCGTCCTGATCGTCCGCTTCCTGGCCGTGGGCGAGCCCGACTCCGAGGGCCTGCGCTCGATCTTCTTCGAGCTCAACGGCCAGCCGCGTGCGGTGAAGGTCCGCGACCGCGGGCTCGCGGCCCCGCCGACGCGGCGTGAGGCCGACGCGGATGACCCGGGCCACATCGGCGCGCCCATGCGGGGCGTGGTCGTCTCGCTCTCGGTCGCCGCGGGCCAGCGTGTGGCGCGGGGGGACCGTCTGGCCACGATCGAGGCGATGAAGATGGAGACGGCGGTGTTCGCCGAGATCGACGGCGTGGTCGAGGAGGTCGTGGCCGCCGTTGGAACGCACGTCGACGCCGACGACCTCCTGCTCGTGGTGCGGGCCGGCGACGACGACGCAGACGACTGACAGCGCGCCGGCCTCGCGAGCGGCCGGCTACGCCGCTGCGCGGGTCTCGGCGGCGCCGGTGGGACGCGCGCCGACAAGCTTCTCGCGCCGGCGCTCGG
This sequence comes from Solirubrobacterales bacterium, assembly GCA_038255395.1. Taxonomy (GTDB): domain Bacteria; phylum Actinomycetota; class Thermoleophilia; order Solirubrobacterales; family Solirubrobacteraceae; genus CADCVQ01. The sequence continues at coordinate 99,409 of JBBSLI010000014.1, forward strand.
GCGTGATCCGCACCACATTGCTTGCGATCCCGGCCTTCTCGAGCATCCAGATGAACCTCGCCGAGGGGTCGAGCTCCCAGCGCCCGAGGCCCTGGCGGGCGGAGCGCGGGAACGCGTGGTGGTTGTGGTGCCAGGACTCGCCGAACGTCACGAGTGCGAGCCAGTCGTCGTTCGTCGACTCGTCCTCGATGTCGAAGCGGCGGCGCCCGAAGACGTGGCAGATCGAGTTGATCGACCACGTCACGTGGTGGATGAAGAAGATCCGCACGTTCCCGACGAGTTCCAATGGGGTTGGGCCGGGCGTCTCGGACTAGCTACTTGCCGCGGAAAAACGCCTGATGACGTGCTCCCGGCCAAGACACCGGACTTCGGTTGAACCGTCGTCGCTGGAGACCTCGCTGTGCTCGGCGCCGGCTATGAGGCTGGCGGCGACTTTATCCGCGGGAAGTAGCTACGGCGACTTGGGCACCGGTCGCCATTCCGTCCGCACGGCTCGGCGCCGATGGGAACCGGATCCGCGAAATCCCCGCAGACCCTTCGATGGCGAGACCCGGACTCGAACCGGGGACACCACGATTTTCAGACAGATGCGCGAAACACTCGAACACCCGGGAACCCCCTGTAAATCAACGGGTTTGAGCATGGGTCGCTCCACGGCGAGATGTCCGCAAATAGCGCGCGGATGTAGCGCTGATACGGACACGAGGGCGCGTCCGTGTCCTCTTGGTGGTCAGGGTTGTTGGTAGCGGGTGCCGCGTCGCTGTCCGGTTCTGACTAGGCGTCCGCTGTTGACGAGGCGCTCGAGGACCGCGAGCGTTTCGACGCGGTCGAGGCCGGTCGCGGATCGCACGTCGGCGTTCGTGATGGGCCCCTCGGCGGCGAGGTCTGCGATGAGGTCGGCGAGTTCGTCGGGGCTCAGAAGTAGGCCGGCGGGTGCGTGGAGGTTGCCGCTGAGGCGGTATGTCGCCCCACCGCGCTGGCCGTGCTGTTCGAGGAATCCTTCGTCGCGGAGGCGGTGCAGGACGTCGCGTGCCGTGTCTGCGTCGGCTCCGGTGAGCTGCCGGATGCGTTTGTTGGTGAGCGTTTCGCCGCGTGCCGCGTGGACGAGCGCGATCCGGTCGCGTCCGCGGAGCGTTCCGCGTCGCTCGAGCTCGTGGATCCAGGCGCGCTCGGCCGGTGCAACGGCGCTTCGGATAGGTAGTTCGACGACGACTTCGTGGCCGTTGTCGATGAACAGCGGTGGCTCGAGCATTTCCGCGGCCATTGTGTCCTGCATGACGTCGACGCCGCGGCCCGCGTCTTCGGCGAGCCCGAGGGCGCGGAGAATGCGGATGACGACGAGGTTGCGGGCGGCGTTCGTCTCGCGGATGTTCTCGACGGTGACCGGTTCGGGCAGGCCGCCCGGCGAGCGGACGACGACTGCCCCGGGTCGCAGTTCGACGCGGACCGCCGTCCCGGCGTTCTCGTAGCTGCGATGTGCGAGCGCGTTGGCCAGCGCCTCGCGAAGCACGACGTCGGGGATCCGCGGCAGTTCGTAGCGACGCGTCCCGAGGACGACCATCTCGGTGCCGAGTTCGTCGATAATGCGGTCGACGGCCTGTGGGAGTACGTGGTGGATCGGGCCGCTGATCTCGTCGCGTCGGTCGTAGTCGACGCTGGTGTCGTCGGGGTAGCGCAGTACCTCGACGAAGGTCTTGCCGAGGACGGCAGCCGGGTCGTCGAGGAGGTACAGCGCACCGGCGACGGTGAGCTGCTCGTCGACGGCAAGTTCGGTGGTACGAAGACGCTCGGCCGTCACGCGACCGATCGCCAGCGCCCGCCCGACCTCGCTGCGCAGTGACGGTGAGACATCCTCCAGCGTCGCCGTGATCGCTGTCGTCTCGTATCGGGCGCTGGTGCGCTCGTTGGCGAAGTGCACGAGGTCTGCGCCGAATAACGCGTCGTCGCGCGTCCCGCGCCGCACCCGGACCACGCCGCTTGATGTCTGCGCGAACCCTTCGCGTCGCCGCGCGACGGAGAGGATCGTTACGGGCTTGCCGTCAACGACGACTTGGCTGATCGCGTATCGGCCGACGTCTCGCGCGGAGTGCAGCGCGTTGTGGATGTCGTCTGCCGTCCCGGCATCAAGAGCGCGGCCCGCGACTGAGCCGTCGTCGCGCACGCCGATCAGGATCACGCCGCCTTGCGCGTTGGAGAACGCAACCGCGGTGTTCTGCAGCTGCCCGCCGGATATCCCCTGCTTGAACTCGACGTAGTCGCTCTCGCCAGGAAACGCCGCCACGAACTCGTCATGGCTGAGAACCAGCGGACTCGGCTTCTGGGAGTCCGGATGAAACAGAGGATATGTCAATCTTCTGGGAGCGGCCGGCACGCCTCAAGAACTTTGGCATAACTCCCGGTCAGGCACTTATTCGTGGTCCACCACGAGGCAAACCGGCGATCGGTGATCGACGGCGCGGGTCGCGTTGGTCATGTCCAAAGCCCAACCCAGCATGCGACATGAAGACACGCCCCCGCGGGCCGGCCAGCCCCTTGTAGCACCCCGTTGTGCGACCGCAGAGGCCCTCGCTCACGACCGGTCAGCCGGTCCCGCTGATGTCAGAACCAGAGAGCGTCCGCGACCGCGTCGACATGCCGGGCCGCTCATCGCTCCGACCGCATCACGGCCGCCATAACCCGCGGGTGCACGGCCCGGCTTGCGGCGCCACGAGGGAGATGCCCCCACGCCTGACGACCCGACGCGGCCGCCGCATGCGGCGCGGCCTGCTCGTGCCCACAAGCGTCGTTCATTAGGACACGGAACAGGACACGAGCGCACCGGCGCTCATCTACGGCGCCGGCGGACCGGTTATGACGCCCACCGCGCGGATCGAGGTGTCGTGCAATTGGCGCGAGGATGTAGCGCTGATTAGGACACGAGACGATGCTCGTGTCCTAATCGCGGCCGGCTTGTGTCTTGATCTATTCGGGGGCTCCGAGGGTGATCTGGGTGATCGGTCGCCGGATTTCCCGGTCAATGCTGCAGTTTTCGTGCCGGTGCGGAGTTCAAAGGACGCGCACGGTTGCGACGTAGGCTGCCGGGCTATCGAGGTCCTGCGAGCCGGAGGTCGTTCCCATGCGCGTCACCACAGCATTGTGCGCCACGAGGCGCCATTGATCGAGCGGAGATGAAAGGACTCCGCCTCCGGGTTGTCGCAGCAGCTCGGTTGAAGCTGGGGGCAGCCTGATCCTGGAAACGCAGGTGAGGGTGGGAAGCAGCCCCGACGAAGGCGAGGCGGGCCGGTACTGCCAGACGGCCCAGTGCTCGCTCAGCGAGACGGAAAGGCGTAACGAGAGTGAACCAGCGGTTGAACCCCCTCAAGAGTGACACCGGCTCGAATCTGGTGGATGTGGGCCGGATAGCAGCGCACGCCTTCGCGGTCGCGGGCGGCGACTCCGTAGCCGACCTAATGCAGTCGGTGGTGAGGCCATGCTGAAAGCCTGCGGCGTAGGCGTGGCGATGCTGTCAGGGGAAGAGCTGGGCGCCGACCCCGTCGATCGAGAGATGGTGAACGTGGGAACCGTCCCGGAGTCGCCCGTGATCGTGCCTTGGCGCGGTGACGGGCAGGCCCGTTGTCGGCTGATGGCACCGGGACGGGGCGGAGGGTCCGTAGTAGTCCGAGGCCGGGAAAGCCGGCCACATGGCGAAGGGACCCAGCGAGCCAGCCGCTTGAGGATTGGAAGATCAGGAGGTCGTTGGTGAATACCGACGCTCCGTGGCCGAGTCTCGACGAGGCACGGTCTCGGGTACTGGAGATCCAGACCAAGCTGCACCAGTGGGCGACCGACAGGCCTGATCGTCGGTTTGATGACCTGTTCAACCTCATCCGCGACCCGGCCTTCCTGACGGTCGGTTGGGATCGTGTGCGGGTGTCGGCGCCGGGTGAAAACTGACCCCCCTCTGCCGGTTGAATTCTGACCCCCGGGTCGTGTGGCGGAGGCGTCCGGGCGTAGCCGGACCCTCGCTGGTCAAGCGATCGAGCGAGGGAGGCGGCAAAGGGGTTGGTTGAC